>JAGBBD010000011.1 GCA_017938625.1 Oscillospiraceae bacterium | reverse complement strand
GGGGAAGGTGCCCCCGCAAGGGGGCGGATGAGGTGTGTGCAGGCAGTAATGTGAATATCTGCACCGGCGGGTAAGGGTCTGCCCGCCCTACCATTTATCCGATCGATCAGCCATGCAGGAACGACCATGCCGGGTGGGGGTACATAGGGGGAGGGCGGCTCGGCTCGCGGGGTATGACCATTCGAACACCTCAGCAGTCAGATAGCGGACGCATCAGCGCCTCCCCCTATGTGCCTTTTCATCCAATCCTTTTGGGCAAGCAAAAGGATTGGCCGTCGGAGACAGAACCAGCTGCCGACCACATCCCCGGCTGTCCATAGCGGGCGGCAGTGCGTACTTTATTTGTCATTGCGAGGAGGGTTTGTAAAACCCGACGTGGCAATCTCATGGCCGTTTTTTAGATTGCCACAGTCGCTGCGCTCCTTCGCAATGACAGGACTATGATCGGCAGTGCGTGGCTGTTTGTAGGGACACCTGCCCTCGGGTGTCCGTGTGCAGGAAGTTCGTGCCACGTTCGCAGCCGACGCGCCTGTGACGTTCCAAAGCAGGCTATGTAACTACCACAGCGCAGATGCAAAAAAAGTCTGATTTTACTTGGGAAAAACTTGCGTTTTTCACCATGGACTGGTTGATATTTCCAAATGAAAATGGTATGATATGAGATGGTAAAATGGATAATTTGGGTTAGTGTGCCCACAAGTGGTATCAGCCTTTATTTGGCATCATAGAAATGCCGGACAAAGGGTAAATCGTAGATCATCGCTTCAGTCGGAAATGACGGCTGAAACGGTAAGAATATTTAGGAGGAAAGATCATGGCAAAGCGACTGTTTTCGTTCCTGTTGGTGCTGATCATGGTGTTCTCCGTGGTACCGGTACAGGTATTTGCCACGGATGCAGACACGGCAGATCCTGCACCGGAAGTGCATGAGGAACAGATCCCCGGCGAAGAAACTGTTGATGAAATTTTGGAAGAGGAAATTGTGCCCGAGGAGGATCTGCAAAGTGCTTCCGAAGCGTTGGCTCGTGTTGAGCAGGCACAGGAAGCGATTGATGCGCTGCTGGAGGAATATCTCGGCGCTGCTGATGTTTCCGAGGAAGAAATGCTTGCTGCCGTTAAGGAACTGGATGGAGAGACTTGTCTGGAGATCCTTGACGAGATCGCAGATCTTGAGCAGACCTATTGTGCGCAGCTGACAGAAGAGGAATTTGCGCTTCTTGCATGTGATCTTCTCTATGCATTTGCCGATGCATTGGCGCAGCAGGCTGCCGCATCGCAGGAAGCTGCCGAAGACGAGCAGGAAACGGCCGATGAACAGCTCCTTCTGGCTGCCGATCACACCCATGTGGAAGCAACAGAGCTGGGTATTCCTGCTCTGTGCGATCAGGATGGTTTGACCGAAGGCAAGTACTGCACCATCTGTGGTGAAGTGACGGTGCCGCAGCAGATCATTCCTGCTCTCGGTCATGAGATGGAAAAGCAGGAAGCAAAGATGCCTACCTATCATTCCATCGGCTGGGGCTCTCACTATAAGTGCACCCGCTGCACATATACGGAAGGCTATGTGGAGCTGCCCATGCTGGATCCTGCTGAGATCAGGGATTATGAGACGTTCCTGATGAACTTGGCACTTCTGGAAGAACTGGCACATATGTATGCGCTGGAAAACCCCGGCAAAGATCCTCTGGCACTTGTGATCAAGTACATCCGTACCGGTGTTGACCGCTATAACTCCGGCTCCTGGGGTATTATGGCAGGCAGCGAGGATGAAGGCTTTGCCGCCTTTGTCCGTGCTATGGAAGACATGGTCAACTCCGAAGCCTCCAGCGAGGACGAGTTTATCAAGGTCAGCGGTCTGAAGAACATTTACAACTTTGATCTGCCCAATGGTGACCGTGTGGACTTTGGTCATATGTTCGGCACCATGGATATCACATACCACAACAACGGCAGCGTCAACCATGCCGATGTTGGTGGTTGGGCAGGTGATGTGGTCGACCTGCTGAGCTCCGCAGACAGCCACGGTGTTTCCGGCACGGTGGAAGAAATGGTTGCAGAGCTTCTGGAAAACTATCTGTGCAAGGGATTTGCAGGTGAGTCCGATCAGTTCGGTGCTACCGATATGCACGGCGATCTGGATGCCTACTATCTGATGCAGACCCTGTCTTCTGTGGAATATGAAAACGGCATGATGACTGCCATCATGATGGAATACTTCACAGAGGAACTGACGGAAGAAGACCGTGCTGCATTCTTCCTGGAGAACCGTCTTGACGGTGTGAGTCTGCGCAGCAGTATCCGCACCGCGGTCTACAATGCCTACACCGGCAATAAGGTCATTGCCACGTTGGAAGGCACAAGAGAGTTCGTGTCCTCCAATCTGGAAGATCTGAGAAAGGCGTGCTGCTATGCCTTTGCCGATTATATCTGCAAGCTGGCAGGCGACTATGTGGAAAATGTGGAGAATGACCTGTACACCATTTTCTCCAGTCAGACTTCCACCTTGGCGCCCGGCATCACGCAGGATATCAAGTATGCCACCACCAGCGACGGTAAGCAGATGGTCTATTACATCGCAACGGCAGACATCACCAGAGATGATGTGCACGTGTTTGCCAACTACAACAACAACGACCCCGGCGCAGGCTGGGCAATGTCCCGCGTGATCGATCAAGCCAATGCCGCACAGGCAAAATATGGCGATCCGGAAAGCGAATACTACATCGAAAACTATAACGTTATCGCAAGTACCAACGGTGCCGGTTACGACATGACTACCGGCGAGCCCGGCGGCCTGCTGGTCATGGGTGGTGTGGAATACCATCCCATCAACGGCCATGGCTTCTTCGGCATTCTGAAGGATGGCACGCCTGTCATTGCCACCACCGAGGAATACAACACCATCTATAAGGGACAGGTGGCAGAAGGCATCGCAGGCTTCGGCACTGTCCTGATCAAGGACGGGGAGATCTGTGTTGACATGACCTCCGGAACTTACGATAACAAAGCCCCCCGTACTGCTGTGGGCATCACCAGAACCGGCAAGGTTGTTCTGATGGTTCTGGACGGCAGACAGGAGCCCTTCTCCTGCGGCGGTGATATGCCCGATATCGCACAGATCATGTACGAGGCAGGCTGCGTGGATGCAGTCAATCTGGACGGCGGCGGCTCCACCACCTTTGTGGCAAGACAGGAAGGTGAAGAGGAACTGTCTCTGGTGAGCAGCCCCTCCGACGGTGCGGCTCGTTCCGTCAGTGCCTCTTTGATGATGGTCTCCACCGCGCCCAGCTCCACCGCCTTTGACCATGCCATCGTGGAAGCTGAGTGCAGCTATATGACCCGTGGCTCCCGGATGCAGATGACTGCCAGAGGCGTCAGCGCCACCGGCAATACAGCGGATATTCCTGAAGGCGCCTACTGGGCAGTCTCCAATACAAACTTTGCCTCTGTTTCAGAAGAAGGTGTTCTGACCGCGCTGAGAAACTACGGCAGCGTAGATGTCTGCCTCATGGTCGATGATGCAGTCATCGGCGCGAAGACCATTGAGCTGGTCAATCCCGACAATGTTTACTTTACAAGAGACAGCGTCAATGCTGTTTACGGTCAGTCCGTTGCCCTGCCTGTGAAGGCGCTGTATCAGGGCAAGGAAGTTGCTATCAATGAGCAGGATCTTGTCTTTAGCTTGAGCAACGCAGCAGGTACTATGGACGGCTTCAATTTTGTGGCAGTAGAGAGCAGCAAACTGAAGAATGTCAAGGTCACCGCTGCTCTGGCAACAGATGAAAGCATCACCGCCACTATGGAAGTGGTGCTGTATAAGCAGGGCGAGATGACCTTTGACTTCGAGCAGGCCATCGGCGGAGATCGCCAGATGGCATGGGATCGCCGGGTCAGCAATGCTGTCACGGAGGATCATGTGACCTATGAGGTGGTGGATCCTTCGCAGGATATGGTCACGTCCTATACCTTTGCCATCGATATGACCCAGATCCCCATCCCCCAGCAGCTGGCAGACCTTGTCTATATGCTACCCGGCTCGGATATGGAGGGTGTTACCGCATGGCACTTCCTGCTGCAGCTGGCAGAACGTGTCAGCGTGCTGACGGAAGTCAGACCCAGCATTACCTTTGATCCCAATTTTGAGGTGGATTACTCTGAGCTGACCCTGGTCAACGAGTACTTTGAGCTGACCGGCTCTGAGTTCGATGAGCAAACCAATACGCTGACTCTGATCTTGAACTGGATCGATCAGACGGCTGCCATCGATCCTGAATCTGCCGATCCCATGTGCATCGTCAGCGGTGTCAAGCTGACACCCAAAGAAGATGCACAGTGGGATGATGCGCAGTCTTTGCAGGTGCATAACATTGGTACTGTCGGATACAAGGCATATCTGAGAGCCAATGCCCTGTATTCCTTCGCGCAGAAGGAGGAAAACCAGAAGATCTATGGTCTGCAGCCCTTTGTGAACCCCAATGATGCAAGTGAAAAGGGCGGCTGGTTCGGCTCTGTCTACAAGGACTTTGAAGATACCTACACCCTTGTCAACAGTCTGAAAAACGGCTGGTACAACGAAGACGGCGGTTTTGCCTACTATGAGGACGGCATTCGCTTCACCGGCATCCGCCGTGCAGACGGTCTGTTCTATGACTTTGGCGAAAACGGCATCGTTGTGGGCAAGAATCCCTACAGCGGTCTTTTGGAAGAGAACGGGATCAGCTACTATGCAAAGCTGGGTGAAGTGATCACCGGTTGGCAGGCGATCGGCGATGACTGGTATCTGTTCGACTGGAAGACCGGCGAAGGCATTGATGGCACCTACAAGACCACAGTAGACGGCGTGGCTGTTACCTATGAGTTCTCCAAGGGCCGCCTGACCAAGGGCTTCTGGCACGAAGATGAGATCGGTCTGCAGTACTTCTACGGTCCCTACTACTACAAGCAGGGTTGGAAGCAGATCGATGGCAAGGCATATTTCTTTGATGAGTACTATGCTTACACCGGCATCTGCCCCGTTCGTGTGGGTCATGAGAAGGAAGCCTGGTGGTATGAATTTGACCGCGATGGTGCGCTGCTCGGTGACGCTGCCGATGGCTTGTATTGGTACGAGGGCGACTTGTTCTACGTGGTCAACAGACAGTCCTATCACACCGGTCTGTATCTGGTGGATGGAAACTATTACTACTTCAAGTCGGACAACACAGCAACGGTCGGTCAGAATATCTGGGTCAGCAATACCAACGGTCTCAAGACTGCCGGCACATATCGTTTTGACGCAGAAGGCAAGATGATCATGACCACCGAGGTGGTCAACGAAAACGGCACTCTGTATTACTACAAGGACGGCATGAGAACTGCAAACGCAGGTCTTGTCTACTGTGACGGTGCTTATTACTGCATCAGCAGCGGCGCCATCGCTGTGACCAACAAGACCATGTGGGTCAGCAAGACCAATGGTTATATGGCTGCAGGCTCCTATGAGTTCGGTGCTGATGGCAAGATGATCATCCATAATGGCATCTATGAGGGCTACTACTATGTGAACGGCGTCAAGACTGCAGCAGGCTTGCTGCTCATTGATGGTGAGTATTACTTTGCCGACAAGGGCGGTTTGATCGTCACAAGCCAGAGCAAGTGGATCAGCCGCAACAACGATCTGCTGCCTGCCGGTACTTACCGCTTCGCAGAAGACGGCAAAATCATCATGGAAGAAGCAGTCGTCAACGAAAATGGTACTCTGTACTACTACAAAAACGGCATGAGGACTGCCAATGCAGGTCTCGTCCGCTACGACGGTGCCTACTACTGCATCAGCAGCGGCGCTATGGCTGTGACCAATGTGAGTATGTGGATCAACCGCACCAACGGTTACATGGATGCAGGTACGTATGACTTTGGTGCAGACGGCAAGATGATTATCTACAATGGTATCCATAAGGGTTACTACTATGTGGACGGCATCAAGACTGCAGCCGGTATGCTGCTCATTGATGGTGAGTATTACTTCGCTGACAAGGGCGGCTTGATCGTCACAAGCCAGAGCAAGTGGGTCAGCCGCAACAACGATCTGCTGCCTGCCGGCACTTATCGCTTCGCAGAAGACGGCAAGATCATCATGGAAGAAGCTGTTGTCAACGAAAACGGCACGCTGTACTACTACAAGAACGGTATGAGAACTGCCAATGCAGGCCTTGTCCGTTATGACGGCGCTTACTACTGTATCAGCAGCGGCGCCATCGCCGTGACGGATACCACCATGTGGATCAACAAGACCAACGGCTACATGAATGCCGGTTCCTATGATTTCGGTGCAGACGGCAAGATGATCATCTACAACGGCATCCATAAGGGCTATTACTATGTGGATGGCATCAAGACTGCAGCAGGCTTGCTGTTCATCGATGGTGAGTATTACTTCGCTGACAAGGGCGGCTTGATCGTCACGAGCCAGAGCAAGTGGATCAGCCGCAACAACGATCTGCTGCCTGCCGGTACTTATCGCTTTGCAGAAGACGGTAAGATCATCATGGATACTGCTGTGGTCAATGAAAACGGCACCTTGTACTACTACAAGGACGGCGTGAGAACTGCCAATGCAGGTCTGGTCTGCTATGACGGCGCTTACTACTGCATCAGCAACGGTGCCATTGCTGTGACCAACACCACTATGTGGATCAACAAGACCAACGGCTACATGAATGCCGGCTCCTATGATTTCGGTGCAGACGGCAAGATGATCATCTACAACGGCATCCATAAGGGCTACTACTATGTGGACGGCATCAAGACTGCAGCCGGTATGCTGCTCATCGATGGCAGCTACTACTTTGCCGATAAGGGCGGTCTGATCGTGACCAGCCAGAGCAAGTGGGTCAGCCGCAACAACGACCTGCTGCCTGCCGGCACCTACCGCTTCGCGGAAGACGGCAAGATCATCATGGAAGAAGCTGTTGTCAACGAAGGCGGCACTCTGTACTACTACAAGAACGGCATGAGAACTGCAGGCGCAGGTCTGGTTTACTACGACGGTGCTTACTACTGCATCAGCGGCGGTGCCGTTGCTGTGACCAACACCACCATGTGGATCAGCAGAACCAACGGTTATATGCCCGCAGGCTCCTATACCTTCGGTGCAGACGGCAAGATGATTCAAAACTGATATTCCAAAACCCAATACTGCCCATCCCACCAAATGGTGGGATGGGCGGCAGCGCAAGAAGATCGGGGGACGGTCTTTTTGCACTGCCGCCCAAAACCCGCAGGCAAGCAAGGAGTACGAAATGAAGAAACTGTTATTTGTGATTCATTCTCTGGGCTTTGGCGGCGCGGAGCGCAGCTTGATCAACCTGCTGCATGAGCTTCCCAAAGACCAATATGAAGTGGATCTTTTGCTGTTTCAGAAGAAAGGCGCGTTTCTGAAGCAGGTGCCGTCATGGGTGCGTGTGTTGGATACACCAAAAGCGCTGGATCGGCTGTATGGCTCTGTAAAAACGGCAGGGAGCTATGCTGCGGTGAAGCTTTTTGGCTCCTGTTTTGCAAGACTGATGCGCAAAACGAGAAAAGCAAGACGCGCCTATCGCTGGCAGCATTTTTATAAAGCCTGTGTTGAAAAGCTTCCCACCCATTATGATACAGCCGTTGCTTATGTGGGCACGGAGATCTTGTATTACGTGGGAGATTGTGTCAGCGCCGACAGAAAGCTTGTCTGGATCCACAATGACTACCGTACAGCCGGTTACAGCAGGGAAGATGACAAACCCTATCTGGAAGTCTTTGATGCCATTGCTTCTGTTTCGGACGAGTGCGTTCGTGTGCTGAAGGAAGAATTTCCGGAGTATGCGGCAAAGACTTTCTATGTGGAAAACATCACCTCCTCGGCCAGGGTTCGGACGCAGGCGGAGGCCTTTGTGCCGGAGGATTTGAGGCAGGACGTTTGCAGCATCCTTTCCATTGGCAGACTTTCTGTCCAGAAAGGCTTTGACCTTGCCATGGAAGCGGCTGCCATTTTAAAGCAGCGCGGTCTTTCCTTCTGCTGGTATGTGATCGGCACGGGAGACCAAAAGCAGCAACTGGAAGAAAAACGCAGAAGCCTTGGCATTGAGGACTGTTTTATACTTCTTGGCACACGGGATGCGCCGTATCCCTATATCAAAAACTGTACTGTGTTTGCCCAGACCTCCCGGTTTGAGGGAAAATCTGTGGTGCTGGATGAAGCAAAGATCCTCTGTGCACCCATTGTGACCACAGCCTATCCCACAGCGGCGGATCAGATCGCCCACGGCAGGGAAGGGCTGGTCACGGGCATGACCCCGGAAGAGATCGCCGACGGCATCGAGCAAATGCTCGCAGGTGATACACGGCAGACTGTCTGCCAATATCTTGCCGAACACGAGTACGGCAATCAGAAAGAAATTCAAAAATACTTACACTTACTGGATGCGTCACTATGAAAAAAGTTTTGATCGTCATGATGGATATGCGTCTGGGCGGCGCGCAGAAGAGCCTGCTGTCCTTCCTGCAGAGCATGGAGGAATCTCCTGCGAAGTCCGAGTGTGAGCTCCATCTGATGGTGATCAAGCAAGGTGGCGCACTGATGGATCAGCTGCCGCCTTGTGTGCAGATGATTGAGCCGCCCAAGGAACTTTGCTGGCTTGGCACTCCGTTTCGCAAGGAGCTGCTCAAGACCAAATTCTCTGTGCGCGGCATTTGGGGTGAGTGCCGTTGGCTGCTGAAAAGCAGACTGGGTCTGTTCCCAAAACCACTTAACAAGCAGCAGCGTCTGTGGTCTTGCTGGCACAAGCTGGTGCCGCAGCTGCACGATCATTATGACACTGCCATCTCTTATATTGACGGCTTTACCAATTACTATGTCATGGACAAGGTGCAGGCAGACAGAAAGATCCTGTGGGTCCACAACGAATATCAAAAGCAGGGCTGCGACGCGGCATATGATCGTCCTTACTACGAAGCCTGCCACGAGATCGTGACCATTTCGGAAAACTGCCGCCGGTGCATTGTGAAAGAATTCCCCACTTGTGCGGATAAGACCCATGTGCTGGAAAACATCACGCACTATCAGTCTCTCCTTCAGAAGAGCAAACAGGGCAGCTGCCCGGAATTTGATGGATTTGACGGCTGGAAGCTGTTGTCTGTCGGCAGACTCAATCCCTTGAAAGGGTTTGATCTGGCGGTGGAAGCTGCCAAGCTGCTGCGAGACCGTGGAGTGCAGTTTCTGTGGCTCATCATTGGTGATGGCCCGGAGCGCCGGACGCTGCAGGCCATGATCGATGCCTATCAGCTGCACGATCATATCTGCCTGATAGGTGCGCGGGAGGATCCCTATCCATACATGGGATGCTGCGATGTTTTGGTGCAGCCGTCCCGTTCCGAGGGAAGATCCATCGTGCTGGACGAAGCAAAATTATTGTGCAAACCCATTGTGGTAACTGACTATATGACCGTCCGTGATGCTGTGGAGCACGGCAGAAGCGGATGGGTCGTCGATATGACCCCGGAGGGAATTTGCGAAGGCATTGTCCGTGTGATGGACGATCAGCCTTTGCGGCAGGAATTGTGCCAATACCTGCAGGGACTTCCCAAAGGAAATGAAGCGGCGCTCAAGCGCTATCTTGATATTATGTTATGTCTGTAAGGAGGCTGCCGGATGGCACCGTATTTCAGCATCATACTTCCTGTCTATAATGTGGGCGCTCTGTTGGAGCGCTGTGTCTTGTCTGTGCTGGAGCAGGATCTGACAGATCATGAGATCATTCTGGTGGATGACGGCTCAACAGACGGCTCCGGGCCTTTGTGTGATGCCTTGGCGGCGCAGCACAGCTGCATCCGCGTGATCCACAAGGAAAACGGAGGTCTCTCCAGCGCCAGAAACGCAGGACTGGAGATTGCCCAAGGGCAGTATGCGTGGTGGGTCGATTCCGATGACTGGATCGAGCCGGGAGCCTTGGCTTCCTTATATAGTGCCGCACAAGGCTGCGGCGCGGATGTGATCAAGTTTGACCATTTCCGCGTGCAAACGCAGAAAACCAAAATCTGCAGCAGTGCAGCTTCCGGAATTTATCAAAACGAGCAGGTGAAGATCCTGCAGGATCTGGCTTTTTACGGAGCAGGTACCTACTGTTTGTCTGCTTGGTCACATATCTATCGGTTGGAATTTTTGCGAAGCAATTCGCTTTCCTTTGTGTCCGAGCGTGTGATCGGCAGTGAGGACTATCTGTTTAATCTGCAGGTGCTTCTGCTGGCAAAGAGCGTGTGCGTGCTGCCCGAGGCGCTTTACAGCTACGAACTGCGGCAGGGGAGCTTGACCCAACGCTACAAGGCAGATCTTCCCAAACGCTATGGTGTTCTGCGGGAATTTCTGAGAGAATTCTGCAGACAAAAGGGACTGCTGTCTGCCTATGAGAGCAGGATCGACCGCTTCTATGTGTGGCATCTGCTTCGCGGCACCTGTATGACCCATGAGTACTGTCCTGCGCAGGATCACACCACAAAACAGGGGCGGAAGAATATCCGTGCGTTTCTGACTTCAGACGAGGCACGGGCTGCCATTGCAGGCTGCGATCAAACAGGCATGAATGCCAAACAGCGCCTGCAGCTGTGGGCAATGGGCAGGAGAATGGAATGGCTGTTTTACCACTTGTTTGTGGTCAAGCCAAAGAGAAGGAATAGAACATGAAAATGAAACTTCGAATACAGCAAAGGATGCCGTTGGATTCTTTGCTGTTGTGGGTGGCGGTGTTTTGCGTGAGCACATATGCGCTCATTGAGCATATGAGCATCTCCATTGTGGAGGTCTCCGCCATCAAACTGCCGCTTTTGTATCTGGGCGGCCTTTGTATGCTCCCAAAACTGGGGCTGTTTTTCAAAAGACTGAAGAAAAAACGCTACTTTTATGTGATCGGTGTGCTGTTGATCTTCTGTGTGCTGATCTATATTTCGGCACGGCACGGTGCAGCATCTTCCATTGGCTCGACCTCGGTGCGTCCTGCGGTGCGTTTGATCCTGTATCTGGTGGAGCTGTTTCTCCTGATGATCTGGCTGGCAGAGGTCGGCTGGGGACGCAGGTTTTTGAACTTTTTGTTCCACTATGTGCTGATATTGACCCTTGTCACAGATCTTCTTCTGTTTTCCCGTTTGATCGTCTTTTCCAACGGCGATTTTGAAAGCTTCCTTGTGGGCACAAAGTTCACGGTGTCCTATTTCCATATGAACTTGTTGACCTTGTGGACTATGCGCCGTGCCGATCAGACATACAGCGATCGCAGAGCGCGTCGCGTTCTGATCATCGGTGTACCTGTGGTGGCGCTGGTGTCCATCTATGTGGACTGCATGACGGGTGTTCTCGGCTGTTTAGTGCTGGTCGTTTTGTTCTTCCTGTTCGGTAAAACGGGCATGAAAAAGCTTGTGTATCTCAACTCTCCCGTGGTGCTTCTGGCTGCCATGGTTGCCAGCGTGGCATTCCCGTTTTTGGCAGAGCAGATCGTGTCTGTGCCCTTTGTGACCTATGTGGTCGAAACGGTGTTGGGACGAAACAGCTCTCTGACCGGCAGAATGAACATCTTTGGTATGTTCGGCAGACAGATGGAAGGTAACTGGTTGTGGGGCTTTGGATTTGGAAACGGCAATGCTGCATCTGTTGAGCTATTTGGCTATGCCAACGCTCAGAATGCGCTGCTCAACTGGATCTTGCAGACGGGCATTCCTGCCACGATGCTGTTTGTCCTGCTGATGCTCACCGTGTTCCATTTTTTGTCCAAATCCAAAAACATCACCCGTTCCATGCCTCTTGTGATACTGGTGTATGTATATACGATCCTCGGCGCAGTCGAGGTGACCTTCAGTATGAGCTTCATTCTGTGGATCGCCGTGATCTATCTGTTTGTGAATGAAGACGCGCAGCCAAAAAAGACAGAAGAAACGTAGAGTAGAAGAGAGGAGGCGCTTGCGTGAAAGAGCCAAAAGAGAAAAAACCACTGGCGATCGTATCCATGCAAAGAGTGGTTAACTTTGGGTCTGTCCTGCAGGCATATTCTCTTCGCACGCTTCTGAAAGAACTCTATGACGGCCCTGTCTGTTTTCTGGATATTGACGAAAAAACCCGTGTTCCTGTCCGGGAAAATGCGGAAGAAGAGGCGGATTACGCTTCTGAGGCACACTATCCTCCGGGACTTTTGCAGAAGGCAAAACGGTGGAGCATCACACGGCTCTCCTCTTGCAACAAACGTCTGATCCGTCGTTTTATGACTCGTGAACTGGGGCTGGATGAAACGCGGAAGAATGAAACCTATGAGGCTGTGGTTGTGGGCAGCGATGAGGTGTTCAACCATAAGGGCGGCCTTTGTCTGCAGCTGCATGGCGATGTTCCGCAGACTGAAAGGGTTTTTACCTACGCCGCCTCCTGCGGCAGCGCCAAAGCAGAAAACATTCCCCAAGAAGCCCTTGCACAGGTAAAAGCTGCCATGGCGCGGTTTTCTGCCCTGTCAGTCCGGGATCGTGCCACACAGGAGTATGCTGCCGCCTTAGGCAGCACACAGGTGCAGAGGCATCTGGATCCTGTGCTGGTGGGAGATTTGTTCCTGCGTCGGCACAGACGGGTACCCATTCAAAAATACTTGCTTGTTTATGCCTACGGCTACCGGATCCGCACAGATGAGGAGATCGGTGCCATCAAGGCATTTGCAAAACAAAGAGGACTGAAGACAGTCGCCGTAGGCGGCTCTCAGTTCTGGTGCGATCTGTATCTGCCCATGAGCCCCATGCGGGTGTTGGACTACTTCCACCATGCAGACTTTGTGGTGACAGATACCTTCCACGGCGCTGTGTTCTCTGTTCTGGAGCAAAGACCCTTTGCGGTGCTCCAAAGGCAGGGAAACCGCGGTAAGATCACAGGCCTTCTGGAAGATCTTTCTCTGACAGACCGACTGGTGTCCGACTCTAAGGATTTGGAAACCGTATTGACACGACCCATTGATTACGATCGGATCGAAGCGTTGCTCAGGCAGGAACGGGAGCGGACGAAGATGTATTTAAAACAAGCTCTTGGTCAGGGCGATGTCTCTGCCCTTTTGCCGGCAGTTCCACATACCTGTACCGGCTGCGGTGCCTGTGTGTATGCCTGCCCGCAGGAAGCCATCCGGATGCAGGAGGACGAATTTGGATTTGTGTATCCTGCCATCGATGAGACCCTGTGTGTCCGCTGCGGATGCTGCACAAAGCTGTGCGCGCAGAGGGAAAATCTTGAAAAGCACCTGCCTGTGCAGGCGCATGCTGCATTTGGCGCTGATGAAAAAACAGTCAGAAACAGCGCTTCCGGCGGTGTGTTTGCGTCCCTTGCCGAAAGCACTATGGCACACGGCGGTATGGCAGCAGGTGCGGTCATGACCATAGAAAACGGCGAGGTACAGGTAAGGCATATCCTGTCGGAAAACCCGGAGGATATCCTGCTTATGCAAGGCTCCAAATATGTGCACAGTCAGGCTTGGCACAGCTACGGCAGCGTAGCGCAGGCTGTGCAGACAGGCAAGACCGTACTGTTTTCCGGCACACCCTGCCAGGTGGCAGCCGTGAAAGCTTTGCTGGATGATCCGGAAAAACTTGTGACCATGGACATCGTCTGCCATGGTGTGCCGCCCGTCAGGCTGCTCGACGGCTTTTTAAAGACGATGGAAAAGCGGCTGGGCGGAAAGATCCGCGCCTTCCGTTTCCGCGATAAAACCGGCGGAAAAGCCTATTGCGCAAAATTTGAAATGCACAATGGCAGAAGCTTCCTTTTAAAGTCCAATCAACTGTCTTTCTACAAATATTTTCTCCAAAGCCATATCTGCCGCGAAAATTGCTACAACTGTCCCTATGCCGGGCTTTCCCGCGTGTCGGATCTGACGGTGGGCGACTACTGGGGCATTGAAAAGCGCCATGAAGCAGAATTGGCAAACGGCACCATGCCGAAACGGGCAGACTGGTCTGCCATCTTGGTGAACACCGAAAAGGGACGGCGCTTCCTGAAAGCCCATGAAGATGCACTTTGCCTGTGGGCATCGGAGCCTTATCTGGTGGCGCAGGACAATGCGCAGCTGAATGCGCCGTGCGGTAAGTCCTCAAAACGGAAGGAAATCCTCTCTCAATATGCCGCAGGCGGCTACAAGGCTGTGGAGCGTGGCTTCATCAAGGAAAACGGTGGATACCTTCGCTATTTTAAGCGCTTTACCAAGGATCTGTATCAGAACAACAAACAGCGAAAATAGGGTTATTATGAAGATCGAGCGAGTCAAAAACGCAAAAAAGAATATTACGGCAGGTCTGATACTGAAGATCCATCAGATGCTTATTCCGTTCCTCATGCGCACAGCCATGATCTACTTCATGGGTGTGGAATACCTGGGACTGCATAGCCTGTTCTCCTCCATTTTGCACATTCTCAATCTGGCGGAGCTGGGTGTGGGTAGTGCCATGGTGTTCAGCATGTACAAGCCCATTGCCCGGGACGACGGCGCGACCATCTGCGCCTTGATGCGGCTGTACCGGAAGTATTACCGTCTGATCGGACTTCTGATCGGTGCGGTGGGATTGGCGCTGACGCCTGTGATTCCCAATCTGATCTCCGGTGAGATCCCGGCAGAACTGAGCATCTATGTGCTGTATCTGCTCAACCTTGGCTCGACCGTTCTGACCTATTGGCTCTTTGCTTATAAAAACTGCCTGCTGCAGGCACACCAGCGGACGGATGTGTCCAGCGTGATCACCTTGATCACCAATTCTCTGCAGTATGTGCTGCAGCTGATCGTGCTGCTGGTATTTAAAAGCTATTATCTCTATGCCATCACCTCCATGGTGACGCAGGCGATCAACAATGTCTGCACAGCTGTGGTCGTGACAAAGATGTATCCCGATTACAAGCCCAGCGGCAGCTTGAGCAAGGCGGAAACGAAGAAGATCAACGGCAGAATCCGTGATCTGTTCACCGGCAAGCTGGGCGGTGTGATCTTAAGTTCATCCGATACGGTGGTGATCTCATCCTTCCTGGGGCTGACCGTCCTTGCCATTTATCAGAACTACTACTTTATGCAGACCTGCATCATCGGCATGATCGAGATCGCACTGACATCTGTGGTAGCAGGTCTGGGCAACTCTTTTGTAACGGAAACAAAGCAGACCAACTTTGAAAACTTAGAGAAGTTCACCTTTATTTTCCTCTGGCTCACAGGTGTGTGTACCTGCTGCTTTTTGGGGATGTATCAGCCCTTTATGGAAGTTTGGGTGGGAAAAGAATTGATGCTGGATTTTTCTGCCGTGATCTGCTTTGCAATCTATTTCTTTGTTTATACATACTTCCGCTTTGTCAATGTCTACAAAGATGCGGCAGGTCTGTGGCATATCGATCGCTTCCGGCCGCTTGTGGGTGCGGCGGTAAATCTTGTCCTCAATCTGCTGTGTGTGCGCAGGTTTGGGATCTACGGTGTGATCCTTTCCACCGTTCTTGCTATAGTATTGGTCAGTATGCCGTGGCTGTTCCGCAATCTTTTTACAGGCTTCTTTGAACTGTCAAGGCTGAAAGGGTATCTCAAGCAGGTGCTGCTCTTTGCCGGTGCCGTGCTTCTGGCAGGTGTTCTTGTCTGCATGATCTGTGCGTGGATCAAGGCAGGGCCTTGGCTCCGCCTTGTGCTGAACGGACTTGTCTGCGTGACAGTTCCAAATATTGTGTTCTATCTTGTGTTCCGCAAAAACAGGCTGTATGCTCTGAGTGTGCGATTTGTTGTGCATATGGCAAAACAGAAAATGGGAAAAGGCTGAGCCGGGCGGCTCGTGCCATGTGCAAAACAAAAGGAGGACTCTGATTTGAGCCAGTCAAATTATGAACATAACGATGTGACCCGGGAGCAGACCGCACCGGCAGCTGAACAAACATCGGAGCATCATCACAGCCATCATCACCATCACCATCATCATTCATCCCACCGCCGCAGGAAAAAAAGCAAGCTTCAGAAATTCTGGCAAAAGCGCAAGAAGCTGCTGATCAACCTGTCGGCAGGTGTTGTGGCGCTTCTGATCGTGCTGTGCCTGCTTCTTTGGAATCCTTCCCACCGGGAGCAGACTTCCGGTCAGAAGGGCGAAACGGTGAGTTCATCTGCGGAAACGACTGTGCCGGAGATCGTCACCAAGACCATTGACATCCAAGTGCCGTTATTTGAAGAGGAGCTCGTACTGGTCTCCGATGCGGTCAATACCTGTGTCAAGGCAGATCCCAGGGAGGATGTCATGGCGCTTCTGATGCCGTATCAGGAGTTGGAGCAGCGTCTGGATATTGGACTTCCCGTGCGGATCTCCTTTGAGGTGAACGGACTGCCCAACCATCTGAGTATCGTGTCTTCTCAAGTGGAAGTCAGTGAGCGTGAAGATTTTTCCGCGTCCCGTCGGTATTCTCTTGGTGCCGATGCCCGTGATGTGGATGTATATTTCTTAAAGACCGGCACGCAGTATTACTACCGCATCACCATCACCATGTCGGATCGTTCCGTTACGGTGGTGCAGCGCAGCTTCAAAACAGCGGAAAGCCCCAGAGTCCTCTCTTTGGACGGCGTGGTCAATGTGCGTGATGTGGGCGGCTGGAAGACTGCCGACGGAAAAACCGTCCGACAGGGGCTGCTGTATCGCGGCAGCGAGCTGGACGGTGCGGTGGAGCCGAGCTACTGCGCAACAGACAAAGCTGTGGAGCAGATGCTGACTGTTCTGGGCATCCGTACAGAGCTGGATCTGCGTGGCTCTGCAGAGAATCCCAAGAATATCCAGACCCTCGGTGCCAATGTGGAGCACACCTATTTCGGTCTTCCCATGTACTCCGAGCTGTTTTCTGCATGGGGCGACAGAGCCATCCGCAATCTCTTTGCAGAGCTTGCAGATGAACGGAACTATCCTGCGTATATGCACTGCACCTACGGCATGGACCGTACCGGTACTGCCTGCTTCCTGCTGGGAGCGCTTCTCGGTGTCAGTGAAGATGATCTGATGCGGGACTACAACTTGTCCGCTTTGTACCATGGGCGGCTGAACAGCGATGATATGTCTGATTTTGTTGCCGCTATGCGGACAAAGCATGGTGTGACCATGCAGGAAAAGGTGGAAGGCTACCTGCTCTCTGTCGGTGTGACGGAGCAGGAGATCGAGCAGATCCGTACCATTTTTCTGCAGTAAGACTTGAGAGAACACGAGCGTAAGTATGGAGGTTGGTTATGAACGAAAATAAAAACGAGCGCAATGACGAAATAGAAATTGATTTCCAACGAGTATTCGGAGCCATCTGGCAGAAGATCTGGGCGGTGGTCTTGGTGGCTGTTCTGGTGGCAGTTCTGACCTTCGGTATCACCTATTATTTTGTGACGCCTTTGTATGAGTCCTCTGCCATGTTCTATGTGAACAACAACTCCTTGTCCGTGGGCGATACATCCTTCAGTATCTCCTCCAGCGATATCACCGCGTCCAAGAGCCTGGTCGATTCCTACATCGTCATTCTGACCACAAGAGAAACGCTGAACGATGTGATCGATTATGCCGATATTGAGCGCAGCTATACCGATGTGCGCAGCATGATCTCCGCATCCCCTGTCAATGAAACAGAGATCTTTGAGATCGTTGTCACGAGTCCCGATCCTGCAGAGGCGGAGAGCATTGCCGATGCCATCGCCTATATCCTGCCCAAGCGGATCTCCAGCATCATTGAGGGCACCTCTGCGCAGATCGTGGACTCCGCCGTGCTTCCCAGCCGCCCCAGTTCTCCCAGCTATACCAAGAATACCATGATCGGCTTTATTCTTGGCTTCCTGCTGTCTGTGGTGGTTATTGCGCTGCGTGAGGTTTTTGAGATCACCATCCGTGTGGAAGAGGACATTGCCCGCGGCTGCAGCTACCCTGTGCTGGCAACGGTGCCAAATATGGCAGCGGCATCCAAGGGCGGCTACTATCAGGGCGCTTACAGCAAAGCCAAGAAAGCTGCCAGCGCAAAGAGCGGCGAGCAGAAAGAGCCTGCCGTTATGATCGGCAGCAAGATCAGCTTTGCCGCGTCGGAAGCCTATAAGCTGCTGCGTACCAAGCTGCAGTTCTCCTTTGCTGACGAGCAGTCCTGCCGTGTCATCGGTGTGTCCAGCGCTCTGGCAGGCGAGGGCAAGAGTTTGACCTCCATCAATCTGGCTTACTCTTTGTCCGAACTGAACAAACGAGTGCTGCTGATCGACTGCGATATGCGCCGTCCTTCTCTGAATGTGAAGCTGCCCATTGAAAAGATCCCCGGTCTTTCCAACTACCTGTCCGGTCAGAGCGGTCTGGAGGGTTTGATCCAGCGTTGCGGCATTCCCGGTGAGGAGGATGCCTTCTGCGTGCTTGCATCCGGACGCAACCCGCCCAACCCCATTGAGCTGCTCAGTTCTGACAGAATGAGCCGCCTGCTGAAGCATCTCAAGTCTTCCTTTGACTATATCATTTTGGATCTTCCTCCCGTTGCGGAGGTCAGTGATGCCATGGCAGTTGCCAACGATGCAGACGGTGTTTTGCTGGTGGTACGTCAGGATCACGGAAACCATGTGGATCTGGCGGCGGCTGTGCGTGAGTTCGAGTTCGTGGAGACCAAGATCCTCGGTGTGGTCTTCAACTGTGCTCATGAGCACGGCTCCGGTTACGGCAAGTATTACAGAAGATACTATGGCAGATACTACGGCAGATATTATGGCAGATATTACGGCAAGTATAACAGCAACCGCCGGGAGTAAGAACTGCACCATGCTTAAAATCACAGATTTTCATACCCACATTCTGCCGCATGTGGATGACGGCAGTAAAAACACGGAAATGTCCCTTTCCATGCTGCGCAGCGAGGCTGCGCAGCATGTGGGATGTGTTGTTCTGACACCACACTTTTATGCAGACCGGGATACACCGGAGCACTTCCTGCAGCGCCGCGATGAGGCGCTGCACCATCTGCGTAAAGCCATGGAACAGCAGACAGATCTGCCAAAGCTTGTGGCAGGTGCTGAGGTGGCATACTACCGTGGCATGAGCGAATCCGATGCGCTGAAAAAACTGTGTATCGGCAATTCCTCTTACATTTTAGTGGAGCTTCCCGCACCGCCCTGGAAGGAGTATGTGTACGAAGAACTTCTGGAGATCTTCCGGAAGCTGGGCTTGACACCCGTGATTGCCCACATCGACCGCTATCTTCCCTTTTGGGGAGCAGATCGTATCATGGAACGGTTGGCTGCCCTTCCGGTGCTTATTCAGGCAAACAGCCATTTTTTCACCCGTGCAGCCACAGCATCCAGGGCACTTCGAATGCTGCAACAGGGAAAGATCCATCTGCTTGGCTCTGATTGTCATGATCTGATCTCCCGCCCTCCGGAGCTTGGAAAAGCGGTGGAGCGGATAAAAAACAGGCTGGGAGAAGAATTTCTTGAGCAAATTGTTCAAAATGAAACAAAAATTCTGCATAATTTGTGCTGTACAAATGTGTAAATGTGAGATATAATGATTAAGGTAATTCCTAAAATTTGTAATTTGGAGATGACTGTAATGAAGAAATTGCTTTCCATGCTGTTGGTGGTGGTGCTGTGTCTGTCTATGACTGCCACCGTTTTAGCAGCAGAAGATGATTTCGTACCCAGCATTACTTATAAACCTATGCCCGAATTTGCGGGAGAGCGTGCCGATGATGGATGCCTGCTGATCGGTTATCTGGAGGATGAAAGCGGCAATGAGATCGCCGGTGTTCATGTCAGACCCAACGGCACCATCTATATTGACGGCCTTCATGAAGACGGTATGGAAGAAGACCATGCCTGCTTGGTGGTCACTCCTCTGGCTGATGCTGAGACCGACCCCAAGATCCCCGAAGAGTCCAGAGAGCTTCTGCTGTGGGTCTATCAGCAGATTCTGGAACAGGGCATGAACTTCTTTGCCGACTGCCCCGAACTGGCAGGCGCTGTAACGGCTGTGCTGGGTGAGGATGCCACGATCAACGATTTGGTCGTTCTGCAGCTGTATGATGTTACTGTTTTGTGTGATGAACTGGAAGAGTATCTGGAGCCCGAAGGCACTACCATCTGCCTGGACTTTGATCTGCAGCTGGATCCCGAGACCTTTGTTTCTGTCCTTGCTTACAAGGGCGGCAAGTGGAATATGATCGAGGACGTGGAAATTTTGGAAGACGGCTCCGTCACCTGTACCACTTATGAAAACTTCTGCCCTGTGGCAGTGCTCGTTCCTGCGGATGATGCAGCCGATGTGGCAGCTGTGCAGGCACCCGATACCGGTGATGCTCTGACTGACCGGGCTGTCGTGTGGGCATCTGTGATGGGCGCTTCTCTGATCGCCATCGTGGCGCTGGTGCTGGTTCTTCGTAAGCGCAAGGCGGCCAACTGATCTCATAGGATAGGATGATATAATATGCGCAGACATAAAAATGCCAAAGGCATCGCAGTTCTGTTGATCATCCTGGTTCTGGTCATCGTATTTATTTACAGTGGACTCCGCTTGTTGGAGTCCACTGTGTTTTACGCAGACGAAACAGAAACTGCAGCAACAAAGACCATTACCAGAAACGGTGTGGATTATTTTCCACGGCAGGATATCGATGTTTTCCTTATGATGGGTATCGATCGCTATGGCCCTGTGGTCAGCAGCGGCTCTTATAACAACGACGGCGAGTCCGACACGGTGCTGCTGGTGGTGTTCGATCAAAAGGACGAGACGACTCATGTGATCAATCTCAACCGCGATACCATGGTGCAGATGCCTGTATTGGGCATTGGCGGCAGACAGGCGGGCACGACCTACGGTCAGCTTGCTCTGGCGCATACCTATGGCAGTGGTCTGGAAGACAGCTGTGAAAATACCATCAGAACAGTTTCTGACCTTCTGTACGGCATCACCATCGATCACTATATATCCATGAATATGGATGCTGTTGCGACCCTCAATGATGCAGTCGGCGGCGTGACGGTGTATGTGACCGATGATTTTAGTGGCACAGATGCTCAGATTCCCATGGGAAAGACGACTCTGCGCGGTCAGCAAGCTGTGGATTACGTCCGTTTGAGAATGGATGTGGGCGATCAGCTCAATCTCTCCCGTATGGAGCGGCAGAAGGATTATATTGAAAGCTTTTTGCAGGCGTTCCTTGCCAAACTGGAGGAAAACAGCACCTTTACATTGGAAACTTACGATGCGGTGTCGGACTATATCGTTACGGACTGCTCCGGCACGGTGCTCAGTTCTGTGATCGAGCGATATGCGGATTATACCCTTGCCGAGCCTGTGTCTTTGAAAGGCGAAAACAAGCTGGGCGAGAGGTACATGGAGTTCTATGCCGATGAAGCAGCATTGGAAGAACTGGTGCTGGATCTGTTCTTTGTGGAAAAATAAAACACGCGATGCGGTTTGCGGCTTCTTACCGCAGACCGCATCTGTTTGTATAAGAGTGATGTCTATGATGAACAAGAAAAAAAGCAATTGGATTGTGGGCGTTTTGCTGTGTTTGGCGATTGTTGTATTTGTCGTGAGTATGTGGCAGCTGCTTTGTATCGGTCAGCAGTACCGCCTTGGGAGCTGCGGCTACGAGGAACTGGCGCAGACTGTGGTCACACAAACACCGCCGGAGCAGCCGGCTCTGCAGGCTGCGGAAACGACACAGCCGTCCAAACCGCAGCCTTTGCTGCAGGTGGATTTTCAGTCGCTTACGCAGATCAATCCCGATACCATCGCGTGGCTCCGCGGTTGCGACGGTGAGATCGATCATCCCATCGTGCAGGGGAAAAACAACAAGTATTACCTGCGCCATCTGTTTGACGGCACAGCCAATGAAAACGGTACTGTCTTTGCAGACAGCCGCAACAATGCTGACCTGCAGGATGAAAATACGTTTATCTACGGGCACAATATGAACAACGGCGCCATGTTTGCTGCTCTTTTGCATTACCGCACACAAGGCTATTATGATGAGCATAGAGAGCTTATTCTCGTCACACCGCGGCAGAGCTTTTATCTCTGGCCTTTCAGCGGTTATGTGACGGCTGCAGATTCCGATGCCTATACCATTTCTTTTGAAGAGGAGGACTCTTTCGGTGACTATCTTGAAAAGATCTGCGCCCGTTCTGAATTTGTTTCCTCTGTTACCGTCACACCGCAGGACCGGATCGTGACCCTGTCCACCTGTGCCTACGATTTTGATGAGGCGCGCTATGTGCTGCACTGTAAGCTTGTTCTTGCACAATAAAAAACCGGCTGCAGCGCAGCCGGTTTTTGTTTACTGGATCATCATTTCAAAGATCATAAAGATCACGGGAATGGTAATGCAGCTGAGCAGGTGAGAAATCAGTGCCATGCCTGCCGCATCGGAGGTATCTTTGCCATAGGCGCTGGGGATGATGATGGTGCTCAAGCCCAGAGGCATTGCCAGAGCGCACACGGTGCACAGGGCAAGACCGTAGCTGATGGGGAAAAAGTGAAGGATCACAATGGCGAGGAGCGGAATGATCACAAGGCGGATGGCAGATACCACATAAATGGGAACATTGCGGAAGGTCTTGCCAAGGTCGATGCGCCCAATGGTCATGCCGGTCAGCAGCATGGCAATGGGGGACATGCAGTCGCCCAGGGTCAGAATACCGTTTTCCAGAAATGACGGTACAGGGATGTTCAGAATACCAATGATAATACCGACGATCATGGCAATGAACATGGGATTGATCAGCCTTTTCAGTCCTGCCAGAAAACCTCTGTCCTCCTCAGAGGACATGAGCAGGTATGGGACGCCCCACATATAAATAAATGTCCAGAAGGGGAGCACGAAGATCAGATATTCCATAAAGATCTCGGGGAACAGAGCCTTGACTACAGCATTGCCCATGAAACCGAAGTTGGAGAAGGCAAGTCCGTAAATATAGATGTTCCGCAGATCAAAATTCTTGGAAAAAAGCCTGCCTACCACAACGGCAATGGGGATGGTGATTACAATGACGATCAGACCCACAAGGAAATACTGACCGGCCACACCGATGCGTGCGACCGTAAAATTCTGCATGAACGTGCCCATTACAAGGGCAGGCACCAGCACATAGGTCTCCAGTTTGGAGAGTACCCCTGCGCCATCCGCTGTAACCAGTTTGGTGCGGACAAGAACAAAGCCGATGATGATCAGCAGTAACAGAAATCCCATTTGATTGAGGGTGGAGAGCAGTACAGCCATTAAAAACGCCCTTTCGCTTGAAACTGAATCTATTCTATTGACCAAGCAGCCAATTGTCAATATTCAGACTGAAAAAAACGCCGGATCACTCCGGCGTTTTTTGTATTGTGAGAAATTGTGGTTACAGCATATGTGCCAGCATTTCTTCCCGGCTCATGGGGCTGAGATCGGCAGGGGCTGCGTCAAACATGGTCTTGCAGCCGGTTGCGCCTCTCTCACGCATTTTGACAGCGGCTCTGGCGCAAGCCACCAGAACGCTGGCGGTAAACTGCGGATTGGAGTCAAGCTTCAGAGAGAATTCGATGGTCTGGCGGTTCTCTCCCTCCCAGCCTGTAATGCCGCTTCGAATCACGCTGCCGCCGTGGGGCAGACCGCTGTGATCTTGCTTCATCTGCTCCATGGTGATGAATTCCACTGTGGTGTCGTAGTCAGCAAAGTAGTTGGGCATGGTTTTGATGGCTTCTTCGATTTTTGCCTTGTCGGCACCTTCTTCCGCCACCACATAGCAGTAACGTGTGTGCTTTTCTCTTGTGGTCAGCTGAGGCATTTCGCCTTTGCGCACACGCTCCATGGCTTCTGCCACGGGGATGGTGTACTGTCTGCAATCGATCACTCCGGGCAGCCGACGCACCGCATCGGAGTGACCCTGGCTGACGCCCTTGCCCCAGAAGGTATAATCCTTGCCGTTTGGCAAGATGGCGGAGGCATACAGACGGTTGAGGGAGAACAGTCCCGGATCCCAACCGACAGAGATAAAGGCGATGTGACCGCTTTCCGATGCCGCAGCATCCACGGCTGCAAAATGAGCCGGGATATTGGCATGGGTGTCAAAGCTGTCGATGACGTTAAAATCCTTGGCAAGAGCAGGGGTCATTTTGGGAAGATCTGTGGCACTTCCGGCACACAGGATCATCACATCGATCCTGTCTTTCCACAAAGGCGCGTCTTCCAGCGGCAGAACGGGGACATTCGGAGTCTGAATCTTGACGGCTCCGGGATCTCGTCTTGTAAAGACGGCAGCCAGAGTCATATCAGGGTCATGCTTGAGTGCACATTCCACACCGCGGGCAAGATTGCCGTAGCCAACGATACCGATCTTGATCATGTTGTTCACTTCCTTATTTCACCATATCGTGCATGCTGTACAGTCCCGGTGCTTTGTCCGTCAGGAACTGTGCCGCAGCCAGAGCGCCTTCAGCAAACAGGGCACGGTCATGGGCTTCGTGTTTCAGAGTAATGGTCTGCGTACCTGCGTGGATGTGGACTTCATGGATGCCCACTGTAGTGCCCATGCGCAGGGAGTGGATGCCGACCTCTTCCTTGGTGCGCTTGCCGTTTTCATGGCGGCCCACCAGAAGGGTGGCAGAGGGACGGGCAGTTTGCACGGCTTTTGCCAGCATCAGCGCTGTACCGCTGGGTACGTCCACCTTCTGGGCATGATGGGTCTCTACGATCTCCACATCCGCATCGGGGAACATGGCAACACTCTGCCGCACCAGCTGGGTCAGCAGCGCGATGCCCAAGGACATATTGCCGGAATAGAACACGGGAATCTCACGGGAAGCCTGTGTGATCAGATCCAGTTCTTCCTGCGTGTGACCTGTGGTGGCGATCACAAGGGGCAGCTTCCGTTCGACGGCAAACTCCACAAGTTCCTTTGTGCCTGTGTGAGAGGAAAAGTCAATGATACAGTCGGCATCGCCTGTAAACCGGGAAGCCTGCTCGATCATGCCGTCTTCTTTGACAAAGGGATCTACGGCGGCAGCCAGAGAAGCACCTCTGCTGCCTTGGGCGATCAGCGCACGCAGCGCCTTTCCCATGCGCCCACCGGCGCCGTTGACAATGATCTTCATTTGGGCCTCCTTATACATTCAGACCCACATCGCGCATACACTGCAGCAGCACAGCGCGGTGTGCATCCTCCATGACGGTCAGCGGCAGACGCAGGTAGTCATCGCAGAAACCCAGCGCTGCCATGGCAGCCTTAACAGGAATGGGGTTGACTTCGCAGAACAGGGCATTTGTCAGGGGCAGATACTTTTTCTGTAGCTCCATAGCACCTGCCACATCGCCGTCAAAGAACTTCTGGCAGATCTGTACTGTCTGCTTGGGCACGACGTTGGACAGCACAGAGATCACGCCCACGCCGCCGCAAGCCATAATGGGAACGATCTGATCGTCGTTGCCGGAGTAGATATCCAGCTGATCGCCGACCAGCGCGGCAGTTTCCACGATCTTGGAGATGTTGCCGTTGGCTTCCTTGATGGCGCAGATGTTGGGATGGCTCATCAGCTTTGCGTAGGTGGCAGGCTCAATGCTCACACCGGTACGGGAGGGAACATTGTAAAGGATAATGGGCTTGGTGGATGCATCCGCAATGGCGGTAAACATGGCGACCAGACCATTCTGGGTGGCTTTGTTGTAATAGGGGGTGACCACCAGCATGGCATCGTAGCCGATCTGACAGGCATACTGGGTCAGTTCGATGGCATAGGCGGTGTCGTTGGAGCCGGTACCTGCGATCATGGGGACTCTGCCTGCGGCAGTGTCCAGCGCGAACTGCAGCACCTTGCGGTGTTCCTCATCGGTAAGGGTAGAGCCTTCGCCGGTGGTACCGCAGATGACCAGAGCATTGATGCCTTCCTCGATCTGCCAGTTGATCAGCTTTTCCAGAGCGGGATAATCCACACCGTTTTCATTCAGAGGGGTGATCAGAGCGGTAGCGACACCGCGGAAGATGGAGTTGGTTTTCATAGTGATTGCTCCTTTTAAGATGGATTTTAAATGCTGCAATACAATAAAAAACAGCCGATGCACGCATCGGCTATCAAAATCGGCAAAGTATATTTACGGCAGACGCCGCGTGTACCGAAATGATAGCACTCCGCAGTTTGCGACAGTCAGACAACTCTTAGTTTGTCTGCCCAGGAGAGCCTTTCGCCTCAGCTTCCTTCGGCGACGATCCCTTTCCCTCTGCCACAGCCCTGCGAAGGCCTCACGGCAGCGGTACTGATGATGCGACGCGCCTCTATCATGTTGCAGTAATTTAATTAACTGCAGTGTAACATATCCAACAGAAACTGTCAATAGAATTTATGCAAAAATCCAAAAAGAAGACCAAAAGGAGCAGTTCATAAGAACTGCTCCAAAGATGTTTAAAGATTGACGGCATTGACAGGGGTCCCATTCAGGAACTGCTGCAGATTGTGTACGGTAATGTCGATCAGACGGGCGCGTGCTTCCTTGGATGCCCATGCCAGATGGGGTGTGATGACGCAGTTTGGGGCGTGCAGCAGCGGCTCATCCCGGGCAGGCGGCTCCTGAGGCAGCACATCCACACCGGCGCCTGCCACCTTGCCGGAGCGCAGGGCATCTGCCAGAGCGGAACTGTCGATCAAAGGGCCGCGGCTGGTGTTGAGGATGATGACACCGTCCTTCATTTTGGCGATGGACGAAGAGTTGATGATGTGCTCCGTTTCCGGGAACAGGGGACAGTGGAGGCTGATCACATCGGATTGTGTCAGAAGCTCTTCCAATTCCACATAAGTGCCGATGGCTCTGCCTTCCTCTGTGGGGCGGGAGCCTGCAGCCAGTACGTTCATCCCAAAGGCACGGGCGATCTTTCCCACGGCTTTGCCGATGCTGCCGAAGCCGATGATGCCCATGGTCTTTCCACTGAGTTCCATGATGGGGAAGTCACAGAAGCAGAAGTCCTTGCAGCTGCACCAGCGTCCATCCTGCACGGCTTTGTTATGGTGCCCTGTCCGGACACACAGCTCCAGCAGCAGGGCAAAGGCAGTCTGTGCCACAGCATCGGTAGAGTAGGCAGGCACATTACACACGGGAATGCCGCGCTTGGCCGCAGCTGCCGTATCAATGACGTTGTAGCCGGTCGCCAGAGTGCCGATGAACCGCAGCTTGGGACATTGCGCCATGATCTCTTCCGTAATGGGAACTTTGCTGGTGAACACAGCTTCTGCATCAGCGATGCGGCGGACAGTCTCTTCCACAGTCTTTTCAGTGCGCTCATAGACGGTCAGTTCACCCAATTTACCAAGTTCGTCCCAGCTCAGATCACCGGGGTTGATGGTATAGCCATCGAGAATGACGATTTTCATATGCGTTCTCCTTATTGATAGGGAATATAGCCTGCTTCGGCAATGACCTGCATACCTTCCTGCGTCAGCAGCCAGTCACGCAGCTGTCTGACAGGGCTGCCTTCCGGCTCATCGGCGCGAATGGCAACGTAGAAGGGATTGAGCAGAGGATAGGCCTGATCTGCAATGGTCTCATCGGAAGGGGCAACACCGTCCACCGCCACAAAGCGCAGACCGGGCTTTGCATACATATAGGACGCATAGTAGAACACGGAGTAACCGAGGGCGCTGCCTTCGATATTGTAGGAGGCAAGTCCTTCGATCAGTTCGCCCATGGCAGAAGGGGTGAACTCCTTGGGTGCTTCCATAGGCTCTGTGTCGGGCATGAGCAGCTTTTTAAACAGACTCTGGCTGCCGGAGGTGGGATCACGTTGGAATGCCTTGATGGCAAGGTCTTCGCCGCCAAGCTCCGACCAGTTGGTGATCTGCCCGGTGTAGACCTGCCGCAGCTGCTCCTGCGTCATGGACTGAACAGGGTTTTGTTCATTGACGATAAACACCAGCGCATCCAGACCGATGGGAGTGATCTCCAGCTCTGTGCCGATCTCCTCCAGCACAGCTTTTGTGTCCTGTGCAGCTTCATAGACCAGCAGAATGTCGCTGTTGCCTCTGGCAAGGCTCTCCCATGCCCAGGGGGTCGTGGTGCAATCCACGGTGTTTTCCGCTTCCGACAGTTCCATGCCGGTGGCGGCAGAGAGCACTGCTGCCATAAGGGGCAGATTGGCGGTGGAGCCGTCCATGCGGGGATAGTTCTCCAAAGTGAGGAACGGCTCACAGACAGGCGTTTGCGCCTGCTGGGTATTGTCGGTCACATTTTCTTCTGCCTTTGGCTCCTGCGGCTCTTCACGCTCGGCAGGCACATATACGCAGCCTGCCAGCAGCAGGCAAATGATCAGCATAAACGCCATCAGCTTTTTCATAAGATCGCTCCTTTCAATTGTCCGTCAAAGAGGAAAAACTGCTTTCTTCATACAGCCATGTGCCGTCCAGTCTGAGCAGTCCGGAAGTAAAGCCACGGCTGCATTGGAACACACCGTCTCCTCGATAGATCATATCTTGCAGTCCTTCCAGCAAAACCGTTCCGTCTGTGTCCAGAATATCGGTGCGGTACCAACCCAGCTCATTGCTGCCGCCGCGGCTGATCAAGCCGTGCTCTCTGCCAAATTCCGTGTAAAGAGGACTGTAAAATGCGTCGGCACTTGTTTCCGGCAGCAGCGTCTGCGTACCGCTTATGGGGTCGAGCAAATAGCGCAGATATCCGGATGGATCGTCCACGGAATTTTGGGGAATGATCGTCAAAACGACCGTGTTCTCATCCATGACCATATAGGAGCTTTCCGTGTTGCTCAAATAGAGAACTGTGCCGTCGGGGGAAAACAGAATATTGCCATCTTGCTCATACAGGGGTGCTTCCAGCAGTTCCGGCGTTCCGTCATCGTCTGTGTCATAGGAATTGACCCAAATGAAACGCTCGTCCATTAAGGCGTTGCCGCTGTAGTCCACCATTTGATAGGCATCGCCGCTCTCGTCCTCCACAATGGCAGTCTCGGAAAACAGCTTCAGAATCGGTGTGGGGGAGGAGAAGACTTCCTTGCCTGTGGAGACCTCTATGGCATGCCATCCGCTGTCATCTCTTGCAAACACGCAGCCCAGCTGTCCGGAGCGAAGCTCATGATAAGCAAAGGGCAGCGCCAGCGTGCCGTCGGGTGCGATCAGACCATGCAGCTCATTTTTGATCACGACCATATATTGATCCAACACGCTGCCACCTGTGGTGCAGTCCTGCGGCACCTGGGCGATGGTATTGCCTTGACCATCCAGAAACATACCGGGCGCATTCCAATCATCTTGGTTTACATAACAATATTCTCCCAGTTCATAGAACGCATAAATATCATCATACAGCAGCGTTCCGTCCGACAGACGATAGACCTGCGATGTGCCGGTATTGGGATTCCAACCTGAGATCAGATCATGCTCCAGAGCCACATAAGAAAGGGGAAGGGAGTACAAAAACTCAAAGTTTTCATCATACAGATCGTTCCAGGTCTTTTCCGGCTGCGCCCAGCCGTATTCATCGGTCACGATGCCATCTGAGCGTTTGACGGCATAGCCGATGATCTTCTCGTCCCGGCGCAGGATGGAGAGCTGCCCATCGGTGACTTCCATGACCACGTTGCCGCCGTCGTCAACGGCAAGATAGCGGTTATCATCCATATACAGATACACATTTCCGGAAGGCTGCTCTACAGGCGGCTGTTCCGGCAGCGGTGTGTTCAAGGGTTCTGTCTCACCGCGGCTGCAGCCTGCCAGAAGAAGCAAAGCCAGAATCCAAATCAGTTTTTTCATACAGCACCTCCTTTTGTTCTATTATATCAGACGACAATGGATTTGAATAGTTTCACCATGTCAAAAACGGAGGGAGAATTTTGTGCAATCGAACATTGCGATTATGGTATAAATGCGCTATAATACAACCAAAGCAAACAAAAACAAAAAATGGGAGGAACACCATGAAACGGGTCTATCATCTTCTGGCATTTGATCTGGGCGCCAGCAACGGCCGCGCCATTCTCGGCACCTTTGACGGCGATAAGATCGAAATGCAGGAACTGCACCGCTTTGAAAACAACTATATCGAAATGAACGGCGTCTTCTACTGGGATCTGCCTTATCTGTTCAACCAGATGAAGCAGGGTCTGCTTGCGTTCCGTCAGCTGAACGTTGGCGAGCTGGACTGCATGGGCATCGATACCTGGGGTGTGGACTATGGTCTGCTGGATCGCAACGGTCATCTGCTGGGCAATCCTCGTTCTTACCGCTATGCAACGGATGCCGATGTGGAAAAGACCCATGAAGTGGTGGATTTTGCCACGCTCTACAGTCGTACCGGCATCGGCTCCATGAACTTCAATACCGTTTACCAGCTGCACAGAAGAGTCCGTGAGCAGGATGTGGGTCTGGAAAATGCCCAGACGCTGCTGCTCCTGCCCGACCTTTTGGGCTATTTCCTCACCGGTGAGATGGCTGCGGAATACACCCATGCCACTACCACCATGCTGCTGGATGCCCAGACCCATGACTGGGACTGGAAGACCATCGAAGCCCTTGGCATCCCCAAGCACATCTTCCCCAAGATCCAGAAGTCCTGCACCCTGCGCGGCTGCCTGCGTCCGGAGCTTGCGGAAGAGCTGGAATTGGGTCACGTACCCTATGCCGCAGTCGGCTGCCACGATACGGCATCTGCCGTTGCAGCCATCCCCGGCTCCGGCAGCTTTGCTTTCTGCTCCTCCGGCACATGGTCTCTCTTCGGTGTGGAGACAGACCATGCCATGGTCACCGAGGAAGCCAGACAGGCAAATTTCTCCTCTGAAGGCACCATTCAGGGCGGCTACCGTCCTCTGCAGAACATCATGGGCCTGTGGCTCATCCAGGAATGCCGCCGCGACTGGATCAAGCAGACCGGCGCCTCCGTTTCCTGGGACGATATCGTCATGGAGGCAAGGAAGGCAGAGCCGTTCCGCTCCATCATCAACCCCGATTTCAAGGAATTCTATGCAGGCGGCAATATGATCAAGAAGCTGCAGGACTTCTGCCGCAATACGGATCAGCCTGTACCCGAGACCATGGGTCAGATCGCACGATGCATCTATGAGTCTCTGGCTCTGCGCTATCGTCTGGCGCTGGAGGGACTTGAAAAGGTCAAGGGCGAGAAGATCGAGAGTCTGAACATCACCGGCGGCGGCATCAAGAATATGCTGCTCAACCAGATGGTGGCTGACTCCATCGACCGCAAGGTCATCACCGGCCCCGTGGAGGGCGCTGCCATCGGCAACCTTCTGGGACAGGCAATGGCACTGGGTGCTGTGAAGGATCTGGGCGACCTGCGCAGAGTGGTTCGCAACTCCGAGGCTGTGGAGGAATATACCCCCCATCATACCGCAGAGTGGGACAAGGCTTACGAAAAACTGCTGAGCCTGCAGTAAATCATAAATACATAACATAAGGAGTGTTTTACAATGAGTGTTGATATGACCAAGTGGCAGGAAATTGCCAAGCAGAACATCCATAACCGTCCCGCCGGTGAAGGCCGTCTGGCAGGCAAGATCACCATCGTCACCGGTGCTGCACAGGGCTTTGGCAAGGGCATTGCCGAAGAGCTGTACAAGCAGGGTGCCACCATCGTCATCGCCGATATGAACCTGCCTCTGGCTGAGCAGGTCGCTCAGGAGATGGGCGAGCGCGCATGGGCGATCGGCGTCAATGTTTCCGATGAAGAATCCTGCGCCAACATGGTCGCACAGGTGGTTGAAAAGTTCGGTGGTCTGGATATCATGGTCGCCAACGCCGGTGTGGTTCGTTCCGGCCCCATCGCTCAGTTTGAAAAGAAGGACTTTGACTTTGTTACTGCCATCAACTATACCGGTCTGTTCCTGACCTGCAAGTATGCTGCCATCATTATGCAGGCACAGCACGAAGCAGATCCCAAGGCCATGTTTGATATTATCGCCATGTCCTCCAAGTCCGGTCTGGAAGGCTCCAACAAGAACTTTGCCTACGCAGGCTCCAAGTTCGGTGCCATCGGTCTGGTGCAGTCCTTCGCGCTGGAGCTGTGCGCTTATAACATCAAGGTCAATGCCATCTGCCCGGGCAACTATCTGGATGGCCCCCTGTGGTCTGATCCCGAGCGTGGCCTGTTTGTCCAGTATCTCAATGCCGGCAAGGTCCCCGGTGCCAAGACTGTGGAGGATGTCCGCCGCTTCTATGAGGCAAAGGCTCCCATGAACCGCGGCTGCCTGCCCGAAGACGTTGCCTGCGCCGTTATGTACTGCGTGGAGCAGAAGTATGAGACCGGTCAGGCGATTCCTGTCACCGGCGGTCAGGTCATGCTCAACTGATCAAAAAATATCGCGGATATTTTTTGAAGGGGATTTGCATCGTGCTGCGCGCACAAGCGCAGCTTGCACACTTGCACGATAGCTGTCATTTTTCCGAGGTACACGCCCCCGAAAAAATGGATGAGATCTTATTCCGCCTCTGCGGAGGCGGAACTCTGCGAGGCTTATGTGCCGGTGCAGTCTCGTGAAAGAAGTTTCAAGGAGAACGTATATGATCGATATTGAAATCTTGAACCTGCTCAACGCGCCCACCAAGGCAGAGCGTCTGGCAAACCTCAGAGAAGTGCTGAAGACTGCCCAGTTCCCTCCCATGGTGGATCAGTATATCAACAATCATATCCATACCACCTATTCCTTCTCGCCCTATTCTCCCACGGCTGCAGTCTTTGCTGCCCGAATGGAGGGGCTGTGTACTGCCGGTATCATCGATCATGACAGCATTTCCGGTGCAGAGGAATTTCTGGAAGCTGCCGCCATCATCGGCATCCCTGTGACCATCGGCATGGAGTGCCGTGTGTCCATGGACGGCACTTTGATGGAAGGCCGCCGCACCAACAATCCCGACCAGGTGGGCTGCAGCTATATGACCATCCAGTCTGTGCCCCATGATAAGATCGGCAGACTCACTGAGTTCTTCCGTCCCTATCGTGCGGCCCGTGATGCGCGTAACCGCAAGATGATCGCCAAGATCAACGATCTTCTTGGCATGAGCCTTGATTATGACCGCGATGTGCTGCCTCTTTCCATGCACCATGAAGAGGGCGGCGTCACGGAGCGCCATGTGATGTATGCCGTTGCCCTGTCCATGATGGACAAGGCAGGCAAGGGTCAGAGCATGGTGGACTACCTTGCTTCCATCGGTCTGACTTTGTCTGCAAAGCAGGAAACTCAGATGCTGGATACAGAGTACCCCTTCTATGCCTATGATCTTCTGGGTATCCTCAAGAGTGCCTTTGTGCCCAAGGTCTATATCGACGCCGACGAAGAGTGCCCCAATGTCCGTGAGGTGGTGGCGCTGTGCAAGGAAGTCGATGCTTACCTGTGCTATGCCTACCTTGGCGACGTGGGCGATTCTGTCACCGGCGACAAGAAGGCACAGAAGTTTGAGGATGACTACATCGAAGAGGTCTTTGAATGTCTGAAGGAAGTGGGTGTCACCGCTGTGACCTATATGCCCACCAGAAACACCATGGAGCAGCTGACCAAGCTGCGTGGTCTGTGTGACCAATACGGCATGTTCCAGATCTCCGGCGAGGATATCAACTCTCCCCGTCAGAGCTTCATCATCCGTGCCATGGAAAATCCCATGTTCAAAAATCTCATCGATGCTACATGGAAGCTCATTGAGCACGAAAAGCAATAACCAAAAGGGGTGCAGCATGGCTGCACCCTTTTGCAAGGAGATACGCATATGAGCAACATCGCCGTATATCCCGGCTCATTTGACCCCTTTACCAACGGGCATCTGGATATCGTTCTGAAAAGCGCCCGCCTGTTTGACCAGGTGCATATTGTCATCGGTGTCAATGCCGAAAAAAAGCGCAGCTATGACAGCGAAAAAATGAAACGTGCCATAGAAGAGACTCTGCAGGAGCTGCAGATCACCAATTGTGATGTGTGCGTCTACGATGGCCTGATCGCCCAATACACGGCGGAAAACAAGATCGGCTATATGATCCGCGGACTTCGGAACAATCTGGACTATAACTACGAAGAAAACATTGCCGAGATCAACAAGCTGATCGATCCGGGACTGGAGTATGTCTACTTCCGCGCAGAAAACGTGGCAGTGTCCTCCTCCATGGTCAAGGAACTCAACAGCTACGGCCACAGCGTTTCCAACTTTGTCCCCCACGCCGTGTGGGAGATCATGAACGAAACATAAAAAGGAAGCCTTCACTTTTGTGAAGGCTTCCTTTTTACTTATTTGATCGTGAATACGATGCGATCAGAGGTCCACACGTTGTTCAGATACTCTGCCTCAACAATTGCGGCATCAACGGGAACTTCAAATGTCACAGTCCCTTTGGTCTTGCGACCGGCAGAAAGTGTGGCACTCAACTCATCATCCCGTGCATAACAGAGCTCACAGTTGGCACCATCTGCATAGCAGTCGAAATCGTAAGAACTGATATATTCATCTGATTTGCCTTTGTTTTCAAACTCAAATTCACAGGTCATGAAATGAAAACCATCACGGGGCTGGTAGAATGAATCATAATCAACGTATTCATAGCAGGATAGGTAGGAGATCTGCAGATCTCCCAAGTTGATCACATCTCCGACAGCATATGCGCCTTCTGTAGCAGAGGTAGTTGCTTGGGGGACATAATCGCAGGATTGCTCACCTTCGTAAATGAAGTGGATTTTTTCTTCTGTAAAATAGTTCGTTTCATACTCTATATCGATTTCAGCAGCGTTTTCCGGAACTGTAAAATAAATATATCCGGTGGTACTACGACCAGCAGAAAGAGTGGCAGAAAGATCTTCATCTCCACCATAATACTGTTCAACTGCGTATCCATCAGCATAGCCTTCAAAGTCAAAGGAAGAAACGGACTCGTCACCATGATCGGATGTGTTTTCGAATGCAAACTGCAGGAAAATATACTTATATCCTGCATCGGGCTGCAGATAGGCACTCTCTTCTTTATACTCACCGCTGGACATATAGACGATCTTCAGGTCTCCGTCCTGCAAAATATCACCGACATGATAAACTGTCTGCGTATCGGCTTCGGGAATGGCTTCGGTTTCTGTCTCCGTGGTATTGATGCTTTCTGCTGTATTTACAGTCTGGACTTGATTTGTGATGGTTGCAGGAGACTCTTCTGAACCGTCATTTCCACCTGCGGAGCATGAGGCAATCAAGATTACCAAAATAATTGCCCAGAACCACCATTTTTTGAATATGGGCTTTTTGTTTTTAGCGCCGCAATGAGGACAGCTTTTGGCGCTGGACGCGATTTCTGCACCGCACGCTTTGCAGGATATCAGTTTTTTGCTCATTTTCATTACCTTCCTTGCTCTTTCTATTTTGTGCAACAGCTCACACGCAAAGTATAACACAACATTTGCAACATTACAAGTTGCAAATGTTGTGTATCACGTTGTCGATTTAACTGATTATCATGAGATATACTATGATAGGGTGAGCATATGGAAGGCAAGCATCATATGAAATATCGGCATCTGGGTTTAAATATCGCCTATTACCGAAAGGAGCGCGGATTGTCGCAGCTTCAGCTTGCGGAGTTGGTGAATGTGAGCAGAACACATATGAGCCGAATCGAAACAGCGGACTGTGCTGTTTCTTTGGATGTGGTCTTTGCCATTTGTGATGCTTTGGACGTTTCCCCGGAAAAAGTGTTCACATTCAGAGAATAAAGAACGCCTTTGCGAAAGCAAAGGCATTCTTTTGTACACAAATTGATTTGCAGGACGCACCAAAGGCTCCCTTGTGCAAAGGGGGCTGTCTTTTTTTCTGGTCAGGCAGAAAAAAGACTGATGGATTGTGTGCAAGCAGTTTCTTGTTGCTTTTGAGTTATCCTTCGTAGCTCATGAGCTTTTCCACGCGGCGGGCATGTCTGCCGCCTTCAAACTCGGTACCGAGCCAGGTGTCGATGATCTCCAGAGCCAGCATCTGGCCCACCACACCGGCACCAATGGCCATCATGTTGGTGTCGTTGTGCTGACGGGTCAGCCGTGCGGACATGACATCGGACAGCAGAGCGCAGCGGATGCCCTTGACCTTGTTGGCAGTAATGGACACACCGATACCGGTGGTGCACAGCACGATACCGCGATCACATTCACCGCTTGCCACAGCCAGTGCGGCAGGGCCGGCAAAATCGGGGTAATCACAGCTGTCAAGGCTGTGTGTGCCGAAGTCCTTGTACTCCAGACCCTTCTTTTCCAGATGCTTTTTAACTTCTTCCTTCAAGGCATATGCGCCATGGTCACATGCAAGAGCGATCATATCAATTACCTCCTGTGTTTTTTGTTATTATACTCCCTGCGGCATAAAATAGCAAGAGGGCGTAATCTTGTCAGCAGGGGAAAGGTGTGGTAGAATAAAACAAAAGGAGGGAAACTCATGACCCTTACAGAAAAACGCGGCTTCAGTTCTTTTGCGCTGCGGATGCTGGCACTTGTGTTTATGCTTTTGGATCATGCGTGGTTTGCTTTGGCGAAGCCAGCCATGCCGTGGATGACCTGTGCCGGTCGTCTGGCCATGCCTTTGTTTGCGTTTTTGATCGCGGAAGGCTGCGTCCATACGTCCAATTTCAAAAAGTATGCCCTGCGGCTGCTTGTGTTTGGTGTGATCTCAGAGATACCCTTCAACCTTCTGACCATGTCGAATTTTCTGAATCCGACCCATCAGAACGTTATGTTCACCCTGTTTTTGGGGCTTGTGTCCCTGCGGGTGCTGCTGTGGGCGAAGCAGGAGCGGACGCTTGGTGCCTTTGCAGCTGCCATCGCTCTGTTTGCGGCAGCGTTTCTGGCAGCGGATGTGCTGTATCTGGACTATGGCGGCATGGGTGTGACCATGGTGGTGCTCTTTGGTTTGAGCCGTCAGCTGCCCTACAAGCTGCTGTGGCAGACTGTAGGTCTGGTACTCATCAGCGCCATGATCCCGGGCAGAAGCATTATGATCGGCTCGGTGGTGTTTCCCATTCAGTATTTTTCTGTCCTGTCCATGCTGTTTATTTCTCTGTATAACGGCAAGAAGGGCGCGGCAAGCAAACTCTTGCAGTACGGCGCGTATTGGTTTTACCCGGTGCATCTTGGTGCGCTGGCGGTGCTGCGATATTTAACTTGATCGAGGTGACCTATGGCAGATTTTTTTCGTCAGCTTTTTGAAAATGATATGCTTCTGGCAGCTGTGATCGGCTGGACGGTGGCGCAGGTGTCTAAAACCATTCTGGTGCTCATATTGGAAAAGGAACTTCGGTGGGAGCGGCTTATGGGCTCCGGCGGTATGCCCAGCTCTCACTCGGCGACGGTCTGTGCCTTGGCAGCATCTGCTGCCATGACCTATGGTGCGGCAAGCGGAGAGTTTGCCATTGCGGCGATCTTTGCTTTTATCGTCATGTATGATGCCTGCAATGTCCGTCTGGAAACAGGCAAGCAGGCTGTTGCCATCAACGAGCTGCAGGAGCTTTTGCGGAAAATGGGCGAAGACCTGACCGCCGAGGAGCGGCTCAAGGAGCTGGTGGGGCATACGCTGCCGCAGGTGCTCGTGGGTGCGCTGCTTGGAATTCTGATCGGTGTTCTTGTTCCAATGTTTATCTGACCTTATAAAACAGTTATAAACTGGTCATTTAATTATGACCAGTTTTTGCTATAATCAAGGCACATACTAAACGTGCGAGGTGCATGGATCATGGATTATAAAAAGATTTTGACCATTCAGGATATTTCCTGTGTGGGTCAGTGCTCTCTGACTGTGGCGCTGCCTATTTTGTCCGCCTGTGGTCTGGAGACTTGTGTTCTGCCTTCTGCGGTGCTGTCCACCCATACGGCAGGCTTTTCCGGCTATACCTTCCGGGATCTGACAGAGGATATGCCTCAGATCCGCGCCCATTGGGAAAAAGAACAGATCGCCTTCGATGCTATTTATACGGGCTACCTTGGCAGCACAAAGCAGATCGCCTATGTCCGTGATATTTTCGCAAGTGCGGCAGCTCCCGGCTGTGTGAAGGTTGTGGATCCTGCTATGGCAGACAACGGCAATCTGTACCCCGGCTTTGACGGCGCGTTCGTGGACGCCATGAAGGGCCTGTGCGCAGACGCAGACTATGTGGTGCCCAATATTACAGAAAGCTGCTTCCTGACAGGCGTGGACTACCGCACGGAGTACGACAGAGCGTATGTAGATCTGCTTTTGGAGAAGCTGACGGAGCTTGGCTGCAAGAATATCATCCTCACCGGTATCTCCTATAAGCCCGGCAAGACCGGTGTGGTAGTGCTGGAAAACGGCAAATACAGCTATTATGAGCATGACCTGTTGCCCAACTCCTGCCACGGCACCGGCGATATTTACGCTTCTGCCTTCGTGGGCGCGCTCGTCCGGGGCAAGGGCGCATACGGTGCCGCCAAGATCGCGGCAGACTATGCTGTGGAGTGCATCAAATATACCGCCCTTCTGGATAACCATTGGTACGGCGCCGCCTTTGAGCCCGTCCTTGGCAAACTGATCGCGGCACTGTAATATAAAAGGCTTTCTCTTCGGAGAAAGCCTTTTTCTTTAGCCTTCCTCTTGAGGGGATGCCCCAGGGCAGCCTCTCTTGCCGCTTTGCGGCAATTCACCTTCAGGTGGCACGCGAAGCGTGACGGACGAGGTGTGTGAAGCCATTTCGTAACTGTTTTCTGTGTGTGACTTGCTGCAGTTGTATTCGTAAGGAATCCAACGGTACTTTTGAAATGTGACAAAAGTACCCAAAAGCACAGTTAAGGGGAACCCTTCCGATGGGTTCCCCTTAACGATCCCTTCCGCAAACGGCCAAGAGGGAGGAACTGCGGTTCCTCCCTCTTGGAACTCCTACCGGGGCGCAGAGCCTGCTGCGATCGTATTTGCCGCAATGAGATCACTTTTGCGGCGTGTTCTGCCCATTTCCTCGATCCATAAGCTCGGCAGAGTGTATTACGCTTGTCATCGCGAGGAGGGCGATAGCCCGACGTGGCGATCTCAAGGCCGTTTCGTTCTGTTTGTAACGGACTTATTTATCTGGTGCGTTTTCGACAAAAGAAATGGTATACATTTTAGTGAAAATGTGATATACTAAACTGAACACATTCGGAGCGTGGACCGAATGTCACCGAGTCCATGATGCGTCAGAGGCACATGGAACAAAAGTTCATAGTCTGCACACGGGTCGGAGCAGGGAAGCGAGACGGGGCTTTCTTTCGACGATTCTCGTGGGCTTTGATTTGTATTGTCATTTTTAATAGGAGTGAAAAATTTGAGCGAAAAATTGAAAATCATTTCTTTGGGAGGCCTCAATGAGATCGGCAAAAACCTGACCGTTCTGGAATACGGCAGGGACATCATCATTGTGGACTGCGGCATGGGGTTCCCGGAGGATGACATGTACGGCATCGACTCTGTCATTGCCGACACAACGTATCTTGTGAAGAACAAGGAACGCATCCGCGGTATGTTCATTACCCATGGTCATGAAGATCATATCGGCGGTATTCCCTATGCCATGCAGAATTTCCGTACCGTGATCCACGGGACAGGCCTGACCCTCGGTCTGGTCAAGCGGAAGCTGGAAGAGCACGGTCTTGACCAGAAGATCAAAATGGTCACCCATAAGGCGGGCGATGTGGTCAAGGCAGGTAATTTCCAGGTGGAGTTCATCCATGTGAATCATTCCATTGCCGACGCTGTGGCATTTGCCATCCGCACCCCTGTGGGTACCGTTGTCATGACAGGCGACTTTAAGATCGACTCCATGGCAGACGGCGGCATTATGGATCTGGGCAGAATGGGCGAACTGGGCAAGGAAGGCGTGTTGGCGCTGCTGTGCGATTCCACCAATGTGGAGCGCCCCGGCTATTCCGCCTCTGAAAAGACAGTCGCCGATGGTCTGGAGCGTCAGTTCAAGGACTGCGACCAGCGAATCATCATCACCACCTTTGCATCCAATGCAGACCGTCTGCAGAATATCATCAACGTTGCCCACAAGTATGGGCGCAAGGTGGCTGTGACGGGACGCAGTATGGAAAATGTCATCAAGGTCTCCACGGAGCTTGGCTACCTCAAGCTGCCTGCAAGAACGCTGGTGGATATCAGCACCATCAAGAGCCTGCCCAAGAACAAGGTCGTGGTGGTCTCCACAGGCTCTCAGGGTGAAAATATGTCTGCCCTGTATCGTATGGCGTTTACCGGTCATAAGCAGGTGGAAGTCCAGCCCGGTGACCGTGTGATCATTTCCGCCTCTGCCATTCCCGGCAACGAGAAGGCTGTGAGCAAGATCATCAATGAGCTCTACCGCAAGGGCGCCGATGTGGTCTGCGACAAGCAGGCGGATCTCCACGCATCCGGACACGCCGGGCAGGAGGAACTGAAGATTCTCCATGCTCTGCTCAAGCCCAAGTTCTTTATCCCTGTCCACGGTGAGCAGCGCCATCTGCAGGCCCATTCGAGACTTGCCCAGTCCATGGGGATGGATCCCAAGAACATCTTTATTTCTGAGATCGGTCGAGTCATTGAGCTGACCAAGACTACCTGCAAGCTGACAGGTACTGTGCCCGCCGGACGCATTTTGGTGGACGGCACCGGTGTGGGCGATGTGGGCAGCGTGGTACTGCGTGACCGCAAGCATCTGGCTCAGGACGGCATGCTGGTGGTGGTGGTCAATCTGTCTGCCGAGGACGGCAGCATCATTTCCGGTCCCGACATCATCACAAGAGGCTTTGTGTATGTCAAGGAGTCCGAGGATCCGATGGAGGAGCTGCGCAACGTGGCGACTCAGGCTCTGGATCGCTGCGCCCGTGACGGTGTGCGCGACTGGAGTGCCTTGAAAGCAGGCATCAAGTCCGATCTGTCCGGTTACCTGTTCAAGACGACCAAGCGCAACCCCATGATCCTGCCTGTGATCACAGAACTGTAAAAGATAAAGAAGCGCCTTGCACCGCGGTGCAAGGCGCTTTTGTTATTTGTGCTCAAATTTATCGCACAGCTGATGGATCTGGTCGATGAACTGGCTGAGCAGTTTGTTGCTCAGTCCCTTGCTTTCCCGGATCACTGTATTCAGCCGTCTGCCGGCAGCCAGCAGACGATCATACAGATCATCGGCTCTGGCGCTTCTGGCTTTCAGCTTGACGATCTTGCCCTTGGCGATCCATTCCTGTGTGAGCAGATCGTAGGTATCGCCGCTGTAGGGGGCAAAGGCAGGGTAACCAAGGGTAAATTCGATCTTTCTTGCAAGGCCCTCGCAGCCTTCATCATCACCATGATTGACAAACACCTGTTTTGGCGCTGTACCCATGCTGCCCAGCCAATCCAGCAAGATCGCCTGGTCGGCATGACCGCTGATGCCCTCCATGGTCTCAATGGAAGCTTTGACGGCAATGCGCTCTCCGAACAGCTGCACATAGGCTGCACCATCCTGCAGCTTTCTGCCGATCGTTCCCTGAGTCTGGTAGCCAACGAACAGCACCGTACTGTCCTCGCGCCAGAGATTGTATTTCAGATGGTGGCGGATGCGTCCTGCTTCGCACATGCCGGAGGCGGAAAGTATGACCTTCGGCTCCGTGTTGGTGTTGATCATTTTGGATTCGTCTGCCGTGACAGACAGCCGCAGACCGTCAAAGCAGATGGGGTCGATGCCTTGACTGAGCAGTTCCAGCGTTTCTTTGTCATAATAATCCGTCAGACCTGCGGCATAGATCTTGGTAGCTTCCACCGCCATGGGGGAGTCCACATAGACCGGGAAACCGTCGTGCCCGTGGATCAATCCCTGTTCCTTGATGGTGCGCAGCAAATACAGCAGCTCCTGGGTTCTGCCCACGGCGAATGAGGGAATGACCACGTTACCACCGCGGTCGAAGGTTCTCTGCAGCACATCGGTCAGCTGGCGGACATAGTCGGGTCTTGCGCCGTGCAGTCGTGTGCCGTAGGTGCTTTCGATCACGGCAAAATCGCAGGCTGCGGCAGGCTGAGGATCGTTGATCAGAGGTCTTTCCCGGTTTCCAAGGTCGCCGGAGAAAACGATAGAGCGTGTTTGCTCCCCTTCGCTTAGTTCAAAATAAATACTGGCAGAGCCAAGCAGGTGACCTGCATCACGGAACAGGACGGAAATACCGGAGAAGATCTCCTGCTTTCTCTCATAAGGCAGCAGCTGCAGCTGCTGCAGGGTCTGTTCCGCGTCAGCCATGGTGTAGAGCGGTGTGTATTTAGATCCACCGGAGCGCTCGGCCTTTCGGTTGCGCCACAGCGCTTCCGCTTCCTGTATGTGGGCGCTGTCTCGCAGCATGATGCGGCACAGTCTGCCGGTGGCCTCTGTGGTGTAGATGGGGCCTGTGAAGCCTTGGTTGACCAGAGCAGGAAGCATACCGGAGTGGTCAATGTGGGCATGGGTGAGACAGACTGCATCGATCTCATTGGCGGCAACGGGCAGCTGGCAGTTTTCATACATATCTGCGCCCTGTTCCATACCGCAGTCAATGAGGATGCTTCTGCCGTTTACCTGCAGCAAACTGCATGAGCCTGTCACTTCATGGGCAGCACCTAAAAACATCAGTTTCATCGTGATCCCTCCTTTACCTTATTATAGCACAAATAAAGAAAAAAGGCGCTCTGTCTGAGCACCTTTTTACAAATCATAAAATTTTGTCTGCACAGCGGCATCACAGCAGCACAGACACGCGCGGCTGTCTTCGAGCCGATACTCATGCAGGCCATAGGGAAGCTTGGTGTAGCCCTGCCGCAAGATGGGAGGCTCTGCCAAACTGACAGTGAAGCTGTCAAGGGGGACGGTCAAGCCTCTTCCCAGCATTTTCAAAAACGCTTCCTTGGCAGTCCAGAGCCTGTTGAGAGCATCGGCACGGGCAGCTTCGTCGAGTGTGGAAAGCTGCTCCAGTTCATCGGGATGGAAATGCCGCTTTGCCAGCTTCATGGTGCAGCGGGGAAGCTCCACATCCACACCCACCGCAGCATCTGAGATGGCACATGCAGCCCAATGACCGCTGTGGCTGAGAGAAAAATGAATATCCTCTCTGCCTTTCAAAAAGGGTTTGCCCCACGGGTTTGCTTCAAAAACGCACGCATGGGAAGCAATACCGGCTTCACGCAAAGCACGGTGCAGCACAGCACCTGCACCTGCAAGGCGCAGCTTGTCCTCTTCCTGTCGGCAGGCAGAGATTCTTTCCTGCCGTTCTTGCGGCAGCAGGGGCAGCAGTTCTTTCCATCGCCCGTTGTCATATGGGCGCAGATCCAAAAAATACACGGTGGTCATACGGAAGCCTCACGGATCGTGCCGCCGCCAAGCACCAGATCTCCGTCATAAAACACGGCAGCCTGACCGGGTGTGACGGCGCGCTGCGGAGCGTCAAACTCAAGCCATACACCGTTTTCGGCAGGATGGATGGTGCACGGTGCGGCATTGGGGGTGTAGCGCAGCTTTGCCTGTGCGCGGATGGGCGCATCAAGTGTGTCAAAGGGAATGAAGTTTACATCCTCTGCAAACACACGGGAGGAGAACAGGTCATCATTGGAGCCCAGCAGAACGTCGCTGCCCTGCTTGCCCACCACATAGATGCGCTCGCCATAGGCCACTTCCAGCCCTCGGCGCTGCCCCATGGTGTAAGCCTCCAGACCCTTATGTGCGCCCAGGTCCTCGCCCTTGGGGCCGATGAAATGTCCCGGCTGAGGAATCAGTCCATCCCGGATGAGAAAACGCAGATAATCCCCGTCCGGAATAAAACAGATGTCCTGACTGTCGTGTTTTTTTGCAGCGGGAAGCTTTGCTTGTTCTGCCTTCTCGCGGCCCTGCTCTTTGGTGTGATCGCCCATGGGGAAGAGCACCCGGGACAGCTGCTGTTGGGAGAGGTGATAGAGCATATAGGTCTGATCCTTGCTCTTGTCCTTGGCGGTGTAGAGCAAAAACCTGCCGTTTTCTTCCCGGACTCTGGCATAGTGCCCTGTGGCAATGCCGTCATAGCCCAGCGCCAGCGCATGGTCAAGGAATTTGCCGAATTTCAGCTGCTTGTTGCAGAAAATGCAGGGGTTGGGTGTGCCGCCTGCGGCATAGACCGCTTTGAAGGGGTCAATGACGTGTTCTCGGAACTCTGTCTGCCAGTCAAAAAGATGAAACGTTACGCCAAGATGGGCGGCGCTGATTTTCGCACCTTCAGCCTCTGCCAATCCGCAGGGCTGCAGCAGCATGGTAGCACCGCCGACCTCATACCCCTGCTCCTGCAGGAGCAGGACCGATACGGCGCTGTCTACGCCGCCGGACATGGCAACCAAGATCTTCTTCATGCTTCCAACTCGTCCAAATTCAGACGGAAACTGTCAAGGCAATGCGCCATAAACCAGTCAAGGCAGGGAAGTCCCATGGCTTTGAGGGATTCTTCCGTCTGCCGGGCAGCGGATTCAAACTCCGTGTTGCCTGCCTTCAGCTCTTCCACGCACTTGATGTAGGCAGAAAGCTTGTCTGCCGCCTTTACGATGGGCCTGACGCTTTCATCCGTCTCGTGCAGCAAAGGCGCGTAGCTGCCCCGAACTTGTTCCGGCAGCATGGACAGCAGCTTTTCACAGGAGATGGCTTCGATCTCCTTATAGGCGTGCTTGATGGCGGGATTGTAGTACTTGATGGGAGTGGGCAGATCTCCGGTGAGAATCTCCGACGCATCATGGAACAGCGCGGCAGATGCGCAGCGATCGGGATCGGCATTGCCGCCCAGAATATCACGGTCGATCACAGCAAGACCATGGGCAAGCACTGCCACCATGTGGCTGTGCTCCTGGATATTTTCCTGAAAAGTGTTGCGCATCAGTCCCCAGCGGCAAATATAGCGCATACGGGAGATCAGCGCGAAAAAACGATGCTGCATAGCAGGTACTCCTTTTCCTTATTATTTGTATTCTACCATAGTTTCCGCGTTCCCACAAGATACTTGCAGATCCCCTTTGTGTGTGATATAATTCTAAAAAATCTATATTGTCCCTGCCACCGGGTAGGAATGCTTGAGCATTCGCGGCACATCGTTAGGTCTTGGAAGATGTGCAGGCGGATGCTGTTTTTTTGGAGGTTTTATGAAACGGTATTTTACAAAGGGTGAGATTTCACTGTGGTTTGGCTCTTGTGCTGTGATCGTTATATCATTTTGGATGTTCCATTCCCGGGACTATTTAACGTTGACGGCATCCCTCGTGGGTGTGACATCTTTGATCTTCAATGCAAAGGGAAATCCATTGGGGCCTTTGCTCATGGTGGCTTTCTCTCTGCTGTATGGGGTGATCTCCTATTCCTGCGCCTACTACGGAGAGATGATCACCTACCTCGGTATGACCATGCCCATGGCTGTGATTGCCCTCATCAGCTGGCTGAAACATCCCTATCAAGGGAAGAAAACGCAGGTGAAGATCAACCGGCTGCAGGGGAAGGAATGGTGGTATCTGGCTGTTCTGACAGCTGTGGTGACGGCGGTGTTTTATTTTGTGTTAAAAGCCCTGCATACAGATGCATTGATCCTGAGCACCGTGTCTGTGACCACCAGCTTCGCTGCCGTGTATCTGACCTTCTGCAGAAGCGCGTGGTATGCCATTGCTTACGCAGCAAATGATCTGGTGCTTATTGTGCTGTGGATTCTGGCATCCGGGGCAGACAGCAGTTATCTGTCTGTGGTGATCTGCTTTGCGATCTTCTTTGTCAATGATATCTATGGCTTTCTCAACTGGCAAAAGATGGCGCGTGCACAGACGGCAGGGTAAAAAGACAAAAAACGGTTGCATTTGCCAACGAACCGTGCTAAAATATCCCTGCCCTTGCGGGATTAGTTCATCGGTAGAACGGCAGCTTCCCAAGCTGCATAGGCGGGTTCGACTCCCGTATCCCGCTCCATAACTGCAGACCGATTTTGATACAATGGGTATCAAGCTCGGTCTGCAGTTTCTTTTTGCAAAAGCCTTGAAAATACAAGGCTTTGCGGACGTATGAAAGAAATAACCCCGGCTGTGAAACGGTGAAAAATCACTGCTTCACAGCCGGGGTGTTGTGTTTGCGCAGCAACCTTTTAACGAAAGGTCGGAGGTATGCTCATTTTTCAGGGGGTATTCGCTCTACGATCGCAACGATAAACAAATACGAAGGTATGTATGATTTTACAGCAGAAGACGGGCTCGTCTCTGCGAAGATCAGCTTGAATCTGAAGTGAGCGGTGCGATTTACGACAAAAAACTGCGATTTACGACAAACTCCCCATTATGGGGAGTTTTTTTATTATAATTTCCGCGGTACAATATACCATTTTGCTCATGAGAGGGTTCGTGAATACTTGCGGAAAGGAGACGCTGAAAATTGGATGCAAAGAAATACACAGAAGACGGATTTCTTATTGTAACAGAAACAGACAAGTGTCCTTTATGGGAACTGGATACGATCCCATGCCGCTTGGGTTATACAAAATCTTGCTTTTTCTGCAGGTATACAGATTTTCGCACGCCGGAGTCCATAAGGCGCGCCGAAGAAATGCCACGAGGCAGAAAAATGTATAGCGTATGCCACAATGAGAAAAACAGAATAAAGGGAGGATCACAATGAAAACAAAGAGACTTTTGTGCTTGCTGCTTGCACTGCTTATGGTTGGCAGCCTTTTGACAGGATGCGGCGGCAAGACAGAACAGAAAAAAGAATTTGAGACATTTGAAGATTTTGAAAACGCAAGGCTCGGGGTCCTCACAGGAAGTGAATTTGACAGACAGACTCAGGTTCTGTTTCCCAACTGTGAGAGATACCAGCAATCCAATCTTGTAGATCTTCTGCTCAGCCTGGATGCCGATAAGATCGACGGTCTTCTGTTGGATTCCGTGTTCTATTCGGCCATCGGATGGGAAAAGCAGGGCTACAAGACCATAAAGAGTGATAAAACCACGCCTGTAGAATATGCCTTTATGCTGTCGGACAGCGCCATGGCCGATCAGATTCAGTCCGAGTTTGACGCATTTATTACCAAAGAGAAAGAAAACGGTAATATTGAAGAACTTGCGAATAAGTGGTTTTCCGGCGTAAGACCCACAGAATTTGAAGATTACAGCTCCTTGAGCGGCGAAAACGGAACGATCTCGGTGGCGATCGCCGATTCGGATATGCCGGTGAGCTATGTTTCCGAAGGTCTTGCAAGAGGCTTTGATGTGGAACTTGTGATCCGATTTGCGAAGGAATACGGATATGGGATCGAGTTCCATGCTGTGGACTTTGACACAAAGCTTGCGGGTATTACCTCCAATAAATATGATGTTGCCCTTGGCGGCATTACGGTCACCGAGGAACGCAGAGAAGAGATGGACTTCACCGCTACTTACTATGTAAGCCCTGTCTACATGGTAACAAAGGGCGAAGCAGAGGGAAGTTCTGCGATTTCCGATCTGTCGGACAAGAGAATCGGTTTGGTGACAGGCTCGATCTTCGCTGTCACCCTGCCTCCCATCCTGCCCGATGCCAACTTCATGGAGTTTAATACATACGCAGATGTCATTTCTGCCCTTGAAAACGGCAAGATCGACACCTTCCCCACAGATGAGTCCATTTATAAGGCCATGCTTTGGGAAGGCAGTGCAGTTGACCGTATTGATGAATCCATCGCGGTCAGCGATTATGGCATGATCTTCCAAAAGGGAGGAAACCGGACGCTGCAAGCACAGATCAATGAATATCTGGCGCAGACAAAGGAGGACGGTACCCATGAGGCCTTGGAAGCGAAATGGTTTGGCAACAGCGAGCCTACGGAATTTGCTTCCTATGATGATCTGAAGGGGGCAAGCGGTACCCTCAGAATTGGCATCGCCTCCGACTCGAAGCCCTTTGTGTATCAGAAAAACGGCAAGCTTACCGGCTTTGATATTGAGTTTATCACAGCTTTTGCGAAAGAATACGGCTACAAGCTCCAGTTTGAGGATACTGCCTTTGCCGGTATTATGGCAGGTGTCAGCACCGGCAAATATGACATCGGTATGTCCGGCGTTACCATTACCGATGAAAGAAAAGAAAATGTAGACTTCTCTGATATTTACCATACAGAGGATCTGGTCTTTGTTATCAAAAGCGAGGTGGACGAAAACAGTCTGTCGCAGTTTAACAATGCCACCCTTGGTGTTGTGACCGGATCTTTGTACGGCGGCTATTCCAGAGAGCAGTTCCCCAATGCACGCATCAAGGAGTTCAACACTTTTGCCGACGTGCTGGTGGCACTGAAGCAGGGCAAGGTTGACGGCATCATGCTGGATAAGCCCAACTTCAATTCTGTGGCTCGTACCGACAAGAGTCTTGCCTGCATCACGGTGCCTGATTACACTGTAGAGATCGGCTTCGGTTTTCAGAAGAACGACGGCGGCAATGAGCTTCAGGCGCAGATGAACGAGTTTCTTGCCAAGCTGAAGGCAGAGGGCAAGACCGATGCCATGATCGAGAAATGGTACGGCGAGACAGAGCCTGAGGAAACGATCCCCCTTGACGAGCTTGCAGAAAACGAAAAAACCCTCAATGTGGCCATCGATACCACACGCAAGCCCTTCGTGTATATGTACGAGGGCAAGCCTGTGGGCTTTGAGATCGAAGTGCTGTATCTGTTCTGCAAGGAATACGGCTACAACGTCAATATCTCCGATATCTCCTTTGCCTCCGGTCTGGCAGGACTGGCGGGTGAAAAATATGATCTCGTCTGCGGCGGTCTGTATATGACCGATGAGCGAAAGGAAAGCGTAAACTTCTCCGAGCCTTATATGAATGCCGAAGTGGTTATGGCAAAGTACGAAAGAAGCGGTTTTGAGAATTTCATCCGGTCCATCAAGGAAAGTTTTGAAAAGACCTTCATCAGAGAGCAGAGATGGAAGTTGATCGTAGAGGGTATTTATACCACATTGATCATCAGCTTCTTCTCGGTCCTTGGCGGCACACTGCTTGGTTTTGCCCTTTATATGCTGGCAAGAAGCAAGAACAAGTGGCTGTCCAAGTTTGCCAAGGCAGTGGCGAGGGTATACTCCACCATCATCGCAGGTACGCCGACGCTGGTGGTGCTGATGGTGCTGTTCTACATTGTGTTTACATCGCCGGATATGAGCGGTGTGGTGGTGGCCATTATTGGCTTTATCCTGACCTTCGGCTCCTTTGTTTACGAGCAGTTGGCACTTACGGTTTCCGGTGTGGACAACGGTCAGCTGGAAGCGGCATACGCCCTTGGCTACAGCAGAAATCAGACCTTCTTCCGCATTATTCTGCCCCAGGCCATGAGAATGTTCCTGCCCTCCTATTCCGGTGAGATCGTCGGCCTGATCAAGGCAACTTCGGTGGTTGGCTACATCGCGGTCAATGACCTGACCAAAATGGGCGATATCATCCGAGGCAATACCTACGAAGCATTCTTCCCCCTGATTGCGGTTGCGGTGATCTACTTTGCTATCACCTGGGGCGTTGCAGGGCTTCTCGGTATTTTGAAAAAGAAAGCTGAACCCAAAAGAAGAAAGAACAAGAATATTCTGAAGGGGGTCGTAAGATGATCAAGATCAGTCATTTGAAAAAGGCATATCCCAATGTCACACCGCTGAAGGATGTCAACGTAGAAATCCACAAGGGTGCTGTAATCTCTATTATCGGGCCTTCCGGAACGGGCAAATCCACCTTGATTCGCTGCATCAACATGCTGGAAACACCCACAGCCGGTGAGATCTGGGTCGATGGTGAATGCATCACCGATAAGAAATGCAATATCAATAAGATCCGCCAGAAGATGGGCATGGTGTTCCAGTCCTTTAACCTGTTCCACCATATGACCATCATTGAAAACATTATGGCGGCGCCCATGGATCTTCTTGGCAAGTCCAAGCAGGAAGCCTACGAAAAGGGCATGGAGCTTCTGCGCACTGTGGGTCTTGCCGATAAAGCCTTAAACTATCCCGATGAGCTCTCCGGCGGTCAGAAACAGCGTGTTGCCATTGCCCGCGCGCTTGCCATGGAGCCTGAGATCATCTTGCTGGACGAGCCCACATCCGCTCTTGACCCCACCATGGTGGGCGAAGTGCAGGCGGTTATCAAGGATCTTGCAAAGAAGGGTCTGACCCTGATGATCGTGACCCACGAGATGCGCTTTGCAAGAGAGATCGCCAACCGCGTGTTCTATATGGATGAGGGCGGCGTTTACGAAGACGGCACACCGGAGCAGATCTTCGACAATCCTCAGAAGGAAAAGACCATCCGCTTCATCAAGCACCTGAAGGTCTTTGAGACCATCATCACTTCCAAGGATTTCGACTTTATCGGCTTCAATACCGCGCTGGAAGAGTTCGGCAGAAAGAATCAGGTCGCCCAGAGAGCCATCCTGCGTTCTCAGGCCGTGTTCGAAGAGCTTGGCGTGCAGATCATTCTTCCTCAGCTTGCAGACGAGTTCAAGCTGAGTGTTGCCCTGGAATATTCTCAGGATGAAGAGGCCCTCACCATGGTTCTGAAGTATGACGGCGCACCCTTTGATATAAAGACTTCGGATAATGTCCTGTCTTTGAAGCTGGCACAGAATGCATCTCAGAGCATTGAATACGCACAGTGCGAGGGTGAAGGTTTTACGAACCTTGTGACCGTCAAGATCAAGTAATAGTGAGGCAGTAAGTTGAAACAATACAGTTTTTCAAACAGCAATATCGACCTTGCCGGTGAGGAAGTAGAGCAGTTCCTCACCGCATCGGGCGTGGATCGGCGGGAAGTTCTCCGTAATAAGCTCTCCTTCGAGGAAGTATTGCTGGATTATCAAGAAAAGTTTGGAGAGGAAGCCGTCTTTTCGCTCAAATGCGGAAAGCGCCTTTCCTCCATCAAAGTGGAATTGGTCGTGGAAGGTCGGCCTTTCGATCCGTTCGACGAAGCCGGAGAAGAAGACGATGTGATCCGAGGTCTGCTTGCCCGCATCGGCCTTGCTCCTACTTACAGCTACAAAAACGGCAAGAATTACATCGTCTTTATCGCCAAGAAAAAATCTCTGTCCGGTACGGTCAAAATGGTGGCGGCCATCGCACTGGCGATCTTCGCAGGTCTTGGTCTCAACCTTTTGCCCGATGGCATCAGACAAGGGATCAACGACTATGCGTTGACGCCTGTGACCGATACATTTATGGGGCTGATCTCAGCGGTGTCGGTTCCGCTGGTGTTCTTGTCGATCCTCAGCAGTATCTGCTCCATGGGCAATATGGAGACCCTCGGCAAGATCGGAACCAAGACGCTCAAAGCCATTTTCCTGCACATGATCGTCATCGGTGTATTTGTGACAGTGCTTGCAAGCTGCTTCTACCCCATACAGTGGGACGGCGGCGGAGCGTCGGGCTTCTCCCAGGTCCTCGATTTGATCTATGACATTGTTCCGTCAAATTTATTTGAACCCTTTGTGACGGGAAATATGCTGCAGCTGATCTTCATTGCCATTATGATCGGACTTGCAATGCTTGTCCTTTCATCGAGAGTGAACGGTGTTTACAGTCTCATAGAGCAGCTGTCGTCCATCGTGCAAACGATCATGTCCGGGCTTTCGTCCATATTGCCTGTTCTGATCTTTGTCATCTTTACGGGAATGATCGCCGGCGGAAATCTCGGCACGCTTTTGAACTCCTGGAAGATGATCGCGGTGATCATGCTGCTGCTGGTGGCATTCTATGTGGTCAATCTCTTGCGGGTCGCATTTTTGAGAAAGGTCTCACCTGCTTTGCTGATGAGAAAGACATGGCAGACCTTCGTGATCTCGCTCACCACCGCCTCCTCGGCTGCGGCATTTGGTACCAATGTCCGTGATGCAAACAAAAAGCTCGGCATGGATAAAACTCTCGTAGAGTTTGCTATCCCTCTTGGGCAGGTCCTCTTTGACCCTGCGGGCGTTGCCACACTGACCGGTATCGAGCTGACCATGGCGCAGCTGTACGGCATCCCCATCACCCCATCGTTTCTTATGATCGCATTTATCACAAATCTTCTGCTTTCCTTTGCAACGCCTCCTGTTCCGGGTGGCGGTGTGATGTGCTATACCATTGCGTTTTCGCAGCTTGGTATCCCATTGGAAGCGATCGGCATCGTTCTTGTGGCGGATATGATCATTGATTTCCCCGGAACTGCGTGCAGTGTTTCCGGCTGGCAGCTGATCATGATCGATGTTGCTGATTCGCTGGGTATGCTCAATAAAGAAAAACTTCGCAAAAAGAATTGAGGTGACCCATTGGAACAGTACAAGTTCTCTAACACAAATATTGACCTTGCCGGCGAGGAAGTGGAGAAGTTTCTTGCATCATCCGGTGTGGAGCGGCGGGAAGCTCTGCGCATAAAGCTTGCCTTTGAGGAGGCGCTGCTGGAATATCAGGCCAAGTTCGGAAAAGAAGCCACCTTCAAGGTGAGGCTTGTAAAAAGATTATCCACGGTGAGGGTCGAGCTCGTTGCCGCAGGAGAAGCCTTTGATCCGTTCGACAAACCGGGCGAAGATGATGATGTGATCCGAGGCCTGCTTGCGCGCATCGGTCTTGCACCTACATACAGCTATAAAAACGGCAAGAATTACATTGTCTTTATCCCCAAGAAGAAGCCCCTGTCCGGTACGGTCAAAATGGTGGTGGCGATCGTGCTGGCCATCCTTACGGGTGTTGTCCTGAATATACTGCCCGCCCATATTCGGCAATGCATCACCGACTATGTGCTCACCCCTGTGACCAATGCGTTCATGGGTCTGATCTCTGCAGTGGCAGGACCGCTGGTGTTTCTGTCGGTTTTGTGCAGTGTCTGCTCCATGGGCAATATGGACACCCTGGGCAAGATCGGCAGTAAGACGATGAAGGTCATTGTCCTTTACATGACGGCGATCGGCATCTTTACCACCGCTCTGGGATGTCTGTTCTACCGTGTGCAGTGGGGCGGCAGCCAAGCGGCCGGCTTCGAGCAGCTGCTGGATCTGATCTATGATATCGTTCCGTCGAACCTGTTTGAGCCGTTCCTCACAGGAAACGCGCTGCAGCTGATCTTCATTGCCATTATGGCAGGACTGGCGATACTTCTCCTGTCGTCAAGAGTCGGCGGTGTGATCAGCCTTGCAAATGAGTTCAACGCCATCGTACAAACCATCATGGGTGGCTTGTCCTCCATGCTGCCCATCGTGATCTATTTCCTCTTTGCGGGTATGATCGCCGGCGGTAATTTTGAAGCGTTCTTAAGCTCATGGAAGATGGTGGCGGTGATCTTGCTGCTGTTGGTCGTTTACTACATCGCAAACATCCTGCGGATCGCCGTTGCCAAAAAGATCTCTCCTGTGCTGCTTTTCAAAAAAGCATGGCCCACCCTGCTGATCTGCCTGACTACGGCGTCTTCTGCCGCGGCCTTTGCTACCAATGTTCGTGACGCGGAAAAGAAGCTTGGTATCAACAAAAAGCTGGTGGAGTTTGGGACGCCTATCGGACAGGTGCTGTTTATGCCCGGATTTGTGATCTGGCTGTTCGGCATGGAAGCAAGCTTTGCCGAAAGCGCCGGTGTGCCCATCACGGTCACTTGGCTTATCATTGGTCTGATCACCAATATTTTGCTGGCATTTGCCGTACCCCCTGTACCCGGCGGCGCGCTGATGGGCTTTACCGTTGCGTTTACGCAGCTGGGGCTTCCTGTGGAGTATATGGGAATTGCCATTGCCGCTGTTGCGATCCTTGATTTCCCGGCAACAGCCTGCAATGTTTCCGGCTGGCAGCTGACCATGATCGACGTGGCCGATGCTTTGAATATGCTGGATAAAGAAACTCTGCGCCGGAGTAATAAAAAATGATCCGGAACAGGAGGTGTTTAAATGATTGATTTACATTTGCATTTGGATGGTTCATTAAATCCAAAGAATATACTGAAAATGGCGCAGATGGCAGGCGTTGTCCTGCCCTGCACCGACGAAGAAGAAATCAGAGCAAACATGGTGGTAGATCCGGAGTGCACAAACTTAGGTGAGTACCTGGGAAAATTTGATTTATCGCTTGGATTGCTCCAGACAGCCGAATGTATCGAATATGCGGTTTACGAGCTGATAAGAGATCTCAAAGAGAAGGGACTGTGCTATGCCGAAATTCGCTTTGCGCCGCAGCTGCATTTGCGCAAAGGTCTTACGCAGACCGAGGTCGTGGAAGCGGCGCTTCGCGGCAGAAACAAAGGCATTCGGGATTTTGGCATTACGGTCAATCTGATCTTGTGCTGCTTGCGCTTCGACCAAAACCGTGCGGAAAACATGGAAACGGTCACGGTTGCGGAACAGTTTTTGGGCAAGGGTGTCTGTGCCGTTGACCTGGCAGGCAATGAAGCCGCTTATCCGACGGAGACCTTTCAGGACATTTTTGCCGCGGCATATGAAAAGTTCGTTCCTGTCGTGATCCATGCCGGCGAAGCCGCAGGACCTGAGAGTATGTGGCACGCTCTGAACTTTGGAGCACTTCGAATCGGCCACGGCATCCATGCCATAGAGGATGCCAAGCTGATGCAGGAGCTGAAAGAAAAGAAGATTTTTTTGGAGATGTGCTATTCCAGCAATCTACAAACAAAGACGGTGGAACGGGTGGAGGATTATCCCCTTGCAACCTTCCTTGCCCATGGCATCGCCGTCACCTTGAACACCGATAATCTCACGGTGTCCAGCACCTCTTTGCAAAGAGAATATGCCCTTTTGCAAAACCAATTTGACCTAAGCGATGATACCCTCAAGGCCATCGCAAAGAATGCCGTCGATGGGGCATTCCTATCCGCGGAAGAAAAAGAAACGCTGAAAAAGCAGATCGACCGCGAATTTTCAATCTGGCTTCATGGCCAAAGCAAAAAGTGAGGAAATAAGATGAACACCAATTTTTTGTGCGAACAAAAACTGAAAAAAGAGTCCCCGGAGCTGCACAGCCTGTTCAGTAACAGTGTGTTTTGCTTGCAGCAGATGCTGACCAAATATAAGAATATTTTCCCCACCTATACCGACCACACGGCCCTGCATTCCATGGAAGTGATCGATTTCTGCAATAAGCTGATCGGTGCCAACATCGAAAAGCTGAATGCAGATGAGGTGTATGTTCTTCTGATGGCGGCATATCTCCACGACAGCGGTATGGGCATTTCCGAAGCAGACTTCGAGAAGTTCTCGGAAAATATTGCGTTTGGCAATTATTTCCAGACCCATCCCAACACCACCATTCCCGATACCATTCGCGATTTCCATCAGGAATTCAGTGGCGAATATATCAAGAAATACGCGCCGTTCCTGGAAATTCCGTCTCAGGAACATGTGTTTGCCATCGTGCAGGCCTCCAGAGGACATCGTAAGATCGACCTGTGGGACAAAAACGAATATCCCGATGATTTCCGCACGCAGGACGGCACACCCATCTGCCTGACCTATCTTGCAGCACTGATCCGACTGGCTGATGAACTGGATATCGCAGCAGACCGCAATTTGCAGTTTATGTATGATATCGATTCTATCAGCAATGAGTTCAGCAAAATGGAGTTCAAGAAGCATCAGGCCATTAAGCAGCTGGTGATCGATGAGGATGCATTCACCTTGATCGTGGATACATCGGATGAGGTCGTATATGAAGGCGTGGTCGTGCTGATGGGCAAGCTCAATGAGACCCTGCAGGCTTGCAAGGAAGTGGTCGAGAAGAGAACACCTTACCGCATCACCCAAAGCGAGATCCGCATCAAGCCCTATGCCGAGGGCAAATAAAATAAGAAAGGGAAGACTGAGATGGCTACACCACATAATCAGGCCGAAAAAGGCCAGATTGCCCGTACCGTATTGATGCCGGGTGATCCTCTGCGCGCAAAGTATATTGCGGAGAAGTATTTGGAAAATGTGCGGCAGTTTAACACCGCCCGCAATATGTTTGGTTTTACCGGTACATACAAGGGCAAAGAACTTTCTGTGATGGGCTCCGGCATGGGAATGCCCAGCATCGGTATTTATTCCTACGAACTGTATACGCAGTATGACGTAGAAACGATCATTCGCATCGGCAGTGCAGGCTCCTATTGCGAGGAGCTGGATGTGATGGATCTGGTTCTTGCCGAAAGCGTTTGGAGCGAATCCACCTTTGCAAAAGTGCAGGCCGGTGTGGAAGATGATGTGCTGTATCCCAGTGCGCAGCTGAATGAAAAAATCAGCGCCGCCGCAAAGGATCTGGGCAAAAAGATCACACCTTGCCGGGTTCATTCCTGCGATGTGTTTTATCACGAAGACAATGTGGACGACTATCAGGCGATCTATCAAAAGCATGGTTGTTTTTGCGTTGAGATGGAGAGCTTCGCTTTGTTCCACAATGCCAATGTGCTGAAGAAGAACGCCGCCTGTATGCTGACGATCTCCGATTCTTTTGTCAGCCATAAGGAACTTACTGCTGAGGAGCGCCAGACATCCTTCCATGATATGATGCAAGTGGCACTGGAAGCAGCGATCAAAGAATAAAAAATATAAATTTTGGAGGAAAAGAACATGACTATCGAAAAGACCCTGAACGGAAGCGAACTGAACATCGCCATCGTCGGCAGACTGGACACCACCACCGCTCCCCAGCTGGAAGCTACCCTCAAAGAGAGCTTTGACGGCATCACCAAGCTGACCCTCGACTTTGCAGCTCTGGAGTACCTGTCTTCCGCAGGTCTGCGTGTGCTGCTGGCTGCCCAGAAGACCATGAACAAGCAGGGCGAAATGATCATCAAGAACGTCAACGAGACCATCAACGAGATCTTCGAGGTGACAGGATTTATCGATATCCTGACCATCGAATGATCGAAGCATAAATACATAGAAAGAGGTAGAACACAATGACCATCGAAAAGAACCTGAACGGCACCGAACTGAACATTGCCATCGTCGGCAGACTGGACACCACCACCGCCCCCCAGCTGGAAGCTACCCTCAAAGAGAGCTTTGACGGCATCACCAAGCTGACTCTTGACTTTGCAGGTCTGGAGTATCTGTCTTCCGCAGGTCTGCGCGTGCTGCTGGCTGCCCAGAAGACCATGAACAAGCAGGGCGAAATGATCATCAAGAACGTCAACGAGACCATCAACGAGATCTTTGAAGTGACAGGATTTATCGACATCCTGACCATCGAATAAGGGGATGCCATGAAACTGAGAGACAAAATATTTTCCAAAGATGAAATAAATACTTCGCGGCAATGGGAACTGGACCTTGCCAGAGCGTTTATTATATTTTGTCTTGCGTTGATACACGTTACCATTGAATGTACAACGGATGAAGGCTTGTGCAGCGGCATTCCCTATTTGTTCGATACGGTCATCGGCGGCCCTTTCAGCGCACCCATGTATATGTTCGTCATGGGTGTGGGTATGTGCTACACAAGAAAAAACACACCCATGGAACATTTTCTGAGAGGTGTAAAGATCTTTGCCGTTGGCTATGTTCTGAACATCTGCCGTTTTTTGATTCCCTACTCCATCGGTTATTGGATCACAGGCGATTACGCAAAATACATAGAGCCGCTTTTGTACAAAGTTCTCTGCAATGACATTCTCACCTTTGCGGGACTTGCCATGATGCTCATGGCGCTGTTTATCAAGCTGAAGCTGCCCAATCTGGTCATGATCGCCATTGCCACCGTCATGTGCGCCTTTGGCACACTCTTAAACGGCGTGGATGTGGTATCGCCCTTGGGCAATATCTTCCTTGGCTATCTGATCGGCACCGAGGATGCGGCAGGCATGGTTTTATCCGATTTCCCGATCCTCAACTGGATGATGTTCCCTGTCTGCGGCTATGCATTTGGCACGATGCTGAAGCATGTGAAAGATAAAAAGCTCTTTTATCTGATCTTTTCACTGCCTGCCATCATCATCGCCATCGTGTACTTCGCCTTGGGTATCTACCATGAGGTCGGAATGTTCGGTGAGGGGCAGAATTGCTATTACCACATGATCTTCCCCGATGTGCTGGCGAGCCTTTGCCTGACTGTGGGCATGATCGGCATATATTATTTCATTTGGAAAGTGTTTCCCAAGAAAATGTTTTATGTCGCATGGACTATCAGCGAAAACATCACAGAGGTCTACTTTATCCATTGGGTGCTGGTCTCCTTTGTGGTCAACCTCTTTATGTACATCATTCGCGGAACGACCATTCTGACCCCGTGGCAGGTCGTTGCATTGGGCACGGCGATCAGCATCGTCTCGATCGTGCTTGCGCCCTATTGCACCAAGAGAAAAGGAAGGTGAAAACTCCATGAAAAAACGCCGTAAGCTTCAAAATACAGTCTTATGCAGCTTTTCGCTGCTTGCGGTGCTTTTGATCTTGATCATCAGCTTTGTTGTGAGCGATCAATACATTCATAAAGAGATGGAAAACTGCAGAAAGACTGCATTTGCCTATACCAAATCTGCGGCGGAGCTGATCGACGGTGATACCATCGCCCACTATCTGGAAACAGGGGAAAAAGACGATTACTATTATGAAATACTGGACTTTTTGAACTCCTTCCGGTTAAATACCGACATTCAGTATTACTATGTGTTCGTGCCCTTTGAGGACGATCTGGTCTACATCTGGGATGCAGACGCACTGAAACCGGATGAAAAAGAGGAGGACGTGGACGCCTGTGAGCTTGGCTATCATGAGGAATACATGGAAGGCGGCAAGGAAGCCACCTATGCCATCTATAAGCAGGATCCCCCTGAAGAGATCGAGCTGGCCAATGATGAAAAGTATGGTTTTATCGCATCGGCCTATTCTCCTGTCTTTGACTCCAATGGCGAACCTGTTGCTGTGGTGGGCGTGGATATGTACATGCCCGACCTGCAGGCGAACATGAGAGAATTCTTGGTGGTGGTCATGGTCGCCATCGTGCTGGTGGTGCTGGTTGCCGTCTTGCTGATCTTCTTCTTTGTTAAGAAGAGGATCGTCACCCCCATCAACAAGATCCGCGATGCCTCCAGAAGCATGGTGGAGAATCTTGAAAATGAAGAGGCCATCAAAGTCACGGTGGATACGGGGAACGAGATCGAAGAACTTTTCGATTCTTTCAAGCAGATGTACGGCGATGTGAAGGATTACATCAGCAAGCTTTCTGCCGTCACGGCAGAAAAAGAGCGCATCGGCGCAGAGCTGGATGTTGCGGCCCATATTCAGGCTTCCATGCTGCCCTGCATATTCCCCGCCTTCCCCAAAAGACCTGAGATCGACATTTACGCGACCATGAACCCTGCCAAGGAAGTCGGCGGTGACTTTTACGACTTCTTTATGGTGGATGAGACGCACCTTGCTATCGTTATGGCAGACGTTTCCGGCAAGGGTGTTCCTGCGGCTCTCTTTATGGTCATCGGCAAGACCCTGATCAAAGACCACACCACCCCCGGCAGAGATCTGGGTCAAGTGTTCACCGAGGTCAATGATCTCCTTTGCGAGGCCAACAGCGAAGAGATGTTCATCACTGCATTTGAAGGTGTGCTGGATCTGGAGACAGGCGAATTCAACTTCGTCAACGCAGGTCATGAAATGCCCTTTATCTACAAGGCAAACGGTGGATTCGAACCCTATAAGATCAGAGCAGGCTTCGTCCTTGCCGGTATGGAAGGCATGAAATACCGCGCGGGCTCGATGATGCTGGAACCCGGCGACAAGATCTTCCAATACACCGACGGTGTAACCGAAGCTACAAACATAAATAACGAGCTTTATGGAATGGATAGGCTTGGCGAAATACTTAATAAAGTTAAACTCGGAACACCTCACGAAATTCTTCCTGCAATTAAGAAGGATATTGATGAATTTGTGGGTGAAGCTCCGCAGTTTGATGATATTACAATGCTTTGTCTTGAATACAAAGCGAAAATGGAACGAGAGGAGAATGCACAATGAAAGAGCTGACCATTGCCGCAGTGATCGAAAACATTGATGCAGTCACGGACTTCGTAAACGAACAGCTGGAAAGCTACGATTGCCCCATGAAAGCCCAGATGCAGATCGACATCGTTATTGATGAGATCTTCGGCAACATCTCCCACTATGCCTACACTCCCGCGGTCGGTGATGCCACCATTCGCGTGGAAGTGGCAGAAGATCCCCTGTGCGCTACGATCACATTCATCGATAGCGGTGTGCCCTACGATCCTCTTGCAAAAGCCGATCCCGACACCACCCTTTCTGCCGATGAACGTGAGATCGGCGGCCTTGGTATCTTCATGGTGAAAAAGTCCATGGACGAAGTCACCTATGAATATAAAGACGGACAGAATATTTTAACGATAAAAAAATCGCTAAAATAAATGAACAATGTAAAATGAATAATGAATAATTTTTAATTTAAAAACCGGAGATTTTTAGAAATGAAAAGATTTTTAGCAATTATTTTGGCAGGACTTATGCTCCTCTCCCTCGTTGCGTGTGGTGGGAAGGATGATGTTGTAAAGATTGGTTTTATTGATGCAGGCGATATGTTATCTTTGAACACAGAAGAACACCTTGCACACACGCAAAAGGATAATGCCAATCCCACCAATAGCAATGACAAGTTTGTGAATTACAACAAACTCACTTCTGCGCTTATGGATTTGGAAAGCGGTAAGATTAACAAACTTGTTCTTGAAGGATATGCAGCTGACTATGTGGCTGCTCGCAACGAAAAATTTACTGTAGTTAAAGACTATAGAACTGCAAATTTTTCTATGATGACAATGGACACTAACACAGAAGTTTATGACATCCTCAACAATGCTATCAAGGCAATGAAAGAGGACGGCACTCTTTCAAGCCTCATTGAAAACGAGCTGAAGGCATACATCAACAGCGATCCGGAACCCAAAGATCTGCCTCACTTTGACGGTGCAAAGACTATCAAGGTTGGCGTAACAGGTGATATTCCTCCTATGGACTTTGTTGCAACTAACGGTAAGGCAGCAGGCTTCAATATTGCTCTGCTTACCGAGATTGCAAACCGCGCACAGGTAAACTTTGAGCTTGTTCAGATTGAAACGAGCGCAAGACCTATGGCACTTTCTTCCGGCACAGTTGATGTTGTTTTTTGGACAAAGAGCGTTACTTGTACTGTGTGTGGTTCTGAAGCTGCAGAAACAATCCAAGGCACTCTTGTAACCGAAAGCTATTTTTCTGATACTAATGCACTCGTAATCCCTAAATCCGACAAGTAATCTCATACACAAAACGAGTAAAGGAAGATTATAGCCATGTTTCAAAAGTTTTATGATCTTCTCATAGCCGGCGGAGCTTGGCTGACGATCTTGGAAGGACTTTGGGCAACCGTTCAGATCTCCTTTTTCGCCCTCGTTTTAGGCACGCTCTTAGGTAGCGGGGTTTGTGCTATGAGAAGAAGCAAACACAAAATCTTAAAAATCCCTGCATCCATTTACATAGCGGTGCTTCGTGGCTCACCCGTACTGATGCTACTGATGCTTTTCTACTACGTGGTGTTTGCCAAAACCGATATGGATGCCCTTGTGGTAGCCATGATCACCTTCGGTCTGAACACGGCGGCCTATATCGCAGAGCTGATGCGCTCCGCCCTTGATGCCACCGACAAAGGACAGGTGGAAGCCATGCGTACACTTGGCTTTTCGGGATTTGCGGCGTTCCGCTACGTGACCTTGCCGCAGGCGGCAGAAATTGCAAAGCCTGTGTATCAGTCCACTATCATCAACCTCATCCAATGGACGAGCGTGGTGGGCTACGTAACGATAACCGACCTCACAAGAGTCATCAACAACATTTCCGCAAGGACAATGCAACCACTCTTTATGATTATCGTCGGTATGATCATCTATCTCGGACTGTCCTATTTGGTAACAGGTATTTTTGCCCTGTCTGACAGAGTGGGGAAAAGAAAGGCAGGTGCGTCGAGGTGAGCTTAATTGAAGTAAAAGGACTTTGTAAGTCTTTCGGGAATCTCGAAGTCTTAAAGGATGTCAGCTTTGACGTTTCCGAGGGTGAGGTTGTTGTGATCATCGGCGGTTCGGGTTGCGGTAAGAGCGTAACGCTCCGCAGTATTGAGCTTTTGGAAAAGCCCGATAAAGGTCAGATTTTCATTGCTGGCCGTGAGATCACCGCCAAGGGTGCGGACATTGACTCTATCCGTCGTGAAATGGGTATGGTGTATCAGAGCTTTAATCTGTTCTCTCACATGAACATTGAGGAAAATATGATACTCGCTCCCACAAAGCTCCTTAAAATGCCCCGTGAGGAAGCGGTAGCCAAGGCAAAAGACCTCTTAAAGCAGGTCGGTCTGCTCGACAAGCTCCACGCAATGCCTGCAAATCTTTCGGGCGGTCAGAAGCAGAGAGTAGCAATCGCAAGATGCCTTATGATGGAGCCGAAGATCATGCTCTTTGACGAGCCGACGTCGGCACTCGATCCCACCATGGTCGGTGAGGTTCTTGCCACCATGCGTATGCTTGCCAAAAAAGGCATGACAATGATTATCGTTACCCACGAAATGAACTTTGCCAAAGAGATTGGCAGCCACATTATGTTCCTTGCCGACAAGGGCGTTTACGAGCAAGGCACACCTGCCGAAATCTTTGACAATCCCAAAAAGGAAAAAACCATTGCTTTCATTAAAAAGCTGAAGTTTATCTCCATGCATATTGAAAGCCGTGATTTTGACCTGATGGAGCTTCACGGTAGCATCACCACATTCGGCGAGCGTTACGGACTTGGCTCGAAAGCGGCATACCGCTTACAGCTCTGCGCCGAGGAACTGATCTACGAAATGTTCAAGTGTGCAGATAGCGAAATCGACACCGACCTTTCAATCGAGTATTCCGAAAGCGAAAAGTGCATACGGCTGGGCATCAATGCGAAGGGCAAAGAGTATAACCCCTTTGCTCTTTCCGAGGATGAGGAGCCGATGGGCGTTATGATCGTTAAGAGAACATCACAAAAATACAGCCATTCCTACGAGAACGGCACAAACAAAATCAGTATTGAAATCTAAAAAAGCCTTCCCTTTGAGGGGAAGGTGGCATTTGCGAAGCAAATGACGGATGAGGTGTAGGATGCAAAGCATCCGTGCAAAAAAATAACGCCCACTGCGGTGGGCGACACCTCATCAGTCACCTTGCGGTGACAGCTTCTCCTCAAGGAGAAGCCTAAAAACAAAATTTAGGAGGAAAAACAATGAAAAGATTTTTGGCACTTGTTTTGGCAGTGCTTATGGTACTGTCCCTCGCCGCTTGCGGTGGTAAGGATGACAACGTGGAAAAGCGTGGCGTGGTTGGAGCAGACAGTACGACGAGATTTTCTTCAAGCGAACACAACGAGCACAAAGAGAAAGAAAAAGAATCCCTCAACCGAGAAACTATCTATTATAGCAACCTTTCAGCTGCACTTATGGACTTGGAAAACGGAAAGATCGATGGTTTTTTGCTGAAGAGTTTTCTGCTGCATATATCATTGCCCGCAATGAGAATCTAACTTCTGTTAAACGAGATAGAACAGATCATTATTCTATGATGACCTTGGATTCCAACAAAGATGTCTATGACATTCTTAACAACGCTATCAAGGAAATGAAAGCGGACGGCACTCTTGATAAACTTATCGAAAATGATTTGAAGGCATACATCGAAAGTGATCCCGAAGCAAAAGACCTTCCTAAATTTGACGGTGCAAGAACCATCAAGATTGGAGTAACCGGCGACGTTCCTCCTATGGACTTTGTTGCTTCTAACGGTAAGGCAGCAGGCTTCAATATTGCACTTCTTGCCGAAATTGCTAATCGTGCACAGATAAACTTTGAGCTTGTTCAGATTGATACAGGTGCAAGACCGATGGCATTGTCAAGCGGCAAGGTTGACGCTGTTTTCTGGACAAGAAGCACGACTTGCGATACATGTGGTGAAACGATTCATGAAATAATTGACGGAACTCTTGTAACAGAAAGCTATCATTCGGGCGGCACTGCGTATGTAACCCTCAAATCCGACAAGTAATCTCAGCACCGAATCGCAGGGGATGTGTACGCATGGAAAAATGAGCTGTTTTTTGGTATAATACAATTCTCAGGGGGCATATGCCCTTGAATGTCGATCGAAAGAAGGTGGCGCAGTGATCCGAATTGCCCTATGCGATGACGAACAGAAAATGCTCGATGAAGTTTCGCAACACATAAAGAGGTATGCCGAAAAGAAGAACGATCAAACACTTGAGATCGTTTCCTTTGGTTCGGCAAGGGAACTCAGGAACGCAATGGATGAGGAAAAAATTTTTGATGTTTTTATCCTTGATGTTTACATCGGCGAGGAAATGGGAACAGATCTTGCGAAGAATATTCGCAAAAGAGGGATCGAAAGCCCAATTGTGTTTCTTACTACCTCTGTCGAACACGCGCCGCAAGGGTATGAAACAGGAACGCTTCGTTATCTGATAAAACCTCTTGATCCTAAAAAGCTTTATGAAGCGATGGAGGCTGCGATCCAGCAGGCGGAAAAGATCTTGGAGCGACTGATCCGGGTCAAAACGGAAAATGGCATTGAGAGCATCAATGCAAACCACATTATGTATTCCGAAGCACATGACCATTACCAGTATATCACCATGAATGACGGTGGGACGCTGAAAGTCAGAGCCACTGTTTCGGAGCTTTTCACAACGCTGGCTAAGAACGGCGGTTTTGTCCGCTTGGGAAGTTCATATATTATCAATCTTCGTAATATCAAGAATTTATCCTCATCCGAGGTACACCTTTATAACAACACTACAATACCCATACCGCGAGGCAAGTACGCCGAGCTGAAGAAGGCCTTTTGGGATTATCAATGTGAAGGATAGGAGGTTTCATTGAGTATGATCGGAACGATTATAGAACTTATGCTCATACTTGTGGCGCACGCTACTGCAGGCATTTATTCCTCCAACCTCAAATATAGCAAAAAGACCACCTATATCATTTGGGGCGCTTGGATAGTGCTTCAAACTGCGCTTCTGTTCTACACTGAAACTTCTCTGGCGAACTGGCCGTTGCAGTTCTTCTTTGGTTTTATTTTTCCTCTTGTCGGTCAGTATGTGATATTCTTTGCCACTACAAAAGACAAGCTTGCGCAAAGAATTTTTACGATGATGACTTATTCCATATTCTTCTGTATTATTACGGCGCCTTTTATTATTGTGAAGGATATGCTTAGTGAGCTGCACTGGTCGCTCACCGTGCTCGTTCAAGCTGTTTTACTGTTCGGTATTGTGATCTATTTTCTTCGTTGTGTTTGCCCTTTGTGCCGCAAAGCGGCTAAGAACATTACAACAGGCTGGGCACCTTTGATCTTCGTGAATATTGTCTTTCTCATCACCATCATTTTGTCCTCGATATTCCCGGTAAGACTGTCAGGCTTCACCGGTTCTGCGTTTATCACATTCGTTTTTTTAAGCATTTCGATTCTATCTGTGTATCCCGTTATTTTTTCAAATATCAATAGCCTGTCCGAAGCGGCAATGAAGAAAGCTGTGGAAACGCAAAACAAGCTACTCGTTGCGCAGATCGAAGCAGAAAACGCACAGCGTGCCGCAGACAGCCACGCAAGACATGATAGACGCCATCACAATCTGATGATGCTGGAATATGCCAACAACGGCGATCTGGAGAGCGTGAAAGAATACCTTGGCAGCCTTGTGGAAAGTGATAACGAGGTTCGGGGTGAAGTGCGCTACTGTGAGAATATGACGATGAATACTGTACTGACCGTTTATGAAAGGCGCGCCAAAGAAAATGGGATCTGCGTAACGATCTCTGCCGATGGCAGCCGCGATCTTAGTGTTCTTCCACGAGATCTTGTGATCGTGATCGCCAATCTTTTTGAAAATGCGATCAACGCCACCGCAAAGCTAAAAAAGATCGATAAGCGCATAGATATTCTGATCAAAGAAAGTGCCCAACGTCTGGTGGTCAAAGTAGAAAACCCCTGCAAAGCAAATCTTGCCTTTGATGAGTCTAACTTTGGTGTTGGTATTCGCTCTGTTATTGCCACAGCAACCAAGTACGAAGGCATGTATGATTTCACCGCCGAGGACGGAATTTTCTCTGCAAAAATCATTTTGAATTTGAAATAGAGCTGCGCCAACCAAAATAACCTACCGCAAGTGATACGATCGGTATCACCTGCGGTAGGTCTTTTTTAAAACAAAGTAAATACTAAAATGCCGATCACAACAATGATATTACCGTAAATACGACGCTTTGTGATCACTTCTCGCAGAAGTATGCGGGAAAGAATCATCACAAACACAGATGACAGAGAATTGATGACCACACCAAATCTATAATCTATTTTCGTATAGATAAACACATTGAGTACCAGTACACCGAAGTAGCACAGATAATTCTATCAAGTTTATATGAAGAATAAGTCGCGTTGTCGTAATTTGTGTGTTTTTTGTCGTAGATTGTAAAAAGCTCTCTTTGCCGAAACAAGAGAGCTTTCTGGTTAGATTGGCTTTTCACGTATGTTCAGATTGAAGCCGCTTCAAGACCTATGCTGCTTTGCTTTCCACCGCAATCTCTGTGCCGCCCCAAAACACAAAGGTCAGCTTGCCGTCCCGGTGAACAATTGCCTTCTCCACCATCACCGTCCAAATCGTGTCGTCCCAGGCATCCAGCACATCCGGCTGTTTCTTGAGAGTGCGGATGAACAGCACTATGGCCTTATCCTGTCTGACCCGGAGGGCACGTTCCTTTTGAAGTTCGTCCAGTTTCGCAGTTGCTGCTTCATAGCGTTGGGTGAGGCTTTCGTCCCGATTCTTTATGCAACGCAACTGGAGGATGCTGCTACTGATTTTCTGAGAAAGTATTATCCCGAGGCGTTGGACAGACCCATGCCACTGGACACCGTGGAACTCACCAAGCGTATGGGTTTGAAAATTGTGATGCAGCGCATCACAGAGGACTTTTCTGTTTTTGGACAGATCTTTTTTGCCGAGGCAGATTCAGAGGTCTATGATGCCGAAGCGGGTGCTTTGGTGAACTGTCACTTTGATGCAGGGACCATCGTCGTAGATCCGCAGGCATACCTGCTGCGGAATCTGGGTTGTGTAAACAATACCATCGTTCATGAGTGCGTCCACTGGGATCGTCACAGTAAGGCGTTTGAACTTGAGCGGCTGTACAATGCATCCGCAACACAGATTAAATGTATCGTAGTCGGTGGCATCAAGAAAGAAACTTCTCGTAGCGCTAATGAGTGGATGGAGTGGCAAGCCACATCCTTGGCTCCGCGAATCCAAATGCCTGTGAAGCCGTTCAAAGAAAAAGCTCGGGAACTTATCGTTAAATATGAGCAGCTCCTCAACACCTACGAGCTCGTAGACGTCATGGAGCACGTTATCGATGAGCTGGCCGTTTTCTTCTGCGTTTCCAGACACGCTGCAAAAATTCGCATGGTCGATGTCGGCTACGAAGAAGCCGTTGGTACCTTCACATTCATTGACGGGCGGTATGTGAAGCCGCACGCTTTCAAGAAAGGCAGTCTGGCCAAAAACCAGACATACAGCATCGGCTATCAGGACGCCATCGTACAAACCATGATCAACATGAACCTCAGAGAGGCCGCGCTCTCTGGCGATTATGTTTATGTTGATGCCCACGTGTGCTTGAATCATCCCAAGTATGTCACCCGAAACAAGGAAGGCTCTCCCACGCTCACCGAATACGGGCGTCTCCATGTGGATGAGTGCTGTTTGACCTTCGACTTGAAACTCGTTCACGCCAACAAATACGGGGAGCAGTTCTATAAGGAGTGCGTCCTGTATCGTGACGTTAATTCTGGCCTATTTTTTGAGGCGCAGTTCGCAAAAGGCAGCAGCACAAGTGTAACGGAAAAAGCGGCCAAACTTTCCGAGGTCAACAAGGAAATTATCGCTCTTAGAAAAACACTTCCCATGACCTTTTCGGATTCTCTGATTAGAATTATGGAGTGGGCAGAGGTCACGGAGGAGGAACTGGCTGAAGAGTCCCGGTTGAATCCGAAGACTATACAGCGGCTCCGTACCAACCCTGATTACAACGTGACTCTGAAAACAGTTGTTTCCATTTGCATCGGGCTTCATCTTCATCCGCTTTTGAGCATGCACCTCATCAATGCGGCAGGCCTATCCTTCCGCGCTGGATCAGAGGAGCACATGATGTACCAGTTCTTCATCACGGGCTTTTACACGCACCCTATAGACGAGTGCAACGAGATGCTTGAGGCCTCTGGGTTCAAAATTCTGAGCGGAAAGGAATGAGCCTAAGATAGGGCCCCTGCCATGGAATAACAAATAATATCCTTGCCGGACTGATGCGCAGTGCTCAGTCCGGCTTTGATTTGAAAAGAAGGCAAAAAAAATAAGAAGCCCGGAGGCTTCTTATCATTTGTTTTCATGGCTCATGGCTTTGAGCATTTGGAGGGCTGCTGACTTCTGTTCCGGCGTCAGGCAGACCCAGTTATCGAACAACTCCTTCATGTCGGGGGGCAGTTCCACCATATCGGCATCAGCAAAGAACTGCGACATGGTGATACCGAACCCTTTGCAGATGGTTTCGAGGGTTGCGATGACTTGTATTAAAGCAGATGATGGAACTATTTGGTTAAGAGCGAAGTTGCCCCTAAAAGAGTACAAGAGAATTATTGAAGCAACGTATAAATTATTAATATCTTCTTTAGTACCCTAATAGAGATCAAGTTGTTTGTGGCTCGTTGCACCTTTTAACAATAGGTCGAACTTTTTAACGAAAGGTCGGAGGTATGCTCATTTTTGTATCAAAATAGGTCACTACTTCCATAACCGCAGACCGATTTTGATACAATGGGTATCAAGCTCGGTCTGCAGTTTCTTTTTGCCAAAGCCTTGAAAATACAAGGCTTTGCGGAAGTATAACAAAAATATCCCCGGCTGTAGAACGGTGAAAAAATCACAGGTTTGCCGCCGGGGTGTTGTGTTTGTGCAGCAACCTTTTAACCAAAGGTTTTGGGGTATGCTCGTTTTTTAAGGGGCATGGGCATGGTGGAATTTCAAAGCAAGTTGAAATGTTTTCGTTTCTATACTATAATGTGCCATATAAAGATGATTTCTCAAGGAAGAAATGGGAAGGAGGCGTTTTGATGTCTTTGGCATACGGCTTGACTGCCCTTATATCGCTGTGCATGGTCGGTATCTGTGTTGCCGCGGATAAAAAGCGGGATGCATGGCTGATATTGGTGTTTGTGTCGGTCTCGGTGTGCAATCTTGGTTACTTTATGATCTCCGTGTCCAAGGATCTCGGCTCGGCGCTGAACTCAAACAGGCTGGCATATCTTGGCAGCGTGTTCCTGCCGTTTTTCCTGCTGATGATGGTGCTGCGTTTTTACGGCATGAAACGGAGCAAGCCTTTGATGATCACGCTGGTCGCCATTGGGATCGTGATGCTGGGCATTACCACCAGCCCCGGCATCCTGCCGATCTACTACAGATCCGTAGACATTGAATTTGCAGACGGTGCAGCCAGGCTTGTCCGCGAGTATGGGCCGCTTCATAAGCTGTACTATGTTTATCTGATCGGGTATATGCTGGCTATGGTCGGTGTTGCCTTCTTTGCCGTTGCAAAAAAGAAGATCAGCTCCCGCAAGCATACGGTTCTCCTTCTGTGTGCGGTTTCCTGCAACATTGTCATATGGCTGATCGAGCAGTTTTTGCCCCGCGGTTTTGAATGGCTCTCTGTTTCTTACATCCTCACGGAATGTCTGATCCTTGCCATCTATCGCTCTATGCAGCGGCAGGGTCTGATGAACAAACACGAAAAAGTTCAGTCCTATACCATCAATGTGCTCCTGACGATCTTTTTGCTTTTGTTTGCCAACTTTGTTCGTGTTATAACGAAGGGAACGACACCGCTGATGTATGTCATTTCCCATATGGTCGTGCTGATGATCTATCTGGGACTTCTGGTCTCCTGGGGGATCTCCGTGTATGACAGAATCATGCAAAAGCCGATCCGCCGGTATCTTGTTACCCTTGTGATTTTGATGATGTTCTGGGTGCTGATGCGGACGCTGCGGCATACGGTGTTTCTTTACATTTTCCCCATCGGACAATGGTGTTGGTATGCCTACTACATCCCAATGATCCTGATCCCTCAGTTGTGCTTCTTTTTGGTCAAATATATCGGCAAGCCGGAAGAGTATCATCTTCCGAAAAGGTGGTATTGGATGTATTTGCCCTCTCTGGTGCTGATCATCGGAATTCTGACAAACGATCTGCATGAGTGGGCATTCCGGTTCCACCAGGGCTACGAAGCAGGATGGGACATTTATCAGCGTTCGGTTCTTTATTATGCGGCTGTGATCTGGATCTTTGCCTGTATTGCGTGGATGATCTTCACCGTTGTCAGACGCTGCCGTATTCCCGGAACAAAGAAAATGATCTGGCTGCCTATCACCATGCTGGGCGTTGGTGTTTTGTACAGTATTTTGTATGTGGTCGATACACAGGTGTTTAGCTTTATTGAAATGACGGCGGCGCTTTGCTTCACTGTAGTTGCCATCTGGGAAAGCTGCATCAAAACGGGACTAATCCAGTCCAACTCCAACTATGATGAACTGCTGAAATACTCCGGACTTGGTGTGGCGGTGGTGGATCACAAGTACACGGTACGTTACCGTTCGGATGACGCACTGCCTCTTGCCAAAGAACAGATGGAAGCTGCGGAGCTTGCGCCTGCGATGCTGGAAGGCGGCATTCGTGTGTCGAGCTCCAAGATCAGGGGTGGTTACACTCTGTGGCAGGAGGATTTGTCCGAGCTGCTGGATATTCTGGAGGAACTGAAAGAACTGCGCAAAGAACTGGAAGGCTCCAATGCCGTGTCCATGCAGAACTATCGGATGGATAAGCAGATCCGCACCCTTGCGGAGAAGAACCGCCTCCACGATGAGCTGCACCGCCAGACTGCCCGTCAGATCGATCTTCTGAACGGCTGGCTGAAAGAACTTCTGGACACATCAGACAGACAGACGAAGCGGGAGCTGCTCCGCCGCATCGTGGTCGTAGGCGCCTATCTGAAGCGCCGCAACAATCTGATCCTCGTCAATGAGCAAGACGGCATGATCAAAGAGGAAGAGCTGAAACTGAGCTTGCAGGAAATGGTGAAAAACCTGCAGTTGGCAGGGGTCACAAGTGCCTGTGCGGTGGAGTTTGAGAAGGAACTTCCCACAGATGCGGCCATGCGGCTGTTCGATTTTTACGAATTTGTGGTGGAGCATGCCTTTGATGGGTTGCAGTCCCTGCTGGCACGGTTTTTCTGCCGCGACGGATGCTATTATGCCTGCGTGGATGCGGTATGCAGTCTGGATCTGACTGCGCTCCGGTCACCGGACATCAGCGTAAGCATTTCTGACGAAGGCTGTTATACGCTATCCTTCCGGATAGAAGGAGGTGACGGCAAATGATGACCTGTTTTTACTTGTCCCCTTCGGTCTATCAGATCGTTTTGCTGGTCCTCAGTCAGCTTACCGTGATCATGTTGATCGGCAATGTCATTTTGCTGTTCAGACGTAAATGTAAACTGACGAAGCAATTAAGCGCGATCGCTGCACTGCTGATCAATGTGACCTTGTATGTAATGATGCAGCTTGACAGCCGCATTACGGGTGCCGAGCAAAGCTTACATCTGCATGTCCCTTACGGTGTGCTGTTGTTGGTGACGCTGCTGTCTTCTGCGTTTAACATCTGGGCGCTGCTCAGCGAGACAAGAAACCGAAAGACCATCAGCAACGCTTCCATCAAAGAAGCCTTTGACAATCTGCCCACAGGGGTTTGCTTCTTCAACGAAGCCGGATTGCCGGTTTTGTGCAATGCATCCATGCATCGGTTCGGCTTTGCCGTCTGCGGAAAGGATGTGCAGGTCATCGGGGATCTGGAAGCTTGCCTTGCCGATGATTTTGTTCCTGCCGCCGGAGTTCAAAAGATTAGAAAAGTATTTGTTCTGCCGGATGGAAAAGCATGGAATCTGGAAAAAAGAATCTTCAGTTACGAAAATGAGACGGCCTATACCCAGTATATTGCCACGGATGTGACAGATCTTTATGAGACCAGAGAGAAGCTCATGGCAGAAAACGCACAGCTTCGCAATGTGCAGGAGGAGCTGAAAAAGCTTTCTTCCAATGTGGTGGCGGTGACCCGGGAAGAGGAGATCCTCAACACCAAGATGCGAGTCCATGATGAGATGGGAAGATGTCTGATGGCGGCACAGCAGTATCTGCGGAAGGACTGTGATGAGGCCATCCCGGACAGTGTGGCGGCGGCATGGCAAAAGGCTGTGTCCATGCTGAAATACAACAACGATACGCCGGATGAGGATATGCTGCTGCAGATCAAAAAGACCTGCGAATTTGTAAAGTTGAACTTTGTCCAGACGGGAGACCTGCCCAAAGAGGATCGGGTAGCATATCTGTTGACCTGCGCTGTGCGTGAATGTGTGACCAATGCCGTCCGTTATGCCGAGGCAACAGCGCTGTACGCGGACTTTTCCGAGACCTCGACCGAGGCCACGGTCACAGTCTCCAACAACGGAACGATCCCGGAGGGAGAGATCGCGGAAGGCGGCGGACTGTCCACCCTGCGCCGACGCGTGGAGCGGGCAGGCGGCAGGATGACCGTGCAGTCACAGCCGAGGTTTAAACTGACGGTATCCATACCCAAAGGAAAGGAGGGCGTGCTATGAAACAAGTCCTGATCGTGGAAGATCAGAAAATGGCTCAGGAAAATATGGAAGCCATTATCGGTTCCAGTGAGAACTATACCCTTGCAGGCGTGATCGCCAATGCTGCCGACGCGGAATTGTTCTGTATGCGTGCCGGAGTGGATCTGATCTTGATGGATGTATGTACCGTCCGTGATGAAAACGGAATCGATGCCTGTGCTGTGATCAAGAAGAAATTTCCGCAGATCAAAGTGATCATTGTCACCTCTATGGCGGAGCATACCTTCCTTGAGCGGGCGAAAGCGGCACAGGCGGACAGCTTCTGGTATAAGGATGCCAGCCACGGTGAGCTGCTGTCGGTCATGGACAGAACCATGGCAGGGGAGCACATTTTCCCGGATAAAACGCCGGAGGTCAGATTGGGCTTGACCACCAGCTATGAGCTGACTCAGCCGGAGCTGGATGTGCTGCGTGCGCTCATGCAAAGCACCAGTGATGAAGATGCCGCCAATATGCTGGGTTGCACCAAAGCCAATATCCGCTGGCATCTGGGTAAGCTTTTGGATAAGACCGGCTATCGCACTCGCATGGAACTGCTGATCGCCGTAGCCTCCAAAAATCTGATCATCGTATCGCCCGACAAAGCCCTGACAGAAAATGATTAAAACCACATAGCTTTTGACCCTTCGGAATACCGGAGGGTCAAATTTTTTTGCAAGGAAGCAAAAGACTATTACTTGTGATAGTGACCTGCGGCTCAAAAAGAGTAAAATATAAATGTAAGCTACAAGCTTGTATTCCCAAAGAAAGATGGTGATGCCATGAGGCGTATCGTGATCAATATGCAAAATGCGTTGTTTTGCAATGCCATTTCGGAGACCCTGCGAAGATCGGGAAATGAATTTGATACCTATACGGTGGAGCTTCCCGATAAGGTGGCAGATGACTGCAAATGGCTCACACCCTATGCGCTTTTGATGGAGGTGACCGGATATACCCCGTGGAAGCTGGAAGAGCGGATGAAGATCCGCGATGCGGTAAAGGGGAAACATCCGGATTGCAAGATCGTCCTCGTTGTAGACGAGAACGCGGAAAAAGACATTGCGAAGCAAGTAAAGCAAGCAAAAAAAGATGGGTTGATCGATCAGTTTATTTACGGTTCTATCTCAGCATCGTATCTGGCTGATATCATGGATAGCCTGTAAGGGAAAGGAGATGTAACATGGCACTATTTGACCATTTGAAACAGCAGATGGCGCAAGGTGCGGATGCAGGTGCCAAGGGCTCCTACACCGTGACCCTCAGCCAGATGCCTGTTTCGCTGCAGCAGCTGCAGGCCATGCCGGAGGGGGCGCTTCTCAAACCGGAGCATACAGCGGCGCTGACCGTTGCGGTGCTCTGCCTGTATCCCCTTCATAAAGAAGCCGCCATGCAAATGCTGGAGTATTTGCATGGCCCCAAGGGACTTTCCACATACGACAAGCAGTTTTTGCAAGACCGCTTCCGGGATAAGGACTATGTTCCCAGATCCTATCTGGCAGGCGCGACCCCCCAGAACAATTATGAGCCATCAGAACCATATACTGTGACAGTGTTTGAAAATCCCTACAGCCGCGACCAGCTGGCAGAGGGTTACCTGACGCTGCACATCCGCTCCGGCGGTGCTGACTCTCCCAGGCAGATCAAGCTGCGGAAGAAACCCTCCACAGGTCAGTGGTTCCTTTGGGAACAGTTCCTCCTGTCGGATATTCGCCCGCCTGTAGCTGCCGACCCGTGGGCTTGACAGAACCTCAAAAAGGCGGTGATGGGATGCGTCATATCACAAAGGAATTCTTGACGGATCGTTCCACACCTGATTCATTTCGCTTCTCCATGAGCTGCAGTGAATGCGGAAAGGAGTGGAACAGCAACCCCGTGACCTTCTCCAAGGCCGGCGTAGAACCGGCGACAGAAGGAAAGAGAATCATTTTTGAAACTTTGTATCAACGGGAAAAAGAGGCCGCGCTGGAAAGGGCGGTGGAAGAAGCATCCAATGCCTTCAACCAATGTCCCATTTGTAAGCGGTTGGTATGCGATTACTGTTTCCTGATCTGTGATGATCTGGATCTGTGCATCTCCTGCGCTACAAGGCTGCAGGAAAAAGGTGAACCGGTCATGCAATATGCATGAAAACTTGAAAGGAGATTTACATTATGGGTCTTTTGAAAGCTGCATTCGGTGCAGCCGGCGGTGTGCTGGCTGACCAATGGAAGGATTATTTTGTGGCAGATGCTTTGCCTGCCGATGTTCTTGTAAGAAAGGGCATGAAAAAGGCGGGTGGTCGTTCCTCCAATACCAAGGGTACCGACAATATCATCACCTCCGGCTCTGTGGTCGTGGTGCAGGAAGGCCAGTGCATGATGATCGTCGACCAAGGTCAGATCGTGGAATTTGCCGCCGAGCCCGGCGAGTATACATACGACGCTTCTACCGAACCTACCATCTTCAGCGGAAATTTCGGTGAGAGTGTCAAACAGTCTTTTGCCGCCATGGGCAAGCGTTTCACCTTCGGCGGTGAGCCTGCCAAGGATCAGAGAGTCTATTTCTTCAACACCAAGGAGATCATGGGAAACAAGTATGGAACCCCTGCTCCCATCTCCATCACGGCGCTGGTCGACCGTGCCGTTTCCAGAACTCTCACCATCGGCATTCGCTGCTTCGGTGAATATTCCTTCCGCATTTGTGACCCCATGCTGTTCTATAAGAATGCCTGCGGCAATGTGGAAGCCGATTACACCAGACAAGAGATGGAGAGCCAGATGCGTACCGAACTGCTGACGGCGCTGTCTCCCGCTTTCGGTCAGATCGCCCAGAAGGGCATCATCTACTCCGACCTGACCATGCACACCATGGAGATGGCAGACAGCCTCAATGAGCTTTTGTCCAAAAAGTGGCGCGACCTGCGCGGTATTGAGATCGTATCCTTCGGTGTCTCCACCATCCGTCCCGATGAAGAATCCGAGGCCAAGATCCGCCAGATGCAGGAGAGCCTGTTCTACTCCGATCCCACCTTGGCAGGCGCACGCATGGCAGGCGCACAGGCCAATGCCATGGAAGCTGCCGCTTCCAATACGGCCACAGGCCCTGCCATGGCATTCATGGGTATGGGCATGGCAAATCAGATGGGCGGCATGAATGCGGCCAATCTGTTCCAGATGGGCCAGCAGCAACAGCAGTACGTGCAGTCTGCACCTGCTCCTGCAGCACCTGCGCCGGGCGGCTGGCAGTGTGCCTGCGGCGCGACTGCCACCGGTAAGTTCTGCCCCGAATGCGGCGCCAAGAAGCCGGAGCCCAAGGCTGCCGACAGCTGGACTTGCGCCTGCGGCGCGACCGCTACCGGTAAGTTCTGCCCCGAATGCGGTGCAAAGAAGCCGGAAGACGGCTGGACCTGCGCCTGCGGTGCGGTGAACAAGGGCAAGTTCTGTGCCGAATGCGGCGCCAAAAAGCCTGCAGGTGTGCCTCAGTACAAATGCGACAAGTGTGGCTGGGAGCCTGAAAAGGGCGTCAAGCCTCCCAAGTTCTGCCCCGAGTGCGGCGACCCCTTTGACGACGGTGATATCGTGTGATGAAAAAGATGGCGGCAGGTGTCATGGCAGTATTGACCTTGCTTTTGGGGATGATGGGCTGCGGTAAGCCCCAGATCG
>JAGBBD010000010.1 GCA_017938625.1 Oscillospiraceae bacterium | reverse complement strand
TCTGTCACCTCATCCGTCACGGCTTCGCCGTGCCACCTTCCCCTGAGAGGGGAAGGCTTTTTGCTGCTGTGCACTTTTAAGGCTTCTCCTCTTAGGAGAAGCTGGCAGCCGTCAGGCTGACTGATGAGGTGTGTGCAGGCAGGTTTAGATTGCCACGGTCGGATCTTCGATCCTCCCTGCGACTCGCTAAGAGCCGCGCTTTGCGCGGTTGTTCGCTTGCATGCGCCTGCGGGCGCGATCGCAATGACAATCTATATACGTACCCAATTCCGCACTCAGCACTCATCATTCAGCATTGCCATAGATCCCGGTGGACAGATACCGCATACCTGTATCGGGCAGCAGCACCACCATGGTCTTGCCTTGATATGCAGGCTCTTTGGACAGCTGCTCGGCTGCATGGAATGCAGCGCCGGAGGAAATGCCCACAAGCAGTCCCTCTTCCCGGGCAAGCCGGGCGGCTGTCTCCATGGCAGCTTCGTCTGTTACCGGCATGATGCGGTCAAGAATGGCTCGATCTAAAAGCGAGGGAATAAAATTGGCGCCGATGCCCTGAATCTTATGACTGCCTGCCGTGCCGCCGGACAGAAGCGGCGAGGCTGCAGGCTCCACCGCCACCAGCTGCACCTTGGGGTTTTGTTCCTTCAAATACCGACCTGTGCCGGTGATGGTGCCGCCTGTGCCCACACCTGCCACGAACACATCCACCTTGCCCTCGGTCTGCGCCCAGATCTCGGGGCCTGTGGTCTCGTAGTGGGCAAGGGCATTGGCAGGGTTGGAGAACTGATCCGGGATGAATGCACCGGGCGTGGTGTCGCGCAGACGCTCCGCCTCGTCAATGGCGCCCTGCATACCGAGCTTGCCCGGTGTCAGCACGATCTTTGCCCCGTAAGCGCCGATCAGCTGACGGCGCTCAAGGCTCATGGTATCGGGCATGGTGAGAATGACCTTGAAGCCGAGAAGCCTGCCGATCCATGCCAGACCGATGCCCGTATTGCCGGAGGTGGGCTCGATGATGGTACCGCCTTCCGGCACGATGCCGCGCTTCACCGCGTCGCGGATCATATAAAGAGCGGCACGATCCTTGGCAGAGCCGCCGGGATTGGCGGACTCCAGCTTGACATATAGATTTCCAATTTTTACCAGAGGCGTGTTGCCGATGGTGTCGATCAAGGTCTTGTTCATGGGAAACTCCTTTTTTAATCATTAACAATGAATGTGTCGCTCCGCGGCGGATTTAAACATCGGGCGGCAGACTGCCGCCCCATAAGAAAATGCTCCCCAAATGGGAGCATTTTCAGTCTTACTTTTTCAGCAGGTCGCGGATCTCGGTCAGCAGGACTTCTTCCTTGCTGGGAGCGGGAGGCGCTGCGGGAGCTTCCTCTTCCTTCTTCTGCATGGCGTTCATGGCCTTGACGATGGCAAAGACAACCAGAGCAACCAGAATGAAGTCGAGGATGTAGCCAACAAAGGTACCGAAGCCGAGGGTGATGGCTTCCTGCACCACGGTCTCGCCGTCCATGACGGCTTCGCGGACGACAACGTTCAGAGCGGTCATGTCTCTTGCGCCGAAGATCCATGCGATGAAGGGCATGAACACATCGTTGACAAGGGAAGTGGTGATCTTGCCGAATGCGGTGGCAAGAATGACACCGATGGCCATGTCCATCACGTTGCCTCTGGCAATGAAGGTCTTAAACTCGGAGAACAGTTTTTTCATAGGAAAGCTCCTTTCGGTCTTATAAATTGACAATTGAAAATTGACAATTGACAATGATTGTGTCGGCTGCGCCGATGGATTTTAAATATCGGGCGGCAGGCTGCCGCCCCTACGCTGTGGATGGCAGTGCCCATTTGGATGCACCCCTGCCTCCCTATGATGAGGGAGGTGGTTGAGCGAAGCGAAACCGGAGGGAGAGAACGCAATGACAGATATCTATCGGCAGTGCGTATCTGTCGTAGGGGCGATCTGCGATCGCCCGTCGGTGCAGGCAGTGGCGATGGTGCGTACAGGCACCTCATCCGCCCCCTGCGGGGGCACCTTCCCCTCAAGGGGAAGGCTTTTTTACTGCGGTGCACTTCTTCTTGCCTCCTCTCAAGGGGAGCCTTTGGTGTCGCCCGGGGACACCCGTTTTCGGGTGTTTACTTCTTTTCGATGACCTCGATGCCGCCCAGGTACTTGCGCAGGACTTCGGGCACCACGACGGAGCCGTCGGCGCGCTGGTTCTGCTCGACCATGGCGGGGAAAATACGGGAGGTGGCAAGGCCGGAGCCGTTGAGGGTGTGGACAAATTCCGTCTTGCCGGTGGCTTCGCGGCGGAAACGGATGTTGCCGCGGCGTGCCTGATAGTCTCTTGCATTGGAGACGGAGGAAACTTCCTTATAGCCGTCCATGGAGGGGATCAAGATCTCAATATCATACGTTCTTGCCATGGAAGCGGAGCAGTCGCCGGCAGCCAGCTTCACAGTACGGAAGTGGAAGCCCAGACCCTTGACCAGATTTTCTGCCTTGGTGACCAGCTCTTCGAAGGCTGCGTCGGAGTCCTCGGGACGGGTGAACTGGAACATCTCCACCTTGTTGAACTGGTGGCCGCGGACCATGCCGCGCTCGTCGGCTCTGCCGGAGCCTGCCTCACGGCGGAAGCAGGGAGTATAGGCAAAGAACTTCTTGGGCAGATCGCTCTCAGAGAGGATCTCGTCACGGTACACAGATGCCAGAGCAGCCTCAGCGGTGGGCAGCATATAGTGGGTACGGTCGTCCGTGGGGTTGGCGATCTTATAGACTTCGTCGGCAAACTTGGGGAACTGACCTGCAGTTTCGCCGCACTGGTACTCCAGCATATGGGGAGGCAGGATGAAGTCATAGCCGTCGGCGGTGTGGGTATCGATGAAGTAGTTCAGCAGAGCCCACTCCAGACGGGCGCCCATGCCGGTGTACATCCAGTTGCCGGCACCTGCCAGCTTGACGCCGCGCTCGTAGTCGATGAGGCCCAGACCCACACACAGATCCACATGGTGCTTGGGCTCAAAGTCAAACTGGCACTTTTCACCGATATAGCGCAGAGGCTCGTTGTTCTCCTTGCCGCCGGGGAGCAGATCGTCATCGGGCAGGTTGGGCAGGCTCAGCATGAGGGTGCGGTACTCGGCTTCCACATCACGGAGCTTTTCATCGTTGGCGGCAATGGCTGCCTTCAGTTCACCCATACGGGCAAAGACGGGAGCCACATCCTCGCCGTTCTTCTTCAGAACGGGGATCTGCTTGGAGACCTTGTTCTGCTCAGCCTTCATGGCTTCGGTCTCGGCGATCATGGCACGGCGCTGGGTGTCCAGCTCCAGAATACGGTCTACCTGCTCATCGCAGTTGACTTCCTTGGCGCGGAAGCCATCCTTCACTTTACTGGGGTCTTCCTTGATTCTTCTGATGTCGATCATTGTTCATTTCCCTCTTTCGTCAGGTTTTCATAGGTTTCAAGCCCGTTGGGGCCAAGGTATTCGGTATTAAGCTCCGCCACATCGCCGGAGAGCAGCTGCTCATAGGTCTCGATGGCGGTTTTCTGCTCTTCCTGCTCCGTCTGAGCCTCGGTCAGAGCCGTTTCCAGAGAGGAGACCGTGTTCTCCAGATCGGCAAGCTGGTCTTCCAGCTGGCGGATGCGGTCTTCCAGATCTTCGTTTTCCACAGACAATTCCCGGTTGGTGTCCTGCAGCTCCTGCGCTCTTTGCAGGGCGCTGGCAGAGCTTTCGCTCAGCTGACCGATGGAGCGCGTCTGTCCCACCAGAGAGATCAAAACCAACACAAACGCCACCACAAACATGATGGCAATATAACGCAGTAAGGACTGCTTCTTTTTATCTTCCATAGGATACCTCTTGTATAATGCGGAATGCGGAATGATGAATGTTGAATTGGGTGCGCGGCACTTCTTGTGCCCCCTCTTTAGGGGGCTGCCGAGTGAAACGAGGCTGGGGGTTGGTGGACAATATCATTTTTTCGTTGTTCGGTAAAGTGTGGTCAATTGGAACAACCCCCCGACCTGCTTCGCAGGCCACCCCCCTGAGAGAGGGGGGACAAGGGGTGCACAGCAAATTTCAATCGTCGCGAAGCGACACATTCATTGACAATTGTCAACTGTCAATTGTCAATTGACAACAGAACTTCATACAGCTGCTGCAGGTCGTCATCGCCGTAGAATTCGATCTCCAGCTTGCCTTTGCGCTTGCCTCTGGTGATCTTGACACCGCGGGACAGACTCTTGGTCAAGGTCTTTTCGCACTCTGCCACATAGTCCACTTCCAGAGGATTTTTCTGGGGCTTGGGTGCGGCTTCCTTTGCCATGTTGCGGCACAGAGTCTCTGCCTGTCGGACGGACAGGCTCAGATCCACGATCTTTTTCGCGGCGCTTGCCTGCTTGGCGGCATCTTCCAGCATGAGCACGGCTCTTGCATGGCCGGCTGACAGACTGCCGTCTGCCACCATGGCGGCGATCTCGGCAGGCAGGCTCATGAGGCGCAATGCGTTTGCCACGGCGCTTCTGGACTTGGACACCTTCTGCGCCACTTCATTCTGGGTCAGACCGTGATCCTCCATCAGCTGACGGTAGCCCATGGCTTCTTCCATGGGGTTCAGATCCTGCCGCTGCAGGTTTTCGATCAGCGCCAGCTCCATGGTGGCAACATCGTCTGCCTCCACCACGACCACGGGAACATTGCGCAGCCCTGCCAGTCTGGCGGCGCGCCAACGGCGCTCACCGGCGATGATCTGATAAAAGCCGTTGGGGGCTTTGCGCACGGCGATGGGCTGCAGGATGCCGTGCTGAGAAATGGAGTCTGCCAGCACCTGCAGCTCCTCTTCATCAAAGAGCTTTCTGGGCTGGAGGGGATTGGGCTCGATCTTCTGCAGAGGCAGAGAAGTGATCTGCTCCTGCACCGGCGCTGCCGTATCCAGCAGTGCGCCCAGTCCCTTGCCGAGACCTTTTTGCATTTTTGCTGCCATAGCTTAACCTTCCTTCTGCATGATCTCGTCCGCCAGATCCTCGTATGCCTTGGCACCGCGGGAGAACTTGTCGTACGCCCACACGGGCAGACCGTGACTGGGGGCTTCCGCAAGGCGGACATTTCTGGGGATCGCTGCGGCAAAGACCTTGCCGGGGAAGTGGCGGCGGACTTCTTCCGCCACCTGTGCGGAGAAATTGGTGCGTCCGTCAAACATGGTCAGCACCACGCCGAACAGATACAGATTGGGATTTAAGCCGCGCTTGACTGCGCGCATGGTGGTCATCAGATCGGAAAGACCCTCCAAAGCGTAGTATTCACACTGCACCGGCACCAAAATGGCATCGGCTGCACACAGGGCGTTGAGGGTCAGCAGCTCCAGAGAGGGGGGACAGTCGATGAAAATATAATCGTAGTCCGCCTTCACGCTCTCCAGCGCGTCATGGAGCACATATTCCCGGTTGGGAATGGCGATCAGCTCCACACCTGCGCCGCACAGATTGGCAGACGAGGGGATCAGATCACCGTATTGGGTGTGGACGATGGCTTCGGCGGCAGGCTTGCCGTTGATGATGACATCGTAGCTGGAAGCGGCAGCTTCGTCCTTGTCCACGCCGAGACCGGAGGTGGCATTTGCCTGTGGGTCGAAGTCGCACAGCAAGACCTTTTTGCCCCGCTTGTGCAGCGCCGCCGTCAGATTGACAGCCGTGGTGGTCTTGCCCACACCGCCTTTTTGATTGACAACACTGATGATCGTGCCCATCGGCATACCTCCTCATTTTAATACCCTATATTATACGCACTCTTTGCACAAAAGTAAATAGGCAATCAAAAAAGGATGTTTCACGTGAAACATCCTTTTTGGGAATGCGGAATGCTGAATTGGGTGCTCCGCAGGAAAGGCTCCCTTGTGTAAAGGGTGCCCCAGGGCAGCCTCTCTTGCCGCGTTGCGGCAATTCACCTTCAGCTGGCGCGCGTCAGCGCGACTGAGGGATTGTCAACCCCTCCGCCCCTTCGGGGCACCTCCCCTTACACAGGGGA
>JAGBBD010000009.1 GCA_017938625.1 Oscillospiraceae bacterium | reverse complement strand
GCTCTACCAACTGAGCTACAGAGGCATATGAGATGCAAAGCATCTCAATATTAAATAATGGCGACCCGGAACGGACTCGAACCGTCGACCTCCAGCGTGACAGGCTGGCGTGCTAACCGACTGCACCACCGGGCCAGATGGTGGTGGGAACAACAGGGCTCGAACCTGTGACCCCATGCTTGTAAGGCATGTGCTCTCCCAGCTGAGCTATGCTCCCAAACGCGCCGCGTCTTTCAGCGACGGGTATTATTATACACAGCCACCCTATGTTTGTCAAGAAGATTTTTCTCTTTTTTTATTTTCCAAAAAAAGTTATAGATTTGCCAGAATTTCGCCGGTTTCCTCAGGCGCAAAGTCATAGATCGTATCACAGAACTGACATTCGATGTGGATAGTCTCCCCTGTCCGCACGATTTCTTCCAGTTCTTTTTTGCCAAGGCTGATCAAGGTGGAAGTGACACGGTCGCGGCTGCAATAGCAGCGGTAGCTGACCGGAGTGGTCTCGAGAATCTCCAGTTCGAAGTCCTCCATAACATGCTGCAGCATCTGCTCTGCCGTCATGCCGCCATCCAGCATGGCAGTCACAGCACCTGCCTTGTTGATGCCCGCCTCCAGACGATCGATGATGTCATCCGGCGCATCGGGCAGCAGCTGGATGATATAGCCGCCGGCTGCCTTGACACTCTGATCCACATCCACCAATACACCGAGGGCACAGGCGGTGGGTGTCTGCTCGCTGGAGGAGAAATACTCGGTAATATCTTCCGCGATCTCGCCGGACACCAGTTCCACGCTGCCAATATAGGGCTCTTTCATCCGCAGATCACGGATGACTGTGAGCATACCATCTGTACCCACAGCTGCACCCACATCCAGCTTGCCGCGGTACTTTTCAAGCAGACTGATCTGAGGGTTCTGCACATAGCCGCGGACATTGCCCTCCGCGTCCGATACGGCAAGCACCGTGCCGAGAGGGCCGCCGCCCTTGACTTGCAGGGTGATGGAACCGTCCTCCACCTTCTGCATATTACCCATCATAGATGCTGCAGACAGCAGTCTTCCCAATGCCGCTGTGGCGGTAGGAAGGGTCTTATGGATCTGACGGGCACGCTCAACAATATCTGTCGTGGTCACTGCCACAGCCTTTACGAAGCCATCTTTTGTCATGGCTCTTACAAGTTCTCCCATTTATTACCCTTTCTGTGCGTAAAAATAGATTCTTTGTTCCCCGGGTGCAGGCGCTTCCATGATGCGGTCACCATAGATCTCTACGACCTCAAAGCCTGCCTGCGCAAGATATCCGCGCAGCTGCTGCACATCATAGGCATATTCCGCGTGCTCTTCAAAGCTGCGCAGCCACACATCCTCTTCCCGCTGGAAAATATCCATGCCATAATAGCAGATATTTTCCTCCCGGTCAAATTCTGCCCGCCAGACACAGTAGGTATCCTCGTTTTCATCCAAAAACACCTGCCCGTCCAGACCCATGAGTTTTTCTTTGGAGTTGATGTCAAAAATCAGAACACCGCCCGGCTTCAACGCCTCAAAACAGCGCTGCAGCGCCTGTCTGCAGTCCTCGGGATCTGTAACATAGTTGAGGCTGTCAAGGCAGCATACGATCAGATCCACCTGATACGGCAGCTGCAGTTCCTCCATAGGCTGACAGATGAAATACGGTCTGTTTTCTTCCAGTTCCGCCGCTTTTTCCCATGCCATGGACAGCATATCCTCAGAAAGATCCGCCGCCAGCACGCGGTAGCCCTTTTTTGCCATGAGCACAGACATGGAGCCGGTACCGCAAGCCAGGTCCAGCACCGTTTCCGGGCGCTTCCCGTGGCGCTGCAGCAACGCCTCCATGTAGCTGAGCATCTGCTCGTAAGGAATATCCTGTGTCAGTCCATCGTAAGAAAAAGCAAGCGCTTCATAGGCGCTCAATCTTCCTGCTCCCCGGCATGCAGCCGCTTGAAGATCTCGCGGTAGGTATCCGTGCCATAGTTCAGACTGCGGTTGACGCGGCTGATGGTGGCAGAGCTTGCACCTGTCTGCTCGAGAATATCATTGTAGATCATACCTTGATTCAGCAGCTTTGCCACTTCGTAGCGCTGCTCCATTGCCTTCATTTCCGATACGGTGCACAGATCTACAAAAAAGTTGTAACATTCTTCCACGCTCTGCAGCTGCAGCACAGCTTTATAGAGCTCATGTTCCGGATTGGAACGCTTCTTGCGGTTGTTCAAGTCGGATTCCTCCTATTGATTTAGTTTATTTACTGCGCATCATTGTAACACAATAAAGTGTAAAAGTAAAGTCCGTTTCTCAAATTCATCCAAATGACCAGTTTTCACGGCTTGTTTTGGGCGATAACACAACAAAAAATGCCGGACCGCTGTGCGGCCCGGCAAAAGGGATCTAATCAGTTCTTGTTGAAGATCTTGAAGATGGCATCGATATCGCTGTCGTCTTCCACAGGAGCGGAGGGCTGCACAGCAGCAGAGGATGCGGCAGCGGTGCGCTCAAGGGTAGAGGTGAAAGCACCTGCACGAGGCTGCTCTGCCTTCTTCTCTTCAAAGCCGGTGGCGATGACAGTCACACGGATCTCATCAGCCAGCTGATCATCATAGGATGCACCGAAGATGATGTTGGCATTGGGATTGACGGCTGCCTGCACGATGCCTGCGGCGGTCTCCACATCTTCCAGAGCCATATCCTTGGGACCGGTGATGCTGACCAGCAGACCCATGGCGCCGTTGATGGAAGTCTCCAGCAGGGGGCTTGCCACAGCTGCCATAGCTGCCTGCTCTGCCTTCTCTCTGCCTGCTGCCACACCAACACCCATGTGTGCTCTGCCAGCTTCGCGCATAATGGCGGAAACATCGGCAAAGTCCAGGTTGATGATAACATTCTCGGAATAACCGACCAGCTCGGAAATGGACTGGACAGCCTGCTTCAGCACATCATCAGCGATGGCGAAAGCGTTGGCGAAAGTGATCTTCTGATCGGTGACATACTTCAGACGGTCATTGGGAATGATGATCAGGCTATCGACCTTTTCAGCCAGATTGCTGATGCCCATTTCCGCCTGCTTCATACGGTTAGCACCCTCGAAGCTGAAAGGCTTGGTGACGACACCCACAGTCAGAATGCCGGCTTCACGAGCCAACTCTGCAATAATGGGAGCTGCACCGGTACCGGTGCCGCCGCCCATACCGGCAGTGATAAAGACCATGTCGGTGCCTTCCAGAAGCTTTGCCAGAGCAGCCTTGGATTCCTCGGCAGACTGACGACCGATCTCGGGCTTGGAGCCTGCGCCCATGCCGCCGGTAAGCTTTTCACCGATCTGTACCTTGTTCTTGCAGTTGGACTTATTCAGATCCTGCTTATCGGTATTGACCACAACGAAGTCTACACCGCCGACGCCGCCATCGATCATACGATTGACGACATTGTTGCCGGCGCCGCCGACACCGATCACTTTAATGGAAACAACTTTTTCTTCGAAATCAGGCATGGGATCTCCTCCTATGTATATACATCTAAAAGTAGTCAAGTTCACATAACTTTACTTATCTATAATATCGCTAAAATGCCTTTTGGTCAATAGATAATCGAAAGTTATCGGGAAATTTTACATTTTATTCCCATTATTCCCAGGGAATGAAGCGAACACTCTGCTCAGAAGCCATGCTCAGATCGATCACACCGGTCTGGTGATCGCTCAGTCGTTCCAGCACTTCCTGCAGACACCAGATCTTATAATCCAGCTGTTCATCCGAGCCGAGACGGATCTCATAACGGTCGGAGCACTTGATCACAAGATCAAACCCCTTTTCCGCATCGATGGCTGTGGTCAGCTCGATCAGTCCCGTGCCTTCCAGACATGAGAGCACATTCAGAGCTGCCTCCATGTTGGTCTGCATACCCTCAGATGCCACGGCGTCCTTTCCTGCTGCAGGCGCAACCAGCGTAAAGCCGGTCAGCTCCACGATCTGTCCATTGAAGCCGTCCACACTGCTGCCAAGGACTCTGCCCTGGGCATTGATGTACCAGCTGGCGCCCGTATCAGACTTGACAAGACCTGCGATCTCGCTTTCTTCCACCTTGATCACGATGGCATCCGGCAGGACTCTGCCCACACTCACCTTTCGGATATAAGGAAGATTGGCATACACATTGCCCACGATGGCAGCTTTGTTCACCGTCAGCAGATTATCGCCCGTTTCCACACCGGAAACATCGATCACCTGCTCCTGCGAATAAATGCGGTTGCCCTGCACCTGTATTTGATTGACCCTAAAAAAGATGGCAACACCCAGAACGACCGCGGCGACCACCGCAAGCATCACAATGAGCTTGCCGACGACACCGCCATGGCTCTGCACTGCTGCACTGCGCCGCCCGGTGTTCTGCCGGGAGCGCTTTCTCTGGTTGGGCATAGAATATCCTCCAAATGGGTAACTTATCTGTTATTATACATCACTTACGCGAAAATATCCAGTCGTATTATTGCGCGCGCCGGATCGATGCCCCCAGAGAAGACAACTTTCTCTCCGGATTATCATACCCTCGATCCAGGTGTTTTAATCCAAATATCCTGCTTTCTCCCTGCGTCTGCAGCGCTGCGATCACCAATGCCGCAGCTGCCCGAAGATCACAGGCTTCCGTCCGAGCAGGAACAAGCGTTTCCACACCGCTCACCACAGCTGCCGCACCGGACAGGCGGATGTCTGCGCCAAAGCGCCGCAGCTGCGGCACATGGGCAAAACGCTGCTCAAAGACTGTCTCGGAAAACCGCGTTTTTCCTCTTGCCCGCAGGAGTGCAGCCATTACGGGTGCCTGTGCGTCTGTGGGAAATCCCGGATACGGCGCAGTTTCGATCTCCTCCACGGAAGTAAGCACCGCATCGCTTCGGATCGTAATGCCATCTTGCTCCTCAATGGTACAGCCTGCCTGCCGCAGAGTCTGTATCACCGGAATCAGATGGTCGCTGTGTGCGCCCTGCAGGGTCACTTCCCCTCCGCAGGCAGCGGCAGCACACAGATAAGTGGCTGTTTCGATCCGATCGGGCATGATGGTATAGTCTGCATCATGCAGCGGCATACCGCCCGTTATGTATAAGGTATGGGTACCGACACCTTTGATCTCTGCCCCCATCGCCTGCAAAAAGGCGGCAAGATCGCAGATCTCCGGCTCTTTTGCCGCATTATGGATCGTCACGCTGCCGTGGCAGGCAACAGCCGCCATAATGGCATTTTCCGTGGCACCCACGCTGGGAAACGGAAAACATACCGTTCCGCCATGAAGCACAGGCCCGTGACACCGGATCTGCTCTTCCACAAGGGTCACTGCCGCACCCAGCTGCGACATGGTCTGCAGGTGCAGGTCGATGGGACGGTGTCCCAACGGGCAGCCTCCCGGCAGAGTGAGCACCGCTCTGCCATGTCGCGCAAGAAGCGGCCCGAGAAACAGCACCGAAGCGCGCATCTGCAGCATCAGCCGCCCCGGTATCATATAACCGCAAAGATCTCTTGTATCCACGCTCAGAACGTCCCCCACCCGGGTCACCTGCGCACCAAGGGTCTGCAGGATCTCCACTGCGGTGCGAACATCAGCAATATCGGGACAATTGCAGAGCACATATTTTCCGCCGTGCAGAACCGTTGCCGCCAGAATGGGCAGCACGGCATTTTTCGCACCGGAAATGGGTACGCTCCCGTGCAGGGGCATACCGCCGTTTATGACCAGAGCCTCCATCCGATCCCCTCCGCATTTTTTGCCATCCTATGCAGAAAGGATCAAAATGGTGTCAGTCTGCCAGTTGTCTGATAACGCTGTAGATCTGCTCAGCGCTGTCTACCACAGCCATATTGGCTGCAGCCGCGCCCATTTGGCGCAGTTTTTCTCTGTCGCCAAGCAGTTCCTTGACGGTTTCATACAGGCTCTCACCGTCACAGTCACTTTCCCGGATCACCACAGCTGCGCCATGGCGCTCGAGAACTCTTGCGTTCTTTTCCTGATGATCATTCGTCACATTGGGTGAGGGCACCATAATACAGGGTGTACCGGAGGCACAGACCTCTGAAATGGTGGCAGCACCTGCACGGCAGATCACAAGATCTGCCGCCGCCATCAGCTGGGGCATATTATAAATGTATTCTCTCATGTCGATCTGAGGATGTTGGGACAGATCCAACCCCAGTTCCTTCACAAGATCCGGCATCCACCGCCAGCCGAAGGAGCCTGTGGCATGGACATGGCAGAAGAGATCTTCCTGTGCTTCACGCACCATAAAGGCGGCGATCTTTTTGTTCATTTCCCGCGCACCAAGACTGCCCCAGGCAGAAACGACCAAAGGCTTTTCGTCAAGTCCCAACGCCTTGCGCGCTTCCTTCTTATCCGTGTACAGGAATTCTCCTCGTACCGGCATACCGGTCACGGTGATGCGCTCCGGATGGTCGTAATATGCTTTGCTGTCTTCAAAGGAGACCATAATGCGGTCTACATCCTTTGCCACCATTCTTGTGGTCAGACCCGGCACGGCATTGGCCTCGTGCACCGCCGTTGGGATCTTCAGCTTTGCACCCATTTTCAAGGCAGGATAGCTGGCATAGCCGCCGGTTCCCACGATCACATCCGGAGAAAACTCACGTAGAATCTTTTTTGCCTTCTGCATAGAACCTGCCATATGAAACAGTGTTGTCACATTATGCCACACACCGGCAGGGGTCAGTTTGCGCTGAAAGTTGGAGATCTTCAGCGTTTCCAAAGGGAAGCCTTCACGCGGCACGAGCTTGTTCTCCATGCCGTCTTCGGCGCCGATGAACAGGATCTCGCACCCCGGGATCCGTTCCTGACAGAGCTTTGCTACGGCAATGGCAGGATTGATATGGCCGCCTGTGCCGCCGCAGGTAAACACGATTTTCATAAATCGCTCCTTATGCCAAAAGGTTGTTGTCGCACTGACGCGACACACTCAATACGATTCCCATTTCCGCCAGCTGCAAAAGCAGCGCTGTGCCGCCGTAGGAGAAGAAGGGCAAGGAAATGCCGGTCGCAGGCAGGAAGTTGGTCACAACGCCGATGTTCAAAAACACCTGCAGCGCAAGCAGGGTGGTAATGCCGCCTGCCAGAAGCGCGCCGAAGCGATCCTTGGCATGGATGGCAATCCAGAAACCACGCAGGATGAGCATCATAAACAACAGGATAATGAGCATGGCACCCACAAACCCAAGTTCTTCGCAGACCACCGGGAAAATATAGTCGTTGTGCTCTTCCGGCAGATACAGATACTTCTGACGGCTGCGTCCCAAGCCCTGTCCCATGAGTCCGCCGGAGCCGATGGCATACAGGGACTGGATGATCTGGAAGCCCGTATCCTGCGGATCAGACCAGGGATCACGCCATGCGATAACGCGGTCTGCCGCATAGCCCATGAAATTCAGATACACGAAGGCAAACACAGCCGCCACAGCAAAGATCAGTCCAAACCAGCGCAGCTTGGCACCGCCCATGAAGATCATGGCAGTTGCCACCGCCGTGATAATGACCATGGCAGACAGGTGTCTCTGGAAAACAAGCAGAAGGATGATAACACCAAGCACACCTGCATAGGGAAGCAATCCCTTGAAGGTCTTGATCTTATCCTTGGATTCGCAGATCATTCTGGCAAAACCCATAATGATCGCCAGCTTTGCGATCTCCGAAGGCTGGAAGCTGATAAAGCCAAGATCCAGCCAGCGCTTCGCGCCGCCTTCTTCCACACCCATAATGGGAACCAAAAGCATAAAAAACACAGTGACACCCAAAACAGGCATGGCAAAGCGATACCAGTTGAGGTAATTGAAGCGGCTGACCAGCAGCATCACACCAATGCCGGCAAGGGCAAAGCCGCCCTGTCTTGCAAAATAGAAGGTGGAGCTTCCCTCGCGGATATAGGCTGAGGCATAGCTTGCGGAAAACATCATGATAACACCGATGCCGACCAGAAGGATGGTCAAGATCATAAAGGGCATATCGATCATACCGCGCTCATCCAGTATTACTCTTTCTCTGCGCCTTCCCTCTTTGGGAAGACCGGTGTTCTCCACCGATCCGATGGCATCTTTCATGAATAAAATCCTTTCCTAATCAAAAACGAGCCATAATTCCCAGTCCTGCCAGCACACACATCAAAACGGTGATACCGGTAAAGACCGTGAAGATCTTCACTTCGTTCCAACCGCCCATTTCAAAATGGTGGTGGATGGGAGTCATGCGGAAAATACGCTTGCCGTGGGTAGCTTTAAAGTATGTCACCTGCATGATCACAGACAAGGCTTCCACAATGTAGATCAGACCCACAAGGATCAAAATCAGAGGCATATCCAGCGCAAATGCCATGCCGCACACGGCACCGCCCAAAAACAAAGAGCCTGTGTCGCCCATGAACACCTTGGCAGGATGGAAGTTGTAGCACAAAAAGCCTGCCAGCCCGCCCACTACCACAGCAGGGAACAGCGCCAGCGTTTCATTGCCCCAGCACCATGCGGTGACGGCAAAGAAGATCATAACGGGCAAGGTCACACCGGTGGCAAGACCATCGACACCGTCTGTCAGATTGACCGCGTTGACGCAGCCCACGATGACAAAGGTGGCAAAGACCAGATAGACCACCCAGCTGATAGTCAAGGTCACATTGACAAAGGGGATGTACAGCTCATTGGTCAGATTGCCGTTCCAGCGCAGCAGCGCCAAATACACCAGCGCCACAGCCAGCTGCAGAAGAAACTTCTGAATAGCAGTCAGGCCAAGGTTTCTTTTATACTTGACTTTCACAAAGTCATCCACAAAACCGATGGCGCCAAAAACCAGAGAGAAGCCCAGCACCATAAGATGGTCGCACTCTCCGCTTGCCATGGCTGCCCAGCCGGCTGCGATCACACACGCCAGAGCCGGGACCATAAACATAATACCGCCCATGGTAGGAGTTCCTGCTTTGGTATTATGCCAGCTCGGTCCGATCTGCAGAATGGACTGACCTGCTTTCAATGCCCGAAGGGCAGGGACGAGCCATCGTCCCAGTATCACGGTGAGCAGAAAGCTCACAACGCACATCACGATCAACATCATAAATAGGATCCTTTCCTGCGCACCATAACGTCAGTTATTTTCCTGTCCTTCCAAGAATTCCCGCATCACGCGCTCCATTTTGATGCCGCGGCTGCCCTTGAAGAGCAGCACATCGCCTTTTTTCGCGGCACGGCACAGCGCCTGCGCCATTTCACTCTGGTCGGTATAGTGGATGGCAAGTTTGGGGCTCATGCCGCCGGTAACAGCACCGGTAATGATACGCTCGGAGTGCTTGCCGTAGGCAAGAATCACATCTGCAGCAGCTGCTGCCAGCCGCCCGACACGGTAGTGCTCTGCCATGGCACGGCTGCCAAGCTCCAGCATATCGCCAAGCACAGCGATCCTTCTGCCGGAGCACTGGTGCTCCTGCAGAACATGAAGGGCAGCCTCCATGGATTCGGGCCCTGCATTATAGCAGTCATCAATGATGGTATAGCCGTTTTGCTCAAACACTCTCTGGCGCATGCCCGTATTGTGGAACAAGCTCAGCTGATGGGCAATGACCTCCGGCTCTATCCCCTGCAGCAAGCCTACGGCAATGGCAGCAAGGGCATTGTAGACCGTATGCCGTCCCTCCTGCGGCACAAAGACACGGAAGGACTTTCCAAGACCGCGGACAGCAAAGTCCACACCACCGTCCTGCAGACAGATATCCTCTGCCACCACATCGCAGCGCTCGTTCTCAATACCAAAGTAAATGCGGCGATGCGTACCTTCACGCAGGTTCCACAGCAGCGGCTCGTCGCCGTTAAACACAGCCACACCGTCATCGCGGATGCCCTGCATGATCTCCAGCTTTGCCTTGAGGATGCCTTCTCTGGTACCGAGGTGCTCAATATGCATGGTGCCGATGTTGGTGATGACCACCACACTGGGCCTTGCGATAGAGGTCAGATAGGACATCTCGCCAAAGTGATTCATGCCAAGCTCCAGAACAGCCATTTCCGTATCTGCCGCCATCTCCATAATGGTGATGGGAACACCAAGGTCGTTGTTGTGGTTGCCCTGTGTCTTGGAAACACGGTATTTTCCTGCCAGAACACCAAAGATCATTTCCTTGGTGGTGGTCTTGCCCACAGAACCTGTGATGGCGACCACAGGGATACCGATCAGTTTCAGATATTCTCTTGCGATAGCACCATAGGCAAGCAGGGTGTTTTCCACCACGATCTCGGGAATACCGCTGTTCATTTCTCTGTTAACCAATGCGCAGACAGCACCGGTCTCCCCTGCCTTTTTGACAAAGTTATGCCCGTCAAAATGCTCGCCCGCAATGGCAACGAACATATCACCTGTGCGAATATCGCGGGAATCCTGCTGGATCCCCTTGATCACGCAGTCCGCACCTTCCGGGACCACTCTGCCGCCGCACCACTGCGCCAGCTGCTTCAGTGTCAGTTCTTTCATGGTTATTCGCTCTCTTTCAGATGAATGATGACCTCTTCCCGGTCATCGAGATGGAACTTTTCGTGTCCGATCTCCTGATACGTTTCATGACCCTTGCCTGCCAGAACGATCACATCGCCGGCAGCTGCGTGATCCATCGCCCAGCGGATGGCTTCACGGCGGTTTTCAATGACCTCATAGGGCGTACCTTTTCCCTTTACGCCTTCTTCCACCTGCGCGATGATCTTCATGGGATCTTCTGTGCGGGGATTGTCGGAAGTCACCACCACAAGGTCTGCAAGTCTTGCACCCACATCGCCCATAATGGGGCGCTTGATGGGATCGCGGTCACCGCCGCAGCCAAACACGGCGATCACCCGTCCGGTGCAGAATTCTCTGACCGTAGTGAGGATGTTTTCCAGACTGTCCGGCGTGTGGGAATAGTCCACAAGCACAGTATAGTCTTTGCCGGGTGTAGGAACAACTTCCGCTCTGCCGCGGACACCGGTGGCATCGGACAGAGCGTCTGCGATCTCAGCAAGGCTTAAGCCCAGCGTCAGCGCCATACCGCACACACCAAGAGCATTATACACGGAGAACGCGCCGGGAATATGCAGCTGCATCTGCGCCGTTTCTTCCCCACAGGATGCCGCAAAGCGTACCATTCTCGGCTCCAGATCGATCTCGGATGCCATCAGATCCGCTTTGGTCTTCCCTGCAGAATAGGTCAGAACGGGACATTTTGCTTCCCGGATCATGGCAGGCGCCGTTTCGTCATCCATGTTGATGACGCCATGATCTGCCACAGAGAACAGAAGTGATTTTGCTTTGCGGTATTCTTCCATAGTCTTATGGAAATCCAGATGATCCTGCGAGAGATTGGTGAACAGCGCCGTTTGGAAGCGTACACCTGCCACACGGCTGAGTACCAGCGCATGGGAGGATACCTCCATGATCACATGGGTACAGCCTTCGTCCAGCATTTTGCGGAACAGTTCCTGCAGTTCAAAGCTTTCCGGTGTGGTGCGCTCAGTCTCCAGCACCTCGTCCCCGATCATATTCTGAATAGTGCCCACAAGTCCCACCTTGGCGCCGCGCTTCTTCTCCAGAATGTGCTTGAGAAGATAGGTGCTGGTGGTCTTGCCATTGGTACCTGTGATGCCGATCATGGTCATCTTTTCCGCCGGATGGCCAAACCAGTTTGCACCCACCTGTGCCAATGCAAGACGAGTATCCTTCACCAGAATATATTGCCCTTCCTCGGGAGCGCGCTCACAAAGAATTGCAGCTGCGCCCTTTTCCTGCGCCATGGGGATATATTTGTGACCGTCGGCAGCAAAACCGGAAATGGCGACAAAGAGATCTCCCTGCGACACCTTGCGGCTGTCATGGCTGACACCTGCGATCTCCAGTTCGGGATCGGCATGCATCTGCAGCACATCCAGCCCTTGAAGCAATTCTTTGAGTTTCATACTGTTTTCCTCCTAATCGTTACTCACCGGCGGAGTAGTCGGTGAATTCCACCGTGACCATAGTGCCTCTGGGCACCTGCGTACCGGCAGGGATATCCTGATAGGTCGCCGTAACATTGGGATCGTGCTTGTTGGCACCGGTAATGAGCATATACAGGCCGTTGGTGGTCGCCAGATAGTTGGCATTGTTGAGGTTGTAAGTCAGGAAGTCCGGCACGGTGACGAGATCCGTCGGTGCGGACTGGTTGAAGTACAGCACCACCTCGGACTTTCCGGGGATGGACGCGCCTGCCGCAGGCAGCTGATCCATAATGGTGGCACCCTCGCCTACCACACGGTAGGTCAGATTCTTTTTATCCAGTTCGATCTTGGCTTCCGCTTCGGTCAGACCGATCAGATCGGGCATAGAGTATTCGATCAGATTCAGATCCTCTTCTGTGTACACAGGATCGATGCCAAGATAGGGCAAAACGTCCGACATGATAGCAGCGACTGTAGGCGCTGCCATAGCACCGCCGCCGATCATGGCATTGCTCTCCTTGCTGGGTGTATCCAGCGCCACAAGAACTACATACTGCGGATCGTTGATGGGCGCTACACCGACAAAGGAACAGATCTTGTCATCCACCAGCTTGCCAAATTCATCGAAAACGTCCATCTTTTCCGATGTGCCGGTCTTACCGCCCACACGATAGCCGGGAACTTTGGCTTTGCTGGCAGTACCGTCGGTGACCACATATTCCATCATTTCACGCATGGTGGCAGAGGTCTCTTCGCTGATGACCTGCCGCAGAACCGTAGGCTCATTCTTGGTCACGGTGTTGCCTTCGGCATCCATGACCTCGCCCACAATATAAGGCTCCAGCAGATAGCCGCCGTTGACCACAGCTGCCACAGCTCTCGCCAGCTGAATGGGGGTGATCTTAAAGGTCTGACCGAAGGTGGTGGAGATCATGGATGCCTGAGAGACACCGCAGAAATCCGCTTCGCTGAAGAACAGACCGGTGGCTTCACCGGGCAGATCCACACCGGTGCGCTCTAAGAAGCCATAGTTTTTAATATAGTTGTAGAAGGTCTTGTCGCCCATGAGCACACCCATGGTTGCAAAGGACGGGTTGCAGGAAGCACCCAGCGCTTCCTTGGTGGTCAAAGTGCCGTGACCAACCAGTTTCCAGCAGTCCACCGGTTGATCTCGATTGGCATACACATGGCCCGTGCCGTTGCAGACAAAGGAGTTGTTCTCCGTAACTGCACCGGAATCCAGGGCAGCAGACAAGGTGATCAGTTTGAAAGTAGAGCCCGGCTCATAACCGTCGGACACGCAGCGGTTTCTCCACTGGCGCAGACGGGCAGAGGCGATCGCCGCATTGTACGCCGCCATGGAATCCGTATAAGCCTGCGTTTCCTTGCCCATGAGCAATGCCTGCTGGTACTGCTGCTCCAGCTGCAGGCTCAGCTCTTCGTCATAGATCTCCTGATAGTTGTTGGGGTCATAGCTTCCAAGGGTCGCCATGCCGAGAATCTCGCCGGTGTTGACATCCATGACCACACCGAAGGCACCGTTTTTCACATCGTAACGAGCCATTGCCTCTTCCAGATTCTTCTCCAGATAATACTGCACCGTCACGTCCAATGTCAAGACCAGAGAGTTGCCGTCGGCTGCATCGTAATACTTTTCATAAGTATAGAGCATTTCTGAGTTCTGGTTGCCCTTGGTGGTGATGATGGCACCGGCATTGCCCGTCAAGGTGGCATCATAATATGCCTCAAGACCCTCTGCACCCACATTGTCGGTACGGACAAAGCCCATGAGCTGTCCTGCAAGAGAGCCGTAGGGATAGTAACGCTGACTGTCCATTTCCAGATTGACAAGACCTGTCAGCTCATGCTCATTGATAAAGTTGCGCACCTTCTGCGCCGTTTCCTCCGGCACCTTGCGTTTGACGACCTTATAGTAATACTTGGTGTCTGCCGCCAGTTCCCGGATGGTATCCATATCCACATCGAGGATCTCGCTCAGTCCCTTGGCGATGTAGATGGCAGAACGGTCGGGATTATAATCCTCGTCCCCTTCCAGGCGCTTCTGTTCTTCTTCCTCCTCCGCCTTTGAAATGGCGTTGGGATCCAGGAAAATGGTCTCCACCGTGGAGGACGATGCCATGATGTTCATGTTTCTGTCGTAGATCACACCGCGATCTGCCGTCAGCACCATGCTGCGCGTCTGGTTGTGAATCGCCATTTCCTCGTATTTGTCATGCTCCACGATCATCAGATTATACAGCACGCTGATCAGCGGAATAAAAAGAACAACGCCACACAAAATCATCAAGATCAATGTGCGGCTCAGTGTCGTCCTGTTCGCCCGCTCCACAGGCGTCCCGGTCGGCTCTTTTTTTGCATATCTGCGGAATCTTCTTGCCATCTGTCAATCCCTTTCATTTATATAAAAGCAAACGGGCGGCGACTTACAATCGCCGCCCGCATATTCCATTTTATCGCTGTATCAGGACAGGTATTCCACCAATCCTCCGGCACTGATCTCAATGGCATGGATCACGCGCTGGAAAATATTCTCCTTTTCAACGGTGTAGATCTCCGCCTTATCGGAGCCTGTCAAATTCAAATAAACCACCTGTTCCCGTTCGGGGACAGCAAATCCCATGGTCGCCGCCTGTGCTTCAACAGCATCCAGATCGATGCCTCCTTCATACAGGCTCTCCAGCACCACCTGCTCCTGCCGCAGGTCGGACAACTGGCTCTTGAGATCGCTGACGCGCTCCGTTGCTTCGTACAACTGCACGTAGCCAAACACCACAAGGATCAACATGCAAGCCGTGACCATCAGACCCAACACGCTGATGGGCGCAATGGCAGTCTTGACCTTGACATGCCGGTGCTGATACGGAAGAGGTCGGTCTTCCGGCAGACCCTGATGGTCGATCTGCGGTGCGGCCGTGCCGCCAAAGTGCTGCAGATCGTATGCCGCCGAGCCGTTATACATCTGATCGATATTCGCTCTTGCCATGGGTCTGACTCCTCTCAAAAGAGTTTACAGTTTTTCTGCCACACGAAGCTTTGCGCTTCTGGCTCTGGGATTTTCGTTCAGTTCTTCTTCGCCGGAAATGATAGGCTTCTTGGTCAGCACCTTCATTTTCGGTTTGTTGCCGCACACGCACACCGGGAATTCCGGAGGGCAGGTACAGCCCCTGCCGGCTGCCTGCATAGCGCTCTTGACGATGCGGTCTTCCAGAGAGTGGAAGGTGATCACCGCCAGTCTGCCGCCGGGGTTGAGCCGCTCCACAGCGCTGCCCAGCATCCGTTCCACAGAGCCAAGCTCATCATTGACCGCGATGCGGATCGCCTGGAAGCTGCGCTTGGCAGGATGCTGCTTTTCGCGCAGAGCCTTGTTGGGCATGGCACTGCGGATCACATCCACCAGCTCCAGCGTGGTCCGGATAGGCTTTTCTGCCCGTCTGCGTTCAATGGCTGCGGCAATGAGAGGCGCGTAGCGCTCTTCGCCGTAGTCAAAAAGGATTCTTCTCAATTCTTCTCTGGGCCAGCCGTTGACCACATCATAGGCACTCAAGCTGCCTTGACGATCCATGCGCATATCCAGCGGCGCATCTGCCATATAGGAGAAGCCGCGGCTGCCGTCATCAAGCTGAGGCGACGATACACCAAGATCAAAAAGCATACCATCGATCTTCTCAATGCCCAGATCATCCAGGATCGCTGCGATCTCAGAGAAGTTGCTGTGCACCAAAGTCACTTTGTCCATATACGGTGCCAGCCGCTTTCTTGCCGCTTCCAGCGCCACCGTATCACGATCCACTCCGATAAGCCGACCGGTGGTCAGCCGCTTTGCGATCTCGGAAGAGTGTCCGGCACCGCCCAGGGTACCGTCAAGATAAATTCCATCGGGCTTGATGTTGAGTGCATCGATACACTCCCACAGAAGCACCGAGCGATGTACAAATTCCATCAGAAGCCCAGCTCCTCCATTACGGCGGCAAGCGCCTCGGGTGTCAGGGTCTCAGCTTCCAGCTTGTCATAGGCTTCGCTGTCCCAGATCTCAGCATGGCCTGCCTGACCGATGAAGATGACTTCCTGCTTCAGTCCTGCATAATCACGAAGCTCGGCAGGAATCAAAAAACGTCCCTGCTTATCCGGCTCACACTTGGCAGCATTGGCAAACAAGAAGCGCATCCTTCTTGCCTGGGAAATGGGCAGGGCATTGTACTTCTCCACAATGGCCTCCCATCCTGCCTGGGTGTAGACACTCAAGCAGTGATCGAGACCGAGGGTCACATAAAAAGCTTCCCCAAGCTCCTCACGCAGCTTGGAAGGAACGAACAGTCGGCCCTTGGGATCTACGTTATGACGATATTTTCCAAGCAAGAGCCTCACCTCGCTCCATTTTAATCTTTTTTGCTCCCTTTTGCTCCACTTGGCTATACTATACCGCATTTGTTTGGAAATTGCAATCCCCTGTCTGTATTTTTCTTCAAATAAAGCCAAGTTTTTTCCATCAAAATGATGCGTTTTCACAATTTTAAAACATTTGTTCGATAATCACAGAGCACAATGCTCCTCCGGGAAGCCCCGAAGGAGCACAAAGCCGTTCAATCTTCCTCCACCAGCAGTTCTCCCTGCCGCACGGCAGTGTGCAGAAAGACCGGTGTCTGCGCCGTCAGAAGGCGCTGGGCAACAGGCGTCTCGATCAAAGTCCGGATCTTGCGCCGCACCTGTCTGGCGCCGCCGGGATGCTTTCGGCAGACCGATGCAAGGAACTCCGCCGCCGCTTGATCCGTCTGCAGGTGCGCGCCTGCCTGCTCCGCTCTTTGCACCGTCTGCTCCAGTTCCTTCCGGGCAATGGCACACAAGGTCTCCCGGCTCAACGGCGAAAACTCCACCACACAGTCCAGCCGCCCCAGAAACTCGGGGCTGAAAAATTCACGCAACGCTTTTTTCTCAAGGCTGTGCCCGTCTTCTGTCACAAACCCCACCTGCTCCATGGCATGTCTGCCGCTGCCCAAGTTAGAGGTCATGACGATGATGGCATTGCGAAAATTCACGTGTCTGCCGAGAGAGTCTGTCAAGATCCCGTCCTCCAAGACCTGCAGCAGCAGCCCCAGCACCTCCCGATGTGCCTTTTCCACTTCATCAAGCAACACCACGCAGTAGGGTCTGCGGCGCACCTTTTCCGTCAGTTCGCCGCCTTCACCATGGCCTACATATCCCGGTGGCGCGCCAATGAGCCGCGACACGGCGTGCTGCTCCATATACTCCGACATATCCAGCCGCACCATTGCATCGGCTCTGCCGAACACACTTTCGGCAAGGGCTTTGCACAGCGCCGTCTTTCCCACACCGGTAGGGCCCAGAAACAGCATGGATGCAATGGGACGAGCACCGTCTGCCAGACCAAGTCTTCCGCGGCAGACCGCAGATGCTACGATCTCGGCGGCATGATCCTGCCCAAAGACCCTGCTCTGCAGTTCTTCCTTCAGCCGGGCAAGCCTTGCTCTGTCGGAGTCCGTCACTTTCCCCACCGGGATACCGGTGCGCTGTGCCACCACCCGGGCAATGTCCTCCTGCTCCACCACAGGCTTGCCGATAAATCCACGCTGCTGCCGCACGAGCTGCTGCAGGCGGTCACGAAGGGCAGCTGCCTGCTCAAAGCGATTTTCCTCCACCGCACGGGAGAGCGCATTGTTCAGCTGCCGCCTTGTTTCCTCAGCAGCATGATCGCCCTTTCTTCTGCCCGCTGCCAGTGCTGCCGCCTCATCAAGCACGTCCACCGCCTTGTCCGGCAAAAAATGGTCGCACAAATATCGGCTGCTCAGCTCCACTGCCGCCCGGACAGCGCTTTCCGCAATGCGGATGCGGTGATGCTTTTCCAGCCCGGGGCGCAGCCCCTCCAGCATGGCGATGCTCTCTTCTTTTGACGGTTCTTTCACCATCACAGGGCGAAAGCGCCGCTCCAAAGCGGCATCCTTTTCAATGTGTTTTCTGTACTCTGCCAGAGTCGTAGCACCGAGCACCTGGATCTCCCCTCGCCCAAGTGCCGGTTTGAGCAGATTGGCAGCATCGATGGCACCTTCAGCAGAGCCCGCCCCCACCAAGGTGTGCATTTCATCTACAAACAAGATCACATTGCCGCAGCGGCGGATCTCCGAAAGGATATCCCGGATGCGCTCTTCAAACTCGCCGCGATATTTTGTCCCTGCCAGAACGCTCGCCATATCCAGCCGCAAAAGCCGTTTACCCTGCAGCAGTTCCGGCACCTTTCCTGCCGCCATCCGCTGTGCCAGCCCTTCGGCAATGGCAGTTTTCCCCACTCCCGGCTCTCCGATGAGGGCAGGGTTGTTTTTGTTTTTTCGGCTCAGAATACCGATGACTTCCTCGATCTCACGCTGCCTGCCGATAACAGGATCCATCCCGGATGCACGCTCGATCATGTCGTCACAGAATTGTTCCAACAACCGCACGACTGTTCTCCTTTCCGCTGCAGGCTCTCCTTGATCCTGCAGCGTGACATACAGATCCGTAAACAGACAGTCCGGATCCGTTCCGTTGTTTTTCAAAAGCTCTGCCGCGGTACACGTGGGCAGACGCAAAAGCCCCATCAGAAGATGATCCGGCAGAATACTCTCCGACTGCAGCCGCTTGGCATCCTCCTTTGCTGCAAGGAGCGCCGACTTTACATGAAGCGTCAATCCCTGTATCAGAGCAAGCCCCGGTGTGCCTGCAGGCAAAAGCCTTCGCACCGCATCCGCCTGCCAGCCGCAGCGCTGCAGCAAAAATGCCCCGTGTCCGCTGCACAAGCTCAGAAGTGCCACAAGAATATGTTCGCTGCCCACATAACTGTGCCCCAGCTCCACCGCCTCGGCTCTTGCCCGGATCAGCAGCTTTTGCGTTTGCTGGGCAAGGGTGATTTTCCCAATATGACCACCTCCGTTTCCTGCAAAAGGATTGTTCCACAGCCGAGGGAATTTATACCAATTTATATTTCATAATAATTTCATTTGCTTTTTTGTAAAAACGTGATAGAATGAAGACGCAAACTATTATGGAGGTGTCACTCAATGGCATACGTTATTACCGATGCATGTGTCAGCTGCGGTGTTTGCGCTGATGCTTGCCCCCTGAGCGCCATCGCTGAAGGCGACGGCAAGTACGTGATCGACGCTGATACCTGTGTTGACTGCGGCACTTGCGCCGGCGAATGCCCCAACGAAGCTATCGTCGAAGGCTAATTCGTCTGTACACACTAAAAAGCCTGTGCGTGAGCACAGGCTTTTTACCTATCGGTTTGAAAAAGGAGCCCCCTATGGAAACCCTATGGAACGGCGTGACCATGGAAGATGGCGAGTTTCGGCTCGGCACCGACTCTGTGGCATGCGCATGGTTTGCAAAATTCCCAAAGGGCAGCAGGATCTGCGATCTCGGCTGCGGCAGCGGCGCCATTTCTTTGATGCTGCTGGCATCCGATCCGTCTTTGACTTTGACGGGCATTGAGTTAATGCCGGAAGCAGCTGCCCTTGCTGCCAAAAACGCACAGGACAATCACCTGCCCATGACCGTGCTGGAGGGCGATCTGCGTCAGATCCGCACTCTTCTGCCTGCAGGCTCCATGGACGGTGTGGTCTCCAATCCACCCTACTTCCCCGTAGGCAGCGGCGCCGCGGCAAAAGGTGCTCTTGCCCGTGCCCGCAGCGAAGAGACCTGCACCTTGCCCCAATTGACCCAAGCTGCAGCATGGCTTTTGAAAACAGGCGGCAAATTTGTACTTGTCCACCGCCCGGAACGACTGGTCGATCTGATCTGCTCCCTCAGAGCAAACGATCTGGAACCAAAGCGGATCCGATTTGTGCGTCACAGACAGGAAAGCCCCGTGAGCCTTGTACTGCTGGAAGCAAAGAAAGGCGGAAGACCCGGGCTTCAGTATGAACAAGATCTGATCCTCTTCCATGGCGAAGAGGAAACAGAAGAATACAAATCCATGTATCACCGAAGATAAAGGAGCGACCCTATGGCAGGTATGCTGTATCTTGTCCCCACCCCCATCGGCAATTTGGGAGACATTTCCCAGCGCTGCAGGCAAACTCTGGAAGAAGCGGACTTCATCGCCGCAGAAGATACCAGAGTCAGTCTGAAGCTGCTGAACCATCTGAACATCAAAAAGCCCCTTGTGAGCTACTACGAGCACAACCGGGAAGCCAGCGGACAGAAGATCCTTGAGCGCATCCTGGCAGGGGAGACCTGCGCCCTTGTATCCGATGCAGGCTCCCCCGCCATTTCCGATCCCGGTGAGGATCTGGTGGCGCTGTGTGCTAAAAACGGCATCACCGTCAGCGCCATCCCCGGCCCGTGTGCCGTGATCACGGCGCTGAGCATCTCGGGTCTTCCCACAGGTCGCTTTACCTTTGAAGGCTTTTTATCCACCAACAAGAAAAGCCGACAGGAACATCTGGATGCACTCATCGGGGAACAGCGCACCATGATCTTTTATGAAGCCCCTCACAAACTGACCAACACGCTGCAGGATCTGACCTCCGCCTTTGGCGCTCAGCGACGCATCAGCCTGTGCCGGGAGCTGACGAAGCTTCATGAGGAAGTGATCCGCACCACCCTGCAGGGCGCTGTGGACTACTACAAGGAGCAATCTCCCAGAGGAGAATACGTCCTTGTGGTGGAAGGCGCACAGGCGCCGGAAGAACAGGGCTTTACCATGGAGGACGGTCTTTTGATGGTGCAAAAAAAGATCGCCGAAGGACTCAGCCGCAAGGATGCGGTCAAGCAGACGGCGAAGGAAACGGGACTTTCCAAAAATGAGCTGTATGACGCAGCCATGAAATTATAAAAGAAGAAGCACGAAACTCTTCGTTTCGTGCTTCTTCTTTTTACAGCTGCTTCATTGCCTGCAAGCAAGCTGCACAGACGTTCTTTTCTTTGAATTTCATCACGCTCTTTGTGCCCGAGCAGAACACACAGGACGGTGCGTATTTTTTCAGAATGATGGCATCTCCATCCACATAGATTTCAATAGCATCCTTCTCCGCAATATCCAGCGTTCTTCGCAATTCGATCGGCAGAACGATTCTGCCAAGCTCATCCACTTTTCTTACGATCCCAGTTTCTTTCAATGAACACACGACCTTTCAGCGCAACGAACCCCCGCTTCTTTTTTAGTTTTAGCACGATTATATTCTTTTGATTTCCAATTGTCTATTGGCAAAAATTCCGTTTTTTCGACACTTTTACCCAAAGTTTTTGCGCAGATTTACATAACGCGTTTCTCTTATGATTTCAATTTGTTATTCTTTCTACTTCGAGGGTTACAAAATGTCTTTATTTCTGTTGATTGTTCTTGTTTTGTCAATTTTTTGCAGTATGTTTACCGGTACTGCCTCTACCCTTTCCGGGGCGCTTCTGGACGGCGCCAAACAAGCAGTGACCTTAACGGTCACCTTAACAGGCCCCATCTGCCTGTGGTCTGGACTGAGCCACACAATGGCACAGACAGGGCTGACCGAGCAGCTATCCCGTCTGCTGCAGCCCATCCTCAAACGCTTATTTCCCAAGGCATGGGAGGACAAAACAGCCCGGTACGCCCTGTGCGGAAATCTGTCGGCAAACCTGCTGGGGCTGGGCAATGCAGCAACACCTTTGGGTGTCCAAGCTGCCTGTGCCATGGCAAAAAACGAGAACGGTCGGGCGAGCGACGAGTTATGTAAACTTGTCATCATGAACACCGCTTCCGTACAGCTGATTCCTGCAACCGTAGCAGCTGTACGGGCAGGTCTGGGGGCAGCTGCCCCTTTCGATATCCTGCCTGCCGTTTGGATCACCTCCGCATGTTCCGTAACGGCAGGACTCTTGGTGGCAAAGGTGCTTTCCAAATGGGTAAGGTGATCCTCGATCTGCTGATTCCCCTGCTTCTGCTTGGGGTGTGCGTCTATGCCGTGTCGGGAAAGCGCGATGCCTATGCCTTGATGGTCGCAGGAGCAGAAGAAGGGCTTGCCACAGCCAAGCACATTCTGCCTGCCCTTGTGGTACTGCTTTCCTGCGTACAGGTGCTGCGTGCCAGCGGTGCCATCGAGCTTTTGACCCATGCTCTCTCCCCCGCATGCCGCGTATTGGGTATCCCGCCGGAAACCGTGCCGCTGGTGATCATCCGCCCCATTTCCGGCAGCGCCGCCCTTGCTGTAGGCAGCGAGCTGATGGCACACTATGGTGCGGACAGCCTTGTAGGACGCACAGCAGCAGTCATGCTGGGCAGTACAGAGACCACGTTTTATACCATCAGCGTCTACTTCGGCGCGGCAAAGATCAAAAAAACACGCTACACCATCATTGCCGCGCTGACTGCCGATCTTATAGGCTTTATTGTGGCAAGTATCAGCACAAAACTGCTGTTTTGATACTGTACAAGTGAGGTTTCTTTTGTTATAATGTTGGGTACTGACTATATAAACAAAGGATGTTTCAAGTGGAAAAATTTGTTGATCTGATCTCCCGGCGCGTCAGCCGCGCCTTCGAAGAAGCCGGCTACGACGCTTCTTTCGGCAAGGTCACCGTATCCAACCGTCCCGACCTTTGCCAGTTCCAGTGCAACGGTGCCATGCCTGCCGCAAAGACCTACCGCTGCGCACCCATCCAGATCGCACAGACTGTGGCTGAAAAGCTGCAGGACGATGCAATGTTCAGCATGGTGTCTGCCGTGGCACCCGGCTTTTTGAACATGAATGTATCGGCGCAGTACCTGTGCGACTATGTTGCACAGATGGCTGTGACAGAGCAGTATGGTCTGCAGCCCGATCCGGATGCCAAGACCATGGTGCTGGACTACGGCGGCCCCAATGTGGCAAAGCCTCTGCACGTCGGCCATCTGCGCTCTGCCATCATCGGCGAAAGCCTCAAACGCATCCACCGTTACTTCGGCAACAAGGTCATCGGTGATATCCACATGGGTGACTGGGGTCTGCAGATGGGTCTGATCATGGAAGAAGTCCGTGAGCGTCAGCCGGAGCTGCCCTACTTTGACGAAAGCTTCACCGGGGAATATCCTGCCGAAGCACCCTTCACCATCTCCCAGCTGGAGGAGATCTACCCCACCGCTTCCGCCAAGAGCAAAGAGGATCCCGCCTTTGCAGAGCGTGCCCACAATGCCACCTTTAAGCTGCAGAACGGCGAGCGCGGCTACCGTGCCCTTTGGGATCACATCATGCGACTGAGTGTGGAGGATCTGAAAAAGAACTACAACAACCTCAACGTTTCCTTTGACGCATGGCTGGGCGAAAGCGATGCACAGCCCTACATTCCTCCCATGATCGAGGATATGAAAAAAAAGGGCATCACCACCGAGTCGGAGGGCGCGCTGGTCATCAATGTGCAGGAAGAGAGCGACACCAAGGAAGTTCCTCCCTGCATTCTGGTCAAGTCCGACGGCGCGACCTTATATGCCACCACCGACCTTGCCACCATTGTACAGCGTATGCAGGATTTTGCGCCCGGCAAGATGCTCTATCTGACCGATAAGCGCCAGGCTCTGCACTTTGAGCAGGTGTTCCGCGCTGCCAGAAAGGCACAGATCGTTCCGGAAACCATGGATCTGGAGCACATCGGCTTCGGCACCATGAACGGCAAGGACGGCAAGCCCTTCAAGACAAGAGAGGGCGGCGTCATGCGTCTGGAGCGCCTCATCAGCGAGATCACCGAGTATGTGCGCCAGAAGATCACAGAAAATCAAGTGGTGGATGCAAGCGATGTGGACACCACCGCGCGGCTCGTTGCCATGGCCGCACTGAAATACGGCGATCTGAGCAACCAGCCCACCAAGGATTACGTCTTTGATCTGGAGCGCTTTGCCGCCTTCGAAGGCAACACCGGGCCTTATATCCTCTATACCATCGTGCGCATCAAGTCCATTCTGGGCAAGTATCAAGGCGCCGTGGAGCCTCAGGCGCTGATGGCACCCGAGACCAAAGAGGCAACGGATCTGATGCTGGTCATCACCCGTTTTGCAGACTTTATGTGGCAGGCTTACCGCGACAACGCTCCCAACACCATCTGCCAGTATATCTATGAGCTGGCAGGCGCTGCCAACAAGTTCTACCATGAAACCAGAATTCTGGCTGAGCCGGACGCCCGGAAGCAGGCAGGCTATGTGGCGCTGATGGATCTCACCAAGCGGATCCTGGAAAGCTGCATCGATCTGTTGGGCTTTGAAGCACCGGAAAAAATGTAAATAAAAAGTTCCTCACTTGAAGTGAGGAACTTTTTGTTTACGGAATGTCTTTTACCACAGTTTCGGGGGGCGTATCCAGACGCTCGGGATGAGCAAGAAGTCTTCTCAGATATTTGAGGACAGCGGCATAGTAGAAGCCGTCGCAAATACGTTCATCCAGCGTAAAGCCCATATCCACATACTTTTTATGCTCCACCGTGCCGTCATTCGCCACCTCGTTGCGGCGATACTTGCAGCCAAAGGCGATAAACACAGGCAGATTGCCAAAGTCATACAGATGATGGATGATGGCAGGGATACCAAGAGAGCCCATGGAGGTGAAGAACACAGAGCCATGGAAGGGGCTCAGCTCCAGCAGGAAGCCGGGCAGCAAGCCAAAGTAGTCCAGCGTCCGCAGAACGACCACAACAAAGGCAAGGAACAGACCGGGCAGGCTTGCCAATGCGGAAACAAGGCTTTCAAAGCCGTTGTCCAGATCCTCGGCATCCTTGACCTCGCGGACAGCCGCTTCCATTTTTTCATAGACCTCATAGACCGTATCGGTAGGCTTGAGATGCAGCTTGATACAGGTATCGGGAGACTCCGTGGTCATTTCCCGCTTGATGGTCATGCAGTACTGGATCTCATCACCACGGCTGTAGACCTTCTGACCGGACACAAAGCGGTTGACTGCCGGATACTGGCTGACGCAGCGCACATAGGCGGCGATGAACACATGGTTGATGCCGAAGTGAGTCAGACCCTCTTTGCGCTTTTCGCGCACATACTTTTCAATGTTGGTGATCTCCAGCTCATCATGGATGGTGTTGCAGGAGGTGTTTCTGGTGGTCATGATGTAAGGCTCGATCTTGGACATTCCGGGCAGCGTTCTGACCAGTCTGCCATCGGAGCGATCACCCCAGGTGGGATGATAGACACCGTCCGCATGAGGCCGCACGGCAAGACTCACCACGAAGCAGCCGAGAAGCATGGCGGTATCTGCCATCCTATGAAGCTGCCACTGACGCAGAGTATCAAGATGATAGTAACCATACACTGCCGCAGCACCTGCAAAGAGTACTGTCAGAAGCCACGGCCCGGACCAGCGTCCGGATGTGATCTGGCGATAGAAAATATAAAATGCCAGAAACACCAGAATATTGACAAACACATACCGTTTGAGCATTTCCGTTGCCACGACCACAACGACAAAATAAACTGCCATCAAAAACACAGGGGTCGCCGTGCGGTAAAAATGCTCTTTTCCATCCAGAAGGATCTGCAGCGCAAAGATCAGACCTGCTGCTGCCGGAAGGACGATTTGAAGCCACACCGTCGTTGCATCTGCGCCTTTCCCGCAGAAATATGCGATGCGGAGTCCTGCCGAGCCGATCATCAAAAGAGCTGCCAGCCATGTCAGCACATTTTTACGGCTGACAAAATAAGTTGTTCTCTTTTCCATAGGGTCAGTATACCAATTTTCGACATTTCTTGCAAGTAAAAAGATATTCTGCTATAATGGTATCACTAAACGAGAAAGCAGGAACGGTTATGAAACCTCTTCTGAAATGGCCCGGCGGAAAAGCCAAAGAGATCGCACAGGTCTATGGTATGATCCCCGACTACGACCGCTATATTGAGCCCTTCTTCGGCGGCGGCGCATTGTTCTTCCATCTGAGTCCGGAGCGTGCTGCCATCAATGACACAGCAGGCGATCTGATGGAATTTTACCATCTGGTGCAGGTACAGGACGAGCAGTTCAGACAGGCTCTTTACTCCTACGCAGAAAGCTTCCGCGGCATTCTGGAATACGGCAGACTTCATGTGACAGAGCTGCTGGATGTGTGGAGTTTGCTGCCCAACAAGGAAGATGCGGCAGATTCCCTGCAGCTTCTTATGGAGGTCTGGATGCCGGAGATCCTTGCCATGTTCTCTTACCCCATCGTGCTTGATGAAGGCAAATTCCAAAAAGAACTGGAAGACTCCCTGTTGGACAAGCTGTGCAGAACAAGGGAAAATCACCGCAAAAATCCTTTCTCTCCCGAGGATCTGGCAGAAAACCTTGTGACAGGGCTGACCTCCGGTTACTACCTGTATTTCCGCAGCGTGTACAACGACTGGAATTTGGGGCGCATCACCCTGCCTGCAGGGCTGCGCGCCGCCAACTTCTTCTTTATCCGGGAGACCTGCTACGGTTCCATGTTCCGCTACAACCGAAACGGTGAATTCAACATTCCCTACGGCGGCATGAGCTACAACAAAAAGGATTTTACCGGCAAGGTGGACGCGCTGTTCCGGGAAGAAACGCAGAAGATCTTCGCCGGCACGGATATCCGCTGCATGGACTTTGAGGACTTTTTGGCGCAGATCCAGCCTACAGAGCATGATTTCATGTTCCTCGATCCTCCCTATGACACGGAGTTTTCCGACTACGAGGGCACGGCTTTCACCAAGCTGGATCAGGCAAGACTTGCCGTGTGTCTGAGCAAGACCAAGGCAAAATTCCTGCTGATCATCAAGAACACGCCCTACATCGAAAGCCTTTACAGCCAAGGTTTCTACATCAAGCGCTTTGACAAGCAGTACACCTACAACGTCCGCAGCCGCAACGACCGCGCAGCGGAGCATCTGATCGTGACCAATTATCCGTTTGAATGACAACAAACCGGAAGTTTCTCGACGGAGAAACTTCCGGTTTATTTTATAATGTCAATACCATATCATACCACACCGCGCCGCCGTGGATGGAGGCAGATACGCCGCGGTTTTCAAAACCAAATCGTTCATAGTAGCCGATCTTTTCTTCTTTGCAGGTGAGGATCACCGCGTTCATATCCGTCTGGCGGCAGAAGCCGATCATGTGCTCCATAAGCGCGGAGCCGATGCCACGCCCTTGGCAGGATGGCTTTACCGCAAGACCGAAGATCATCTGGTTTTTCGCCCCCGGCTCATGACCCTGCGGCTCATACAGATCATCGGAAATGGTGCTCTTGGAGCAGGCACAGCCGTTGATGATGCCAAGGATCTCCCCATCCTCTTCTGCCACAAAGAAACGCTCCGGGAACGCTTTGATCCGATAGGCAAATGCTTCCCCGGTCGCTGCTTCCGCCGATGGGAAACAGCTTGCTTCCAAAGCAGTGACGCGTTCAAGATCCGAAAGCGTCACCTGTCTTATCTTATACATCATTTCTGACCAGATCTTCCAGGCTCTCGCGCCTGATAGTCACATAGGAGGTCTCCGGTGTGACCATGACCATGGCAGGACGGGCAACACGGTTATAGTTGGACGCCATGGAATAGTTGTAAGCACCGGTGGTACACACAGCGATGATCTCACCGCGCACAGGCTCCGGCAGCGCCACATTGGGCTGGACCATATCGCCGCTTTCACAGCAGCGGCCCACCACATCGGCAACCAGATTCTTTTCGTCCAGAGGACGATTTGCGTGGTAAACGGTATACTTGGAGCCGTAGAGGGCGTAGCGGGGGTTGTCCGTCATGCCGCCGTCCACAGACACATAATTCTTATACCCGGTGATCTTCTTGATGGTACCCACGCTGTAGAGCGTCAGACCGGCATCTGCCGCGATGCTGCGTCCCGGCTCCATAAAGATCTTGGGAAGAGCCATTCCCAGCTTTTCGCAGCAGGCCTTCATGTGAGCCGCTACTCTGCCAATGGCTGCGGGGATATCCACATGGTCGTCGTCGTCCATGTAGCGCACACCGTAGCCGCCGCCCATATCCAGCTGCTCCAGCTCAACGCCAAACTCCTTGCGGCACAGTGCCATAAAGTCCAGCATGATCTCGGAAGCGCGCTCGTAAATATCCTCACCAAAGACCTGAGAGCCAACATGGCAGTGGAAGCCCTTCAGTTCCAGATTGGGAAGAGACAAGGTGTGGCGCACCATTTCAAGCGCCTGTCCCGTCTCGATGGAGGTGCCGAACTTGCTGTCCACCTTACCGGTGGACACAGCTTCGTAAGTATGAGGATCCACACCGGGCGTCAGACGGAGCAAAATGGGCTGCTTTTTGTCCTTCTTTCCTGCGATGGCATTGATGGCATCCACCTCTTCGCGGTTATCCACCACAAAGTAACCGATGCCGTTGTCAATGGCATAGGCAATGTCCCAGTCGGTCTTGTTGTTGGAATGGAAATAGGCATTTTCCAGCGGGAAGCCTGCCCTGATGGCGGTATAGATCTCGCCGGAGGACACCACATCAATGCCCATGCCCTCTTCCTTGGCGATCTCATACATTCTCTTGAAGCTGTTTGCCTTGCTGGCATACAAGGGCCTTGAGCCCTCGCCGAAGTGCTCTTCAAAGGCACGCAGATACATCCGCATATTCTCACGGATGCGGATTTCGTCCATCACATACAGCGGCGTACCGTACTGCTTTGCCAGTTCCACGGTGTCCTGACCGCCGAAGTAGAGATGACCGTTTTCACCGACGGTCAGATTGCTGCTGAGCATAGATCGCTCCTCCTGTAAACGCATTTGGCGATATCATATCATTGATACTAAGAAATATCAAAGGTTTTTATGTGGAAATTTGTATTTTTTTGTCACTTTGCGCGAAGCTGCCAGAAGGCAACGGCAGAGGCAGCTGCTACATTGAGAGAATCCACACCGTGATACATGGGGATCATGACCGTATAATCACACGCCTCAATGGTTGCCTTGTTCAGACCATCGCCCTCTGTGCCCATAAATACTGCCAGCTTCGGTTCTTTTCCAAGGCTTTCATCCTCAATGGAGATAGCCCTGTCGTCCAGCGCCATGGCGGCTGTTTTGAAGCCATGCTCCCGCAGTTTGGGCATCCAGTCGGTCTCCACCGCCCACGGCACCTGAAAGACTGTGCCCATACTGACACGGACTGCGCGGCGGTTGAGAGGATCACAGCAGGTGGAGGTCAGCAGCACCGCATCCATACCAAGGGCGGCAGCCGAGCGGAAAATCGCACCGATATTGGTGCTGTCCACCACGCCCTCCAGCACAGCCACACGGCGGGCACTTGCAAGCACCTGCGTCATATCTCGTGCCGCAGGACGGCGCATGGCGCACAGGACGCCTCTTGTCAGCACATAGCCTGTCAGCTTTTCCAGTACTTCCCTCTGTGCCGTATAGACGGGCACATGGGGACACATTGCCAGAAGCTCCCTGGCATCGCCTTCCATGTGCCTGCGCTCCATCAAAAAGGATACAGGCTCACAGCCGCTTTCCAGCGCTGTGCGGATGACCTTGGGACTTTCGGCAATAAAAATCCCCTTTTCCGGCTCTTTTTTATTACGCAGCTGGGCTTCGGTCAACCGAGCGAACACATCCAGTTCCGGCGCAGTTATATCCTTGACCTCGATCATATGGTCTCCTTTTTGCAGCTTTCCCAGTTCATTCTTCCATAGCGCATGGTGCGCGCCAGAATCTCTTTCTGCACCTTGGCAGTCAACGCACCTTTTTTCATGCGCCACTTCCAGTTTTTGCCCACAGTGGCAGGCTGGTTCATGCGGCAGGTGTTGCCAAGTCCCAGATAGTCCTGCACCGGGATGATGCAGGTATCGGCGCAGCTCATCATGGCAAGATCGATCAGCCGCTCATGGAGCTTTTCATCCGGCGTGGTCTGATCGGATAGATAGGTGCGGATATAGGCAAGCTCTTTTTTGCTGCGGGTGCCGATCCATCCTGCCAGCGTCTCATTGTCATGGGTGCCGGTGTAGACCACACAGTTATTGCCGTAGTTGTGAGGCAGGTGGTCGTTGATTCCGCCCACATCCTGCGCGTCAAAGGCAAACTGCAGCACCTTCATATTGGGGATGCCGCTGTCCTTGACCAGCTGACGGACAGAGGGGGTCATATAGCCCAGATCCTCGGCGATCAGCTGCTTGCCGGGCAGATGGGTGAAGATCTTGTCGATCAGCTCCATACCGGGGCCTTTTTCCCAATGACCGCCGATGGCAGTTTCGCTGCCGTAGGGGATGGAAAAATACTCATCCAGACCGCGGAAATGATCGATGCGAATCACATCGTACAAACGGAAGCTTGCCCACAAACGGGTGATCCACCAATGGTAATCCGTACTGCGGTGATAGTCCCAACGGTAGAGCGGATTGCCCCACAGCTGACCGTCTGCGCAGAAATCATCAGGCGGGCATCCCGCCACCGCGCCGGGCGTGCGGTCTTCCTCCAGCTGGAACAGCTCCGGCTTTGACCAGATATCAGCACTGTCGGGAGATACATAAATGGGAATATCGCCAATGATCCGAATTCCCTTTTCATTGGCATATGCTTTGAGCTTTTCCCACTGGCGGAAAAAGTGATACTGCATGAACTGCCAGAATTCAATGTCAAAATACAGTTCCTTCCGATAGTAGTCCAGCGCGTTTGACCAACGAAGGCGGATATCCTCCGGCCACTGCTGCCACGACTGCTGATCGAAATGATCCTTCAGTGCCATAAACAGAGCATAATCTGCCAACCACCAGTGGTTTTCCTCCACGAAGCGGCAGTAGTCCGGGTTTTTCGTAATATCGCTGCGCTCATAGGCACGGCGCAGAAGCACACGGCGGTTTCGGTTGAGCTTTTCAAAATCCACCGTTTCGGGATCTGTACCAAAGTCCATGGCGTCACATTCTTTTTTGGTCAGCACCCCTTCTTCGATCAGATCGTCCAGAGAAATAAAATAAGGGTTTCCGGCAAAGGCGGAATAGGACTGATAAGGGCTGTCTGCCGACGGCCCATAGCCCGTAGGCCCAAGGGGCAGGATCTGCCAGTAGGTCTGGCCGGCCAAGGCCAGCTTATCCACAAAATCGTAGGCCGCCCGGTCAAAGCAGCCGATGCCGTATTTGGACGGCAAGCTGGAAACAGCAAGCAAAATACCTGCAGCGCGCTTCATAACGATCTCTCCTTTTTTCACATGATCGCATTATACAACATTTTCTGAACAAAGAAAAGAGCACCTCTTGGAAAAAGCCGCAAGATTTGATATACTGAATAAAATAAACGTTTGGATGGTCGCACATGAATTACGCAGAATTGAAAAGCCACGATATCGCCAACGGTCCCGGTGTCCGTGTAAGTCTGTTCGTTTCCGGCTGCACACACCATTGCAAAGACTGCTTCAACAAGGAAGCCTGGGATTTTGATTACGGCAAGCCTTTTGACCAAGGCGTGATCGATCATATCTTAGAACTGCTCAAACCCGCCTATATCAAGGGCATCACCTATCTTGGCGGCGAGCCGCTGGATCCCAGAAATCAGCCTGCCCTGCTGGAGCTGTCACGGCAGATCCAAGCAGCATACCCGGAAAAATCCATCTGGTGCTTTACGGGCTACGTGCTGGAAGATCTGCTGGAGCGAGAAGCCGTCATCCCGGAGCTGCTGACATATTTTGATGTACTGGTGGACGGGCCGTTTATTGCCGAGCAGAAAAACCTCAGGCTCAAGTTCCGCGGCTCTGAAAATCAGCGACTTTTAGACATGAAAAAGACTTTATCCTGCGGCAGTGCCGTATTATGGGAGGACTCACCATGACCGATCTGAAAGTAAAGCTTCTGCGCGAAGGCGCGAAAATGCCCACCTACGGCACGGAATTTGCCGCAGGTGCGGATCTGTATGCCTGCCTGCCGGAGGCGGTGACTGTGGAAGCTCACGAAACAAAAATGATCCCCATCGGCATTGCCATGGAGATCCCCGTAGGCTGGGCAGGCTTCGTCTATGCCAGAAGCGGACTTGCCTCCAAGCGCCATCTGGCACCTGCCAACAAGGTCGGCGTCATCGACTGCGACTATCGTGGCGAGATCTTCGTCCCCATGCACAACCACAGCAAACAGGCACAGGTCATCGAGCCGGGTGAGCGCATTGCCCAGATGATCTTTGCCCCTTACTACACGGCAAACTTTGTGGAAGCAGACTCCCTTTCGGAGACTGTCCGCGACACACAGGGCTTCGGCTCCACCGGCACAAAATAAATTTGGAGGGTCTTATGGCAGACTTTCTTCCCATTTCCAAAAAAGATATGAAGGCGCGTGGTTGGGAGCAATGCGACTTCGTGTATATCATCGGTGACGCCTATGTGGATCATCCCTCCTTTGGTCACGCCATCATCAGCCGTGTGCTGGAAAATGCAGGCTACAAGGTGGGTATCATCTCCCAGCCGGACTGGAAGGATCCCAAGTCCATCAGCGTGTTGGGTGAGCCTCGTCTCGGCTTCCTCGTCATGGGCGGTAATATGGACAGCATGGTCAACCACTACTCCGTGTCCAAGAAAAAGCGCAAGACCGACGCCTTCACCCCCGGCGGCGTCATGGGCAAGCGCCCGGACTATGCCGTGACGGTCTATTGCAATCTCATCCGCAGAAGCTACCAGAAAAAGCCCATCATCATCGGCGGCATTGAAGCCAGTCTGCGCCGTCTTGCCCACTATGATTACTGGTCTGATAAGATGAAGCGGTCTGTGCTGCTGGATTCTCAGGCAGATCTGCTGCTCTACGGCATGGGTGAACGGAGCATCGTGGAGGTGGCAGACGCCCTCAACGGCGGCATGGATGTGAAGGATATCACATGGATCGACGGTACGGTATTTTCCTGCAAGGAACCGGACGGCGCCGTGCCCCAGATCGTGCTGCCCAAATATGAGCAGCTGACCAAAAACAAGGCAAAATACGCAGAGAGCTTCTATCTGCAGTATCAGAATACCGATCCCTTCACCGCCAAGCGGCTGGTGGAGCCTTACGAAGACCGCTGTGTGGTGCAAAACCCGCCGCAAAAGCCGCTGACGCAGCAGGAGATGGACAAGGTCTACTCCCTGCCCTATATGCGCACCTGGCATCCCAGTTATGCCAAGGCAGGCGGTGTGCCCGCCATCGCGGAGGTACAGTTCAGCCTGATCTCCAACCGTGGCTGCTTCGGCGCCTGCAGCTTCTGCGCTCTGACCTTCCATCAGGGCAGAATCATCCAGACAAGAAGCCACCAGTCCATTCTGGCAGAAGCCCAGAAGATGGTCTGGGATCCCGACTTCAAAGGCTATATCCACGACGTTGGCGGCCCCACCGCCAACTTCCGTCACCCTGCCTGCCAGAAGCAGCTGACCAAGGGTGCATGCCAGAACAGGCAGTGTCTGTTCCCCACACCGTGCAAAAACATGGTGGCAGATCACACCGACTATCTGGCTCTGCTGCGCAAACTGCGGCAGCTGCCCAACGTGAAAAAGGTGTTTATCCGCAGCGGCATCCGCTTTGATTATCTGCTGGCAGACAAGAGCGACGCCTTCTTCAAGGAGATGGTCAAGCATCACATTTCCGGTCAGCTGAAGGTGGCGCCGGAGCACATTGCAGATCCCGTTCTGGATCTTATGGGCAAGCCCAGAAACTGCGTGTATGAGCGCTTCCTTGAAAAGTACAAGCGGCTCAACGACCAAATGGGGCTGAAGCAGTTCGTGGTGCCCTACCTCATGTCCTCCCATCCCGGCTCTACCCTGAAGGAAGCCGTGGCGCTGGCAGAGTATCTGAGAGATCTTGGCTACATGCCCGAGCAGGTGCAGGATTTCTATCCCACACCTTCCACCATTTCCACGGTCATGTACTACACAGGGCTTGATCCCAGAACCATGAAGAAGGTCTACGTCCCCACCAATCCCCACGAAAAAGCCATGCAAAGAGCCTTGATCCAGTACCGCAATCCCAAGAACTATGCCCTTGTCCACGAGGCGCTGGTCAAAGCAGGGCGCACGGATCTCATCGGCTTTGACAAAAAATGCCTCATCAAGCCCATGCAGTCGGAGCGGACAAGAGCCGCCGCAAAACCAAAACAGGCAGCCGGCAAAAAGCTCGCTCCCACGGGCAGCCGCAACCCCAAGGGACGAAGAAAGAGATAAACAGCTGAGGAGGAACTTACCATGAGCGATCATATCTCCCGGTATGAATATGACCACAGAGGGGATGATCTTCAGATCCATCCCATGAAGTGGTACAAATTTCTGATCTATTTTGCCCTGTTCGCAGGAGCGCTGATTTCTCTCTCCAATGCACTGCAGTATCTGACCGGCAGCATCTATCTGTCCGAAGGTTTGACCGAGGCAGATGTGGACGCGCTCTACGATTTGCACGGCGGTTTCAAGGTGCTGGATATGATCTACGGTCTGACCTGCATCGGCTCAGCTGTTTTAGACCTCATCACCCGCTCCCGGCTGAGACATTTCCACCGCACCGCGCCCGCGTTTGTGCTCGCAGTTCCCGTTTACAATGTGTTCTGCAGCAGTATGTACACCATCCTCAGCTGTGGGATCGCCCGTCTGGATGTATTCGAATTCCTGCCCCAGGTGATCGGCTCTATCCTTGGCGTCGCCATTTATATCTGGCCCAGCTACATCTACTTTAACAAACGCCGCAACCTGTTCGTGAACGAATAAAACATACGCACCGTTTTTCCTTTTTGCGGGAAACGGTGCGTTCCGTTTTTTTCACCTATCTTTCGGTGGCTTTTTGCCGTTCTTTGGGCAACATACATCTTGCATCTTGTGGTAAAATATAGTATATTAATCGGTATGAATTGAGAAACGAGGTGTTTCGATGAGCAAGGTTTTTATCCCGCAGAATTACCGCACGCCCCTGTCGGTCTATGAGATGCAGCGCGCCATTGAATTTATCAAGAGCAATTTCCAGATGAATTTGAGCCATGCGCTGAATTTGCGCCGCGTGTCCGCGCCTTTGTTTGTGGATGAAAATTCCGGTCTTAACGACAACCTCAACGGCTATGAGCGTCCCGTCAGCTTCGATATCCCCGATGTGGGAACCAACGCCCAGGTCGTCCACTCTCTTGCCAAGTGGAAGCGCCTTGCCCTGAAGCGCTATGACTTCAACGCAGGCAAGGGTCTGTTCACCGATATGAACGCCATCCGCAGAGATGAAGAGGTGGATAATCTCCACTCCATCTATGTGGACCAGTGGGACTGGGAAAAGGTCATCACTGAAGAAGACCGCACGGAGAACTATCTGAAGCAGACCGTCCGCGCCATTGTGGGCGCCATCTGCGAAACGGCGGATGCGCTGAATGTGGCATTCCCCAGTCTGAAGACCAAGCTGTGCCGGGAAGTGACCTTTGTCACCGGTCAGGAGCTGGAAGACCGCTGGCCCGAGTTGACCTCCAAGGAGCGTGAGCACGCCATTGCCAAGGAGTGCGGCACCGTGTTCCTCATGAAGATCGGCAGAAAGCAGCGCAGCGGCAAGCCCCACGACGGCAGAGCCCCCGACTATGACGACTGGGATCTCAACGGCGATATCCTGTTCTGGAACGACGTTCTGCAGTCCAGCATCGAAATCTCGTCCATGGGTATCCGCGTCAGTCCCGAGAGTCTTGACCGTCAGCTGACGGAAGCCGGCTGCGATGACCGCAGAAGCCTTCCCTTCCACAAAATGCTGCTGGATGGGCAGCTCCCCCTGACCATGGGCGGCGGCATCGGACAGAGCCGTCTTTGTATGCTGATGATCGGCACCTGCCACATCGGCGAAGTGCAGTCCAGTCTGTGGGACGAAGAAACGAAAAAGATCTGCCAGGATGCAGGCATCCTGCTGCTGTAAATAAGGAGAAGAAAGAATATGGAACATCTGATCACAGTTCGTGAGCTTTATAAAAACACTGCCGAATATGCCGGCAAGCAGATCAAGGTTGGCGGCTGGATCCGCAACCGCCGTCCTCAGAAGACCTACGGCTTTATCGTTCTGTCCGACGGCACCTACTTCAAGCCTTTGCAGGTAGTCTATGAAGACACCATGGAAAACTTCCAGGAAGTCTCCAAGCTGAACGTGGGTGCGGCTCTGATCATCGAAGGCACGCTGGTGGAAACGCCCGGTGCCAAGCAGCCCTTTGAGCTGAAGGCAGCTTCCATCGTGGTGGAAGGCGCCTCCACTCCCGACTATCCCCTGCAGCCCAAGGCACACTCCATGGAGTTCCTGCGCACCATCACCCATCTGCGTCCCAGAACCAACACCTTCCAGGCTGTGTTCCGTGTGCGCTCTCTGGCCGCCTACGCCATCCACAAGTTCTTCCAGGATCAGGACTTTGTTTACGTCCACACTCCCCTGATCACCGGCTCCGACTGCGAGGGTGCAGGTGAGATGTTCCAGGTCACCACCATGGATCTTGCCAACATCCCCATGACCGAAGACGGCAAGGTGGATTTCACCAAGGACTTCTTCAACAAGCCCACCAATCTGACCGTTTCCGGTCAGCTCAACGGCGAGACCTTCGCCATGGCATTCCGCAACATCTACACCTTCGGCCCCACCTTCCGCGCCGAAAACTCCAACACCACCCGCCATGCCGCTGAATTCTGGATGATCGAGCCGGAGATTGCCTTCGCCGATCTGGAGGATGACATGGAGCTGGCCGAGGCCATGATCAAGTATGTCATCAACTATGTGCTGGAGCACGCTCCCGAAGAGATGGCTTTCTTCAGCCAGTTCATCGACAAGGGTCTGCTGGAGCGTCTGAACAATGTTATCAGCAACGATTTCGGTCGTATCACTTACACCGAGGCCGTGGAACTGCTGGAGAAGCACAATGATCAGTTTGACTACCCCGTCCACTGGGGCAGCGACCTGCAGACCGAGCACGAACGCTATCTGACCGAGGTGGTCTTCAAGCGTCCCGTCTTTGTCACCGACTACCCCAAGGAGATCAAGGCCTTCTATATGAAGCTGAACCCCGATGGCAAGACCGTGGCCGCCATG
>JAGBBD010000008.1 GCA_017938625.1 Oscillospiraceae bacterium | reverse complement strand
CATGTTGGAGCCGGCAACGGTGGTCTTGGTGATGGTCTTGATGACGCCTTCGCAGACATCGCAAGCGCAGTCCTTATCCTCGTCCACGCAGTCGGCGGTCACGGTAGAGACCACTTCGCCGCAGACGCAGGTAACGGTGGTGGTGTGAGTCTTGTCGCCGTTGTAGACGGTCTCGGAAGTGGTTTCTGCATGATCGCAGGCAGCTTCCAGTTCATCCTCACACAGATCACAGTAGCCGTCTTCATCTTCATCGGCGCAATCAGCCACCACAGAAGTGGTCTCGCCGCACACATCACAAGTGGTGGTCACTTCGTGCGTGCCATTGCCGTTGCCGATGTAACCCTCAATGGTGGTTTCATGCTTGCAAATCAGAGTGCCGCCGCAAACGTCACAAGCCAGATTTGCATCTTCATCGGTGCAGTCTTCAGTCACAGAAGAGACGGTGGTACCACATTCGCCGCAGACAGTCGTGGTGGTATGGGTCTCATCATCATTGGTGACAGTGGTGGTTTCTGCGTTTTCATGGCTGCAGGAGTAGCCGTCGCCGCAGGTATCGCAGACGCCGTCCTTATCGGCATCCTCGCAGGCTGCAGTCTTTGCAACGGGAGTAAAGTCGATCTTACGGACGTCCACAGAGGAGTTGATGTTGGTCACACCGCCATCCTTGTTGGCAGTTACGGTAATAGCGATGGAGTTCTCACCCTTCACCAGTTCCACTTCGCCAACATCCAGTTCAATGACTTCCACAGCGCCTGCAGTCTTCAGGCCGGAGCAGATGACTTCGTCATTGACCATGATATCGACCTGTGCACCGGAGTTGGTCATGTCGGTACCGACAGCAGCACGCTGCAGATACTCAAAGTCCATGGCATAGGTGCCGGCTTCGGCAACGTCCAGCGTAAAGTACAGAGTTCTGTCGCGGACAGACCAGGTCAGCATAGTGGGAACAAAACGGAATGCCCACTGTGCATCATCAGCGCCGTTCATGTAGACGCGCTTGTAGATGCCGCTGTCAGAGATCAGACTCATCTCTTCATCGATGTTCCAATCAAAGTTGCTTTCAATGAGATTGTTCATTGCCAGCAGATCCATGTAGGAAACAGCAGGATCGTTTTCTGCATCGGCTGCGTCCTTGTAGCCGTAGTAGACTACATCGGGATCATTGGACTGTCTGAGCTTGTTCCAGAGGCTGTTCTGGGATGCCAGCTGAACGGCATACAGGAAGTCCATGGTGATGGTGCCTTCGGTGCTCTCAGCTTCTTCGCCGCAAGCATCGCAGACATAGGAAACAGTATGAGTGCCATCGCCGTTGGCATTGGTCACAGCGCTCACTGCTGCATGCTCACAGCCGCCGATCACAGCGCCGCAGTCGTCACACTTGGTGTCCTTGTCGGTATCGGCGCAGTCTTCCGTCACAGCCACGGGAACGAAGTCGATGGCATTGAGGGACAGATCGCTGGAGAGTCTGGTGGTAGTGCCCTGGAAGTTCTTGGTCATGACAACATCAATGATGTTCTCGCCTTCCACCAGCTCCACAGTACCGAGGTTTGCGACCATCCTGGCGACCTCGCCCACCGAGGCGATCTCGTCACCGATCTGCGTGCCGTTGACGCTGACGGTGAAGGAAGCGCCTCTGGTGGTCTGCAGATAGTCAACACTCATATCATAGGTGCCGGCTTCACGGGCATAAACTGCCAGCTTGAAGACGTTATAGACGCCGGCCCAGTCATTGTAGTAGGTGTAGAAGTTGATGCCCCAGTTTGCATCGGCGTCACTGTTGAGATCCACTCTCTTGTTTCTGCCGGTGTTGGAGAAATCAGAGCCTGCCTCCACAATGGCCCAGTCATAGTTTTCACCCTGCCAGGAGATCATGTTCTGATAGGCCTTGTTATTATCCGCGGTTGCTGCACTGCCGCCAAAGCTCTTAACGGCGGCGTCAGTATTTGCCATCAGACCGGTCCAGAAGCCTTCGGAGGATGCATCCTGTGCGAAAGCCTTGAAATCCACACAGAGGGTCTCAGCCTCGTTGCCCACAGCTTCGCCGCAGGCTTCACAGGTATAGGTGGTGTCGTGGGTCTTATCGCCGTTGTCGGAAACTTCCTTGTTCAGCACAGCATGCTTGCAGGAGCCGATGACAGCGCCGCAGACATCGCACTTGCCATCGCCATCATCATCGGCGCAGGCGCCGGTGACATTGATGGGAGCGAAATCGATGGACCGCAGGTCGATCTGCGTGGTCACATTCTGGGTGACGCCGCCGCGGTCAGCACTGATGATCAGGTTAACTGTGTTGCTGCCTTCAGCAAGGGTCACGGTACCAAGCTCGGCAGTCATAACTGCCTGAGCGCCGTTGGTGTTGATCTGCTCTCCGACTTTTGTGCCGTTCACATAGACGGTGAAACAGCCGTTGGCAGTGTTCTGCAGATACTCCAGATTCAGATCATAGGTGCCGGCAGCAGGTACATCCACATTCAGCATCAGCTGTGCGTAAGGATTGCCCCATGTCTGGTAGTAGGTCACAAATCGGATGCCCCAGGCGGCACCGTCGTTGCTGTTGATGTACAGGTTCTTCATACGACCTGCATAGGTAAAGGAAGTGTTTGCTTCGTCAATGCTCCAGCAGGTGTTCTCTGCCAGCCATGCATTCATGGCATTGTAGGCAGCCTTGTTCTCATCGCTGTTGGTCGCACCTGCGAAGGTACCCTGCATCTTCACGCCGGCTTCACCGGAATAATCCTGCAGGCCTGCCCACCAGGTCTGCTCGGAAGCAGCGGCGCCAAAGGCCATGAAGTCAACAGAAGTGACATTGGTATCTGCCGCGACATCCTCATCGCAGACAGGGCAATGGGTCACGATGGAATGGGTCTTGTTGCCGTTGTCCACGATCTCGGTGGAAGCCTCGGCATGGCTGCACTCACCGATCTGAGCATCACAGACATCGCACTTGCCATCGCCGTCTGCGTCGGCGCAGGAGCCGGTAACATCGATGGGTGCCAGATCAATGGCACACAGGGCCAGTTCGGAAGTCGCATAGTTGGATGCAGTGCCGTTGCGGTCAGCAGTAAGCTTGACTGCGATCTGGTTATTGCCCTCGTTCAAAGTGACAGTGCCCAGCGCGGCAGTCAGCTGAGCGGCTTCGCCGCTGGTGTTGACCTGCTCACCGACCTGAACGCCGTTGACAAATACGGTAAAGCAGCCATAGCCGGTATCCTGCAGGTAATCCAGATTCAGATCATAGGTACCTGCAGCAGGTGCAGTCACATCCAGCAGCAGCTGGGTGTAGACATCGCCCCAAGTGCGGTAGTAGGTAGAGAAGCCGACGCCCCAGGCGGCATCTTCATTGGAGTTGATGTAGAGATTCTTGGCGCGTCCGGAGTTGGTAAAGTCGGAGGATGCGTTGATGGACCAGCAGAGGTTCTCCTTCTGCCATGCCACCATGGCATTGTAGGCAGCGGTGGTATCATCGGTCATGCCGATGTAGCCATACTGCTTGATGCCGTCATCGGCAACGGGATCGTAAAGGCCTGCCCACCAAGTCTGCTCAGAGGCAGCAGCAGCAAAGGCCATAAAGTCGATGGTCAATGCATTTTCTCTGTCGGCAGCTGCTTCGCCGCAGAACTTACAGACAGAAGAAATGGTGTGGGTCTTGTCCTCACCGGAAACCTTGGTGGTAACGATTTCTCTGTGCTGGCACTCGCCAATGACAGCTGCGCAGTCATCGCACTTGCCGTCGCCGTCTTCCTCATCGGCACAAATACCGGTCAGAGAGACAGGGGTGAAGGTGATGCTGTCCAGCTTCAACTCTGCACCGACAGTGTCGGCGTTGATGTAGATGATCACAGAGTTGGTGCCTTCCTTCAAAACTACTTCGCCGGCGGCATAGTCTACAGGCGCATTGCCGCTGTTTCTGGTATTCAGCGCGGAAATGACCTTGGACTCTGCATCGGGCGTTCTGCCGGTCAGAACAGGATTGACATGCAGGTCAAACTTGGCACCGGACAGATCTTCAAAGTAAGTCAGATCCAGTTCGTAAGTGCCGGCTGCGGGAGCATCAACAGACATTTCCAGCATAGTATAGGCTTCGCCCCAGGTCTTGTAGCTGGGAGAGATGGCAAAGTCCATGCCCCATGCAGCGTCCTCTGCTGCGTTGAAGTACAGCTTCTTTGCTCTGCCGGAGTTGTTTACATCGGTGGTACCGCCTTCAACGATGGTCCAGCCGAAGAAAGTCTGTGCATACTCGCGCAAGGATGCGTAGGCGGCTTCATACTGAGCCTTTTCCTCCGCAGTATCTGCAGCCAGAGCACCCTGATAGTGGATATTGCTGTCGGCGCTGTGCACACGCAGTTCATCCCACCAGCTCTGCTCAGAGGCTGCTGCGGCAAATGCGGTGAAATCCATTGCCACGGCATCAGCCGCGTTGGCAACCGCCTTGCCGCAGGACTTGCAGGCATAGGTGATGGTGTGGGTGCCGTCAGCATTATCTGAATAAACAGCCTCTGCCGCAGCATGAGTGCATGCATCTTCTGCCAAAACGGTCATGGGCAGCATACCAACGACCATCATAACAGCAAGAAGCAAGCTAATGATACGCTTCTTCATGTTTGGTTCCTCCTTAGATTCTTGTTTCCTTGTGTTCGGCTTATTGCCGTTATCAACATTTATTCCGCTTCCTTGCGGTACTTCCCTGCCGATATCCCCACATATCGCTTAAAGGCTCTGAGGAAATAATCGGGATTGTCATATCCTACTTCTGCCGCGATCTCCCACAAAGGTTTTCTGGTATGCCGCAGCAGATCACAGGCTCTTTGGAAACGCAGTGTACGGACATAATTTGCGATTCCCTGTGGTGCCCGACTGCGGAGCAGACGGTATAACTCCGATTTGGAAACAGCAAAGCGTCTGCACAGCGCCTGCACGGAAAGATCGGCTGACAAATTATCCGATATGTATGCCGTGATCTTCTGGCGCAAAGGTTTTGCATCAAGTTCCGCACCGATGGGTAAAAGGTCTCTGAGCTGTGTCTGCATACATCCCGGCTCCTGCCGTGTGTTCTGCAGCAAACGATAAAATGCTTCCGGCTCATCGGGATAGGTCACAATCTCGGCACGATCCGGCGCAAGAACCATGACGCTGCCTCCGGTGGTCTCGTGCAGCGCTTTGATCAGATCGCCAAGTTTCTTCTGCTCCACAGCGCATCCCCCCTCATTTTCGGAACCTGTGCAAAAAGTATGTCTGCTGACTTTTGATACCATCTTACAAAACGCCACCAACAAAAATCAGCGGATCCGCTCACAAAAAACGCCCTTCACAATTGTGCACTTTTACCATTGCACCATAGGATTTCTCTACTGTAATTAGTCTATCGCAACGAAAATAAGTTTTCAATTGCCTAAGGTAGTGATTAGGTGGTAAAATGTAAGTAATTGAAAGAGGTGACACCTTATGGCTGAGATCCAGATCATCATCAATTCCAATCTGACAGACCTCAATCCGGTAGTCGCAGGACGCTGCAATGTCGCGCCAAATCACCGACAGTCGCTGCGCAAGATCAGCTATGTTTTGATCCATTATGTGCACCACGGCAGCGGAACATATTACATCCACGGGCAGGAATACCCCATTTCCGAAGGCAGCTGCTACATCACAGCCCCCGGTGAGGAGGCTCTGTTCATCAGCAGTCCCGATTCCAATCTGGAACTGGAATGGGTCGGCTTCACAGGCAAAATGGCACTTGACTTTACAACGCTTTCTCCGGTATTCGCTGTTTCAGAGCCTCCCTTCCCCCACATCAAAACCTTGCAGGATCCGCCGCCTGTTCTTGCCATTGGGTTGGCAGGCGATCTGTTCCATCTGTATTACACCCTTTTAGGTTCCCGGCAAAACAAGCACAACTACGTGCAGTATATTTCAGAATATGTGCGTCAGCACTATATGGAAAAGCTGTCTGTGGAAGCTTTTGCCAAGGACTTCGGCATCGATCGGCGGCATATGTCGGCACAATTCAAAAAGAAAATGGGTTACTCCATTCAGGAATACATCACAAAAGTACGCATTGACGAAGCCATGAGTTTTCTTGCGCAGGGCTACTCCGGCAAGGAAGTGGCCAAGCTTTGCGGTTTCAGCGATTCCCATAACTTTTACAAGACATTTAAAAAGACGCAGGGCATGCGTCCGTCCGCATGGAAGGAACGTCATGCCATGCTGGAGAAAAAATACCACTCAGAAGAGACACAGGAGGCTACCACATGAGTGCAGTCAGCAGTACAGCCCGCAGAACAGGCATCTGGTGCGTGTTCTTTTCCGCCGTTTTATATTCCATCGGTGGTCTTTGCATGAAGTTCATCCCATGGAACGGCATGAGCATCAACGGTGGCAGAAATCTGATCGCAATCGCCGTCATTGGCATTTATCTGCTGCTGACAAAACACCCCTTACGATTCAATCGCTCCATTGCGCTCGGCGCCGTATGTGTCAGCGGAACAAACATTCTCTTCTGCATCGCCAACAAAATGACCACCGCTGCCAACGCCATCGTCCTGCAGTTCACAGCACCTGTGTTCGTCCTGCTGCTTTCTATGATCCTTTGGAAGAAAAAGCCGCAAAAGCTGGATATCGCCACCTGCGCTGTGGTCCTGGCAGGTGTGGTATGCTTCTTTGTGGACAAGCTGGACACGGGTCACATGGTGGGCAATGCGTTGGCCCTGATCTCCGGTCTTACTTACGCAGGTGTTTTCCTGCTTAACGAAATGCCCAATGCCGATCCCATCTGCTCCGTATTTTGGGGCGATGTACTCAGCGTGGTAACAGGTCTTCCCTTCCTGCTGCAGGAAACGCAATTTACTCAGTCCGCCATGATCAGTCTTGTGATTTTGGGTGTATTCCAGGTGGGTCTTGCATATATCCTCATCTGTATCGGTCTAAAGACCACACCGCCCGTCACTGCCAGTCTGATCTCCGGTATCGAGCCTGTCCTCAATCCCATTCTGGTAGCGTTGTTCTACCATGAAACAGTGGGCACCATGGCTCTGATCGGCGCCGTGATCGTCATTGGCGGCGTGATCGTCTACAATGTGCTGCAAGCGAAAACGGAATAAGAAAAAGCTGACATCTTAATGATGTCAGCTTTTTTCTTATCGTCCGATATCGTAGACCGTCATGATCTGAAGGCTGCTTTGCAGCTGCTGCAGATCACGATCCGTATCAAGCTCCAGTTTGTATTCTTTCTGATCAGTCAGATCGAAGAAGTTGTCAGAGAAAATGCAATCAAAGTCCTCAAAGTCCAGATACACATCCTTGCAGTAAACATCAGCGCTTACATAGGCAACAGTCTTCTCCCTCTCCTTCTCAAAGCGCACTTGAACAGAAGGCTTTTTGAAAGAGAAATGCTTAGGTGCTATGAACGTCTCACTGCGTCTTGCGATACACACATCTGCTTCGTCATAAAGCTCCACGCTGATGAAAGTGCTGTAGGGTTCTTCCGGAGCAAAGCTCTTTTCAAAAACATCCGTTGCAGACAGCGCATCGCCGCACACATCGCACTGCCAACTGTCAAGCTCCTGCAGATCTGATGTGACAAGCCGCACCTTCAACTTACCTGCAAAGATCTTCATTGTTTCATTGGCAAGGCAGACACGCAAATGTCCCTCTTCCAAAAATACGCACAGAGCCACAGGCGCATGGAACTTTTTTGCCGCGTAGTGCAGTCCTTTCCAGCGACCATAGTAGTCGATGCTCGACCAGGACGCCACAGGCCAGCAGTCGTTGAGCTGCCAGTAGAGACTGCCCATGCAGGTACCGCGGATGCTGCGGAAATACTCCACGCCGCAGCGCATGGCCTCCGCCTGCAAAAGCTGGGTGGCATAGACCAGCTGCTCCATGGAGTAGGGTGCCAGATAATAGCGGGAAAGATGGTTCATCAAAAGACTGTTGCCCGCTCTGCTCTTCTGGTGATTTTCAAACACACGGCTGTAGCAGTTCAGATCCTCTTCCTCGGCAAAGCTGCGGATGGTCTTCATGGCAGGATAGGCCTGGAAGCCATACTCGGAGCAGAAGCGGATCTTGTGTTTTCTTACTTCCGCAAAGGGCATATTGCTGAACCAGATATCCCAGTAGTGACAATCCCCCATGGTCTCGTCATCGATCTTGAAAAGGCCACCGCCGGATGAAGGCGAAGAGGGCCAATAGAAGATCTGGGGGGCATACTTTTCACATACATCCGGCAAAATACGTTCAAACAGTTCCATGTAATCCATATGGATCCGCTCGCTGCCGAAGAGGTCAGGATTATGGGCAAGATTGGCCTCCAGCTCATTGTTGCCGCACAGCAGACCAAGGGACGGATGATGGCGCAGACGCTTGACGTTGTCGATGGCTTCACGGGTAAAATCTTCCCGGAAGCTTTCCGACAAACGAATGGGGAAACACGCGGACATAAAATCCTGCCAAACAAGGATACCAAGTTCATCACAGGCATCAAAGAACCAGTCGTCGGGATAATATCCGCCGCCCCAGACACGCAGGCAGTTAAAGTTGGCGGCCACACAGTCTTCCAGCAGTTTCCTGCTGCGCTCAGCAGTGACTCGCTTGAGGATGCTGTCCTCCGGGATATAGTCGGCACCCATGGCGAAGATCTTTACGCCGTTTACAACAAAGCAGAACTCTCTGCCCACCTTGTCTGCCTTGGTACTGACAGTCAGTGTGCGCAGTCCGATGCGCTTGACGGCTTTGTCTAACAGCGTTCCGTCTTTTTCCAGCGTAACTGCCACATCATACAGAGGCTGATCGCCGTACCCACGAACCCACCAGAGTCTGGGGTTCTCAATGATCAACTCCCCTTCTCCGTCTTTGAGGGCAACACGTTTTCCGTCCACCTCTGCAAAAAGCTCCGCGTCAGCATGATGTTTGGTCTCGGCCTTGATCGTAAGACGAACCTTGCCCTCTTCATGATACTGCAGGATCTGCACATCGCAGATGGCATCGGTGTCATAAGCCACCAGCTCTGCCTTGCGGAAAATTCCCATATCCGGCAGCTTGGGACCCCAGTCCCAACCGGACATACACATGGATTTGCGAAGATGGGCAACACCGTCTACGGAATCTTCATTGTTCCACAGATAATTTTTATTCTGCTCCTGCGCCATATAGCGGATCGGCGATGCAAAATGCAGCTTCAACGTATTCACACCGGGCAGAAGCAAAGACTTTACCTCATAGGAATAGGTTCTGTGCATATCCCGTGCGCTGTCAAGCTTTTTACCGTTAAGCCAAATGGTACACAGCGTATCCAGACCGCAGAATGTCAGACAGACATAGTCATGGGTCAATTCCTCGCCTACCTCAAAGCTGCAGGTAAAGGTGCAGTCCTTTTCGGAAAGACCGGTATATTTGTGTTCATTCAGACCATAGTAGGGGTCTTCCATAAGTCCATGCTCCAGAAGTGTGGAATACAGGCTGCAAGGCACCTGACAGGATAGATCCGGATATCCCTCATAGGTCATGATCCAGTTTTTCAGTTCCATTGAAACTCCTTCTCACCATCAAAGGTCAGCCATCGGTTAGGGGTCAGCGTCTTCTCATCCCAGCCAATGGGTCTTGCCACAGGATGCGGCTCGGATGCCATTTGGAAGGCTTCCGTCACAGCATCGCGGACTTCAGAGGTGTACATTTCTTTCTGCACGGAAACAATGGTGGTCAAGCCGCTGTATTTCAGCAGCTCCAGCCACTGCTTGTTCTCTTCCCACTCGATCTCATCTGTAATGCCGACACAGTCGGGATCGGCTGCATAAAACGCATTGTGCTGACATCCGCGGACAGCCATGGTGTTCACACCCATTTTCAGCGTACGGGCAAAGTCATGACCGCTGATATCGTCGCCGATGCGGTAACCTGCAAAAATACCGGCGCTGAGATGGCTCAAAGTGTTGCAGGCATTGATGGTCATATCTCCTGCTGCCTCGGCAGTATCACGGTAATAATCCAACGTGATCTCGGCAGAAGTTCTGCTCCTGTCATAGAATGACCACTCGCCTTCACAAGCAGACTGGCTCCACTCAAAGGCATAGGTGCCAAAGGTGTCGATGCCTGCAAAGTCATGCTTGATCACATCATAGCCCCACTCGGCAAACAGACGAATGTCATTCATCATGAGTTCTCTTGCCCAGGGATGGCTGGGATCAAGATTCTTGATATTGCGGATGCGGCGGGTAAACGCGCCATCAGGAACATTTTCCAACGTTTCCATAGGTCGGCACCACAGCGCAGGACGAACACCGATCTCCTTCATGGCATCTGCCAGCGCCTTCATATCGCCAAACTGTGCATTGCAGTAGCGATGGGGGCCGCCGATGTATTCATCGTTGAGATACCAGTTGTGACAAAGCGTCCAGCCGGCATCCACCACTTGAATGGGGCGGTTTTCCAGTCCCTGTGCACACTCGGCAATGATCTTAGCATGATCCATGACCTTAGAGAAGCTGTTTTTGCCATAATTGGTGTACCACTCATCGCCACCGTAGATGGGCTGCAGAGGCAGGACAGGCTTATCGCACATCAGCTTACAGAAGTTGTGCATCACATCGAATACCTCTCCCGTTCCTTCCAGCGTGACAGCCGTGGCAAGCTCCACCGTTCTGCCGCCGAAAAGCGTATCCAGACAACCGCATCGGACATCCATCATCAAGCTGATGCAATTGCTCGTCACCGTCCAACTGCACAGGGCAGCCGGCCCTGTTTTCACGCCAAAGCAGCGTACGCGCTCTTTCTCTTTCACTGTAAAATACCAAGGATAGAAACCGGGTTGACCGACAGGTCTCCAGCCTACATCACCATAGGTGCGTTCCCAAGCGTCACCCAGGATCCATGCATCGGCTTCCAGATCCACTGCCCACTCGACCTTGACCCAGGATGCGCTGTCGATAGTCAGACTGATCACACCGTTTTCAATTTTAACTGCGCCCTTATCTGCCTGCCATGTTTTGCCACGGCAAACGCTGACGCAAACAGGACGATCAAAAAAGTTCATTTCAATGCCCTCCAAAACAGGTATATGCTTATGATAAAACAAAACCCTTCTGCGCACAATAGCAAAAACGGCAAAATTCCTGCAATTTTGTCCCATATCTGTTCCAGAAAATGCTTGCAAACACGCCGGATATCTGGTAGAATGGTGGAACAATAAGGGAGTAGTCGGCGCGTCAGCGCGGTGGCACCAACAACCGAACGAAAGTTCTGGTACCATCTTAATTGGCGAGACTTATCTGCAAGCTGCAGGTAGGGCTCGTTTTTCTTTTATCCCGGTAAAATCTTGGATAAGGAAAGGCGTACCTGCTTGCACGATCACATGGGGCGATATTATACTGAATATGATCGTCCAACGATAAGGAGAGATACCATGAAGAAAACCTACACCCAGACCCCGGAAGAAGTCTTACAGGAGCTTGGAACGAGTCATGACGGCCTGTCCGAAGTTCAGGCAAAAGAACGGCTTCAGAAGTATGGGCCCAACAAACTGAAAGAAGCAGAAAAGCCTACCATGCTGCAGCGGTTCCTCGCACAGCTGAAAGACCCTATGCTGATCATTCTGATGATCGCGGCGGCCGTATCTGCTCTGACCACAGTACTGAACAACATCCGCACACCGGATCATCCGGAAAGTCTGGCGGAAGTATTCATCATTCTGGTGGTCGTTCTGCTCAATGCCATTCTGGGCGTTATTCAGGAAAGCAAGGCAGAAGCTGCCATTGAAGCCCTGCAAACCATGACGGCAGCCACCTGTAAGGTGATGCGTGACGGCAAGCAGATCACCCTGCACTCTGACGAGCTTGTTCCCGGTGACATCGTCATTCTGGAAGCAGGCGACGCTGTCCCTGCTGACGGACGTATCATTGAAAACGCCAGTCTGAAAATCGAAGAAGCGGCGCTGACCGGCGAGTCTGTACCCGTCAACAAGCTTGTGGATGCACTCGGTCTGAACGGTATGGCAGATGTGCCTCTGGGTGACCGAAAGAATATGTGTTACATGGGCTCCACCGTTGTCTACGGACGCGGCAAAGCCGTTGTCACTGCCACCGGCATGGACACGGAAATGGGCAAGATCGCAGGTGTTCTGGCTTCCACAGAGGAAGAAAAAACACCCCTGCAGCGCAGACTGGATCAGTTGGGAAAGACCCTGTCCAAACTGGTGCTGGGCATCTGTGTGTTTATCTTTGTTTTCAATCTGGTCATGGCAGGCTCTTTCACGCTGGACAGCATTCTCTCCACTTTTATGGTGGCAGTTTCTCTGGCGGTTGCCGCCATCCCCGAAGGTCTGGCGACTGTTGTGACAGTGGTGCTTTCCATCGGCGTGACCAATATGTCCAAGCGCAATGCTGTTATCCGCAGACTGACTGCCGTGGAGACCCTCGGCTGCACACAGGTCATCTGCTCCGATAAGACCGGCACATTGACACAAAACAAAATGACCGTTGTGGAGCATGTTGGCGAGACTTCCCTGCTTGCCACTGCCATGGCTCTGTGTTCCGACGCCAATCTCAATGCGGAGGGACAGGCTGAGGGCGAGCCTACGGAAGCCGCGTTGGTCAACTTTGCAAACTCCGTTGGTCTTGCAAAGCATGATTTGGAAAGCGCAACACCTCGTGTGGATGAGGCTCCCTTCGATTCTTCCAGAAAGATGATGTCTACCGTCCATGCCAAGGATGGCGTATTCGTCCAGTATACCAAGGGCGCTCCTGATGAGATCCTCAAACGCTGCACCCATTACATGGAAAACGGCGAAGCCGTTCCCATGACGCAGGCAAAGCTGGACGAAATCCTTTCTGCCAACAAGCAGATGGCCGACAAGGCTCTGCGTGTTCTGGCAGCCGCAAAACGCGATTGGGCAGAAAAGCCCGCAGACAACACTCCCGAGTTTTTGGAGAAAGACCTGTGCTTTGTAGGTCTGACCGGCATGATCGACCCTGTCCGTCCGGAAGTCAAGGCCGCCATCGAAGAATGCCGCAATGCCGGTATCCGTGCAGTCATGATCACCGGTGACCACAAAGACACGGCTGTTGCCATCGCCAAAGAGCTTGGCATCATCACAGATGCGTCTGAAGCCATCACCGGTGCAGAGTTGGATCAGATCTCCGATGAAGAAATCGGAGAGGCTGTGAAGAAATACTCTGTCTATGCCCGTGTGCAGCCTGAGCACAAGGTGCGCATCGTCACCGCCTGGAAGGCGAACGGTGCTATCACCGCCATGACAGGTGACGGTGTCAACGATGCTCCCTCCATTAAGTCTGCAGACATCGGTGTCGGCATGGGCATCACCGGTACAGACGTTACCAAGAACGTTGCCGACATGGTGCTGGCTGATGACAACTTTGCAACCATCGTGGCTGCTGTCGGCGAAGGCAGACGCATCTATGACAACATCCGCAAAGCCATTCAGTTCCTGCTTGCATCCAACATGAGTGAGGTCCTCGGTGTGTTCTTCTCCACCATTCTGGGCTTTACCCTTCTCAACCCCGTTCACCTGCTGTTTATCAACCTTGTCACCGACTGCTTCCCTGCTCTGGCATTGGGCATGGAGCGTGCTGAGCCGGACACCATGCGCCGCGCTCCAAGAGATTCCAAAGACGGCATCTTTGCAGGCGGTCTCGGCTTTGATGTGGCATACCAGGGCATTTTGGTCACTGTGATCACCATTGCCTCTTATATCATCGGTCACAGCATGCAGGTCGGCCATTTAGCCATTCCTCACGGTGTTTCCGACCACGGCATGACCATGGCATTCCTGACCATGAGTATGTGTGAGATCTTCCACTCCTTCAACATGCGTTCCCAGAGAAAGAGCATTTTCAGTCTGAAGGGCAGCAACAAGGTCCTGTGGGCAGCCATGATCGGCAGTCTGATCCTGACCACCGTGGTGCTGGAAGTCCCCGTGATCGCAAACGCATTTGGCTTTACTCCCATCTCCTGGACAGAATATGGTATTGCCATGGCACTTGCCATAATCGTGATCCCCATTGTGGAGATCGTAAAGCTCATTCAAAGAGCCTGCACAAAGTAATAAAACCCAAAGATTTTTATTGCAAGACAAGCAAAAATATCGGGGCAAGGCTGACGCCTGCCCCGATATTTTTACGCGGTATTGGATAAAAAGATTGATTTTGAAGCTGATTCTGTCTTATGACGCACCGCCTTTTGGACGGGTTTTCTTTATCTGCTCGTCAAATAGACAAATGCAGAGGAGGCAAACTTCATAATGGCATCATACAACAGTGCCGAAGCTGTTGATGCACCGCGGGCTGCATAGCTCTCCACGCTGTCTGTGGCTTGCCCAAACACCGTACCGTCTGCATAGCACACCTTGACAGCAACAGGACTGGAGGCATCTGCCACCACAATGGAACTGACAGGAATTTTGTAAGTACCGCTCTTTCCGCCATATACGGCAAACTGCGTACCTGGGACGATGTCGGTTTTGGACACTCCCGCAAAGTTCACATAGGAGATCTCTGCATACATGCTCTCAATGTCCAGCTCTTCCATATTGGTAAAGAACAAATTGAGGTCTATCTTGTCTTTTAGAGCAAGGTTAGAGCCGTAATAGTTCTCGCCCTTGATACGGGTATCTGCACAGGTCACTGAAGGTGTTGCAAAAGCTGCCTGCTCTTCAGTCAAACCTTGATCGGCAAGATCTTCTGTTCTGTAGATAAACTGCAGCTGCGCCTGTGCACCGTAGTTGAGCATATCCACGATCAAAGTCTTGAACGCATCGGTGGAAGACGCGGCCTTGAGCGCTTTATGGGCGTATTCTCTGACAGAGGTGGCATAGTCATGATTGCAGACTCTGCCATTTTCGTCCAATATGACAAGGGTAAGCGTATCAGTCATTTCCATGGCTCGTACTGTGACAGAGATTTTTTTGTTTGAGGCATTGAAGGTCTCCCACTCGTTATCCTCCACCACGATCTGCCCCACCTCTTCTTCGCCGGAAGTCTGAGAGATATAGGCTGTGTACGTTCTGTCCTGCGGCAAATTGGGCACAATAAAATTGATACGAAGATCATTATCCAGCACCATATTGGAGCCTGCCACAGTCACCTTTTCAAAGACCGCTACAAAAGCGCTGCACAGATCGCACAACCCATCGGTATCTTCATCAAAGCAGGTTTCAGTCCAAGGCTGCACAAGCTGTCTTGGGCCTGTTTTTCCGCAGTCGGTACAAGCAACGTAGCCTGTATGGGTGCCGTCACTCAGAGAAGAATAACAATTGCCCATATAGTGCATATGGGTCATGCGCAGAGGGCCATTTCCGGGTGTGGTAATGGCAATGGCATTCCATGCAGCACGATCCCCATTATAGTACACATGATTCGGAATCACTTTCCCAGAAAACGCATACGATGCGATCTTCTTCAGCGTGGACGGCAATTCCACGTGCTCACAGGCAGTAAAGCCGGAGAGCACATAAGACCCGATTCCCGTGATGCCCTCTTCCACGATGACATGGATAACTTCATCCCGGTAGGCTGCCCATGGCATGCCGTTTTCCTCCAGATCCGCAATATCTCCCGTGCCGGATATGGTTAAGACTCCCTCCGGGGTCAAAGCCCATGCGATCTCATCCGTAAGATATCCTCTCAGGCAGCCATCCGGGTATGACAGACCGTTTTTGAAGCAAATAGCGCTCAGGCCGTTTAATTCTGTCGGTATCTCCATTTCTCCATCCACGGCATAGAACTTGGCTCCGCCGTCATAGATCCTGTCAGCAGAGGATACAGGCTCCGATAGAACAGGCTCAATATCATATGCCCACTCTTCTCCCATAAACCCATGGACGCCGCTTTCTGCCTTGCAGTACACAGCAGACCAGAAATCCTTCACAAGCTGCTGCGCATCTGTCTGCAAAAGCTGCAAGATCACATCGATGGCATTGCCGCCGCTTACGGCACGCTGCTCCATAACACTTCGGTAGAACGTGCTGCCATCTGTTCCCGTCAAGGCAGCATATCGTGTACGCAGATACTGACCGAAAAGATATGAATTGGAATAGTTGGACAATGTACCTTCCCAATAGCTTAGGGAAGTGCCGGGAACATAGCAGTCTTTGACTCCAAAATACCAAAGGCGAGAAGATGTGGCATCAGAGCCGCAGATCAGATGCTCAGCTGCCATGGCAAAGGCTTCGTCAAGATAGACCTCCATGGGATCCACAAAAGATCTTCCTGCGATCTGATAGGTAAAGTTGATCAGATGCTGCATCTCATGGAACAAGGTGGAGTAAGAGTCCTCTATCTGATCCAAAGAGTGACCCATGCCGGGATAGGTGTCCAGATGGATGCAGTCCATGTTCATACCGTAGGTCTGTCTGCCAAAATAGAAACCATTTACAAAACCAAAGGGAGAGACCAGGTTTGCAGCATGGAAATATCCTGCTGTATAAGCATCGACCGATGATCCGTAATCGCTGCTGATATCATGGCATAAGATGGCAAGACGAGTATCGCCATCGGCATCATACCAAGGCCCGAACATCTGCACCATTTTTTCACAATTAGAATCAAACTGCTCACCGATCTGCTGTGCTTGTATTTCATTGATGCGGATGCTTTCGTTATCCTGCGCAGCAGCACCCCAGACTGTACAGTAAGTACCAATGTAACGGCACTCCATCTGCTTGGTCACATCGTTCGTGGAATCGATAATGTTCTTGGTACTCGACACGCTGTAGGAAGATTTGCGGACAGGAAGCTGATATATGCCCTCTTCCTGCTCCACAGGGCGCAGCGGCTCAAAGCTCTGAGACAGCACCGTCATGGTCTTCCCTGTCTGTTCATCTTCATATACACTGCTGACGGAAGTATCCTGCAGACACCTGACAGATGCAAAGCTGCCGTTTGTTTTGCTGCTTGAGGACAGGGATGTATTGACAAATGCCACAACATCGCCTGTATAGACATTCGCAGCACATACACATACCGCACACAGCGCGGCAACAAGCAACAGCAGCACAAAGCCTACAAAAAATCTTCTCATGTCAAGCGCCTCTTTTCTCTGCGTCTTTCATAATATTATCATAAGCATTTCTCCCGTTTCCGTCAAGTGACAGGTCTCCAAACGAGGATGAAGCGTGGCAAGAACTACATTTCAAATTCGTCGGCGCAGCCGACACATTCATTGTCAATTGTCAATTTTCAATTGTCAATTGTACAACAAAAAAGACCCCCGAGGGGGTCTTTTTTGTTGTTAGGGATTACTGTCTGCTCAGCAGGTATGCCTTGGCAGAAGTTGCGAACTTCATGATGGCATTGTACAGAGGAGCAGCTGCGGTGGCGGAGCCACGGTTTGCGTAGCTTTCCACGGAGTCGGAGCCGTAGGCGATGCGCTCTGCAACGCCGTCCTCAAACAGTTCCACGGTAACGAGACACTTGGCATCAGCCAGCACGATGTCGTCCACCATGACCTTGTACTGGTCACCGGAGGTACCGTACAGTTCAAACTCGGTGCCGGGAATGGTAACTTCCTTTGCTTCACCCTTCCAGTTGGTGAAGGTGACCTTGGCATGGATGGTGCTCATGTCTTTGCCCTTCAGACCCTTGAAGTAGATGTTGAACAGGATGCAGTCATTCAGAGCCAGGTTGGCGCCGATGTTATTAGTGCCCTTGATCTGATTGTTTTCGCAAACCACATCAGCAGTTGCCAGAGCCTTCTGAGCGTCGGTCAGCTGGTTGTTGGCAAGATCCGTTGCCTTGTAGCTGAAGTTGGTCTGGGCTGCTGCACCGTAGTTCACCATGTCAACCACCAGAGTCTTCATCTCAGCGGAAGAGGAAGCAGCCACCAAAGCCTTTGCGGCATAGGCGCGGACGGAGGTCTCGTATGCGTCGATGACATCGTAGCCCTCAGCATCCTTGATGGTCAGGGTCAGAGTGTCGGTCATTTCCATGGCGCGGACACGGACGCCGACCTTGCTTCTGCCGGTGCTGAAGAATTCCCAATCGGAGGAGGGGAT
>JAGBBD010000007.1 GCA_017938625.1 Oscillospiraceae bacterium | reverse complement strand
AAGGTGACCTTTGCGTAGGTCTTGGTCACGTCTCTCTTGCTGAAGCCGGAGAAGAACACGTTCAGCAGGATGCAGTCATCCAGAGCCAGGTTTGCACCCAGGTTGTTGGTGCCCTTGATCTGGTTGTTGCTGCAGGTCACGGATGCTGTTGCCAGAGCCTTCTGCGCATCGGTCAGCTGGTTGTTGGCAAGATCGGTTGCCTTGTAGCTGAAGTTGGTCTGTGCGGCTGCGCCGTAGTTCACCATGTCCACCACCAGCGTCTTCATCTGAGCGGTGGAGGAAGCTGCCGTAAGTGCCTTTGCCGCATAGTCGCGGACAGAGGTGGCGTAAGCATCGATGATGTCATAGCCGTCTACGTCCTTGATGGTCAAGGTCAGGGTGTCTGTCATTTCCATGGCGCGGACGCGGATGGCGATCTTCTGACGAGTCGTGCCGAAGGCTTCCCATTCTTCCTCCGGGATCTCATAGACCACGCCACCTTCGTCGTCGGTATCTTGATGGATATAGGCAACATAGTCTCCCTCCACGGGGTTGTTGACGATGAAGTTGACCTGCAGCTCGTTGCCCAAATTCATATTGGAGCCTGCCACGGAGGTCTTGACCACAGTTTTCAGCTTGCCGCCGCAGGTGTCACAGGTGTTGTCCTTGTTTGCATCGGTACAGCTTTCCGTCTTGACAAACACAGGCTTGCCGCAGATCGTACAATCAGCGCTCGCCGTATGGGTGCCATCACCATGGGAGGTGTAGGTCACTTCCGTCTCATGGTCACATTCCCACTGCAGGGCAGGATAGCCGTCTTCTGTCTGCTTGAAGGCGCTGCCAAGCACAGCCACGAAGCTTTCTGCCCGCAGCTGGACTTCGGTACGGGACTTTGCCGCAGACTGGGTGGTACCGATGCTTTCCAGATAGTACACATTATCAATGCCGCTGAGGGTGGTCTTGACGCCTGCATAGATCACAGCATCGTTGGTATTGCTGCCGGCGTCTGCGGTGGAGCCGGAGACATAGCAGTTTTTCACCGTGATGTTGCCGCTGGCGGAGCTGCCGATGATGCCGCCGCCCTGCCGCAGGTGTGTGCCGTCTGCGCTGACGGTGTTAAAGTCGCCGGCGTTATAGCAATCCACAATGGTATTGGGCGTGGCTGCGTTGCTGCTGCCCGTGAAGGTGCCCACCAGACCGCCGAGACGCTGGTTGCCCAGCAGATCGCCGTGGTTAAAGCTCTGAGAGATCACGGTCTGACCGTCGCCTGCAGGCACATGACCCACAAGGCCGCCCATGTTGTAGCCGAGGATGGTCAAGTCGGCTTCATTGCCGCAGCGTGTCATGGTCAGATCTGTGGCATAGCCCACAAGGCCGCCCACATTGTAGTAGCCTGCCGCGCCATCCTTGCCCGTGATGGACACGATGCCGACGCAGTCTTCCATGGTGGTATTGGCTGCAGAGCCGACGATACCGCCAATTCGGCTGGTGGTGACAGGCTCTGCTGACACATGGATGCTGCCCTGCACGGTCAGCTTTTTGATCACAGCGCCGTCTGCCGCGCCGAACAGACCCACATAGCTGTCTGCGGAAGTGCTGTCATGGTCAATGGTCATGTTCCGGATGGTGAAGCCGCCGCCCACAAACGTACCGCGGTAGGGCTTCTGGGCTGTGCCCATGGGCGTCCAGTCAAAGCCGGCAAGGTCAATATCCGCTGTGAGCACAGCGCTCAAGGTGTTTTCACCGCCGTTGACCCGTGCGGCAAAGTCCATCAGCTCCTGCGCCGTGGCGATCTGCACAGGCATAGGCTCCTTGCAGCGGTCACACTTGGTATCGCTGTCCGTGCCATCCTTACAAGCGGCAATATTGGCGCTGGAAATCTGACCGCAGGCCACACAGGTACGGGTCACCGTATGGGTGCCATCGCCGTTGGGAATGTAGGAGACGCTGTTTCTGCTGTGGGCGCAGGTGCCCTCTGCGCTCAGAGGAATGGTGTAGGACTGCCCCTCGGCAATGTTATGGACATAGCCAAGATCCATGTTTTCCTTATCCACATAGCTGCGCACCAGAGTCTGCGTGTACAGATCCAGAGTAGCAGTGCTGCCGCTGACCTGTGCGCCGTAGATGCGGTAGGCAGCGTTGCGCTCGCCGTCATTGGAGACGAACACATAGCGGCCTTCCAGTTCCTCTGCCGTCACAGGCTCGTCCATGGTGACGGTGAGATAGTAGTTATCCGCAAGGCCTTCCGTAAAGCCTGCCACAGTGCCGGTGACTTCGCTCTGAGCATCGGTGATGACGCTGCCCAAGGTGGTGACTTCGCTGCCCCAGCCATAGGTCAGCACATCGCCGTCAAAGCTTGCCACACCGGTAAAGCCTTGGAAGGTGAATTTTTCCGTGCCGTCCGCATCCTTGACGGTGTAGAGGCAATCGGGATTGGTGGCATAGACGATATAGTCCACTCTGCCGGAAACCAAGGTCACCTTGATGGCGGCGGTCCGGTCTGTGATCTTGGGTGTGCCTTCTGTCAAAACCATCTGCGCCAGCTCAGCAGAGGCGATCAGCTCGTCATGCTTGTAGGGCTCAATGATGGAGGTGAACAGGCTGTCCATGCCATCGGCGCCGCTGCGGCGCACCAGCACATATTTCATGGTCTCCGGGTTACGTCCGTTCTGAGGCGGATGGCCGTCGGCAATGGCGACCTCCGTCAGAGGATCGTTGGGGAGCATGGTGAACTTCATGCCGATGCCCTCGGAATCGGGCAGATAGTCCTGGAAATCCTCGATCTCAAAATTGACCGTAAAGGTATCGGCAGGCTTGGCATCACGGTAGACATTGTCCAGCCAGCTGTAGCCACTGCCCATGTTGAGGGAAGGATCCTGAGAATCCGTGACCCAGTGGGGGCCATAAGGGATGCCGGGGCCTGCATAGGTGCCCATGGGCTGGTGTACCAGAGACAGGCCCTGAGTTTCGGGAGTCAGACCTGTGGCTGCATGGAAGGAGTAGACATGCTCGGAACCGCCCAGCACACGGAAGAAGTCCACGGCGTAGTGCACGCCGTTTTCCGCTGCCACCGTGACCACGGTGCGGCGGTAGATATCCGTCTCGGGATATGCCTTGGATGCATCGGCATCCATAAGCTTGACCTTACCGGAGTCCTCAAAATGCAGGGGGAAGCCGCCGTAGACCATCTCGGACTGGCCCTTATCGTTGACCACGACCGTATTGTGGGAGACGGTGTTACGCACCCACTGCATACGTTCGGCATCGCCGGAAGACACGATCACAGGATAGCCCATGGAAGAGCTCATACCAAGACCGAAGGCTTCCAGATCCAGATTCAGCGCTTCCAGCTGGGCGTGTCCGCCACCGCCGGTCTTGCCGAAGTACATCCAGTAGTCGGAGAAGGCCTGCTCGTTGACGCCCTTGATATACATCTCAGGGCCTTCGCGCAAAATGGCAATGCCGAAGCCGGACATCATGTTGCTCTCGCTCTGATCCCAGACGCCGTCAGCATTGACGATCTGCATGATCTGCTCCTGCAGGCTGCTTTCCGGATCTTCGGTGAAGATATCTGCGTGCAGACCCTTGACCGTGTTGCCGTTGGCGGCATACAGATGCCGCGCCAGTTCACGGTTTCCTGTTCCCATAAAGGCAGTGGTCAGATCCTGCACGCTGCCCATCTTGTGGGTGGACTGGACAAAGCCTGCCTCACCGGCCTGAGGCGTCAGTCTGCCGCAGACGCCGTATCGGCTCATGGCAGAGAGCATATTGACAAATTTGGGATTGCTCCACAGATCTACGCCTTCTGCCTTGTCATAGTCCTTCAAGGCATCGGCAAGATCCAGCAGGTTGATATACCACAGGGCGTTGTACTGGTACGACACCTCGTTGCCGAAGCCGTCACGGTCCACCAGCTCCACCAGATGGTAGAGCACAGCGCCGCCGCTCGACTCGTACTTGCCGTTTACCAGTTTCCGCTCACCGAAGCGGAATGCCCAATCCAGCATTTCCTGCGTTTCGGGCATCCGATCCAGCGCCACAGCCGCGTAGGCAATGGCACTTTGCTGCATGCCGAAGTTGCCGGACATTTTGGTGTCTTCACAGGCTTTTTTGATCTCCAGCAGCACGCCGTTTTCCACATTTTCACGGATGTACGCCGGGGTGATGTCCTCCGGCTCCATGTTCTTCATGTGAGTACCGCACTGATTTCGCAGATACTCCACCACCCGCTCACTGTCCATACAGGGCCAGAAGGCATCTGCCGCAAGGGCAAGCGCAGTACCGATGGTCTCCGCCTCCCAGATGCAGCCGACAAATTTGCCGAAGTAGCTGCCGCCGTCGGAGTTGGGGAAGGCGGTGGAGAAGTTGGCGCGGTCATACTCGGGATAGATATCCGCAATGCGGTCGAGCAGGATAGCACCTGCCTCACCGTACTTTACATCGCCGGTGTACAGATAGGCCTCCCGCAGGGCGTCCAGAATGGTGGGCATAGAGTGCTTGCTGCTGCCGATGGTGCAGAACACGCAGTGCAGGTAGTAGGCGATGTAGGTATGCACATCTTCCTTGCCGGAGTCCATGATGGTGCCGCTGTAGTAGCCCCAGCCGTCATCTACGCCCCAGCCTTCGCCCATTTCGGGATACAGCTCGTTGAAAAGCAGGGATTTATCGGCCCGAGCTTCGTCAAAATAGCCCTTTTCTGTCAGACCGGATTTGTAGTAGCTCTCAAAATCATTGGAGGGGAAGACGCGGCTGCACGCAGGGCACTGCACCTTCCAGGGGTTTTCAATGGGATCCACAATCCAGGGATAGGCGCCGTACTCTGCCACCAGATCCACACCGCAGTAGCGGCAGTAGCGATAGGCATCGTCCGTATACTGCAGTCCCACGCGGGTGCTGCGGGGCAAACCCTCGCGAATCCACATATTGTAGATAACATCAAGGTTGTCCACATAGTAGTCTGCCTTTTTGACAGCACTCTCCTTGGCGCTGATCGCCCAGTCGTAGGTTAGGGCATTCTCCATGGCGTTTTCACGCTCTTCCCAAGTATAAATGGTAGGCTCGGTCTTGCCCACGGTCACGGTGATCCAGCAGGCAGCCTCCATGGTGCGTCCATCCTGAGTGACGGATGCCACGATCTTAGCAGAGCCCTCCGTCCCGCTAACCGTTACAACACCGGCAGAAGAGACGGTCGCCACAGCGGTGTTTTCGCTGCGATATGTCACGGCGCCGGTCAGGGTAACGGCGCTGCCGTCCACACCGAAGGCAGAAAGAGTCAGCTGCACAGGATCTGCTTCCGGCCTCAGTGTGGTCTGCGCGCCAGTGAGAGTAAGCTCTGCCACATTGCCTGCCAGAACCGTCACGGGGAAGGTCTTGGAGATGGTCTGTGTCTGCCACTTGCCGGTCACGGTAATGGTGGCAGAGCCTGCCTTCACGGCAGTCAAAGTATTGCCGGACACACTGACCACACCGGGTGCGGAGCTGGTGAGCCGATAGTAGTTGGTAAAGGTGGGTACGGCGCTCACAGCCAGAAGCTGCTGAGGCCTGCCGTTGGCGCCCTGCAGGCTCACCTGTGCCTGGGTGGTCTGTCCCACCAGAAGCTTTTCCTGCTCTGCCTTGGCAGAAACGGTCACAGTGTTGGGATCCTGCGTTTCATGGAAACACAGTCTGCCAAGGTAGATGGTGCCCTGCGTGGTGTTGGTCAGCTGCACACGATGGACGCCGGCTGTCAGGTAGATGGTGTTCATGGCGCTGTAGGCGGAGTAAGGGCCGCCGTTGCCGCAGCCAAAGTCGATGGTGCCCATATAGGCATCATCCAAGGTCAGATCGGCAATGGTGCCGCCGGTGTACAGGCCGCCGATGGTCTCCAGCCAGTACCAGCCGTCTTTCTCTACCATAAAGTCCAAGGTCAGCTTGCCGTCCTTGGGAGCTTTCTGGCTCATGCCCACCTTGGAGGCAAAGGTCAAAGCGCTGCCGCCGTTGTAGCACTGATCCATGACCAGGGCATAGCCGTCATCCTCCAGAGTGGCGGAGGGTGCGTCCAGCACTCTGCCGTCTGTGAAGTCCAGCAGGATGCCTTCGCCGGGCAGGTCGGTGTTTTCCACCACCTCAAAGGTCTCTTCCGCGGAAACAGCCTTGCCCTCCACACCCACAGTGGCGGTGACGGTGACGGTGCCTGCCTTCAGGCCGGTCAGTCTGCCGTCTGTGACTGTGGCAACAGTCTCATCGTCTACCGTATAGGCAACTGCCACAGCGCTCATGTCTGCGTTGGCGCCGGAGGACTTTTTGCCGCTCAGCTGCAGATACAGGTCATTGTCCACACCCACATAGGGTACGGCTGCGGACAAGGTCATGGAGGCCAGATCCGTATCGTCCGTTACGGTCACAAGGGATGCATCACAGGTAACGATGCCGTCCATGAGCACATAAGCGGTGATGGTGGCAATGCCTTCGCCCACAGGGGTCACATCGCCTGTTTCCATATCCACCTCGGCAATGTCGGCATCGGAAGTGGTGAAGTACACTGCGCCTGCGCTGCGGACTTCGTCCTCAGTCATGGGCACACCGTCCACATAATGGGTCAGTTCGCCTTCTGCCGTGCTGCCGTAGGACATCAGAACAGCCTTGAAGCCGTCAAGGGTGTAATAAGCGCCGTTTTCCGGGGTGGTTGCTTCCACCACGTTTAGGGGGATGGTGCAGACCGTGGCACCCTCAGTGGTCACGGTCAGATTTGCCGTACCGAGGGAGCGGCCTGTGATGCGCAGAGTACCGTCTGCGGCAAATTCTGCATCTGCCACATTGGTGTTGTCGCTCTTCACCTGATGGGTGCCGGGAGTCACAGGCGCATCAAAAACAAGATAGGTGGCGCACAGGTCCAGAGGGGTCGTTCTGCCAAGCTCCACCTGCACACCATTGAGGGGGATAAACTCCATGCTTCTGAGATTGAAGCTGCGGCGCACAGTGGTGTTGACGCCGGAGTCGTCCCGGGAGACCTCAATGGTCACCGTGTTTTCGCCTTCCGCCAGCTCCACCGCGCCAAGACTCACGGTCTCCAGCCTGTCGGTGGTCGCCTGGAAGGGATAGTTTTCGTAGATCAGTTCACCATTGACATAGATATTGCCATAGGCTCTGCCCATAGAGCCGTTGACCTGCGCCGTGGTGGGGTTGCTGGCTTCGTTGAGCACAGTCAGATCAAAATGATACAGACCGGCCTCCGGCGCCTGCACAGACAGGATCAGTCTGTCACGGTCGTCAGCAGCATTGAGGATGCCGGGATAGAAACGGATGCCGTAGTCATCATCGGTGGTGTTCAGATAGATCAGTCTGCCGTTATACTTGTCGCTGAACACAGGGCTTCCCTCTTCAATGTTCCAGATGCCCTGTCTGTCAAGGTAGGCCTGCAGCTCTCCAAAAGCGGCATACTCCGCCTCGGTGGGTGCGGACATATACGTGTCACCGATCATCTTGATGCCGTCCACATCCGTATCACGCAGATCTGCCCACCAGCTCTGCTCGGACATGGCAAGGACATCTTCCTTGAAGTCCACCTTCAGACTGGTCAGCTTTTGGAAGGTAATGTTGTTGAAGCAAAGGGTGCGTCTGGTATGTCCCACACCGATAAAGATATCCTTGCACGCATGGATGGTCACGGCATTGACGCCCTTGTTGAGATAGACATAGCCTGCGTTGATATCACGCACCACATTCTCTCCCTTGAAGGGCTGCTGCTTCAGGATGGGTTCGCCGTTGACACGAATCTCACAGTAGCCGGAGCCTGCATCGATGCCTTCCGGAATCTGTGTCGACTTCATGTTTTCCATAAAGATCTCGGCAGACATCTTATACCAGCCCTCGTTCTCCACAGTCAGATCGAGCTGCAGATCATTGCGCTGCATGATCGTTGCGCTGTCGCTGATCCAGAGAGGATAGTACCGCAGCGCCCAATCATACTGATCCTGTGTATCCAAAAAGATCATTTTGGGATGCACAGACGTGGAGATTCCCGTGGCGGTTTCGTTGATCGTCCAGCATTCGTTTTCTTCCAGATAGTCCAGAAGCGCCGCATACTGGGCGTTCCCCTCCTCCGTCGGAGGATTTTCCTTGGTCTTGGAGCCCATAGGGAGCCCCTGCCACCAGCTCTCGGAAGCAATATCCTCTGCCAGCGCCTCAAAATCGATTTTGAGGGTGTCAAAAGCAGGGTCTGCCTTCGCTGCCTGCGCCTGCAGTACAGGCACAGCGCCCACAGGAAGCAGCCCCAGAAGCATCACCAGAGCAAGCAAAAAACTGATCAGACGTTGTTTCATTGCGTTATCCTCCCAATCCCAAAGGGAATACTATACTGATTTTATTATAATTTCCGCCGTGTTTCCATGCAATTGTCTTTTGTCAGAAAAATGTAGTAGAAAGTAAGAAATTGGAAACACCGCAGTATTCTGTGGATCATTATACCATATCGCCGCCGAAAAAACTTGTGCTTTCATCTCAATTTTGCGGATATTTTGTATTTGCGTCTGCCATAAAAAACACCTGCTCCGGCGGTCAAGGGTCGCGCCTGAGCCGCAACGCGGCGACAAAGTGCCCTTGGGGTAACCGTCCTACAAGTGCGCAGCATATTTTAAATCCGTCGCGAAGCGACACATTCATTGTCAATTGTCAATTGTCAACTGTCAATTGACCAACAAAAAAGACTCCCGAAGGAGTCTTTTTTGTTGGGTTGTCTTATCTGTTGAGCAGGTAGTCGTAAGCGGAGTCCGCGAAGGTCATAACACTCTCGAACAGATACACGTGAGCGGAGTTTTCACCGCGCTTGATATAGCTTTCCACAGAGTCCTTGGCGCTGCCGAAGAGCGTTCCGTCAGCGTTGTAGATCTCAACAGAAACCACCTGTCTTGCGTCAGCCAGCACGATCTGATCCACACGCACACGGCACAGGTTCTGCACGTTGGTGCTGTTGGCAAGCTCCAGATCGGCTTCCGTCAGAGCAATGGAGACTTCCTTACCGGTGAAGTCGGTGTAACTGATGGTGCCGTACATGCCGGTCACATCGCTGGGTCTGTTGCGGAAGAAGAAGCTCAGCTCGATACGCTCTGCCAGGTTCAGGTTACAGCCATAGAAGTTCTTGATCTTCTTCTGGTTGTTGACGCAGGGTGCGAAGCCCTCAGATGCCAGAGCCTTCTGCTCGTCGGTCAGCTTGCTGTTGGCGAGGTCTTCCAGATTGTGCTCGAAATAGGTCTGAGCTGCTGCGCCGTAGTTGAGCATATCCACCGCAAGACGCTTGATGGCATCGGAGGTAGTGGCACTTGCCAGCACACGCTCGGCATAGCCGCGGATGCTGTCGGTAAATTCACCCAGTGCGGTGCCGTCTTCGTCCACGATCTGCACACGGATCTGCTCGGGCATCTCAATGGAGAGCACTCCGTAGGAGACCTTGTAGTAATCGGTGCCGAAGGAATTCCACTGTGCCTTTGCCACTTCCACGGTGTTCTCCACTTCGCCGTTTTCATCATACTTGGTGATCACAGCAGTGTAGTTCTTGGAAGCATCCAGCTGCTTCTTGGCGAACAGGAAGTTCATCTGCAGCTCGTTGCCCAGGTTCATGTTGGAACCTGCGAAGGTGATCTCGTCCACCAGAGAGAGGCTGGCCTTACAGCCGTCGCAGATCTCGTTCTGGTCGATATCGGTACAAGGCTCCACCGTGCGATCCTCTGCGCCGCATTCGCCGCAGGTGAAGACCACCAGATGGGTACCGTCGCCGTTATCGTAGTAGATCTCCTCAGACTCCAGATGGCTGCATTCCCAGCTCAGGACGGGATACTTGTTCTCCACCTTCTTGAAGGAGCTGCCCAGAGTATCCACAAATTCCTGATCGATCATTTCCTCGTGGGTCTTTGCCATCATGATGTCGTAGGTCTCATCGGTGCTGACACCTTCGAGGTAGTACAGATCCATCCAGTTGTTGGTGATGTTATAGGAATAGCCGGAGTAGATGATCGCCATGTCGGTGTTCTCGCCATCCAGAGGCGTTGCACCGGAAACATAGCAGTTCTTCACAACACACAGCGCTGCGTTGGCAGAGCCGATCAGACCGCCGCCGGCTGCTCTGCCGGTGCCGTCAGCCAGATGGGTCTCGAAGTCGCCGCTGGAGTAGCTGTTGGTCAGGGTGTTGTTCTTGCCGGTGGTACCGCAGCCATTGAAGTTACCCACCAGGCCGCCCAGGTTGGCGTAGCCGAAGATATCACCGTGGTTGTAGCACTCGCTGATGGCGGTAGGCTCGGTGGCTCTTGCCACGTTACCGATCAGACCGCCCATGTTGTTGGCCATGATGTCGATGTTGGCGTCGTTGCCGCAGCGAGTCATAGTCACAGCGGAGGCATAGCCCACCAGACCGCCTACATTGAAGAAGGCTGCGGTGTTGCCGTTGGCAGTGCCGGTGATGGTGACCTTATTGATACAGTCGGTAATGGTGGTGTTGGTGGCAACTGCGATCAGGCCGCCCACACGGCTGTAGTTGGTCGATGCGCCGGACAGGGTGATGCTGCCGTCTACCGTGACACCCTTGATGGTGGCACCCAGAGTGTTGGCAAACAGACCCAGACGGACGTCCTCACCGGATACAGTGGTGTATGCCAGATCCATACCGTAGATGGTATGGCCGTCGCCTGTGAAGATGCCCTTATAGGGGTAAGTGACGGTACCGATGGGAGTCCAGTCGTAGCCGGACAGATCGATATTTGCCGTCAGCTTGGCATTGATGGTGTTGGAGCCTGCGTTGACATCTGCTGCAAATGCCATCAGCTGTTCTGCCGTTGCGATCTCAACAGGCAGCTGACCGTTACATCTGTCACACAGGGTGTTGGCATCGGTGCCGTCCTTACAGGCGACCACGGATGTGCTGGTGATGGCCTTACAGGTGACACAGGTTCTGGTCAGCGTGTGCGTGCCGTCACCGTTGCTTGCATAGGAAACGCTGTTTCTCTGGTGGGCACAGACCATTTCGGTGCTCAGAGGAATGGTGTAGGTCTGACCCTCGGCAATGTTGTGAACATAGCCCAGATCCATGTTGGAGGCATCGACGAACTCACGGACCAGCGTCTGGTTGTTCAGGTTCAGAACGGCGGTGGAGCCGTTGACCTCTGCGTCATGGATGCGGTATGCAGCGTTCTCGGTGCCGTCGTTGTTGACGTACAGATATCTGCCGACCAGTTCCTCTGCCTCTACAGGCTCATCCATAGAGACGGTGACCAGATAGTCGAATGCCAGACCCTTGGTGAAGTCGGACACCTGGCCTGTGACCTTGGTCTGTGCGTCGGAGATCACAGCGCCTGCGGTGGCATCGGTGATGTTGGAAGTCTCAGCGCCCCATGCGTAGGTGATGACGTTGGACTTGTTGTAGGAGCAAACACCTGCGAAGCCCTGGAAGCGGAACATCTCGGTGCCGTCGGTATTCTTGACGGAGTAGACGCAATCGGGGTTGGTGGTGTAGACGATGAAGTCCTGACGACCGCCCACCAGCGTCACCTTGATGGCAGCAGCACGGTCATTGAGACTGGGAGTACCGCTGACCAGCTCTACATCCACCAGCTCGGTGGAGGCGATGAGCTCATCATTCTGGTAGGGCTCGATGATGGCAGTGAACAGCGTGTCCATGCCGGGGTTGCCGCTGCGGCGGATCAGTGCGTATTCAATATGGTCGGGGTTTCTGCCGGTCTGGGGAGGCTGACCGTCAGCCAGAGCAACTTCCGTCATAGGCTCCTCGGAGAGCATATGCAGCTTCAGATGGATGCCGTCGGAGGTAGTCAGCTGACTGTGGAAATCTTCGATCTCCCAGTCGATGGAGAAGCTGGTCTCAGGGTTGTCGTCACGGGAGACGTTGTACAGCCAGCTGTAGCCGGAACCGGTATTGGTGGAGGCGTCACCGCTGTCGGGGTTGGTGACATGATCGCCGAAGGGAACATCGGCGCCTGCATAGGTACCCATGGGCTGAACAGTCATATCAAGGCCGGAGACCGCGGGATCCTTGCGTGTTGCGCCGTGGAAGGAGTAGACGTGCTCGCTGCCGCCCAGAATGCGGAAGAAGTCAACGGCATAGTGGACACCGTTTTCAGCAGCCACAGTCACCACGGTACGGCGATAGATATCGGTCTCGGGGTAAGCCGCATTGGCTTCCACGTCCATGATCTTCACATTGCCGGCATCCTCAAAGTGCTTGGGGAAGCCGCCCTCTTCCATAACGGACTGACCGCGGTCATCGACCACAACAGTGTTATGGGAAACGGTATTTCTGACCCACTGCATACGCTCGGGGCTGGTGGAAATGACCAGAGAGGGATAGCCCATGGAGGAGCTCAGACCAAGACCGAAGGCCTCCAGGTCGATGGCCAGGGCTTCCAGACGGGCATGGGAAGTGTTGGAGTAGCCGAAGTACATCCAGTAATCGAAGAACTCGTCAGCGTTGACAGTCTTGCCCAGATACTGTTCGGGGCCTTCACGCAGGATGGCGATACCGAAGCCGGACATCATGTCGGAGTCGCTGAAGTCCCAGGGACCTTCCTGTGCCACAGCGTTGATGATGGAAGACTGGACGCCGTCCACGGGGTCAGCCATGAAGATGGTGCCGTGCAGGCCGCTGACGGAGTTGCCGTTGCCGGCATAGACAGCACGGGCCAGATCCACATCGCCGGTGTTCAGATAAGCGGTGAGCATCTTGTCCACGCCCATCTGGTTATGGGTGGACTGGACGAAGCCGGCTTCACCGACCTGAGGAGTCAGATGGCCGCAGACCGTCAGACGGATAAAGGCGGAGTACATATTGACGAACTTGGGGTTGTTCCACAGGTCAAATTCCGCAGCGCCCTCGTAGCCGCTCAGAGCATCTGCCAGATCCAGCAGATACTGGGTCCACAGAGCGTTGTACAGGTAGGAAACTTCGTAGCCGAAGCCGTCGCGGCACACGTCCTCGATCAGTACACGGGCAACGTCGCCGCCGGTGTTCCAGGCATTGCTGCCAAGACCGCCGCGCTGTTCTTCATGGAAGACCCACTCGAACATCTCCTGCGTCTCAGGCAGACGGTCCAGAGCCACGCCTGCGTATGCAACGCCGGCTTCTTCCATACCGAAGTTGCCGTTGAAGTAGTCGGTCTTGGCTGCCTTGAAGATCTCCAGCAGAATATCGTCTTCTGCGTGAGTACGCAGATACTCGGGAGTGATCTGATCGGCAGTCATGCCCTTGATGGTCAGAATATCATCCTGCTGCAGGAACTCGATGACGTCTGCATTGGTGGCACAGGGCCAGAATGCGTCAACAGCCTTTGCCAGAGTCTGAGACAGAACAGCGTCCCAGATACAGCCGATGAACTTACCTCTGCCGGAGCCGCCATCGGAGAAGGCCAGCTTGGTGTGAGGCCACTTGACAATGTCGTAGGTGGGATAGATGTCAGCCAGACGGTCCACCAGAACAGCACCTGCGCTGCCGTACTTCTCGTCGCCGGTGTACAGGTACGCCTTGGTCAGATTCTGGAAGATGTCGGTCAGAGAATGCTTGTCCAGATCGCCCAGACCGAACATCTGGCAGGCCATGTAGTAGCCGATGTAGGTGTGAACGACTTCCACGCCGTTGGCGTCGTATTCGCCGGTCACATAGCCGTTGCCGTCGTCAACGCCCCAGTCAGCGGGCATATCGTCAAACTCGATGTTGACCAGATACTGCTCACCGCCGTTTTCACGGGCGCGGTCTGCATCAAAGCGGCCATTCTCATCCATGCCGCAGGCAAGGAAGGAAGCAAAGTCGTTGGAGGGGAAGTCATGCTGACACTCGGGGCAGGTGATCTTCCAGGGGTTGTTGATGGGGTCAACGATGTAGGGATATGCGCCGTAGATGGCGACCAGATTGACGCCGCAGTAACGGCAGCAATCATAGCCCAGCTCGTTCTTGTAGCCGACACGAGTGGTACGGGGCAGATCGTCAAAGAGCCACTGATCGTAGATCTGCTGCAGATGCTCCACATAGATATCCGCATTTCTCACAGCGGTGTTCTTTTCGTTGGCAGCCCAGGTGTACTTGGCAACGTTTGCCTGTGCGTTTTCACGCTCTTCGTAGGTATAGATGGTAGGCTCGGTCTTGCCCTCGGTCACAGAGATCCAGATCTGTGCCTCACGGACATTGGTGCCCTCGGTGATGGTCGCGGTGATCATCACAGAGCCTTCCAGACCGGTCAGAGTCACAAGGCCGGAAGAAGAGACCGTTGCGATGCCTGTGTCACCGGAGGCATAGCTGACTGTAGTGCCGGAGGGCAGGGCAATGGCTTCGCCGGTGGCACCGTAAGCAGTCAGAGTCAGCTGCACAGGTGCTGCATCGGGCTTCAGGGTGGTGCTGTCTGCAGTCAGCTCAGCATAGTTGATCGTGCCGCTCTGTACGGTGACCTGCAGAGTCTTGGTGATGGTCTCACCCAGCAGCTTACCGGACAGGGTGATGGTGGAAGTACCGCTGCCTGCGGCGGTCATGGTCAGACCGTCCAGAGTGACAGCGTTTTCATTGGAGGAGGTCAGAGTATAGTAGTTGTCATAGGAAGCAGCTTCGCTGACACGGTTGAGATAGAAGCTGTTGCCGTTGGAGTCGGTCATGGTCAGATCCAGCTCCACGGTCTCACCTGCCACCAGCGTCTGCTTGCCGGTCAGCTCCACGCTCACGGGAGCGGGGGCGGGCACGCTGTGGAGGATGATCTTGCCCAGCCACATTCTGCCGTAGCTGGTGGCGACCAGATCAAAGTCATGGACGCCTGCTTCCAGATACACGGTGTTGCGGGGGCCGCCTTCACTGTAGGTGCTCATGGAAGTGTTGTTAAAGGCAATATCGCCGATGTAGGACTCGTCCACAAAGATGTTGGTGTAGACGCCTGCGTAGTAGATGGACTTGCCCAGCACTTCCACCTGATACCAGCCATCGCGCTCAACGACAAAGTCCAGCGCCAGCTTATCGCCCTTCTGACCGACATACAGGTCAATACCGGAGGTATCGCCGTAGTAGATGTCCATACCGCCGTTGTAGGTGTTTGTCCAGTCGATCTCGATGTTGTCCTTTTCCAGAGTGGCGGACTGCATATCCAGCGCACGGCCATAGGTAAAGTCGAAGATCAGATCGTTCTCTTCCAGTTCCTGATTGTCCACAACATTCAGGGTGATCTCGTTGGAAACAGCCACGCCGTCCACACCTGCGGTGGCAGTAACGGTGACAGTGCCTTCAGACAGACCTGTGACCACGCCGTCGTCGGAAACGGAAGCCACATCCATATCATCCACAGTCCAGCTCAGGGGATACAGATCCATATCCGCAGTGCTGCCGGATGCCTTCAGACCGGAGGGATAAATGCGCAGGCTGCCGCCAACACCAACGTAATCCACGTTGGCGGACAGCTCAATGGAGGCAAGGTCCGTCTCATCCGTGACGGTGAGGATCACATAGTCAGAGGTGATCATGCCGTCCATCAGAACATATGCCACGATGGTGGTGGAGCCTTCGCCCACGCAGGTCACATCGCCGGTGGACTGATCCACAGTGGCAACACCGGTGTCATTGCTCTTGAAGTACACCGCGCCGGTGGTGCGGATGGTCTCTTCATCATAACGGGTGCCATCGGCATAGTAGGACACACTGCCCTCTTCCACAGTCTCATAGACCATGGTAGCAGCCTTGAAGCCACCGACGGTGTAATATGTACCGTTTTCAGGTGCAGTGGGCTCCACAGTCGTCACAGGGATGGTGCAGATCTCACCGGAGCCGTCATAGACCGTCAGCTCCGCATCGCCCAGATCATAGCCTGTGATCAGCAGGTCGCCGTCAGCCTCAAACGCGGCCTTTGCAATGCTCTCATCATCGCTCTGTACAGTGTAGGTAGAGCCGGTGATGGTGGTGTCAAAGGGCAGATAGGTGGCGCGCAGATCCAGTTCGACAGTTCTGCCCAGCTCCACCTGCACTCCGTTGAGCGGAATAAAGTCCAGACCGCGCAGGTTGCAGCAGCGTCTGCCGGAGCTGGAGGCGCCGCCTGCACCGAAGTGGTCGTCATCCATGTAGATCTCGACCGTGTTTTCGCCTCTGTTCAGCTGCACAGCGCCGAAGCTGACTTCTTCCACCGTATCGGTGTATGCCTTGAAGGCATAGTGCTCATAGACCAGCTCGCCGTTGACATAGACATCACCTGCGCCGCGGCCGGCAGTGTTGTCCACACCGCTGACAGTGGAGGTGACAGCCTCGTTGAGCACAGACAGGTTCATGTGGTACAGACCTGCCTCGGGCGCATTGACCGTCAGAATCAGTCTGGAACGGTCATCACCGGAGCTTGCCAGAATACCTGCATAGAAACGAAGACCGTAGTCATCATCGGTGGTATTCAGGTAGATCTTTCTGCCTGCACTTTTCTGCTTGAAAGTGTGGTCACCTTCTTCGATGTTCCACACGCCTTCTGCGTCCAGATAAGACTGGATCGCCTGGAAGGCATTGTATTCCGCATCGGTGGAAGACTCACTGTAGCCGTTGCCGATCATCTTGATGCCGTCTACGCTGGTAGAGCGCAGGGCATTCCAGATATCGGGACGATCCTCTTTCAGAGTCCTCGCGAAGTCGATAAAGTCGATCTTGATCGCGCCTGCTTCTGTGATCTCCGATGCCTCAGCCACGGACACCATGCCTGCCGGGACCATACCCAGCACCATGACCATGACGAGCAGAGCAGAAAGCAGTTTTGACCACAAACTTCTGTTTCTCATAATCCTTACTCCTCACTTTATTGATATTTTTGTGTAATTTCATCATTTAGTCCAGAAAAGCACAAAACTACCATTTTCGTACATTACATTATACCCTTGCATACTTATATTTGTCCAGTATAATTTTGTTTTTTATGCTACAATCACAAATCTTTGTGAACAAAATTCAGCACAATCGCTACGTAAAAAATGTCCCATACAAAAAAGCGGCAGGGACAGCCCCGTGGGGACAGTCCCTGCCAAAGGAAGAAGAAAGAAACGTGCAAAATCATAAAAGCTGACTGAGGGGTAGTTGTTCTCTCCCTCCGTCAAAACCTGCGGTTTTGCCACCTCCCTCATCAGAGGGAGGCAGGAGTGCAGCCATAATTTAAAATCTGTCTGCTTTGCTTTAGGTCAGATAGTTCAGAGCAGAAGTTGCAAACTTCATAATGGCTGCATTGAGGGCATTCTCCCCTGCTCTTGCAATGTAGCTTTCCACGGAGTCTGTGCCTGCAGCGTGAACGGTGTCGTCTGCATTGTAGACGGTCACGGTCACGGGGCTGAAGGCATCTGCCAGAACGATCCGGCTGACGGGCACTTTGTAGGTCGTGCCTGCGTAGAGGGCGAAGTCCTCGCCATCCACAATGTAGCTGACCACATTGCCCTTAAAGTCGGTGTAGCTGACTTCTGCGTACATATCGGTGGTGACATTGGCGAAGAACAAGTTCAGCTCGATCTTATCCTCCAGAGCAAGGTTGGTGCCAACGTAGTTCTTGCCCTTGACCTGCTCATTGGAGCAAGTCACATCACCGGTCGCCAGAGCCTTGTGGGCTTCGGTCAGCTCCTTGTT
>JAGBBD010000006.1 GCA_017938625.1 Oscillospiraceae bacterium | reverse complement strand
GATTAAAACTATGCTGATCTGTTTGTCAAATTGGAATTTACTGTTCTCTTTTATGCCTTTCAACAAGCAGAAGAATAAACATAACCAACCAAAGGCCCCAAGCAACCAAACACCCGATTCCAGAAAACCAAATGTCTATTATAGTGCCATTTTTATTAGGCACTATAATAGACATTTGGTTTTCTGGAATCGGGTGTTTGGTTGCTTGGGGTCTTTGGTTGGTTATGTTTATTCTTCTGCTTGTTGAAAGGCATAAAAGAGAACAGTAAATTCCAATTTGACAAACAGATCAGCATAGTTTTAATCCCAAAAGAGAGTTTTACTTCCCGCTTAATAGTTTCATTTTTTTGAGTGAAACCAAATGAAACTGTTTGAAACCGTATCATTATTATCAAAACAATTCAACAGAGCAATATCCGCTTTAGCGGGTGTTGCTCTGTTTTTTGTACGGGACTTGAACCCGAGAGGGTCTGAGCGTAAAGAAAACAGCCCGGCGGGCTGTTTTTAGCGAAGAGCGCGAAGCGGGTACTGTGAAGCTTGCTCCACGGTCGCATCTATGAATATTTGCAAGAATTGTTTTGACTCTTCACATTATGTATTTATAATGTGATGTAGTGATGTGTTGGGTTTTATCTATTTCTGCATACTCCCAATTGGGCAATTACAAACATTCCCGGTTTCCCTCACACCAATTGATAAATTTATTTGCGGAGGTTTGAAGTGATAGTTTTTTTGATCGCTGTTATAATTATTGTTATTTCGGTATTGATCGTAATGAGCATTCGGAATGGTATCAGGCAAGGTAAAGCTTCCAATCATATAAACATTGAGATTGAGGTCACTAATAAGTCCAAATAAGCAGCGATGCTGCTATGTATATCCTTGTGGGGCGGTGTATCATCGCCATCCTTACTGTTCCGATAAACAGCCAATTCCCGACACAATTTGTGATCTGTATCGCAAATCAACGGTTTGCGCAGGTGTGCAAAGTGCCGGTAATGAGATAACGACGGTAACATTGATGACTAACTTGAGATCTTCAATATTCTAAAATTTTTTGCTCAATCGATATGTTTATGATATACTGAGCGTGAGGTGATAATATGGAATTTACATTTACCACGCAATATGATCTCAATGCCTGTATTGCCATGGCGAAAGGTGTAAGAAAGACGACACGCACCAAGCGCAGCCGCCGGGCACATATCATCGGTTGGATCCTTGTGATCCTTGTTGCACTTCTCTCGCTGCCGACTCGCGGTGAAGCGTACGCCATCACTTCCAATCGCATAGTATCCTGGATCGCCGCATTAGCGATCATTGTGGTCTTCTGTTTTGAAGACAGGATCAATGGTGCGATCGCGAAGCGCAGAACTCTGCCGGGGCTGATCAGTTCCACAACCACATTCCGTGAAGACGGATATTATTCCGAAACGGAAGTTGGCACCTCGCAATTCAAATATGACAACATCCTCGCAATTGCAGAATCGGATCGGTATTTTATTTTTGTGTTCAGTCAAAATCATGCGCAGGTCTACGATAAAAGCTCGCTTTCCGGCGGCGATACGGCTGGTTTCTGTGCCATGATCGAAGAAAAAACAGGCTGCAAAATTCAAAAGATATAGAACTCAAAGAGCGGCAGGGAGGATCGCACCTCCTCTGCCCTCTTTTTCTTGACATGCATAATACCTCGTGTTATGATGTATTATGCAAAAGGAGGTATGGTATGGACGTTCAATTGAAGCGTGGGCTATTGGATGTGTGTGTTCTGGCTGCCATCAAAAATGAAGATTCCTATGGCTACAAGATCATCAAGGACATGAAGCCTTACATCGTCCTTTCCGAGTCGACCTTATATACCATTCTCAAACGTTTGGAGCTTGCAAACATGCTGACCGTCCGCACAGCAGAGCACGGCGGCAGACTTCGGAAGTATTACCACATCACGGCAGAAGGGCTCAAGCGTATTGAGGACTTCAAAGACGAGTGGAATGAGATCTTAGCGATTTACCGATTTGTGACCAAGGAGGGTGATGGAAATGAATAAGCAGGAATTTCTTGCAGATCTGCGCAAACGCTTATGTGCTTTGCCGCCTGATGAAATAGAAGAGCAGCTGGCATTTTACGGCGAGATGATCGATGACCGCATGGATGACGGTCTTAGTGAAGAAGATGCGGTTCTTGCAATCGGCTCGATCGACGAGATCGCCACACAGGCAGTCGGCAAGAATGACGCCGGATCCAAAAGACGTCTGAAGATTTGGGAGATCGTACTTTTGGTGCTGGGCTCACCTATTTGGCTGTCTTTGGCGATCGCCGCATTTGCCGTGATACTTTCGCTTTACGTTACATTATGGGCCTTGATCATTTCTTTGTGGGCCGTTTTTGTCGCCTTGATCGGCAGCGCTCTCGGCTGCACGGCAATCGGTATCGGCACCGCATGTACAGATCATTTGCTGCCCGGCATCGCTGCGTTGGGCATAGGTGTTGTCTGTGCAGGGCTTTCCATTTTCATGTTCTATGGCTGCAAAGCCGCAACAAAAGGAATCCTTATGATCACCAAGAAGGTTATGATACGATTCTTCGGGAGGAGGAGTTGCCATGAATAAGCGAGCAAAAACACGGCTTATAATTGCGGCGATACTTGTTCTTGCAGGCTGTATTCTATTTGGAGGTGCTATGACCATGTTGAATTGGGATTTTACAAAGTTGTCAACAATACAATACGAGACAACTGAGCACAAGATCGAAGCTGCCTACAAAAATATATCTATCCTTACAAATACTGCTGATATTTTGTTTGTACCTTGTGAAGCCGCAACGGGTTCGGTGATCTGTTATGAGCAGAATAATCAGAAACACTCCGTTGCTGTAGCGGATGATACTCTCATGATCCGGCTTGTCGATAAAAGGCGTTGGTACGAGTATATCGGCATCACATTCAGCACTCCAAAAATCACGGTTTATCTCCCGCAGGATCGGTATGATGCTCTTTCCATTAAGTCAGATACAGGAGATGTGGAAATACCGAAAGAGTTTCACTTTAACAGTATTGATATTGCAGAGCACACCGGCAATGTAACGCTGCAGGCGGCTGCCTTGGGCTGTGCAAAAATTGAAACAACGACCGGAAACATCTGTATAGAACACACTTCAGCCGAGGAGCTGGATCTTACAGTCCATACAGGCAGGATCAGTGTTACCAGTGTGACCTGCATGGGCGATACTCGCGTCCGCGTCACCACCGGAAAGACAGAGTTGACCGATCTTACATGCAATAATCTTACTACAGAGGGCGATACAGGTGATATCTTCCTGCGTAATGTTATTGCATCCGAAAAATTCTTCATCACCAGAAGCACGGGTGATGTAAAATTTGAAGGCTGCGATGCCGGTGAGATTTTTATAAAAACAGATACGGGCGATATTTCCGGAAGTCTGCTTACCCAGAAGGTATTTATGACACAAACCGATACCGGAAACATCCATGTTCCCAAGACTATAACAGGCGGAGTATGTGAAGCGATCACTAATACGGGCGACATTCGGTTTGAGATTCAATAAAATGTTCAAAAGAAAGAAGGCAAAACAAGATGAAGATCACCGTATTGATGGAAAATACTGCAGTCGATCCCATACTAACAGCTGAGCACGGACTGAGCCTGTATATCGAAACAAGCTCCCACAAGATCCTCTTTGACGCCGGACAGTCAGATGCCTTTGCAGACAACGCAGAAAAGTTGGGAATCGATCTGCAGGCCATTGATTTCGCCGTACTATCCCATGGGCATTACGATCACAGCGGTGGATTGAAACGTTTTCTGGAATGCACCAAAACAGCGCCTGTTTATGTGAATGAACACGCGTTTGCCCCTTGTTACCACGGAAACGATCGATATATTGGAATAGATCCTGCCCTGCAGGGATGCGAGCGGCTCACCCTTGTGGGAGATGAGTATCAAATCGCACCGGGACTGACCCTTCTGTCATGCAACAAAAAAGACCGCCCCTATCCTACGGACAGCTTCGGTCTGACGGTATTTGACGGAAATGCTTACACAGATGACACATTCACCCACGAACACTATCTGCTGATTGAAGAGAACAGCAAAAAAGTGCTGATCAGCGGCTGCTCTCACAAAGGTATCCTCAACATCGTATCCTGGTTTCAGCCGGATGTGCTCATTGGCGGTTTCCACTTTATGAACTTGGATCCCGCTACGTCCGATGCCGAACGATTGAAGGACGCTGCCAAGCTGCTTTTGCAGTCCCCCACTGTGTACTACACCGGGCATTGCACCGGAGAAGCGCAATTTGACTATATGAAAGCCATTATGGGTGACAGACTTCTTGCACTCAGCGGCGGCAGACGATTTGAACTATAAAAAGGAAATGACCCTTGACCTCTCAGCTAATCACTCTGAGTGTCAAGGGTCATTTCCCTGAATTTTTAGTATCTAACATCATTGGTTACCTCTCATTTCTGTTGGATCAGACGTCCGGTCTTTCACAGTCACAGTTTCCTCTCCAAAAAAGCATGTTTCTCTGTGTGCCATCTGTCTGAGGCTCTTGCATTTGCATCAAGCCGTTTTCACTTACGTGTACATTGGTATCACCCTTCCTTGGCTTTACTTTACCACACAGGGTGCCCACCTGCAAGATGGGATAGTGCAACAAGATAATGCCTCACAGTTATGAAAAAGGGAGATTCTGAGTTTTTCATATTGACGAACAGAATAAAAACGTGGTATGATAAACGTGTTGGGCGGTCAAAAGACCGCCCAATTTTTTCATATCAGAAGGTACAGACGTCTTCCTGCGCTTTCTCGGCAGGCAAAACCTCTGTGGCAGTCAGAACAGGGCCAATACCACGATAAACATTGTGATACTGAACGCTGATCTTGGCTGTGACTGTGACCCAGCTTCTGGGGGCCAGCCGATCGGCTTCTTTCCATTTACAAGGAAGCCCCATAAAGGTGATATCATCGGCACAGCAGGTCATCACAAATCTGCCGGGGGCAAAGATGCCGTTCTTCTCTCTGCGGAGTTTTGCCACCTGTCCCTTGAAACAGACCGTCTTTCTGTCATACTTGTCCGGCTCTTCCGTAATATCCCGGTAGAACAGCGCATAGTCTTCGTCGGCAATGGTGATCACATCGGCGTTGACATCAAAAGGCAGCGGATCTTCGATCTCATCAAACTCGGTACTGCCATCGGTATGGTCATAGATGATGTCGATCCTGCGATTGACCGCTCTTGCCAGCTTGTGGAAGGGCATGATATCCGCGTTCACAGGGACACGGTTGAAAATGACCATTTCCGCGCCGGTCAGCTTGTCCACAACCAGTTCGCGCATATTGGCATTGTAGTTAAGAATCGTGGTGCTGTCCGCAAACATAACTTCCTGCGCGATCTGCCAATCCTGAGGCATCTTCTCGTAGAAATCCCCTGCCATGCGCATGCCGTTGAGCTCCACCACCACGCGCTTTGCGTGGTACTTTTTTTCCATCTGCGTCAACATTTCGGGCGTCAGCGCATCCAGATCCTCAATGACTTCCTTATAGACACAGGCATGAGGATAGGTCGAACTGTCGTACTCCTCCTCGCCTTCTTCACAGACGAGAAGCAATGTGCGCTCACCTGCGTTGAAACGAGGATCTTCCAGCGTTTCCTGGATAAATTTTGTTTTACCGGACTCTAAAAAACCGGTAAAGGCATATACGGGAATAGGCATAGAAACCTCCATTACAGACCAAAGATCTCGGTCAGATGGTTTTCACAGATACCGGAGCCGATCACACACAGACGACCGGTAACACCTGCCGCACCGCGGCGGATGTCTGTTTCACCGGGGACATAGTCAAAGTGGATCCACTGACCGTCCTGCGCGGCAACAATGCCCTTGGCGCGAAGAACCATGCCGTGGTCATCGTCCTCATCAAAAGATCGGAGAACATTGCGGATCTCTTCTTCTGTGAACTTCTTTGTCGTTTCCGCTCCCCAGCTGGTGAAGACTTCATCTGCATGATGGTGATGATGGTCATGATCGTGATCATGACAACCGCAGGTGCAGTGCTCATCGTGCTCATGATGATGGTGTTCGTGCTCATGATGGTCGTGATCGTGACAGCCGCAGGTGCAGTGTTCGTCATGGTCATGGTGATGCTCGTGGTCGTGATGCTCATGATGTTCATGGTCATGGCAACTACAGGTGCAATGCTCATCATGGTCATGATGGTGCTCGTGATGGTGATGGTGCTCATGCTCCAGTTCACGCAGCATGGTATTGCCCTGCTCCATGGCATCGAGGATCTGCTTGCCGGTCAGCTGATCCCAAGGTGTTGTCACAACAACTGCATTGGGATTTTTCTCCTTCAGCATCTGCACACAGGTATGAAGCTTTTCCTCGCTAATACTATCGGTACGGCTGAGGATAATGGTACCGGCAGTTTCCACCTGGTTGTTATAGAACTCACCGAAATTCTTCATATACATTTTGCACTTGTTGGCATCTGCCACAGTGACCATATTGCCGAGAACGACCGTTTCGGATGTGACCTTTTTCACGGCAGCTTCCACATCGCTGAGCTTGCCCACACCGGAGGGCTCGATCAGAATGCGGTCAGGAGCGTACTGCTCGATCACTTGCTCCAGCGCTTTGCCGAAGTCACCGACCAGAGAGCAGCAGATGCAGCCGGAGTTCATCTCCGTGATCTCAATGCCTGCCTCCTGCAGGAAGCCGCCATCGATGCCGATCTCGCCAAATTCATTCTCGATCAGGACCAGTTTTTCCCCTGCATATGCTTCCTTGATCATCTTCTTGATCAGAGTAGTCTTACCCGCTCCGAGAAATCCGGAGTAAATATCGATCTTTGTCATAAAGTTTCCACCTTTTGCATAAATTATCTAAGGCACATTATACCACGCATTCCGAAAAATTCAACACGATGAAAAGAAAATGATTGACAATGCAGCGGGGTTAGGGTATAATAATCAGCGTTTCCGAGAGATACTTGGAGAGATGTCCGAGCGGTTTAAGGAGCCGGTCTTGAAAACCGGTGACACAGCAATGTGCCGTGGGTTCGAATCCCACTCTCTCCGCCATATTCTTTCCTGCATATGGAGTGGTACCCAAGAGGCCGAAGGGGCTCCCCTGCTAAGGGAGTAGGCGTCTAAACAGCGCGCGAGGGTTCAAATCCCTCCCACTCCGCCAAAACAAAGAAGAAACTGAGAACTCAAAAAGTTCTCAGTTTCTTCTTTGTTTTGCATTTAACTCAGAATATTTTTACCGAAAATCCATTTTTCTTCTATTTCTCGCCATTTCATATTTGACCATATTTTTCAGAAAACGGCTGGTAAAATGGCAACGTGAAACGAAAAATGGCAATGAAAATGGCAACAAGCTCTATATGCTTTCACACAGGGTCCACCCATTTGATGGGTGGACCCCTTTGATCAGTTCATCCGATTATAAATATCCTGACCAATACCAACACTGTATGGGTTATTGCTCGGCTTCCAGCTCTTATTCGCGATCTGCCACAGCGCTGCCTTTGCATTATCTGGAATGTACATCCGATCCAGAACAGCTTGCACCTTCTTCTGGCTGACACTGTCCTCTCCGTATGTATTTTCCCACGCTTCCCTGTAATCGATCCAGACCTTTGCCGTTACACTGTAACCACCGGCAATCTCCAACTTCTCATACGTGCTTTCATTGAGAACTGTGGACAATCCTGCCATAGCATCTACATTGTTTCCGGCCGCTTCAACGATGATCGCAGCCTTAGTCATGTAGTCCAGCTCTTCCTCGCCGTTCTCCGCCTCTGCCACAGCCAAATCAACAGTCATCTGCTTTGCTTTGGCATCTGACACTCCAGCTTCCACCAGCCGTTCTCTGCGATCGGGGAACATGGCTGCCACTGCAGCAGATTTTTCCTCCACAGAAAAATCGCTGTTCCAGATTGCCAGGACTTTCTGATTGGATGTTACGGACGGACTTCCCTGTTCCGGCTCCAGATTAGCTATCAGTTCTGCCATATCTGCCGCGGCTTCCGGAGCTACTCCAGCATCTTCATACTTTTCATAGTTCCCTGCCGCCGCAGGCATCATGTTCCAGAAACGGAAGCGTGCCTCCAAAGCCGCCTTCTGTTCTTCGCTCCAGCCTTGCTGATCAATGAACTTCGCAAGCTCCGTCGCTTTTTGTGTCGCATCCATCGTCTCATCTTCATTGAGTTCCGCATGAAGATTATGAACGGTGGTAACATCGTCCCAACTCAAGCCACTGTCAAGCATAGCCTGATACTCCGACAATGTCTTCTCGTAGTTTGCCGAAGTCCTGTCAAGCATAAAGGCGTCGAACATCTGCAGCTTCTGCTGATCCGAGAGAGGCAAAGCGTTGATAGAGTTTCTCTTGGCACTGCTTGCCTCTGCACCTATCAGCTCCGCATTGATTGCCCGGAACTCTTGATACAAGTCATAGGTCGTGAAGCGATCTATGCCCTTTTCTTCCAGCTCCTCAACCTTCCTTGTCTGACCTGCGCTGAGAGCAGAATTACCGGATGCATAGAAGTCATCATTCTCTCCAATAGCCGAAACACCAAAGAGCCCGGCGCGGATAGCATTCCAGACGTTCTGTTCCACAGGATACTGCATCCGGGCATTGTCGCCATAGCCGCTGTGCTTGCCTCCCTGTACAACAGTCTTTACACCTTGATACGTCTTTTTAATTTGACGGCCTCCTGGCATCAATGCTGAAGCTGCACTCAGAATATCTTCACCAATACGCTGCGCGGCACCGGCCCAATCCAAGCCGGTTTCCTCTTCGCCGTCTGTGATTTGATCCCAGAGCGTCTTTCCTGCATCGCCAAGATCTCCTGCGACCTCATTGATACCCACAGTAGGCATACTCTGATCACCAAGTCCCATGACTCCGGCGATATTCCGTACATAGGGGATATCATTGAGTACATTGTACCCCAGATCCCCGGCAGCACCTGCCCAGTCCAGACCATCTCCTGCATCGATTTTTCCCGTTTCAAACGGTCTGTACTTAAACAACCGCTCCCAGACATTGTCAATCAGCGTCTTCAGATATTCATCATCCGACATACCGAAGCCTCCAGCGATAAAGTTCAGACCCCACCCGATCAGATCGAAAGGTGCAGGCGATCCACCATACAGCTCTCCTGTCAACAGATTCAGCAAGAAAGCGTTGATCAGGTACCCCACAGCGCCTGCCGCCACATGACGCGCCGCAGCCCCTTTGCCTTTGACCTTCGCGACCTGCTGCACGTTTTGAGGGATATCAGACAAGAACATATAGTCAAAGGTGTTGCTTGCTTCTACCTGGAAGATGTGTAGCATCTGATTGACGAAGGTCTTGCTCTCAAACCCCAGAGGCTTTGCGCCCTTCATTCTGGAGCCCATGACGCGCCTGCCGAAATCGTCAGCCTCTCTGAGCGCTTCTTCGGCAGTCTTGCCTTCGCTCAGTGCCTGCAGGTAACGACCTCTGACCGCCAAGGTGGATACCATGCGATCCATCAGCTCTGCAGGCTTAAAAAGTGTAGAGATAAACTTCTCTCTGTTATCCACCGTCAGTTTGTCCACACCACGCTTGTCCGTCAAAAAATCACTGCGCTCCGCAAAGTGTTCCTTCGCGCAGGTGCCCCACAGCAGATCCTTCACGGCTCTTTCCAGATAGATGCCAAGCTGTTGCTGGATCAGCGGCAGCTGCGCTGTCTGGTTAAGTACAGACGAAAGACTTCCTGCCACATTGGACGTTGCAAACGTGCGCATCAACCGGCTGCCTGCATTCAGAGCATTTCTGCCTCCGCCATATTCCAGACCGCGATCTGCCAGGGACTGCTTTCCAGCCACAATGTTGGCATAGTTATCGAGCCATGTCACAAACTCAGAATACTTAGACAACTTCTCCGGAGCAGCCCTCTCGTAGAGCTCTCCCACATACTCATCGTAAAGTGCATTGATTTCTCTCGGTGCCATATTGGATCCGGGGAGCACAAGTTCCTTTCTCTCAAGGAACTCCTGTTTCCATTCCACGGTCTTGTAGCGATCTGCCTGGGCATCCTCCAGTGCCGCACCGATCTCCTTGCCGGAATACTGCATGCGGAACCAGTTCACCGCCTGCCGGACTCGCATCACATCATCGGTGTGATAGAACATCTCAGCGGCATAGTGGAGATACTGTTCAAATCCCATCTGGATATCATAATCCGTCTTGCTGCCTGTTCTGGTCTGCGCATGAGGATTCCATTTCATGTTGGGTTTGAAGTCTGCAGTCCGTCCCGCAATATCTGCCGGCAGCGATGAGACGCTTTCTTTTTCAACTCCCAGTTTTTTCAGAGCGCTGAACAATCCCTGCTGCACTTCCCTTTTCTGGAAGTGGGGAGCGTATCCCTTGATAAATCCGATCTCGTTGTACCCATGGGAAACAAGGAAATCGTTGATCGCATCATACATTTCGTTGTAGATCTTCTGATATTCCGCAATGGCATTTTCCATGATCACCTGGTCCATGTCCTTGCTCAGCTCCACAGCATCCATGTAGTCAGCATATGCCTGTGCTATGCCTTGATGATACTCGTCATGCAGACCCCATTCCCGGACTGCGTCAACGAACTCCTGCCCGTTGTTGACATTCTGCGCCACAGCTTCCACTCGTTCTCTGACATCTTCATCAAGCTTCGCCATGCTATCCAATACGACCTTGCCTTCCATAAGGCGCTGCGCAAATCTTCTTTCCGGTTCTGTCATCTTTCTCTTTGTGCCGTTCTGATCCTCGAACATACGCACACGATCCAGCATACGATTTTCAAACCGGCTCATTTCCGCGCCATTGACCCAGACCGGGCGGAAGTATGTTTCGTAGATTTTCCCACCTACTTCCGCTCCGAAGATCTGCTTCACCACCCGCTCCGGCGTCCGCTCATTCATGATGAGCTTGGTCAGCCCGGGCAGTCGCTTCAGCTGAGGATTGAATTGTTCTGAGTCCTTGAAAAGCTCTTCTGCAATTCGGAAGTTTGCAGAATTGATTTCCGATTTGCGCTGAGAGATCATGTCATCGGAGAAAGATTTTGCAGCAGACAAATAATCCGCCAGCTCTGTGATCACATCGATATCGACATTGTCCCCCGACAAAGCATCCGCTGTAAGCCAACCCTCCACAAGTCCTCTCGCCAGTTCCAATTCCTGCCTGCTGGCATTCAGATCCCGCACTCTCTTGCGCAGCATTCCTCGTGCCTGCTCTGCCGCCTTTTCAAAAGACCGCAGCTGTTCCGTCTGACGATACCGCGTCACACTGCCATCGATCTTGATGCCCAGCTTTTCCATGGCGGGCGTGGATGAGAACTTATCCTTTGTGATGATCAGATCTTCCAGCGGGGTCAAGCCATCCCCTGCATCCGGATTCTGCTGCCGAGCTCTCCACTGTGCATCCAATGCCGCGTATTCCTCGTCCGTCATGTCATCCGGTCTGAACAGGTGACCATCTCTGGCAGTGTTCGCCATTCGGTCATACAGTTCCTTCCCTCTACCCTCCAACGGTCTGGACTTGGAAGCTTCCATCGATGCTGCAAACTCCTCCGGGGTCATCTCTCCGCCAAGGACATATTGGATCCAGTCGCGCATATTGCCGCGCAATGCCTTTTCCTTTGCAGTCGTTGCCTCGGGCTGTTGTTCTTTCTTTGTACCTTCCCACTGCAGCTGACCGCCGTCCTCCATCTGCTCCTGTGTCCTATAGTCGTAGGTATCGGGCGCCACAGGATCATAGTTCGGAGCAACACGTTCTTTCTTCGTGCCTTCCCACTGCAGCTGATCCTGCTCATCATAGGACTGCCCGGCGCCATCACGATATGGTGCGATCGGTGTTCTCTCACTTCCCATCGGCTGAACATAAGGAATTTTTGTATCCTTTTTCCTTGCTTCCTTCGGCTTCTTCCACGTCACCTTCTGCGCATACTTTTCCAGCGTTCTATCTATGAGTTTTTCCATGCGGCCTGCAGCCCATTCGAAGTATTGATCTGCACCATCGCCAAGCGCCTTTTCCAAAGACTCCTCTGTTTTCTTGATAGACCGACCGACATCAAACATTCTGATCAACTGATCTGCAGGATGGACCAGGCTCTCCGGGAACAGTCCCGGTGCCATCTCCTGCGCTTCCCGATAGGCAACGTCCACAGGCACGCCGCCTTCCTTCACGATCCGCAGCGTTCCAAAGGCGCTCTTTTTGAACTGCACACAGTCGGCAATATCCGCCTGATCCTGCTCTGAGATTGTGATTCTTGTCTTCCGCAAGTAATCCTTGACGTGCTTGTAGGTTTCGTAGAACTCGTTGTCGATCATCAGACCTTGTGCAAACGCAGTGCTGATCGCTTCATCGAGGATATCTTGATCGATCTCGCCGCTGGCTTGGTATTCTTCCATCAGTTTCCGCACCGGGCCTTCACGCAGCGCCTTTACCGCGCCCTTCGGGACGGACATGATCTCTGCCAATCCGTTGGCAAGATCCCGCTCCGCCGTTTCTCTGGCTTTGTCTTCCGCTGTTCTTCCACCACTTGACGCAGCGCTGAAGCGAATATCCGTGCTCTCGTTGTTAAATCTCTCAGACAAAGTGTATTCCGCATCTCGTTCTCTTGCTTGGCTTTTGACGCCCTCCTCCATATTGCGAGAGGATCGCTGATCTACCGGCGCGTACTGTCCCTGTGTTGGGTCTATCCACGCAATATCCTTGACCGAAACCATTTCACTGTATATGTGCCGCTCTCCGGCATAGCTTGCCGCCTCCATTGCTGAAGGTGTTACAAATATGCCATCTGCGATAGGATTGGAACTATATACGCGAATCGCCCCTTTTCGCAAAGCCTCTCGTGCCATTTCCCGCGTGTAGTCTGGATTAAACTCGTTATAGTTCCATTCAGGATCTTCCAGCACCTCATCAAGTGTGTGCACATCTTCAATGCTGCGTATCCATGTGTTGTACGAATTCGGCGCAGGACTTTTCTCCTGAATAATGCGCAATTGCGCTTCCTTATGTTCACGCGCCCGATCTTCTGAACTCATGGAAAAATACCTATCTTCTGTAAACACCACATCCTCATCACCCAGATCCGGCATCCGCCGTCTGCGTTCTTCTGCAGTCAGACTTCGGCGATTGGCAACATCTCTTGCCTCGATCTCACCGGCAGTATTACGATATGCAGTATAACTATCATATCGATTTCTCAAGGCCTCTGCTTTCTTCAGTTCCAGCATCGCTCTGGCTTCTACATAGCCGGATAGCATATCTTCCCATCCACTCTCTTCAACGAGTGTGAAAATGTTATCCAGTTCCAGCAAAGATTTCTCGTCGATCTGATCCGAGAGTTCTGCATAACGTTGTGCGAGCATCAAGTTGACGCTTCCTTCACCCCATTCGTCTGCAAAACGTTGCTCCCACCGTCTTACCTCTTCCTGTGCCTCTTTGATGCCCGTCTGGAATGCCGGCTTAATCGCCTCCATCCGGGGTTCTCTCCAGTATTCCGGGCTGCTGCCTCCGGCAAATCCTTCGGCATTCTGGATCGCATGCTGGATCTCGTGCAGCAGCGTGCTCTCCGGTGCATCGCGCAGGCTCTTGTCCAAGGTGATCGTGCCGCGCTGATGATCGATCTCACCACTTGCCCCATCCAGATCCTTGAACACCACCTTCATACCCCGCAATCCGGGATATGCCGCATAGAGTTCCTCATGGTCCAGGATGTTCTCCAATGTTGCATTGCCTCTATCCACACGGTCAGAGAGTCTGGCATACTCATTACCCCAGGTCTCATGGAGCTCACGCAGCTCTACAGCTTCCTCTTCCGTGATGGTGCCCTCAATGAACGCCAGCTCCAGATCCCGGTATCTGGCATACTCCGGATGGTCTTTGCGGAACTGTGCGTCTCCTCCCCGATGGTAGGTCATGCCGCTGTCATCGATCTCAAACCGCCACTTACCATCGCGGCCTTGATACCACCCTGTCTTCTGCCGGATGGACTCCACACTCTCGCCCATGTCCAGCATATCCTTTGCTGCCTGTAAGGAGGCTTCGTCCGCCGTCAGAGCATTTTCACCTGCTACGGAGTACAGCGACCCGTCCTCTTTTTGAGTATAATTGAACAGATAACTGCCTGCTTCTTTCTCCGTGTATTTAAGCCCGCCATTTTCTCTTGGTATCTGCTTGACAAAATCATACAGCTGTGATACTGTGTATTTGCTGCCTGTGATCGGCGAGGATTCTTGTGCTTTGCCAAGTTTGCCTCGATCATAGGCAGCTACATCTATCCCTTGGATGATGTGAACAATGCTGTTCCCACTATACTGCTGTATGACCGTTGCAACGAACACGTAAGGTGTGGTTGTGACGGTTTTTGTTTTTACATTCGTGCTTTCATAATTGAACACATTATAAACTCGGTATGCAAACAGTCCGGGCTTCTTGTTGCTGGTATGAATAAGCTTCTCGACCCCCAATAACTTGCCACCTTGTATCATGTCTTTTGCCAACGGCACAATATCCAAAAGGACTTGTTCTTTCCCTCGCTTCATTTCCTTAGACAAACTCTCTGCAACTAGATCAGTTTCAAGATTTGCCATAATACCTGTCCCGGCCATATTGACCGTTTCACCCTTTGTATAGTTTTTGACAAACTCATCTTTGGCGGCCCTGAAATATGATTTTCCATTACGCTGAACAGCATTTGCGGCAACCGTTGGCGACGACACCGTTTCTGTTGTGCCTCGTATATAGGAAGTAAACTGCGCCGAAAGCGGAAACTGCACCCCCAATCTGTCACTAAGTTTATCGAGTTCCAGTTTTGCAAGCCTTTCCCTGACCGCTGTGTATGCCGACATCCTCACACCGCCTTCGGCGGTGTTTTTTGTTTCTGCCTGCTCCATCTCGCCGCGGACATACTCGCTCCAATGGGCAGGGCCTTCTGTATTGGGCAGGCGTTCCAGTTCCGCATAGGCGTCTGCCAGCATTTCCTGCCAGATGTACTCGGCAACCTTGTCCGGCTTCATGCCCTTGACGAACTCCCGATAGATCACCATGTACCGATCAAAGAGTTCTGACGTTTCCTCGATGCTGTAGTTTTGCTGGATATACTCCACCAGCCGTTTCTCCATCTGGGGATCTCCGCTGATCCTGTAATGGAAGATCTCATGCAGCGTCGCTTCCACCACATCGCGGCTCATGCTGTCCGCCTGCACATAGATGACACCGTTCTCGATCGCCGCCTCGACGCGCAAAAGCTTATCATCGATCTTGACAAACATATTGCCGACCACCGGCACAAACTCCAGTCCGTATTCCTCAGCGAAATCCGCCGCAGTCTGTATGCTTTCATTCCATGCAGCCTTCGGCACCACCCAGTTCGATTCCAGATCTGAGCCGATGCTCAGTCCCAGCTGCGTAAGACTTGTCGGTTTTACCCCCAGAGCCTTGACATCAGCCCGGACTTGAGTTGATTCCACGCTTCTTCGCTGGACTGCTCCCGCCTTTCTTTGTTTTCTGTTGTCTGCAATTCCTCTACCGGGATGCTTGCCGATCCGTGCTGCGTCACCACCAGCACTCTGTCCTTGCTGTTCTTCATAAGTCATTTCCTCCGTTTCAGTATTGTTTTCGGCCGCAGTTTCTTCTGCGCTGTCATTGCGAAGCTCCGCAGGAGCTGTGGCAATCTCAGTGCCTGCCCACTGCAAGCCGCTGTCTTCCACAGGAGCAGTTTCACCAAGAACATCCTCCGCGCGCTCCGCTTCCATATTCCCTGCCCACTGCAGACCTCCGTCCTCAGTTTCTGCCGCAGCCACATCTTCTGTATCACCATAGGGCTCCACTGGAGCTGTGGCGACCTCACCACCCATAGTCTCTTCTACAGACTCCGTTTCTCCGGTCTTCGCTTCTGCGATCTGCACCAAGTTCTGCACCGTGCCAATATGGCGCACCTTCATGCCCTGGATCTCCGCTGCGATCTTCACGCCAAACAGGCTTTCTGTGCCTTCTACTGTCAGCTGTTCTACCGAGCCGTCATTGTGTACCTGCACCAGCCGGTATACATTTCGGTCTCCCTTTTTGCCGACAGCCACCGCATAGAAGCCGTCATCGGGATCATGCAGCTTTCCCTCGGGAACAGTCGGATCATCCCCGACCTCTTCGGTGTCCACCAGTTTCCCCGCGTTGATCGCTTCCTTGTTTGCCATGAGCTGCTTGCCCATGTCCTTGGCGGTGATGGTTTTACCGGCATCCACCTTTTTCTGCAGCTTCACAGCGTTATGGTATGCGTCTGTGATGGGGTCTGCCTGCAGGCCCTTGTCGATCACAGCCTGCACCGCATTCAGATTTGTGACCAAGCCACCAAGCCGGTTATATGCTCTGACAGTTTTGGCATTGCCAATGATGTTTGTCGTCATTTCCGCACCGGTGCCGATCATACCGAGGAACATACCGCCGAGGAATACTGTGCCAAGTTCTTTTGGCGATGCCCAATCTATCTCGTCCTTGCTGGTAAGCGCGTACTCTGCCACAGGGGACGTGAACTCTACAAAGACTTCTTCCAGACCTTCGCCAATCACGCCCATGGGCTTGGAGTACATCAGCCGCAGGATCGTGGGATTATCTGTCAGCGTTTCCACCAGCTTGGATACAAGGCCCTTGTCGTCATCGTACAACGGGTTTCCGCCGAACAGCTTTTCCGATATCCACTCCAGTGCGCCAACTGTAGTGCCGTACAGAATCTGCTCCAATTCCCCGTAGCCTTTTTTCTGTGCGTCTATCATGGCAGAGCCTGCCGCACGCATACCAAGGTATGTAGACGATTGTGGCGCAGCTGCCGTACCCAGAGTGCCGGTCATCTGTCCCGACATACCGCCCATCCAGAGATCTGCCATCATGCCGCCTACGCTCTGCATTTGCTGGACGATGAAACCGTCGATCAAGCCCGTACCTGCCATCGCTTCCATCATCTGTTTATCTGCAGCCTGTTGCAGCTCAACTGCATCTCTGCTGGGCGCTGCCGCTGCCTTGCGCAGCTTGTCCGCCGTATCCATCATCTCATCATAGATGAAGAAGTCCTTGCCGTACATTTTTGCAACAAGCTCAATCGTTCTCGCGATTCCAATTGTTGCTACATCCTCAATTTTACCAATGAAGTTGGTCGCACCGGCAATGGCACCGTGCACACCGGATTGTGTTGCATCCTCCAGCCGATCTGCAAAATTTCCGCTGCCCCACAATCCATGATTTTGCTCCAGTGCTTTCTGCTGCTGCGCAGTTTTCAGTCGTTCCTGCAGATCAAGGTTTTTCCCCTGCTCATAGGAGAAGGTTTTGTAGTACGCATCATACTCCGGATCATCCAGCAGAGTACCACCTGTATTCTCATACCGTTTCTTCCATTCAGCATTGTCATCTGCTCGGCTCTGCCACTGGCTCTGCACCATGCCCTGCAGCTGGATCAAGTCGCTTGCGCTGTACTGTCCCAGCTTCAGCTGCAGCATTTCTTCCATACGAGCCGCACTCTCTTCCAGAGCGCTCGTGTCCGCACCGGCACGCTGCTGCTTCTCGATTTCCTGCAGCGTGTCGTAGAGCCTTCCGTGCAGCTCCTCTCCGGAGAGCTTTCCATAGGTTTCATACTCCCGGATGGGCTGCAGAAACTGCTGCAATCCGGGATTTTCTTTCTCTGTGATGATCCTCTGTGCCGCAGCAGAAGGCTTTTGGGGCGCGACCTCCGCAGCGCTCTTCCCGGTCTTCGCCTCGTAGATGGCGCCGCCTGCCTGCCGCAGGGCATCCATATTCATGCCCTGCAGCACAGACGTTTCAAACCCACTGTTGTCCGCAGTGGGTTTATATAACGCAGGGAGTTCTACCTGTACAGGCGTAACCGTTCTTTCCGGTTTTTCCTCCTTTCCATATTCTTTTAATATTTCAGCTACACTCGGAACTGTTTCCGTTTCAGCTTTTTTGTACTCCTGTATAAGTTCCGCAACGCTCGGTACCGTTCCCTGTTTTGCACTCATTTGCTTCACCTCTCTTAAATTCGTCCCAGCTTTTTAAGAATGTCAACCTTTCCCTCAAGCGTCAGTTGCTCAGCCGAAAAGTTATCAAGATATGCATCTATGTCCTGATTGCTCATAGAATTTTTCCAAGCATTCACGTTGAAAAGGATCGCATTATACTGCGTCCCCAGTTCGCTGCCTGCAGGATCGCTTGTCGGATTCCCGCTATAGCCCTTCACCGGCTTGACCGTCACAGCATCCAGCATCTCCTGCAGCTTGGCATCGGCTTCCGCCTTCGCCTTTGCTTCCAGCTGATCGTTGTACTGCTGTTCGCTGAAGGCAGTGCTCCAGTCCTTGTAGCTCTGATCTGTGGTCGGCGTGCCTGCAGCAACACCGAGGATCCCGGCGACCTCCTGATCGGCATAGCCCATCTGTGCCCACTTGTTGAGCGCATAGCTGATGTTCTGCACATACTGGCTGTGTGCCTGGCTCTCCGCGTTCATCAGCAGACTTGCCACATTCTGCTTCTGCGCCACGTCCTGCAGATAGCGGTTATAAGCGCTGTCATGGAGTGCAGGGATTGCATCCGCCAGTTTGGACTTGTAGTAGTCCGCTGCCTGACTTGCCGCCGTGATGGCAGACGATCCTGCAATGCCGCCTGTGTTCTGAGCGTAAGCCGCCAAGGTATCCTGCATGGTCCTGTCCGCTTCGCGCAGGTACTCTTTGCGGTATGCCTGATAGGAAGGATCCGAATCCTTGTCCCATCCTTCCCACTTGCTGTCCTTCAATCCTGCGATCACCTGCTTCAGATCATCGGCATAGGGACTGGTGTAGCCGCTGCCGCCAACCATCTGGGCAACGCTTTCCTGCCGCTGTGTCGCCTGTGTCTGCGCCTTGTTGGGGATCTTGACCGTGTCCGTTTCCTGCGGCTCATAGGCAAGCACACCTTGAAGGTTTTCACCATTGTGCTGCACACTGATCGAGCCATCCAGATTTTTTGTCCAGATAGAACCATCCGTTGCCCGGATGCTCTGCCCCACCTTCATACCGTTTGCAAGATCGTAGCCCAATTTGGACCCGATCGTATAAATTCCTGCCATTTACATTTCCTCCTAATCTCCGTACATCTTCAAAGGCTCCCTTGTGTAAAGGGAGCTGGCACGGCAAAGCCGTGACTGAGGGATTGTCTGCAGGCACTCATGGCTAATGCACGCCCGATCCCGTGATATATTCCCTTGCCATGCTCTGCAGTTCCCAGTAGCCCTTGCCCAGCAGTCTGATGCGGTAATGATCGCACCGCTTCACTCGCACCGGCATTGAGTAACTGCGTTTCTTTGTGGCTGTCAGAGTTCTGACATTCTGCCAATCGCCTGCGGAGTTGTACCGGATCTGCACCTGCAGCTCCGCGCCTTCGTCCAGCTCCACACGCAGCTGCAGTCTGGTGACGCCCTTGCGCTCCATGGACTGCTCCATGAAGTCACCGAACTCTGCCATACTGTCCCTGCAGGCGCCTTCATCCCGGTTGACGATCACAGCGCTGCCCTCCGGCTGCACTGCGTACAGCAGCCCTTCATGGCAGCACCAGCCTGTCACATCCAGACCATCTTCCTTGCACAGCATCCCGGTGTCCGTGTCCAGGCAGAACAGCTCCGTTTCTCCGTCCTGCCGTTTCATGCTCATGTAGAGCCTGCGCCCATCTGATCCGCACACCGCCGTGCTGTAGCGCACCTCACCAAAAGGCGTCGCCACACTCTCCGGAATACCTCCGGTATATGCCACAACACCTGTTGGGCACAGATAGTACAGCACCTCTCCTGCCACAGCAAGGCTCTTTTCTGCCCCCTGCTTCACGCCCATGGTGGCTGACTTGCTGGGTTGGAAGTTCTCGGCATTCTTGCCGTAGATCTTGAAGATATGCCCCTCTTTAAAGAACATGGGATATCCCAGATAGCTCACACAGGCAGTGAAACTGCCCGGCGTGCCGGTCTCCTGCGTCCAGCTGTCATCGGTCAGACCGTCAAAGACATAGAAGTTCGTGGGATCTCCCAGCTTGCTGGCATAGATGGTGTCGTCCTTTGCTCCCCATAGCCGGTTGTCCACAGCGCACAGCACATCCAGATCCGGTACCGTTCTGCTGATGGTGATCGTGCCCGGCTCCTTGTAGCTGTCAAGACCCTTCTCTCCATCGAGCAGGAAACAGTTTTCGTAGAAGCGCAGCTGCTTTCCCTCGATCTCACGGATGATCGCCGTCTTGTTGTTTTCCGGATGCGTCGTGCAGCCGGAGATGGTCACGCCGTCCCCCGGCTTAAAGCCAAGCCCTTCCACATTGACCGGAAGCTCCATGGTGTTGGCATCAGCCGGCACACCCTTGTAGGTACCGGAGAGGAAGCTGACCGAGGTAAACGACCGGCGCACCTCCATGTTCTCCAGTTCTTTGCCGTTGGATACCCACTCCTTGCTGTTCCATACATAGATCTCATAAGGCACCTCCGTGCCCACACCGTAGGCGTCAAACTCCTTGGGCGATGTAACAGCTGCTTTCAGCGCCGAAAGGGATGAGTAAGTACCAAGCCTTTTATAACTGGCATTGAGGATCACCTTGTCCGGATAGATCACAATGCGATTACCCATGGCGATCACCTGCTTGGGGCTGTCTTCCACGTGCCCGATCAAATGCCCGTCATACCAAAGCTCTGTGCCGGCGATCCATCCCAGCGCATCGTGGGCAAAGAGGCCGTTTCCGCAGGTATGAGCAAACACAGCCCGCTCCCGGATTGGTCGCAAGTACGGATATGCCCGGCTCGATATGTTCCTTTCATCCCAGATCTGCCCCTCGGAGCACGAAGCCGTGTGGCAGTACCCGTTAAACTGTACCTGTGTGACCTTTCTGCTGCCGCTTCCCTGCGGCATCATTGCCAGCTGCATTCTCCTCCGCCTCCTTTTTCTGTTGCTCCGCCTCTGCTTTCTCCAGCGCCCTGCGCAGCTCACGCAGCGCTTCCTTGGCATTGCTCATCCGCCGCCAGTTTTCCTCTCCGGACACATTCACCTTGTCCAGAAGATCTTCAATTTGTTTCAATACGTTTTTCATTCTGTATCCTCCCAACCATCATTTGTAAGTTCCCATCTATGACCATTTGGTGAAGTGATGTAGCAAGAGCCTCCACGCGTATCTATCAGAAAAATTCCATAGCCGTCCTGGTAGAGTTCAGCTTCACCGATTCGAATTACGCCTTCTTCTATTTCGATCAATTGGCCCCCGCTTCCGCAACATATATACGCACCATCGATCAACGTTCCATAAGGTTCTTCAGTAATTGCTGAAAACGTCACAACACCTTCAAGATCTATATGGTCTGCACTGATCACAACTTTGCTGCTTGCATCATTGATCGCAGCCACGATGCTTGCTGCTGTGATTTCACCATCATCACCGATCTCACTGACCATGGCTCTGACAGCATCTGCCGTCACCTCAAATGTGCTTGTCGTCACAAATCCATCCGTATTCACCTTGGACGCGATCAGCTGAATCAGCGCATCATCCTCCTTCACATCCTGTATGATCTGGGTGTGAAGTTTGCTTCCATCTTCGCCGATCTTGGTGACCATGGTGTTCACCGTTTCAGCAGTCTGTTCAAAAGCGCTCTTGGTCACATAGGTGCCCTCTAATGTTGTAAAACGATCAGAGATCTGTTGCGAAAACCCGTCCACAGTGTGCTGCCATGTACTTACTTTCGTGTCCACACCATTGAGTTTTTCGGAAACAGTAGAAGAAAAACCGTCTACGGTATGCTGCCACGTTGATACCTTCGTGTCCACGCCGTTCAGCTTTTCGGAAACTGTTGAAGAAAACCCGTCTACGGTGTGCTGCCACGTTGATACCTTGGTATCTACGCTGTTCAGTTTTTTGGTTATGGTCGCAGAAAGTCCGTCCACTGCCGCCTTATACTCTGCTTGCAGCCCTCCTTTCTCATCCTCAAACAAAGCAGTCAGTTCTCCTGCTTTGGCAGTGATCAGGGCACTCAAGCTATCTTCTTCTCCGGAGATCTTCAGTTCCAGTTCTTTCACAAATGCCTGCAGCTTTTCTGTGTAGATCTGCATCACACCGTTTTCATACCTTGCAAGTCCCAGATCGTTGAAGTTGGTCACGTCCATGTTATAAAGCGCATACCGCAGCTGCTCTGTCAGCTGAAAAATATAATTCCTCAGTTCCTTGATATCCTTCTGCGTATCGCCGCTCACGCCCGGGATCGTCAAATTCAGTTCCACAACACCACCTCCTTTGGCTGCATCATACCCTATCGTCCCCCATGGTTATCCCGAACTAAAACAACACAGGCAGAAGCCAAAGCCCCTGCCTGTGTTCATTCTTATTTCATGGCTGCTGCCAGTTTCTTGAGAAGGTCATCACCCCAGGTATATGCCTGCAGGTATTCGATGGTCGCCTCAGAAAGTCCCGCCTTCTCGGTAAGAACTGCTTTCGCTTCTGCAATCTCGTCCTTCACCGGCTCTGCGTCCTCACCTTCCAGCAGCTGCTGCACATACTCCCGGAAGCTGTCCATGGTCAAGCCGTACATGCTCCACCAGTGCTGAGGATCCACATGGTTGGTCCCGTAGCCTGTCTTGCCCGCTTCATAGTGGCTCACGATGCTGCTGACCGGCAGATCATAGGCTTTGCAAAGATGGGCGCACAGCTTCGCCGCGACCTTGTAGGACTCAATCGTGTATGCCTTATCTGTGGTGTCTTCGCATATCTCAAACTGAATATGGCTGCTGTTGTAACTGCCGTTTCGTCCCGTTCCCACACCCCACAGGAAGCTGTTCCATGGAAGGGTCTGCACCGCAGCCACCGTGCCATTTTCCATCTTTCCCACAAAAGCGTGCATACCATAAGGCTGCTCTGCCCTGTTCCAGTCGTTGGCGTACTGGTTTTTCCCCACCATCCCCAGAAATGCTGCCCGGTCAATGTTGTACCACTCCGGCAGGATCTGCGCCATGCCGCTGTCCTGTCCCTCATGAGGCTGCACATACCGTTTCAGCGTAGGGTTATTCGCACCGGACGAATGGACGACTATGCCCTTGACCGGGATGGTACTGCCGCTGCGGTACCATCTGTTTTTGAGCATCAAGCACTGATATAAAGGGAACATCACTCCGTTACCTCCGGCAAACCTGCCACGGAAGTCAGCAGAGAGAGGATCCCTGCCAGCGCCGAAGCGGACGCCACCATGATCCAGTTGACCTCACCCAGCGCCGCTGCCGTACCGATGGTCGCCACCGCAGTCTGCGCCACCGTCTTGATCGCTCTCACGCCTGCTGCTTTTAGCCAAGTTTTCTTAGACTTCATACTATGTACCTCCTGTATACTTTGATATTGGCTCCTTATAGTTCAAATGTTTCATCGCCATGCGCTGCTTGATTGAGATGTTTTTCCATCTTATCAAGGGCCTTGGTCACAGGTCCATTACACCCCTGCTGCTTTAAGCCCTTCAAGCAAGCAAGAACGCAATAGCACAGCAATGTCTGTTCATGTCGGACTTCATGCACTTCATCCAGCAGCGCTTTTTGCTTGGAAAAATACTTAACTACAGTCGTGATTACTCCAAGAATCACGCCCAACGCGCCGATCAAAGCCGCTGCTTTAATGATCGTGTCTGCTGTGATCACCACTTCCATCACTCTTTCACCCCCCAGCCTGCCGGGTATGCCTCCGGTGTCCAGACGTTGGCATCGATCAGCGACACATAGATCACACCTTTCCGCCAGCCCTCTTCGCCCTTGGCGAAGGCTGTGCCGGCTGTGATCACATCCGGGATCATGCGCACACCGTCCTTGAAGAGCAGATCCTCCCACAAGGTCGGTGCCTTGTCCGGAGCGTTCTCTGCCGTGTCCCACAGATCCACCGCAGCGCGCTTCACCACGCCGCCGATATTGAAGCGTGTTCCTGCCTTGATCAGACTACCGTCCTGCTTGAGCCGAGGAAACATCTCCGGTGCTGTAGACGCCACCTTGTCATCCAGACTTACCGCAGCTGTTTCCATGGCAGTGCGCAGCGCTTTCGCGCTGCTGCGTGTCACAGCATCTCCTGCCAGCAGGGTCAGAAGCTCCTCCTGTGTCGCCTTCCCCATGATCACACTGACAGTCCCATCCAGATGGTCCTGCACCTGCAGCATAGTTTCATACGAGCTGTGGTCCTGCAGCTTTATCTGAGTGCCGTCCTCTGTCAGCTGATAGCTCTGCCAGTTCTTGCATCCGGAGAACAATGCCTTTGCTTCCTCCGCTGTACATTCCATCGTCACGGTGATGGTGCGCTTTCCGCCGAAGTCGGGATCGATCCCTCGTGAGCGCACCCTCGCCGCCATCTCCTTACCATCAACTCGGATCATCATATTCACACCGCCACCTCCGTCAGACCACGTGGAACGTAACATCAGGCTTTCTTGCCTGCAGATCTATCCAATCTTGGTTGTCCGCATAGCCCTCACCGTATGCCTCGATCAGCTTGGGTTCTCGATACCACACTTCCAAGCTCGCATCATCCGGCAGCCTCTCCACGCTCTCTTCAATACGCTCCTCAACGGATTTTGTCAGTGTTTTCACCGCCACAACGAGGTATTCCACGCCGGATGCGAAAGTAGCATATACAGCCTCAGTCGTAGCCGTCGGCGCGACAAGCATAACATTAAACACCTTCACGTGTTTTGTTCCATCTTCATTATCAGTGACGGCCACAATATCGTCTGCCGTAGCCGGTTTGTATACAAGGTTCTTATATTGCGGAAGACCACTTGCATTAAGGTCAGCCAGAGATGCAGATGCAAAAGCGGAGTAATAACCGAGAGAAGCCCGATCTATCGCAACATATGTTGTTCGGTTTGCCACTGTCAGCATATCCGGCGAGTTGTTGACGACGCAGATATAGTCGGGATCAAATTGGCAATCAAACTCCAATAAAGGTGATCCGTTGCCCGTGATGACTGCCGCATAATGCGCAGTCTTGCAGGCATTTTTCGCTGCCTCGCGATCTGCTACCGCAAAGTTCAACAGCTGGTTAATCTCTTCACTATGATTCGCCCACTCTTTCGCAGTCATGCCTTCATATGTCTGGTTTGCTTCCAATTCCGCGATCGTGCTCTCGCAGTTAGCGTGTTCTCCGGCGAGGTCATCATACTCCTGCTTCCACTGAGAGGCGGTTTTCCCGCCCACCGTGCAGTTTTGATGCTCCGTGTTGACGCTGTTCCATTGCCCATGCCAATACGCCGCAGTCTGACCATCATACAGGCAGCCCTCATGTCCCTCGCTCTCCAGCTGGCTGATCGTCTCATTCAGCGTTGTGATCTGACTGTTCAAACCGCTGATCGTCGTGGCACAGTCCTCATGTGCCTCTATTGCTGCATCCCGTTCTTGCTCCGCCGTCGCCTGTGCTTTTTTGGCAGCAGCTTCCGCAGCTTCCGCAGTCGCCTGTGCGGTCTTTGCCGCAGTCGCCTCCGCTTTTGCCGTAGCAGCTTCTGCCTTCGCCGTGGCTGCTTCCGCCTTCGCTGTATTGACCTTATCGGCAGCTTCCGCCAAGCCGGCCTGACGCCCTTCCTCGTAGGAACCGTCATCGGATGTGCTCCCATTGCCGTCCGGCAGCTCGATCAGCGGAATCGCGCATTTTTTGCCGTTAACCGTGATTTCATAGTACATTCTCACGCCTCCTCATTGTCTTCATACAGCCACCCCATATACTCGGTAATATCTGCCGCCGGGACGGACTGTTCCGTTGTATCGATCCAGTAGCTCGCCACAGGTACATGCTTGCCTGTTTCAAAGTTGTACCCCTGCAGGTGGATGCCCTTATCGTATACATCCACGATGTACCCTTCTGCATGGTCACCCAGGGACGCGCAGTGAACAGACCGGAAACCCATATACTCCGCGTAGTTCGCAGTTTCGTACGTACCGGTCTGAAGAGAAAACTGTCCATGAGCGTGCCCATGGAACACCACCAGATTCTTGTACCTCGCCCATACGTCAATGGGAATATGGGTAGTCCCGTTTCCGGCGAAGTCCGCCGCCATTCCCTCGTAGGTGGAGTCTTTAAAGTACGGATGGGGCGGCACGTGCATGATCACGAAGCACCTTTGGTCCTTGTGCTTTTCAAAGAAGTCATTGTAGATCTTCTCCAGATCTTCACCCGTAAACTTCTGCCGATACCCCTTAAGCGTACCGTCTGCGTATGTGTTGTTCTGGAACTTGTCGCAGCTGAGCATAAAGAAGACATCGCCACCGTGCGTAAATGAATAGCACACGTCCTCGTGGATCTTTTCCCGCACATCATTGATGATGTACTCCGCTTCATCCGAACTGCAGTACGCATACCCTTCGTGGTTTCCGGCTATGCCCCGCACCGGTTTCCCGTTGGCCCATAGCCTGATCGTGTCATCGTATGCCGTCCATCTGTTCCCCACGTCTTCCTTCTGCGCATCGGTCACAGCGTCAGCCGCCTTATCGATAATATCGCCGCAGTTGCAGATGAAGTCGATATCCTCGTTGCTCCCCAAGTACTGTATCGCCCGGGTGAATCTGTCCATTCTCTCCTCTGCCGTAACACCGTCTGCTCCCGATCCGATATGCGGATCTGCGATCAGCACAAAGGAGTACTGCCGCTTCCCCGCATCCGCAGGCATCGCAAGCGCACCCAGAGGGATCCGGCCCACGCGATTTCCCTGCGCGTCATATACACCGATTCCTTTCACGCCTCTCGGTGCGATGTTCTTGTCGTTGAAATGATCATAGGTCTGCACGGTATCACTCCTCTACTGTAAAGATATCGGCAGTGCTGCCGTCCTCGTATTCATACTTGACGCTGTATCCCACAGGCAGATCTTCCGTCGCAATGCTCTTGTCCGCACCGACCTCGCCAAGGATCGGCAGCTCCTCTTCCCGGAGCTTCGCTATCACAGCGTCATATACTTCCTGTACTACCGCCGCCTTTTTCTCCTCGTCCCAGCCGCTCAGATCCAGCTTTATTCCCTGCCCTGAAGAAGCAGCTCCGGACAATGCCATAACACGGTCTTTCCCATAGTACCAATCCCCGCGAGAGTCTATGCTCATGCCGCGCATGCTCCCGATCCATTCTTCCTCCGACCGGGTCTCACCGTACTTTCTCGCCAGCTGATAAGCAGAGATATAATACCCCGCCTTTTCCGCCATGCCGTTCCCCGGATCGACAGTCTCGGCAATAAAGCGCACATACTCGTTGTACACCCTGTTGAATGTGGCGGCAAAGTTGTTCGCCCGCTCCGGCTCCTGCTGGGCAAGGCAGATGCGGTACTGCAGATACTCGGTGTAGATCTCATCATAAGGAGGCGGCGCGATCAGCTCTGCATCCAAAGTGTTCGTGGTGTACTGCACGATTCCTTCCGGTGCCAGCAGCAGCACATCTGTTTGCAGCTCCGCCTCGATCTGATTGATCCACCGCAGCTTGACTGCAGGAGAGAATACGTTGTCCAGCACTTCGTCCACATATTCTAAAAGTTCTTTGATCGTCATATTTCCTCCTATAGAAAAGCAGACGGAACGCGCCGCCCCGTCTGCTCTTTTATGTACCTTGTCTTACAGCGAAGCGCCGTGGCTCACGCCGCCGACCATCATGCCGCGATGGTTGGAGAAGCCGCCGCCGAAGCGTGCCTTGCCCTTCCATACGTTGGCATCATTGCCCTGGATCTCAGAGGTGATATCCAGAGGATGACGTTCCTGCCAGATCATGCAGTCGTGGGTTTCCACATACTTGCTGTCCATGAGCATCCAGGGCTTCTCATTGCCCAGATACTTGTTCAGGTAGGGCCAGATGATCAAGTTCCAGTTGCCGTACTGGGGATTGATGTCATTCTGGCTGCCGCCGGGCTTCTTCTCGGAGCCGATGACGGAAATGACCTCATTCTTCAGATCTTCATCGTTGCCGATGACGATGGTATCGGGCCACATCGCCAGCAGCTCGCCGCGATCGCCCTTGGTGTTCTGCATGGCAGTGGACATCTGATTGAGCGCCGTCAGGCTGAAACCATCGGAGAACGCATTGGGCTGCAGCTCACCGGTGATCGTCGCCTTGTGGGTCGCGGAGAACACGGGCACTTCATCGGCAGCTCTCAGATCGAACTCGATGCCCTCAATGGAGAAGACCTCTTCACCCAGCCAGCCTCTTGCCAGAAGCTCGGCAAAGAACTCTTCCTGGGTTCTGCCCCACGCCGCCATAAACTCCTGAGGACGGCTCTGGATGGAGATCAGATTGTTATCCATGATCATTTCCCAGCTGATCGCGAAAGAGTTCTTCCACGTTCTGTTGGGGATGACCTTCATCTTGCCGTGCTCAAAGTCGGTCACAGGGTAGTCACCGCTCTCCATGACGGGCTTGAAGTTGCCCATGGCGGTCATGTTGCCGTAGCTCTCCGCCCAATGGGTAGACTTGCGCTGGCGGAACAGCTTCTTGGCGATGGACATCTGCTCAAAGCCTTCCGCTTCCTTTCTCAGATAGCTGGCAATGGGCGCCTGCCACTTGCCAAACAGAGGGTCGTTGCGGTTGCTGCTTTCAGAAATAATAATTCCGGGCATATTCTTTCACTCCTTCCTTACTTACACGAAGCGCACGCGCACCTTGTCGCCTGCCTTGGTGCCGTCAAAGTCCACCACTTCCGCGCTGCCGCCGGCGGTGGCAGTCAGCTTTTCGCCGCCTTCGTCAATGGTGTACTTCTCTCCTCTTTTGATGGATGCAGAGGCAACGGAGAGTTCGGTTTCATAAACCGTTTCCTCACGCACACGCTCCACCGGGACCATCTGACCGTCCTTCTCGGCGGTCACATCTGCCATGCAGATGAAGCCGGGCTTGTCCTCACCGTTGCATACGGCAAGCACGCCGCCGTCCAGCTTGACAGCCGTACCGACCTTCAGTGCAAGACCGGCGCTTGCAGGCTGCTGCTCCCAGGGCTCCACCTGACTCTTCACCCATTTTTCGGGTCTAAACATAGTTCTCACTCCTGTTCTCACATTTACTCGCATGTCATTGCGAGGAGGTCGCAGACCGACGTGGCAATCTAAAAACCTCTTCGCTTTGCACTTTGTCACTTCCTGTAGAAGCGCTGGTACTCCTTCTGGATCTCCTCATCGGTGATCCCGGGCATCAGCGCCCTGTAGTTTTCTTTCACATCCGCAGGCACTTCCAAGGCGCCCTCACCACGAGGCTTGGTCGCCGTCATATGATCCTTGCCGGCAGAAAGGTTTCTTGCCCCCGCTGCCGCCACAGCACCGGCCTGTGCCACCATGGTGTCCATGTTGGCGAACTTGTAGGCATCCAGATACCCAAGTCCATGGTGCTGCACCAATTCCGCGAACTTCTTGCCTGTGTCCATCTGCAGAATGTCCGTCAGACTCGTGATCGCCGGATTGATCTTCCGGATCTGTGCCAGTTCCATCTCCACAGTTTTCTGGAACTGCTGTCCCTCCTGCTGCTGCAGCTGCTGCCTTGCCTGCGCGTTTTCCTGCTGCAGCTGCTTCACCACGGGACTCTCTTCGATCAGAGTCTGGAGATCTTCGGCGTTCAGCTGTCCCTTCTTCAGGTTCTGGCTGACCTTGGCAAGGCGGTCACTCTCCGCCCAAGCCTCTGCCTGCTCCAGACTGGTGATCAATGCTCCGTCTGCATGGGGATTCTTGATTTTTGCCTGTGCAAAGAACTTCCCGAGGCGCGCCTGTGTTTCTTCGCGCTCTTTTCTGAGCGCTTCGTCCACAGCGTCTTTCAGTTCCTTCTCTCTGCGGCGCTGGGCATTGGCAGCCCGCTCCTCCTTGGTCAAAGGCTTCTTCTCTTCCTCTGCATCGGGAGTATCAACATCCTCTTCCGGATCGGCGACGGCCGGATCTTGTGCGCCTTCGACGGCATGTGCGGCGATCTCCTGCGCTTGTCCGCCTTCGGAAGGCTCTGCCGCATGCGCTTCTGTGGGCACCTCCAGCCCGAACACTTCCCATTCGTTTACGATGTTATCAGTCATACTGTTTTCTCCTTTCGGGATCTTCCCCTCACCCTTGGGTATTTCATCAGGCTCCCCAACATCTGTCATTGCGAGGAGCGAAGCGACGTGGCAATCTAAACAGTTTCCTTACCGCGTCTTACTTCTTGCCGTTGCCGGTCCTCAGGTCAGTGCCTCTCTGGATCACAGTGCCCTTCTGGGTGTGCTCCTGGGAGTGAGGCGCCTTGATGACCTGTGCGCCTGCATTGGTGATCTTTCCCTGATAGCCCTTCTCGCTCACGATTTTCACCTCCCTGCCTTGATCTTGGCTCCATTGTAGATGGATGACCCCCCTCGTTATCCCGAACTTTACAGACAAAAACAGCGCCCGCTCCGCAATGGAGCAGACGCTGTTACTTTGCCTCCCCCTTGAGGGGAAGGTGGCAGTCCGAAGGACTGACGGATGAGGTGTCGTGCAGGCACTTATACCATGGGTACCGCCCCCGGCTGCTGCAGCATAGGATCCTGTGCCGCCTGCTGCAGTTCTCTTCGCTCGATCAGCTTCTTTCGGATCTGTCCTGCCGTGGGATAGTGCAGCTGTTCCATGGCTGCCCAGTAGTCGATGAGGGTGTCCAGCTCCGCAGGTTTGCCCAGAGCACCTGCCTGCAGCTGTCCGGTCAGTTCCTGCCACAGGGCACTGCGGTTGGCGCCAAGGCCGCCGGAGTCATCCACAGAGAAGATGAAGTCCGTGATCCATCTCCACTGTCCGCTCTCGTCCTTTTCAAGGAAGTCAAAACGGTTAAACTCCTCATACTGTTCTTCCCCATGACCATCCTTGTAGAACACCGGGCGCGGCTCATCGCAGTAGGCAAGCTTCAGCTTGAATATCAGCTCGAAGAGCTTGGCATAGGCAGCGTTCTTCAAAACGCGCTTGCTCTCCATGCGTCCTGCGCTCTGCTGAGCAGAGAACTGCTTCGCCTTGCCGGAGGTCGCCGTGGTGTCCTGCCTGCCCTGATAGCTGTCCGTGATGCCCAGAATGTTCCGGCTCTCCTGATATGCCTGTGCCAGATACACCATGTCCTGACTGATGTCGCCCTGCAGATTATAGACGCCAATATACTGCTTGGCTTGCAAGCTGGTCATTCTCCAGATCTCCTGGTCTTTGGGATCCACTGTGATCTTAGTTTCGGGCGGCAAGGTGACACGGCTGCCCGCTTTGAGCAGCTTGGTTATGATCTTCTGCTCCAGACGGTTCACCGTGTTCTGCTGATCCGCGATCTTGTCCACGTCGCTGTCACCCAGCAGCTGCCCGAACTTGGATACGTTCTTCTGCAGCACGATGGGGAAGACCTTCGGGTTGTAGTAGGGGATCCGTTCCGTGGCAACCGCCACCACATTGCCGTACTCATCGAGCTCTGCCTGCTGTCCGCCCACCATCATGTCACCGATCTGTACAGGGCTGAACAGCTCCATATAGTCTTCCTTGCTGTCCTCCCACTTGGTGCCGCCGCAGTAGGGGCATGTGCCCTTTTCCGCTTTTCTGCCGGTCTCAGCGCCTTCCGGATATGTGCCGTCCATCGTCGGTCTGGAGAGGATCAGATCCTCCGTGTTTTCCAGCGCGCCGCACCGGGCACATCTGCGCTTGCGCCGCGCCTGGCAGTCATCCAGATCCTCCAGCACCGTGTCGCCCACATAGTGGAACTTACCGATAGACTCACCGTTACGGTAATAAATCACGGTCCTTGTCACCATGTCCTCTGCCGTTTCGCCGTCCACGCCCTTGACGGCGGGATCACTTTCACTTTCCATGGTCACATCGATGCCGTAAGTCCGCTTCACGTTCCCCTTGGTGTCCGGGATCAGCAAGCCCACATAGTCCATGTCCTCAATTCCGGAATATACGCCCGGCTGAGGCAGCAGCATCTTGGGATGGCAGGCTGTGACCTGCACTTCGCCGTGACGATCCGAGCCTGCTTCGCCGTTGTCCCACTCCACCAGAAACAGCGTACCGCCCTGTATGGGGCAGGTACGTTCCTGCAGATCGTTGATCTCTTCCATCCGCAGTCTGTCCATTTCGTTCATGAGCATATGCTCAATGATCCGCGCCAGAGGCTCGTCCTTCTTCCGTCTGGGTGTGACCTTAGGCTTCGGGATATTGCTGTCCACGATGGACTCGATGTTCTCTGCCGTGATGTTGTACACGTGCTGGCTCTTCTCCGTCTTATCCGTATCGATCAGCTTCCGCAGCTTCCGGTCACCGCTGTACTGCTTCTCTCTGCGGTCCATGGCTTCCGTTTCCGTCGCCCAGTCGCTTTTCGCTCTGGTAACTCTGCCCTGCCAGTAGTCCAGCTTTTGTCTGTCACTTTTCTTGCTCATAACTTCCTCCTTGTTATTCCGGCTGACCCCACATCTTCAGCAGCATTTCCTTCTCTGCCGCCGACGCGCTGCGGTAGTCCTCCCACATATCCTCACTCCACTGTGTGGTCTTGCCCACCGGTGCCAGCACCGTCATTCGTTGCTGCGTCCTTGCATTGAACGCAATGGCGATGGCAAGCACACAGTCATCATGGGCATTTGCCTCTGCCTCCGGGCGCAGCTGCCGCTGCTCGTTCATGGTGAAGGTCAGCATCTCCTCCATAGTCGTTTCATCCATCAGCACTTCCGGTGTCTCACGGACGATGGACTGCAGCAGACCCAGCACAGCTGCTCTCGTGATCTTGGTCGTGCGGAAGCCGAAGCTCTTCACGATGCCGCCCGTGTACTCATCCACCTTTTCTCTCACCCAGAAATGGCTGTAGCCCAGTCGCTCCAGTTCCTGCTGCGGATAGGTGGAGAAGTTGGTTTCCACGGCGATCAATGCATCGTTGTACCATGAGCCCAGGCAATACAGCTGATGGGCAAATAAGCCCTCATCCATGCCGTCCTTGTAGCAGCCCTTCAAGACTGCCACCTGCTTGCCTGTGATGTTGTCCAAAACCTGTGCCACGAAGGAGTCCGATCCTTCGCCTGCCGTATCGGCGCCGATCACATAAGGTCTTCCTGCCTGCGGCAGCTCGTAGATCTTGGTCTCTCCGGTCTTGTCCTTTTCAAACCGGACCTCACGGATCTTCAGTCCGTCGTAGTCATAGCGGAACGTGCCCACCTGCTTGGGCTTGATCTTCAGCTCCAGCCGCTTCTGGATGTTGATGGCATGGAAGAATGTCCTGCCGATCACACCCCACAGGCCGAGGCAGTAGACCGTGTAGTAGTAATAATTGGTCTCCTTGAAAGCCTCCAGCGTTTCCCGGTCTTCCTCTGGCAGGAAGCGGTTGTCCTTGTATGTGCTCTCATGGATCCGCACTCTGCCCTTGGGATCTTCCCGGTCAAAGAAGCGCTTCTTCAGCCAATGGGTCACAGAGATGGGATTGAACGTCACGATGATCTGCTTGTAGTATTTGGTCTCACCGCGCAGACGGATGTCCAGCTGATCGAAGTCAGCTTCCGAGACCTCCGTCGCCTCTTCGATCCAGATACCGGTGATGTTGTGGATGGACTTGAGCTTCTCCACGTCGTCCAGTCCTGCGAAGATGATCTCCGAGCCGTTGCGGAAGCGGATATACATATCGCCGCTTTTGCCCTTTGGGATGCGGTCAATATCCGCCGCGTAGTGCTCCATGGCCTGATCACACAGCTGATGGAAGCAGCTTTCTCGCAGGCTCTTGGCGGTCTTTCTCACCACCAGGAAGCGGTGACCCGCTTCCCACTTGCACCTGTCAAGGATCTTGAAGCCTGCAAAGATGCTCTTGCCGGAGCCGCCGCCGCCCTTTAGGATCAGATGCTTGTGCTCATCTGTCAATAGCGGCAGAAAGGTTTCGTTGTTTTTTTCCTTGACGTACTGCATCCACATGACCATGGCAATGGTCATATCGACCATCGTCTGTCGTTCAGCACCCAAGGCTCCCTCTGATGAGGGAGCTGGCAGCGAAGCTGACTGAGGGAGAGACCGTACAGGCACCTTCCTACTCAAACGCGCTCACATCCATCCCCTGCTCCTTCAGCCATTGGATCTTTTCCTGCATGGTCATGCCCGCTCCGTAGGCAACAGCCTCACGGGTCTTCTCGCCCATCTCCACTTCCTTCTTTTCAGACCAGCCGAAGTTGTTCTGCAGGTTGAAGATCGCGCCTCGTGCCGCGCTCTTGTCCTCCAGCTTGCTGATGGCATATGCTTCCACGCGCCCCTGCGCACGCGTTACCGTGTTGCGAAATCTTTGGCTCTCTTCATCATCGCCGTCCATCTCGCCGTACCGGTAAAACGTGGTGCGATGGATGCCCAAGAACATGCACAGTCCCATGATGCTGGGCGGCTCTGTCCACATGGTCTGCTTGGCTTCTTTCCCGTCAGAGGTGTATACAGGCTCCATCTTGTACAGCTGATGTCCCTTGTCATCTTTGAGCAGCACACCGCTTGGGTCTGTTGCCGGCACCTTTCTCTTGATCGGCTCTAAATAGCTGATGGACGCAAAGTACGCGTCGCATTCTCTCTCCAGCATTGCCGCGCTGTATTTCTTCTCGCGTCCTGCCGTTGTCTTTCTGATTCTGGCCATCCTGCCACCTCCTTTGGCAGCATGATACCTCATCCTCCCCCACCGTTATCCCGATTTTAAAAAGCTCCCTCTGATGAGGGAGCTGGCAGCGAAGCTGACTGAGGGAGAGACCATTTGCATTATTCCGATTTTGCTTGCACCGCCCTCTTGTCATTGCACCCCAAGGGCACTTTGTCACCGCTTTCAGCGGCTCGGGCGCGAGGAGCGAAGCGATGTGGCAATCTAAGCCCTTAGAATCACCCACACACCTCCACGCATTCATCTGCGCGGATCACGACCTTCTTTCCGCCCATGGGGATGATGTAGAACGGATTGACGTTCAATCCCGTGCACTTTACCGCGTCATAGACCAAGCCCTTGATCGGGCGCAGCTCTTCAAAGACAGGGATCCGCTTGATGATCTTGATCTTCACAGGCACCTGCCCTGCAGGGATCTGCTCCCGCTTTCTGCGCAGCTCACTGTTTTCCTTCCGCTGGCTGGCATAAGTACACGCACGGCTGCAGTATCTCTGTGCATTATGCCGTGTCAGAAACTCCTTGCTGCACACAGGGCAGACCTTTCTTTTCATCGCGCTTTCCTTGCGCTTACCATCGCTCATAGAATCGCTTCCTCCTTTCGTACAGCGTAGAGCAGCTGACATAGTAATTCCGTTCGATCCAGGGCACAGACACATCACGGGTGAGCAGTACGAACAGCGCTTCCTCATACTCACCGCCGCATTCCCGGCACAGCCTTCGGATCTTTTCCTTGATGTGCTTCGGCTGCTTCTCATAGTTCTTGCAGGTGTAGTGGATCATCCCCTGCACCTTCTCCGGTCTGTTAACCCCACGAAGCTTTCGAAAACTCAAATCCTGCACCACCTTCCAAATCTCTGCCGTCTGAGCCTCCCTTGTGTAAAGGGAGGTGGCTCGGTGAAGCCGAGTCGGAGGGATTGTCCGTCCCCTCTCTCTTTCCCCCGCGCTTCACAGCCTTCGGTCTTCTCTTGTACCGGACATACTGCACCACACTGCCCTCACGATAGGTCATGCGGTCGAGCACCTTGGCACCCGGCTGCACACGCATCTCATCTCCGGGATCGCCCACTACCACACGTTCTTCCACCCGGGGCTTTTCCAGATTGCGGCTGGTGTTGAACTTCTTGTAATCGGGCAGGCTTCTCACCTGCTGTACCAGATACACTGCCAGAGGGGTATAGTCATCCTGGTTGGCATAGACACTTCTCACATCGATCACGCCATAGCTCCAGCACTCACGCAGCTGCTCCATATCGGCACCGCAGATCACCACGTGGTTATGTACACGCACAGGTGTCAGGCTTCCGTCCTCTTCCACCTCCCTGTCCGAAGAGACATAGGCATACTTGATTCCGGCTCCTGCCTTTCGCTTTAACCGGCGCACATATAAGCCGGCCAGCCGCTTGCTCTCGATCAGAGTCTGATCCTCTGTCATGGATCCGAACAGCTTCTCATGGGCATCATCGGAGTATGTGAGCGTTACAAAATACCATCCGCCATCCAGATTGCAGTTGAAGATCCGCGCAAGCTCTCTTGCTGCTCTGCGCTGATTCTCATCGCGCTTGTCCGCCTTGGTCTTTCCCTTTCTCCACCTCGGATGCAGGGCAGTATTCTCTCCGACGTAGAATCTGGTCTTCTCCACCACACCTGTCTTATCACAGATATATCTTCTCTCCATGACCTTACCCATCACATCCTCCAGCCGATCTGTCATTGCGGGAAGCGAAGCGACGTGGCAATCTAAGACACGCCTCTCCGATCGTTATTTCCCTTCTCCCCTCCTATTTAATATAGGATGGTCGAAATCTTAGGCCTAAAAGAACTCCTCCCAGAAACGCGCACGCGCGTTTCTAATAAGGCTCCCTTGTGTAAAGGGAGCTGTCAGCGCAGCTGACTGAGGGATTGTCCATCTCCCAAGACTGCAGAACGCAGCGCCGATCTCATCGGCGTTCCGTTCCACCTTCTCTCATGCGCCGGGGCAGATCCCTGACTCCGCCCCGGCGTACTTTATGAATCCTTACGCCCAACTCTTTGTTCATAGTTGATGTTGATAATGAATTTTACAACCGAGCACCTGCTCGTTTACCCGAACTTTTCAGGAGGCGCCCGCACACGATACCAAACCTCCTCCCAAAGGCTCCCTCTGATGAGGGAGCTGTCAGCGCAAGCTGACTGAGGGAGAGAAATAATCACTGACACATCATTCCTCCTGCTCCATATCATCGAACAGACTCATATTCTCCGGCTCAACGACCTCATGGAGTTCCTGCTTCATGTACATCTCAGCGATATTGCACAGCTTTTTGTGATCCTCATCACCAAACTCACCCGGCGCGATCGTCAGCTGCTCCTCGCCCAGAGCGAACAGTGCCATGCCTTCATCCGTCATCATGACTGCGCAGCTTCTTGTCTGATCCAGAATATCCAGATATTGCCGATCAAGGCACATCCACTCTCCTGTATCCCTCACGAACATATCCCACTTGCTGCGGAACGTCACCGGGATGCGGCGCATATAGACCGGATGCTCCTGCATCAGTCGCAGTCCTTCCGCACGGTCCCTCTCCATGCCGTGGATCATGTGTTGATTGCTCTTGCCCTTGCGGACCATCATAGGCTCCACGGGAATACCACCGTAATGCTCGACCAAAATCTGGCTCACCGCCAGCGGCAGCTCTCTCGTATTGGTCTGGAGCGCCCAGTTTTCGGTGTATATACAGATTGATCCACCAACGGGTACGATTTCATAGCCTTTATCAAAAGCCTTCTTCAGGGCAGATACCGCCCCTTTTTCTGATACGATCATGCTTCCTTATCCTCCTCATACTCCGGGCAGTTTCTCACTGCTGCCATGCTTTCCAGAAAATGCTCTTTAAAATAGGGGCACATTTCCAGCTGCCCCTTGCTGCAGGTTTCACATAAACTCATGTTGCTTCCCTCCCATCATTGATTTTAGTCAGCGCTACGGCAGGCCCCATCTTGTGTTCGATATCAAACATCCTCCAGTCGTTGTCCTGCAGCACCTGATAAATACCCTTTGCCAGCATGTCCACCAGATGTTCTTCATTTTCCGGCTGCAAGCCGACACGATGCAGCAGGCCATGCAGGATCTCGTGCCACAGCACTTCGCACTTGCGCGCATGACTCATCCCGGCATCGGCGGACAGCTTGATCACGCACTCATCCCAGTTGATATTGCCATAGGCCATCGACGTTCCGTTGTTCAGCCCCGGTACTTCTTTGACTTCATATTCCACACCGGCAATGCGGACGCTATTGGGTATCCTCATAATCTTCTCTCCTTTCTCCATAAAGGCCCTTTACGAGCTGCACCAACGTTACCTGGTAGTTCTTGATGACCTTTCCAAGTTCCAGTGATGTGATCTGGCTCTTCTTGGCGACCTTCTCTTCCCCTGCCATCATCAGCAGCCCCGCCACCGACGCCAGAGCTCCGATCACCTTCAGCCACCAGCAGGGCGCGGAAAACGCCATCTCCGCACCAAAGATGGTGCAAAAGATTCCGTATGCCATATAACTTTCCTCCTCAAATACACTCCGGCCATTCGTCCGGTACATCCACATATATCCAGCTTTGTGGTGCGTGCTCCACACCGATGCTTTCAAGCGGCTGCGGCACATCGTATTCCACCACGTTGTCCACAGTCCAGCCATAGATAATGCCGCCTCTTGCGTAACAGTTCAATTGTTCGCGCGGCACCATGCTCCGCCGTTCCAGTCCGCCGACCTTATCCGTCTTGACGAAATGACCCACAAGGAACTCGCCCACGATCCTGCCTTCGGGCTTCGGCAGATACACCAGCACCCTTGCCGGCAGATCAATATCCCTCGGCCGGGACTTCCTGATCTCCAGAGTCTTCTCTCCGGTCTTCATCAGCTCCCACCATCGTGGCTTTAAACTAAGTAACACAGATTTCATTTTTTCATTCCTTTCTTCTGATCTTGCATAGGGCAGTATACCGATCCTTTCAGATCCGAAACGCTGTAGTGCCTTGTCATGTCCGTCATCCGGCTCTTGTGCCTCGGACAATCTTTCCGATCACACCGCGAAATGCAAAAGGTAATATCAAAGCTTACATATTTACTGTTCATAGACACCTCTTAATAGATCACATTCCGCCGTTCAAACAGTATTTCCTCTCGCGCATCATATCCCGTTCCTCCGCTGTCATTGCGAGGAGGCGCAGCCGACGTGGCAATCTCATCCCCCACATCCTCCCTCGGCACTTCCGGCAGCGGCCTCCAGTGGGTGAAATCAAAGGGGTTATCCGCCACAGAACGCCAATGGAAATACCGCTTTTTTGTTGCCTTGTGAATAGCCAGAACGCAGTTGTCATCATCTGCATCACTTTCTTTCGGCAACCTCTCCGTCACAGGTATCCACCGATTAAGTCCCACGCCACCGTGCTTGGCATAGTAAACGCACTTTCTTGCTGCATCCTGCACGACCCGATAATACTCGTGATTGTCCGTTGTGAATTGGAGATTGTATTCTCCACCACCGACTTGAGTCTTAAATCCTGTTGCCATCACTACACCTTCCTCATACCCGCACCGCACTGGGGGCAGAAGTTCGATAGGTTAAAACCTGTTGTATATCTACATTCAGAACAGGAATACGCCAAGCCGAAGTCCTTTTCATTCCACCGCCCCCTCGGTCTTAGGTTGTAGGGATCAACAGGCGTTACGAGCAGATCGTTTACTTGTTTTGGTGTCTCAACACCGGCCCAAAACCTCTCTCCACTTGCTACCACATACGCTTCCACAACGCCGTCCGTCATGTATTCTGTCTTAAATCCCAGATAACCACAGTAACGGAACAATCCAGCAGGCGCATCGATCAACCGCACGACCGCCCTATTGTTGTCATCGCGAAGAGGCACGGTCGTTGTGGCAATCTGTTCTCCCACATCCACCTCCACCAGCGCCGTCCGCTCGTACAGCGGATCCAGTGACCGCCGCCAACGACAGCCACACTTCGTACACTCCACCAAGTTGTGTTCCCCCTTGGTGGCTACCACCCGCGCTTCATCATTACCGCAGGTAAAACAAAATACCTTCATACAGTGCCCTCCAACATGAGTTGATTGTTCCTGTACGCCTCAAAGAAGGTTTTGCCGCCGGTGCCGACCATATACGGCAGGAAAATCTCATCAATCTGGACCATCTCACTTTCCAAAATTGCCATCTGTGCTTCTACCCAGTCCTTGACAATACGCCATGCTACACGCTCGGCCTGCTCCCGGTCACACTTCACCTTTTGATTTGTCAGCACCTTGTGAACCGCATCCACATTAGCAGGAAGCCGGATGCCACGCGGACCAGTAGGCGTATCTATCAGAAATGCCAACGCGCAAAGTCGCCCTTGATCGTCATAATCCTGCATGATTTTCTTTGCGCCATGCTTTACCAACTGGCTTTGGATGGCGCCGATGGTCGTGTATACATCAACCTTGGTCGTGTAATTAAGTAACGGCATCACACTCTCTCCTTCATACTATCCAACACTGCCGCCACAGCCTTCTTCAGCTTTTCGGCAGTCTCCGGGCTGTTGGCTTCCACCTTCATGAGGCACCCGTGGCACTTGTTGAACGCCTCCTGCATCTGCTCAAAGGACGCTTTAAACAGCACCGTATCCGCATCAGCAAGAGCCAGCTTCTTTTCAAGCTTCGCCCGCTCCTCGGCCGCCTTCTCAGCCTGTTCCTTGGCAGCCTCCGCAGCTTTCTGCGCAGCCTCCATTCTTTCCAAGGCTTGCTCGGCAGCAGACTCCAGTCTCTTTTTTTCCGCGGCAAACTTTTCTGCCGCATCAGCCTTTACTTTTTCCTCAACTTCAGCCCTGGCTTCGTCACGAATATCCTTCAGTTCTTTTTCGGAGAGCCTCGGCTCAGCATGAGCCCGCTTCAGCTGCTCCTGCGCAGCTTTCAGTTCTGCCTGTGCTTTCTCAGCCGCCGCTTTGGCATCTGCCTCCTGCTTCTGCAGTCGGGCACGTTCTTCGGCAACCCCCGCCTGCAGAGTCTCCTGCCCGGCTCTGGCAGCCTCCAGCAGATCAGCCGTTTCTTTCTCCCGGCGCTCGGCAGCCTCACGGGCTTTCTTTTCTTCATCCCGCTCCTTGATGAGCTTGTCCAAATCCCGAACAGAAAGCTCTTCCACATTGTTCGCTTCCACGAACTCTTCCCGCTCCTCTTCGGGGATGGCAAGGAGCCGCAAAGCCTTGGTATACGGCAAATTTCCAAGCGTTTGGCTTTTTGCTTCGGACCCGAAAAGGCTCTGCTGATCGGCGCCGTAGGCATCAAAAATACGCATAAAATTGTTGGCGGTGGACTTGGAATAGCTGACCTCTTCCTCCAGCCATTTGCCCCACTCGCCATGGCTGACCATGCCCTTGGCCTCGGTCAGCCTGCGGCCGATCTCGATGGCGTAGCCCAGCACCACCTGCTGCGCCTGCGCGTGCAGGGTCCTGATCTCAAAAGCCACCGTTTTGAGCGTCCGCTCCTCCGGTACTGTAATGATCTGATCATCTCTCATACTGCCTGTTCCTTTCTATTCTCCGGGAGGATGGGCTTTCCATCCTTGTCCCGTTTGCTTCCGGCTTTCATCCAGCGTTCCCACGCACTTAAAAACCACTCGTATTTCAACAGAGGGCTAACCGATTTGTCATATCGTTCATTCTTATACCCGTGGATCTGTACCAGCACGACCTTATCTCGCACCGACTTTCTCGGCTTCATCTCGATGGTGATAAAACTGGTATTCGGTTTTCTGCTGTGCCGTAAAAACAGGATATCCACAAAGCCTTCCATATGACGGTTGGCGTATCCGCCTACGCAATGGTGCAGAGTATACCCTTCCTGAGTAATGCTCTGAGCATCAGGCGGCACGATAATGGAAAGATCTCCGTAGCTGAATTCATAGAGTTTCTTCAGCTGCTTGTACCTACTTTGATACTTCTTCCGTTCCTCTGCAGACTGCTGCACACGGATCATGGTGGCTGCCGTATCATGCCGCTCCTTCAGATCCTTGGGCATGGCCACGGTCTGCTCCGACAAGTCATAGTCAAGCTGCCTTGCCATATCCAGATAATCTTTCCAGTATTGCAAGATCGTGCTGATACTGACGCCCGATCTGTAACACTGCGGCATCTGGCCTTGGACGTACTTTACCGCCTGCTTGATATTGCATCCGGCAATTCGGGCGCACTCTGCCGCTTTGGTCAGATTGTCCGTGCCGTTCATTTCTGCTACGTTCTCCAAATACTCCGAAACCGAGCGGAACACTCCTGTTTTCATCGCATCCTTGCAGTGCCGCAGCTGACGGACGTCTCCACCGACTTCCAGAAATGCATTGGCGTCTTGCTTGTTCATGCGCAGGAAGTCCTGCACCTTCTTGGCGTTCCAGTTGAGATACTTGTGATTTTTTACTCCATCCATGACCAGCTCTTCCACTGCTCGGCTCAGTCCCAGTTTCACCGCCATTTCCATTTGCGGATACGCCGTGTACCGCGCCAGATATTTATAGATCTGACGCACCGGTTCGCTCTCTTCGCTCAGCCACTCTTCACCGATAGCACGATACCATTCTTCCAGCTGGCAGTATTTGAGGCTGCTGTCCATCAGCTTGTCCCAGCCGAACAGGTAATAGCTGCCATCATTCGTGTACATATACGGATTGAACGGCTCTTTGATAAACTTACCTCTCTCCCAGCCTTTTCCCGGTTCCGCATAGATACAGTTCCAGTAGTTGCTCAGTTCTTTTGTCCACTGCATCCGCTTTCCCGGTGCCAGATAGGTGCGGCTTTTTTCATTCCAGTCAATGCAAGGCCGCAGATCATATGGGGTGTAATCCTTGGTGGCATATCCTGCGCTGATCAGGATACCGCCATCCTTGGCTTTGCGGATGAACGCAGCTCTCTGCCATTCTTTCAGGGAGCTGCCTGTCCGCATCCGACCAAGGCTATATACCTCCACATTTGTTCCGCAGCTTGGGCATTCGATCCCATCTCCGTGGTGTGCCTGAAAAAAACCGGGGACCTCGTCCTTGTTCACTTCGAACACTCCACAGGTGGTACATACACATTCCCGGAAGTCCCTCCGCCCATAGGTCTCATAGAAAAGGTACTGTGTGAACTTCCCGCTGAGAGCTTCCTCTTCTTCAGTTTCCAAGTATCCATCAAACTGCGCAAAGATCTCCGGAAGCTCCTCAGTAGGGATGTTGCAGTCCATCAGAATCTTGCTCATAGGAAATCCTCCAAATTCAGCACGATGCCCCGACTCTCGCTGTCATTGCGAGGAGGCGCAGCCGACGTGGCAATCTCACTCCCTGCAGCTGCTCCGATCAGATCGATCTCCATCTGCACCCGGATCTCCGCACCCGGGAAATAAAACTGCACCGCCTTTTTGTAGGCGTCAATATCTGAAATACTTCCACCCACACCTCTGGCAACAGCTGCCATACAGTCCTTGAAGCTGCCGCCCTGGGCGACAGCCTGCGCAAATTCCGCATCCTGCTTACAGAAATCTTTCAAGACCTCTGCCACCGAAGGAGCCATGACCTTCTCCTTCTGCCCGGTGGCTGTCTTGGGATCCAGTTTCTTCAGAGCTTCATTCAGCATTCTCTTCCCCTCCTCAGATCCTCGATCTTCCCCTGCAGGTCGTATTCGGACAAAAGAAAGAGCGCAGAAATCAACACACCGCCTGCTGCCCATTTCACTGCGCCCATCCATGCCAATCCTGCACTCATTACCAGAAGCAGAAACCGTCCCACTCTGACTGCCGCCAGCGTCCAGCGGTACTGCTTCATTCTCTCTTTTCGCTTTTCCTTCCGTCTTCCCTCTGCTGTCAGCAGCTGCCTCATCAGATCCATCCAGTTCAGATCCTCTCTGAGCCGACGCTCCTGCGCATTGCGCGTGCAGATCATTTCCAATTCGCTATCCATTCGTGTGTCCTCCTTCGTGTTTTCAATATAAAGGGAGCGCTCTTCCGTCCCCGATCTCACATCCGTAGGGTGGGCAGACTCTCGCCCGCCGCCTGTCATTGCCACGGCTCCGACGGAGCCGTGGCAATCTGCTTTTACTGGCACCGATCCACGCCGCGCCTTTCCCATGTCAAAAAAGCCGGTGCACACCCCCTCACTTCGGTGTCCGGGGCGTTTGGAAAGGAGGTCGTATCCCTACGACCTGGAGCGGATTACGAGATTCGAACTCGCCCCAACAGCTTGGAAGGCTGTTGTGCTGCCACTACACCAAACCCGCATCTGGTGGTCCTCCCGAGGATCGAACTCGGAACGCTCCGGTTATGAGCCGGATACTCTACCTGTTGAGTTAAAGGACCATGTTTCGTCGCTGCATCGGTACCGGCAATGCAGCGACTTCTCGTCTTTCCGAGCCGTCTTCGCAACAAAACTCATGCAGCATTTCCCTTCGCTGCTGGAGCAAGCGGCAGGTCTCGAACCTGCGACCTTGTGGGCGTTTCCCATCACTCTCTTGCCAACTGAGCTACGCTTGCATCTTGTGCCCCCTTTTTCAGGGGGCTGTTGGCGAAGCCAACGGGGGTTGTCCCTTTGACCTCACTGTGGCAGGGATGGCGTGGATCGAACACACGATATCGGAGTCAAAGTCCGATGCCTTTACCGCTTGGCTACATCCCTGTATCGTGGCGCCGATCCACACTTGTTCCGCGTCGCAAAGGAACAGATGCACAGCTCATCACCTCGACGCCGGTGGCGCAGGCCTGCGGAGTCGGACCGCAGCACAGCCGGGTTAATGAGCCCAGCTGCCAACCCCTTGCCTGCATACAGGCTCCCTCATGAAAGAAGGAGCTGTCATTGCGAAGCCGGTGCTCACACCGGCTGTGGCAATCTAACTTCTGTACCTCGCATAGGGCACCACTCAGGGCACTCGATTCCTTCCATCGCCGCCCGGTGCCCTTTGGCATACACCACTGTCACGCGACCATGCCCCCAGCCTTGGGCGCCGCACCGCAGCGCCGCCCTGCCCTTGAGCATGTCCTCTTCAAAACTCTTTGCGCACCCCGCGCAACTTCTGATCTGCTTCATATCAATACCGCAGTACTCTACGCAGGGTCTCGATCGGCACATGGTACTTCCGGCCGAAGTTTAAAAACTCATCCAGTGTCATGCTTCCCGGATCTTTGCATCTACGGCACAGTGTGGATGCGCTCATCCCCAGCTTGGCAGCGCCATCCTGCAGATTGGCATTATCTCTCTTGATATTGCCCCACAGCAGCGTCTTCACTTCAGCGTGCTGCTCGTTCGATTTATCCAGTCTTGTCCTCGGCATACATACTGCTCCTTTCCGATTTCATCTGAAAACACTCGCACCAATTGTTGCACTACGCAACTCACTGTGCAAAAAAATATTCTCCGAACTGACAATCTTCCAGTTTCAGCAGCTTTGCCAACTTCTCAGCTTCATCAAGATCCATAGGACGAACTCTGTTCAACTTTTGACACGCCGTAGAAACTGCGATGTCAAGTGCTCTTGCAACATCATTCTGAGTCAAAGATAACTCAGCCATGCGACCACGAACTTTAGGAACATTCAGCATAATATCACTCCAATCCAATTCATCTGTTGCGCTACGCAACTCTAAAATATCACACTCCTTTCTGTCTGTCAATAGCATAATGCAACTTTTCTTTTAAGTTTTCGCTTTTTCTATTGCGCTGTGCAAATTGTTGTGCTACAATCAGACTATCCAGGAGGTGTTTTTCATGGATAACAAGAAAATCGGTCTCAGAATTGAGCAGCGCAGAAAAGCTCTCGGCCTCACGTTGGAATATGTAGCAGATGAAATTGGTGTTGCTAAATCTACTATCCAACGTTATGAAAAAGGGACTATTGAAAAGATCAAGCTTCCTGTCATCGAAGCCATTTCTCGGGTGCTGAATGTCAACCCCGCATGGATCTGCCACAAGAGTGATAGGATGGAACGGGATTTTGATCTTTCAGCTCAACCTTCCAACATTTTTTCGTTGCCGGAAAATCGATCCTATCCTCTCATTGGTACGATCGCCTGCGGAGAGCCTATTCTGGCTGTTGAGAATGTTTCGGAGCACTTTCAATTCCCCGACAATATCAATGCTGACTTCTGTCTTCGCTGCAAAGGCGACAGCATGATCAACGCCCGGATCTATGACGGTGATATCGTTTTTATCCGCAAGCAAGAGCAGGTTGAAAACGGGGAGATCGCCGCCGTCCGCATCGGCAGCGAAGCAACCCTGAAACGAGTCTATTACACACCGGGCTCCGATCGCATCACCCTCCGGGCCTGCAATCCCCTGTATGGCGATATGGAATACGAAGGCGAAGCGCTCAACGATATTGAGATCCTTGGCAAAGCTGTCACGTTCCTTTCTGCCGTGCAGCATAATCATTGAGGTATTAATATGCTTGAAGGCTTACTTCCTCTCTTCTTTCTTCCATTCGCCTTAATTTGGTTAATTGTTTGTTTGAAAGATAATATGCCCTATGGTTTCATAAAACATCACTTCCAGGTTTGCTTATCTATTTTTATTATTATTCTTGCTGTAGCAGTCTCCCATATTGGCATATACGTTTACGGTCGCGACCAAGCAAATAATAATCTTCCACCTTCCACCGCTTCTGTAGACCGTGCATTATCAGATCATAACAACACATCAGATTATTCCAAAGGATATAATGCTGCTCTTCACGGCACTCGTCCCAATCCCGAAGATGTGTGTTGTTACAACTGCGGATATTCCGGATCTGAGTGTCCAGACTGTATTCATTTTTTTCAAGTAGCCACATTCTGGCTTCCTGTTTGTGATGACTGTATTGTTTCTGCAGCTCCCGATAGTCCAATCACATTTTTAGGGGAAGGATATACCTTCGTCGAAGCAACTTCAGATTAAATAAAAACGCCGCTTCGGTGCTGCAACACCAAAGCGGCAATAGACAAAACCACAGACACAAATCAAGGGGTCAGTCTACCCATTTATGGTAGCATAGCCCCCTCCGAAAATCAAGGAGGTCAATATGAAAATTCCAAAAGCGCGAAAGCTGCCCAGCGGACAATGGTTTTGCCGGGTGCGAGTGGATGGGCAGGATGTGCCCATCACCCGCTCCACCGAGAAAGCTGCCGTTGCCGCTGCCATGGCAGTCAAGGCAGGTCTGCAGAACGCTAACCGCCCGGAAAATATCACGCTATCCAAAGCCATTGATCGCTACATAGAGGATCGCAGTGAGATCCTTTCCCCATCAACCATCAGAGGATACCGCACCATCCAACGCAACAGGCTGCAGGACCTCATGGACATGCCACTTGCCAAAATCACAACACAAACTGTCCAAAGGGCCGTCAACGCCGATGCCAAAGAAGTCGGCTGGAAAACCATCGGCAATGCCCTTGGTCTTGTGACCGGCGTTCTTGGATATCATGATATCAGAATCGGCAAGCTGACCCTTGGCGAAGATCCCCAAAAAGAAAAATCCATCTACACCGATTTGGAACTCATGCAGCTGCTCCACGCTCTGCAGGGCAGCAATATCGAACTGGAAGCCCTGCTGGCTCTTTGGCTCGGCCTGCGCTGGTCTGAGATCGCAGGGCTTCGGTGGGATGCCGTAGATCTGAGCAAAGGCGTGATCCATGTCCAGGAAGCGCTCGTCCCGGATGAAAACAATAAACGCGTTTCAAAGGGAACAAAAACAGCGAAGTCCACCCGCTCCATCATTTGCCCGGACTATATCCTGCATCTGATCGAGGCACGTGAAAGAAGCGGCGACCACATAGTGACCGTCTGCTCCCAGACAGCATGGCGGCGGCTCGACAAAGTCTGCAAGGCTGCCGGTGTTCCCTGCTATGGTTTCCACCGTATGCGCCACCAGAACAGTTCCGTCATGGCTCTGCTGAATATCGATCCCAAGTATGCCATGGACCGCGGCGGCTGGGCATCCACCAAAGTCATGCATCAGGTCTATACGCACACCATGGACGCAGGCAGACAGCAGGTCGCAGCAAAGATGGACACTTACTTCACCGGCATGATGGATCCTCAAAAAGCAAAGAAGCCTCTCCGGAAATACCGCATCACCACCGGCGGTCTCCCAAAAGCAAAATAAAAATGGCAATGAAATTGGCAACGCGCTCCGCTAATTCCCTATTCTCAATGGCTATAGAACTTGTTACAAGGGTTCAAATCCCTCCCACTCCGCCAAGAAAATCGACAAGCTTGAAGCTTGTCGATTTTCTTTTTTGTGGCAATCCATGGATAGATCTTGTTGCAAACAATTTTTGTTTGTATACGGATTATACGGTGGAAATGAAACTGTCTTTATGTTAAAATAACAAAAACAAAATTGGAGCGTGTACTGTGATCAAAATACTGTTTGTCTGCCACGGCAATATTTGCAGAAGCCCTATGGCAGAGTTTGTTTTAAAAGATATGGTCAGAAAGGCAAAGCTGCAGGATCAATTTGAGATCGCATCGGCTGCTACACATTACGATGAGATCGGCAGCCCTGTATATCCGCCTGCCAGAAGAATCATGGCAGAGCACGGCATTTCCAGTTCCGGAAAGACGGCAAGACTTCTGGAAAAGGGCGATTATGTGCATTACGATCATTTGATCGGCATGGATAGCGCCAATCTGCGGAATATGAACAGAATCTGCGGCGGAGACCGTGATGGGAAGTTTTCCTTGCTGCTGGATTGGTGCGGTGTGCGGCGCGATGTATCTGACCCATGGTACACCGGAAATTTCCAGGACACTTGGAATGATGTGACAGCAGGCTGCGAGGCTCTTTTGGAAAAACTCAAAAAAGAATTCTATCTGTTTGATTGAGCGATTTTCCGTTGTCTACACACCCTCATCCATATACAAGCCAAAGGTCGAAATGGTTTGACGCACTTCATCTGCAAATGTATTTCCCGCTTGCTCCGGTGTGCTGCAAACTACCGCATAACAGTCGCTGCCATTCATAACAAGATCGGCACGGCAAACTCTGCTCCCCTCTTTGGAGGCACTTACCCAGGCGAACTGGTATTCCGGTAAGCCGAAGCGCTCTGTTTGCAGGATATTGAGTTCCTGCTCATCGTAGCCGGAGATCGTCTTTACCGCATCGGCAAGATCTGCCGCCAGAAATGTTCCCGTTTCGATCTGCAGCTGTCCCTGCTCATCGGTATAGAGTGACCACCCGGCATTGCTGTTCAGAAGCTCCACGCCCTGCGGCAATCCCAGTTCAATGTTGTACGCTTTCTCTTGCCAGGCAACGACAGGCACATCCGGGACTGTATCGGAAACAGTTTCCCACACAGGCCGGGCACAGCCTGTCAGCACGAGAAAAACCAGCGACAATGTTATCAGTTTTTTCATAAAACACCTCCGGAGGACGATATGCAATACCTGTGGTACTACCTGTTAATAATGAATGCGGCTGCCTTTATTCTTATGCTGGCTGATAAAAGAAAAGCCATACGACATAAACACAGAATCCCTGAGGCGGCGCTGATGGGTATGGCGATCCTCGGCGGCAGCGCAGGTGCGCTGCTGGGGATGCGTATTTGCAGGCACAAAACAAAGCATCCCCAGTTTTATCTGGGGCTGCCTGCAATTTTGATCTTACACCTGCTTCTACTATTCTTGCTTTGGAGATGACAAACATGAAGTATGTGCAAACTGTTTGCGGTCCCATTTCCCCGGAAGAGATGGGATTTACTCTGCCCCATGAGCATATTTTCTGGGATTTGAAGGTCTATCTTCCCAAGGATCTGGACGAAAACGATCCCGATGATCCGAGAAACCGGAAGATCTGTTTGGAAAATTTAAGTCAGATCCGCGCCAAATTCCAGCACTACACCCACAATATCACGCAGCAGGATATTGAAGTTGCTGTACGTGAGCTAGAGTGGTTCCGCGAAGCCGGTGGCAGAACGATCTGCGACTGCACCGTGCGCGGCATCCATCCCGATGCCGCAAAAGCAAAGGAAGCTTCCCGGCGCTCCGGTGTTCATGTTGTCCTCGGCACAGGCTATTACTGCCACAATTCTCTGACAGACAAAGAAAACAAACTTGACCGCTTTCAAAAAGCAGAGCACATCCTGCACGATCTGCAGGAAGGCTTTGAGGGTACTGATGTGAAAGCCGGTTTTATCAAGGTCGGTGTGGAGAGCATTCACGCTGATGCAGACCGCGAAAGCCTTGCGGCTGCTGCCATTGCCCAAAAGCAGACCGGCGCTGCCATTTTGATCCATCAGCCCGGCATCGAGCATCAGTCTCAGGAGATTTTTGAAGTGCTGACAGCCAATGGCGGCGATTTGAGCCGCACTGTCATGTGCCACTGTGACCCCCTGCTGCCCGACCATGATTATATCGACGCCATGGCAAAGGCAGGTGCTTATATTTCCTTTGACTTCTTTGGTCTTGACGGCGTACTGGGCAAAACCCTGTTCCTGCCCACAGACAAGGATCGTATTTTCTCGGTATTGGAGCAGATCGAACGCGGAAACCTGGACAAACTTCTGTTCTCCCATGACACAGTCTACAAGACCATGCTGCGTCAATTTGGTGGTTATGGCTATGCACACCTGCAGCGTGACGTCTGGCCCTTGATGCTTGCCAACGGCTACACACAGGATGTTTTAAACCATATCAGTATTGAAAACCCAGCCAGAGTTTTCACCATGGAGGCATAAAAAGAGAGAGGACTCAAGTCCTCTCTCTTTCAGTCTTTCTTGCCAAGCTTTCGCTTATTGCCTTTTTGATCCACCACATAGGTGTTGTCCAGATTGGCGCACAGGCTCGCCTTGACTGCGTCGATATACTCACGGCGCAGAACTGCCTGTTCCTGCTTCTCTTCTTCCGTCAGTCCTTCTGCTTTGGACCTCTTCGCAAGCGCATTGATACGGTCGATCTTATACTGTTCCATAATAACTCCTATTGATAACGTTCTATGATAATAGAGATTCTGTCTTTTTTCGTTCTGCCGCCGACCTGAGTCAATACCAGCTTGCCAAAACCTCTGGCGGAGACTTTATCCCCTTCCTGCAAAAGCTTATCCGCCTTCATGCAGGGCAGATCATTGACAGACACTTTGCCAGCAGCGATCAGATCACAGGCTTTCCCCCGTGCAAGACCAAAACCGGAGCCTGCAATGCTGTCCAATCGCAGAGAAGACACCGTGTCTTTGATCTGCTTGACGGTGATCTCGGGAAGCTGTACCTCATCAAGAGAGATCTGCTCCAGATGAAGCTTGGTACGGCCTGCCGAAAGGAAGTTATCCAGCACATAGGGCAGGATCTCACGCAGGAGAAAGAAGTCACATTGACCCCTACCTACGTAGATATCTCCCACAGTTTCCCGCTTGATGCCTATGCCCATAAGACCGCCCAGGAAATCACGATGAGTCAGCACATCTTTTTCAAAGAATTCTGCACGGACAGCAGCAATGGGGGCTTCTTCCCGCAGGCAGCTTTCGTCCAGATAGTCCGGCAGGAAGCAGCAAATCGCACGCTCTGCCTGCAACGCACCACCATAGAAGATCGGTTCCATGGGCGCCAGCATCTGCTTTGTCAACACCTGCTCCCGCGGGGAAAGAAAATGGGTAAAGCCCGGAATATTCTTCTGCTCGGCTCCGACAATTCTATCAAATACACGGGCAAATAATATGCGGTCTTCTTCCGACTGTGCCACTTTTGCAATACATTTTTGTTTATCCATGGGTTAGATTTTACCACAAAATTTTAAAAATGCAATGCTTCTTGTGCACACAGCGCAAATGTATTATAATATACAGAATGATCGGAGGTGTTTAGATGAAAGTTCTCGTCATCGGCGGCGGTGCCAGCGGAATGATGGCGGCACTGACCGCTGCGGAAGATCCCAACAATACCGTCACCCTGCTGGAGCGGCAGAACCGAGTGGGCCGAAAGCTTCTGGCAACCGGAAACGGTCGGTGCAATCTGTCCAACATCCATGCAGATGTATCTCACTATCATGGAGAAGATCCCGGATTTGTAAGATTTGCATTGGAGCGCTTCGGTGTGGATGATACGCTGACTTATTTCAAATCCCTCGGTCTTTTGACTGTGACGGAAGACTCCGGTAAGGTCTATCCCTTCTCCGATCAAGCCAACAGTGTGGTGGATGTTCTTCGATTTGCTTTGGAGCGGCACGGTGTGCAAGTGCTGTGCAGCCGTGAAGTTATTTCTATCGGCAAAAAAGCACGGGGATATACGGTAAAGACTGCGGAAGAAAGCTTCTACTGCGACAAGCTGATCGTTGCCTGCGGCGGCGCTGCGGGAAGCAAACTGGGTGGAACAGACTTTGGATACCGTCTTCTTGCTTCCATGGGGCACAGCTGCACTTCCCTTTCCCCCTCTTTGGTACAGCTAAAGACAGACACATCATTCACCCGTTCTCTCAAAGGCGTACGTGCCGATGCAAAGCTGACGCTGAAACAAAACGGCACCACCCTTCTGGAAAACCGGGGAGAGGTGCAGTTTACGGATTTCGGCATCAGCGGCCCTGCCGTATTTGAGATCTCCAGATATGCTTCTGACCGCAAAGATCTTCTTCTGCTGCTGGATCTGCTGCAGCCTATGCAGGAAGAAGAGCTGTGTGATTTCCTGCTGCAAAAGCAATCCGGTGCGCCGGAGGCACCGTTGGAGGATTTTCTGACCGGTGTACTCCACAACCGATTGGGAAGAGTCGTTCTGCAGTATTTAGGGCTGGAGCTTTCTCTGCCAGCATCTGCTGCAGACTGCAAAAAGGTCGCCCATTTGATCAAGTTCTTCCCTCTGACTATCACAGGGACGATGGGCTTAGAACAGGCACAGGTCACAGCAGGCGGCGTTCCCACCTCGGAATTCCGCCCCGACACCCTGGAAAGCAGACGCAATCCCGGACTCTTTGCCACCGGGGAAGTGCTGGATATCGACGGCGACTGCGGTGGCTACAATCTGCAGTGGGCATGGAGCTCCGGCAGACTTGCAGGAAAACTTGGAGGAAACAAAATATGATTCGGATCAGAGATCTTTCTTTGACCCCTAATGATAACTTAAACCGTCTGATTCAACTAACGACCAGACAATTGAATATCAAAGAACATGAGATCAAGCAGCTTCACATTCGTAAAAAGTCCATCGATGCCAGAAAAAAACACGATGTGCGCATCATTTACACCGTGGATGTGGAGATCAAAGGACGTGAGGACAAGCTCCTCAAGCGCATCCGGGATCCCAAGGTCAGCGCCGCAGCGGACTATGTTTATGAAGTTCCTCTGCCGCAGCATGAGGCAAAGCAGCGCCCTGTCGTGGTCGGCTTCGGCCCTGCAGGAATGTTCGCTGCCCTTGTGCTTGCCATGGCAGGTCAGCGGCCTATCGTTCTTGAACGCGGCGCAGATGCTGCCACAAGACACGAAAAGGTGCAAAAGTTCTGGAAGGACGGAACGCTGGATCCTCAATGCAATGTGCAGTTTGGGGAAGGCGGTGCCGGTACATTTTCCGATGGGAAGCTGAATACCGGCACAAAGAACGAGCGCTGCCGCTGGGTTTTGGAGCAGCTGGCAGATGCAGGCGCACACGGTGAGATCTTGTTTGATGCAAAACCTCATGTCGGCACAGATGTTTTGCTGACTGTAGTGCAGAACATCCGGGAAAAGATCATCCATCTTGGCGGCGAGGTACGGTTCCATTCTCAGATGACAAAACTGGAGCTGAACGACGGCCAGATCTGCGGTGTTTGGGTGATGCAAAATGGGCAGGAAACGCTGCTTTCCTGTGACAAGGTCATTCTTGCCATCGGCCACAGCGCCCGCGATACGTTCACGACTCTGCATGAGCAGAACATCCCCATGCAACCCAAGCCCTTCTCCATGGGTGTGCGCATTGAGCATAAACAAGCCATGATCGACAAGAGCCAATACGGCGGTTTTGCAGGCATTCCTTCCCTGCCCGCTGCCGATTATAAACTCAATGTGCATCTGCCCGACGGCAGCTCTGCATACACTTTCTGTATGTGTCCCGGAGGACAGGTCGTGGCAGCGGCATCGGAAGAAGGCGGTGTTGTCACAAACGGTATGAGCCTCGTTGCCCGCGACGGGGAAAACGCCAACGCAGCTTTACTTGTTACCTTGACTCCGGAGGATTTCCCGGATAAATCTGTCCTTGGCGGTATGTATTGGCAGCGCCGGATCGAGCAGGCAGCCTTCCGGGCAGGCGGCGAAAACTACCGTGCGCCCGGTCAGCTGGTAGGTGATTTCCTTGCACATCGCCCGTCTGAGAAGATCGGCAGCATCGTGCCCACCTATCGTCCCGGCATCACCTTGTGCGATCTTCATGATGTGCTGCCGGAAAAAATCACCAAAACTCTGGAGCAGGCACTTCCTCTGCTTGATGGCAGACTGGACGGCTTTGCCTCTGCCGATGCTGTGTTGACTGCGCCGGAGACCAGAAGCTCTTCCCCGGTGAAGATCTTAAGAGATGAAGAAAAACAGTCGGCTGTTCGCGGCCTTTATCCCTGCGGCGAAGGTGCAGGCTACGCCGGCGGCATCATGTCCGCCGCAGTGGACGGCATGATCTGCGCAGAAGCTGTGATCAAAAGTCTATAAAGAAACGGCACACAGGATCATCCGTGTGCCGTTTCTTTATTCTACGATCTGACGAGGCTCCACCAAGGTGGAAAATACCACTTGTGTTTCCGTCTTTCCATACTTTTGCAAATAACCCACGAAAGCTTCCAAATCTCTGGTGGTACAGAATGCAACCTTTAATATTAGGCTGTAAAGCCCCGTAATATGGTGGCACTCCAGCACATTGGGACAGCCGCTGACATATTCCACAAAGGCAGGCTGCCGCTCAGGGGCAATGGCAACGTTGACAAACGCCATAATATGAAACCCAAGTGCTTCATAGTCCAGCATGGCTTGGTAGCCCTTTATCACGCCCTTTTTTTCAAGGCGCTCCACTCTTGATGACGCAGCAGGAGAGGACAAAAATGCCTCCTGCGCCAACTGTTTGACAGGTGTTCTGGCATTGTGTGCCAGCGACTTTAAAATCGAGCGGTCAGTTGCGTCCATCCCTATCGCCTCCATTCGATAATATTATATCTTTATTGCTTTTATTTTGCAAGAAGAGATTCTTTTCTCTGTATTCTTATGACACACTTAATTTTTTAAAGTTACATTCCCGTTCAACTTTTATTTCTTTTTTGCAAATACCCAAAAGTATTTTTATCTTTCAATTTTAAAACGTGATATTTACAACCGGTTTTACAAACAGTATGATGTTCGCGAAATTAAACACGAAAGGAAGTTCCACCATGGCTAATATGCGCCTTGAAGCCGACTCCATCGGCACTTTGAATGTCCCCGAAGACGCCTATTACGGCGTACAGTCTCTGCGCGGTCATCTGAATTTTAATATCACCGGCAACCGGATGCATTCCATGCAGATCAAGATGCTCGCTGCACTGAAAAAGGCCAGCGCCTATGCAAACAATCGTGCAGGTATTCTCGACCGCAAGATCTGTGATGCCATTGTGGAAGCCTGTGATGATATCATGGCCGGCAAATTCCATGACCAGTTCATCGTCGATCCCATTCAGGGCGGCGCCGGCACCTCTGCCAACATGAATGCCAACGAAGTCATCGCCAACCGCGCCATCGAGATCCTCGGTGGCAAGAAGGGTGATTACTCCATCGTGCATCCTAACGATCATGTGAATATGTCCCAGTCCACCAACGACATTTATCCCTCCTCCGGCAAGCTGGCAGCTCTGGCTCTGATTCCCGAGCTTCTGGAGCAGCTGCATCGTCTGAACGCAGCTTTGCTGGATAAGGCCGATGAGTTCAACGACATTCTGAAAGTCGGTCGTACCCAGCTGCAGGACGCTGTTCCCATTCGTCTGGGTCAGGAGTTCCATGCATACGCTTCTGCCATCACCCGTGATCTGCAGCGCATCAGCCGCGTCCGCGATCAGATCTCTGTTCTGAACATGGGCGCTACTGCTATCGGCACTGCCATCAACGTGCCTGCTGCTTATCTGGAAGACATCGCCCGTGATGTTTCCGATGCTTCCGGCATTGCCGTGACCAACAACACCGACCTGGTGGACGGCACACAGAACCTGGACGGCATTGTCGCTGTTTCCGGTATGCTCAAGGCCTGTGCCGTTACCCTCTCCAAGATGTGCAACGACCTGCGCCTCATGTCCTCCGGTCCCAGAACGGGCTTCGGTGAGATCAATCTGCCCGCCATGCAGAACGGCAGCTCCATCATGCCCGGCAAGGTCAATCCCGTTATCCCCGAAGTGGTTTCTCAGGTGGCTTACGCCGTCATCGGCAACGACATGACCATCACCATGTGCGCAGAAGCAGGTCAGCTGGAGCTGAACGCTTTTGAGCCTGTGGCTTTCTATCGTCTGTTTGAGTCCATCACCGCCATGACCGGCGCGATCAAGACTCTGGTGGACAACTGCATCGTGGGCATCACTGCCAATGCAGAGCGCTGCCAGTATCTGCTTGACCACAGTGTGTGCACCGTCACCGCTCTGACACCTCACATTGGCTATAAGCACGCTGCCGACATTGCCAAGACCGCTCTGAAGACAGACAAGACCGTCCGTGAGCTGGTGGAGGAAGAAAAGCTTCTGGATGAGAAGCAGCTCGATGAAGTGCTTGATCCCTTCCATCTGACTGTTCCCGGTGAAAGCCTTACCTAAAAAGATATTGGGTGAACGCAATACGCGTTCACCCAATTTTTATTTGTTTTTCTGTCAGTTTTTGCAAAACACGTTCCCACTTGTGTTTTTCGTCGTCAGCAGGCACAGGGAATGTATCTGCATACGCCGCAAGGCGTCTGCTTTTATCGGCACCAAGATCGTGATATGGCATGATTTCCACCGAAAGGATCGCATGCAGTGTATTTGCAAGATCTGCGATGCCTTCAAAGTGTGACTGCGTATCATTGATGCCGGGAATCACAGGACAGCGAAGCACCACAGACTTTCCCCATTCATCAAGAAGCAGAAGGTGTTCCTTGATCTTGCGGTTATCCACACCCGTGTATTTCTTATGAAGCGCAGGATCGGTCAGCTTCCAGTCAAACAAAAACAGATCTGTCACTTCTGCGATTCGATGCAAGGCATCTGTGCTGCCATATCCGCAGGTCTCCACACAGGTGTGAAGCCCTGCGTTTTTTGCTTGCTGCAAAAGATGCCGTGAAAACTCCGACTGCAGCAGCGGTTCTCCGCCGGACAGCGTCATGCCGCCCATGGAATTTTCATAGAACACACGATCACGCAGCACCTGCTCCATGACCTGCTGCACAGTCATTTCTGTTCCTGTGACCTCCAATGCATTTACAGGGCAGTTCCGTGTACATACACCACAAACGCTGCACAGCTGTCGATCATGATCGTGCAGCTGTCCTATTTTGTGCGCATGGTTTTCGCATACCGCGGCGCAGGCACCGCAGCGGATACATTTTTCCGCGTCAAAGAACAGCTCTTTCTTTTGCTCTTTTGTCTCCGGATTATGACACCAACTGCAGCGAAGAAAGCATCCCTTCAGGAAAACAGTCGTCCTGATTCCCGGCCCGTCATCCAGACAAAACCGCTGGATATTGGAAATCATTCCCGTTTCCATAGGATCACACCTCATGCTCTGTGCGCAGGATCACTTCGTCCTGCATATTTTCCGACAGATGGACAAAGTAATCGCTGTAGCCGCCAATGCGTACCACCAGATCACCATACTGCTCCGGCTGCTGTTTTGCCTTCCGCAGAGTCTCGCCATCCAACACGTTGATCTGCAGCTGAAAACCGCCCCGTGCCATATAAGTCTTAATGAGGGCAATGATCTTTTGGCAGGATGCGCCGGTCATATGCTTTTTGCTGAATTTCATATTGACCGCCACACCGCCGATCAGTTCTTTGTGAGACCATTTGGTGCTGGAGAGAATCGATGCGGTGGGGCCATGTTTTTCTCTGCCCTGGCAAGGACCGGAGCCGTCACCCAAAGGGAAGCCTGCCGGTCTGCCGTCCGGAGTCGCGCCGGTCTGGGAGCCAAACATTTCATGCTTGACCCAGCAGAAGACGCTGGGCACAAGACGGGCATTTTGATAGATCGGCGTGTGCTCTTTGCAGCATTCCACCAAAAACCCGGTCATTTCTTTGACAAGTTCATCCACTTCATCATGGTCATTTCCGTATTTGGCAATGGTATGGAGCAGACGAAGACGCAAGGTCTCGTTTCCTTCAAAATTCTGATCCAAGACCTTTTTCAGCTGCACCATGGTCATTTCTTTTTTATCAAAGACCACCGTCTTGACTGCATACAAGGAATCTGCCAGATTACCCATACCCACGAAGCTGGGCATGATCCAGTTATATCGCGCACCTCCGTGCTCAATATCCCTGCCCGATGCAAGGCAATCGTCCACAAAGCAGGACAAAAGCGGATTGAAACAATGCTCTGCGCGGTATTTTCTCTTTTCGTTGTAATCCAAGAAGTTTTTGCCAATGATTTTTTTCAGATCATCCTTGATCTGCTGCAAGAACGCAGCAAATGCGGAATACTCCCGATCCATGGCATCAAGCAATATCTGTGCAAGGTTTGTGTAAGGGCTTGCCACCCAAACATTGGAAGCACCCACCGGTGTGATCTCCACACAAGTGCTGTGGATATAGTTACAGGTGTCCTTCTGCGGAACTCCATATTCCAAAAGTCCTGCCTGAATGACATCATCATTGAAAATGGCAGGGTGAGAGCAGCCCTGTGCCAGAAGTTCACAAGCTTTTTCCAAAACTTTATCGGGCATATCTTTGTGATAGCAAAGACCCACTGCAGGATAGACCAGTCGAACGTCTCCGATCACCTGTAATCCCATCATTGTCAGGTCATTGCAGACCGTATTGCCCGCCTCATCCCGACCGCCTACCATGTATCCGCTGGAAAGTCCTCGAGGTACACGGCGATTGATCTGAATACCAAGGCAATCCAGAAGTTCCTGCGCTTCCTCCCCGGTCAGCGTTCCTGCAGCAAGGTCTTTTTCATAGAACGGCAGCAGATACCGATCCGGATGACCCAACTGATACTGCTGATAGTACGCACGAATGGGCGCATAAGAAAGACAATAGGTCACAAAATGGACAGCCTGCACCGCTTCATAGAAGCTTTCTGCCGGCTCCATGGGAACTTTGGCGCAGATAGCGGCGATGGTACGCAGCTCCTGTGCCCTTCTTTCATTCGTTTCCTGCAGCGCCAGCTCCTGCGCCAGAGCCGCATAACGCTGCGAAAGCAGTGCAACGCCCTGCAGGCACTTACGGCAGGAGATATAAAAAGGTGTGGCGTCAAAGGAGTCTATCCTTTTTAAAATGCCATTGATACCACAACGCAAAAGCATATCATAATCAATAGACATATGAGAATCCTGTCCAATGCCCGCTTCTTCGGCAGCATCATCGGAAATGCGCTCATAGGTCTGCTGCCAGAGAGCCGCATCCTCCGGAGACAGTTCTGAAAGTGCTCTGCCTACGATCAGTTCCTCTCTGCCAATGACGGGTGTCACGCGGGAACAAGCATACAGGTAACCGTCACCGTAGGTCTCCTGCGTAATGGCAATGCCACGCTCTTGAAAATACATAAAAAAGTGCAGACGAAACTCATCGTATGTAATGCTCGGTGCGACTGCACCTTCCCGCAAAATGCAGATACGTTCGAAACGATCCATAAGCACACTCCTTCTTATTTTATATTTGCATTATACCAAGCATTTCGGTATAATCAAACAAGGATATATTTCAAAAACAGGTACAAGCGTTTCAAACGGAGGTACTATGCAAACCGATATCACATTTCATTGCGACATAGATTATAACTTCAGATCTCCGGAAGAGCAGGTACGTGCATTCCCCTATCACGATTATGCCATCTGTCTGCACACCCACAGCTTCTATGAGATCAATATCGTCCTGTCCGGCAGAGGCGTGCATCAAATCATGGGCACATCTCTTCCTGTCAAAGCAGGTGCTGTCTTTATCATTCCTCCCATGGTTCCTCATGCCTATTATGACACAGAAAACATGGATGTGTTCCACATTCTTGTCCGTCCCGAAGTCATTCAAAAAGAACTGAAGGACGCCTGCTGCGTGGAAGATTTCTGCTGTTCACGGAAATTGAGCCGTATTTGCGCGCAGCCTCTCACACATCCCCTTTTTTGCAGCTGCAGCAAAAGGATCTGATGATGCTTCAAGACGATCTGGACTTGCTCCGTGATGATCATCCTTTTAACAAACCCGGAAATGAAGCTTTTCGCCTGCATCTTCTGTGGAAGATCCTCTATACCTGCTCCATTTTGCTCAGCAGGCAAACTGCTGACGACACCAAAAAGCGTGCCAAGTATGAACAGCAAATTCTGGATGCTTTGGAGTATATTCACAGGAATTATGCTTCCCCTATCAGCACAGAGGATCTTTACAAGCGAGTATTTCTTTCACGCTCCACGTTTCTGCGCAGCTTTCATACCATGTGCGGATGTTCTCCTATGCAATATCTGGCACAATACAGAAAAAAGAAGGCACTTGAAATGCTGGAGGATCCTCTTGTGACCAAGACACAGGTCGCGCAGGTTTGCGGGTTTTACGATCTGTCCCATCTGAGAAAGACCCTTGAAGGGAAAAAATAAAAGCGGCAAAGCCGCTTTTATTTTTCGTCCATATCAAAATTGGGGAAGGTCACAATAAAGCGCGTGCCGCCTTCTTCGCGGCGCTCGACTTGGATCGTGCCGTAGTTTCTGCAGACAAGCTCCTGCACGATGCTTAATCCAAGACCGGAACCGCCTTGCGCGCGGCTTCTTGCCTTATCCACACGATAGAAACGCTCAAATACGTGCTCCAGCGCGTCTTCCGGAATGCCAATGCCCGTGTCTTCCACAGTCAGAATCACATCTTCTTCCGTCTGCTTCAGATCCACATGGACCAGACCCTCATCACGATTATACTTGATGGCGTTTTCCACCAAATTGAAAACGATCTGATACATATCATCTTCCATGGTCAGCACTGTACAGGTGCGCTCCATATTACAGGTCAGACGAATTCCTCTGGTGTCAGCCAAAGAGACCAGCATTTTAAACACCTTGGAAATGACCTGTGCCAGATCCACCACTTCATGCTCCTGGTCTACCCGCTCCGCTTTGGAGATCGCAAGCAGTTTCTGGGTCAGACGAGTCAGACGATCGGCTTCATTGCCGATATCCGCCACGAATTCGCGCATGGTCTCCGCATCCATCTCATTTTGCAGAACAGAATCAGACAGCAGCTTAATGGATGCCAGAGGCGTTTTCAGTTCATGAGATGCATCGGAAACAAACTGACGCTGCGCCTGCTCCGAGATCTGAAGCCTGTCTGTCAGTTTATTGAACTCCCCTGCAATCAAGCCATATTCGTCTGTGCCATGGAACTTGATCTTATGACTGTATTCGCCCTCTCTTGCCTTCTGCATAGATGCAAGAATCCGCCGCATTTTTTTAGAGGAAGTAAACGCAAACAAGACAGAAAACAGCACCAGAACTGCTTCCACCGCAAAGGAAATGCGCACGATGGTCGTTTCCAGAGATTGAATGATGGCACCTTGGTCAGCATCCACATCATAGATGTAGACACAGCCCATGGCTCTGCCATAGACCATGACCGGTGCTGCAGCATGACTTTCCAGAACACCCGCGTCATACAGGCATTGGAATACATCCATCCCCTGCAACGCTTCTGTGATCTTTTGCTGCGGTGCCTGCTCCAGCTCCGGGTGGGAATCATAGAGCGTTGCTCCCACGCCGTCTGTGATCATCACTCGGGAAACATTCAGATCACCAAGAACCGATATGACCTGTTCGGTATTTTCTTCGTTTAAACTCTCTATGCCCGAGAACGCAGAAGATATCATCTGCGCTTTATCCCAGAGGGATGCTTCCTTGCCACGATAGATCAGATCTCTCGTGGTGCTTGCGGAGTAGATGTTGAGGAACAGGAGCATGAGAGAAGTCAAGATCACATATGCCGCCGCACTTCGCAGCTGACTGCTGACAGGAAGGCGGAAACGGCGCTCGTCAGACTTTGAAATAGTAGCCCACTCCCCACTTTGTCATAATATGCTCCGGCTCTGCCGGGTCTCGCTCCAGCTTCTCACGCAGGCGGCGGATGTGCACATCCACCGTGCGGATCTCGCTGTGGTATTCATATCCCCAAATGGTATCAAGCAGCGTTTCCCGGGAGTAGACCCGGTTGGGATTGCGCATAAGAAGCTCCATAAGGTCAAACTCCTTTGCCGTCAATTCCGTGCTGATGCCGTCCTTCAGCGCGTTGCGTGCGTCCACATCCAAAGTGATATGATCCACAGTCAGAATGTTTTTGACCGTTTCTTTTCTGCCGCCACCACTGCGCCGCAGAAGGGCGCGGACACGGGCTTTCAGTTCCAAAATGTTGAACGGCTTTGTGATATAATCATCTGCGCCATGCTCAAAGCCCAGAAGCTTATCCATATCGTCTGCTTTGGCAGTCAGCATGATAATGGGCACATCAGAAAACTCCCGGATACGCTGACAGGCTTCCAGTCCGTCCATCCGCGGCATCATAAGATCCAGAATGATCAGATCGATCTGCTGATTTGATGCGATCTCCAATGCCTCAACACCATCCGAGCCTGTGACCACCTCGTAGCCATCGTTTTCCAGATTGAATTTGATGCCCTTGACCAGCAGTCTTTCATCATCAACAACAAGTATTCTCATGGTGTTCCTCCTATGGTGATCCATGGCGCAATATCTTCAAATCGTTTCTGACCGATTCCCTCCACATTCAGCAGCTGTTCTTTTGCGGAAAATGCTCCGATCTCGTCACGGTAGGCAAGGATCCTTTCTGCAAGAGCAGGGCCTATTCCAGGAAGCGTTTCCAACGCTTGCTGATCGGCTGTATTAAGATCTATCACATTCGTCAGGGCACCCTGCTCAACAGGGATCTGCGATCTGACAACTGCTGCTCGTCTTTCATTTTCGGAAGGCATGATCGTGACGGTCACATCCGTGGAAGCTTGATTAAATCCCCAAAGGTAACCAAGGGCAAGCAGGCAAAGTGCCAAAAGGACACCGTATATCACAGCGGATAGTTTTTTCTGCGACATGCCTGAGCCTCCATTCATTGACAATTGGGTATACTTTGATATATTATAACACATAAGAATATACTTCGGCAATGCCGAATGCAATAGGAGTTACTATGAAAGCAAATAAATGGATCTGTCTGTTATTAACTATACTGATGCTGTTTTCTCTTGTCATCTGCGCTGCCGCAACTGAGCCGACTGAGGAAGAAGTGCCCGCAGAGGAAGTCGATCCTGCTGCCGGGCTGCGTATTCAAAATTCAGAAGGCTTTGTCGTTAAGGAATATGCAGATGTCAGCGATATTTTTAAGGATGAGCCTCACGCAGCCATTCTCATTGAACTTACTTCTGACAAGGTGCTCTATGCTCTGGATATCCATGAGAAGAACTATCCTGCTTCTCTGACCAAGATCATGACCTGCTATCTGGCTTTGAAACACGGCAAGCTGGACGATGTGCTCACGGTTTCTGCTACCGCGCTGGAAAATCTGCACGAGTCCGGCAGTACGGCAGATCTGATGGAAGGCGAAGAAATGACCCTGGAGAATATGCTCTATTGCACCATGGTCGCTTCTGCCAACGAAGCCTGCCATGTGATCGCAGAATACATCTCCGGCTCTGTGGAAGCCTTTGTGGAGCTGATGAATGAAACAGCACGGGAGCTTGGCTGTATCAATACCCACTTTGCCAATCCCCACGGTCTGCATGACGAGGATCATTATACCACGGCATACGATCTGTCCTTGATCGCCCGTGAGGCACTGAAAGACAAGAACTTCCGCACCATCACTAGTGTTGCGGAATACACTGTGCCCGCTACCAATATGTCCGAGGAAAGAAAGCTCACCTCCACCAATATGCTGCTGGTGGATTCTGCTTCCAACAACTACCGTTATTCCAAAGCTGCCGGCATCAAGACAGGCTTTACCACACCTGCCCAGTGCTGCCTTGCGTCCACTGCCGATGACGGAAATATGCAGCTGCTGTCCATTATGATGGGTGCTCCCATCAAAGAGGACGAAAACGGCAACTGGGTGCGCAGAAGCTTCCCCGAGACCATCAATTTGTTTGAATATGCCTTTGAAAACTACGAAATCGCAACGGTCATGAGCACGCTCTATCCCATTGCTGAGATCGAAGTAACACAGTCGGAAAACACCAGAACGGTGGCGCTGGCACCTACGCACGAAGTACGTACGCTTATCGACGCAGCTTATACCTCTGATGACATCGTGCTGGATGTCCAGCTCAATTCCGCCTCCGTAGAAGCGCCTGTGGAGGCCGGCGATGTGCTTGGCTCCGTTACCGTCAGCTACAAGGGGATGATTCTTGGCAAAAGCGATATTGCTGCCATCACCTCCGTTGCACAGGCTGCTGTCAGCCGCAGAGTGGATACAAGAGGTGTCGGCTCCGGTGCCTGGTGGAAATGGCTGTTGGGAATTCTCCTCACCGGTGTGGCGCTGATCTTACTGTATGTGATCTGGATGCAGGTCTACCGCCGCAGAATGCGCAAGCAGAAGATCGCAGCACGCAGACGTGCACTGGAAGTGAAAAACAGACGTCAGAAGTTCCGCAATTTCTTCCCCGACGAATGAAGAAAGGGTGTTGTCCATGGACTGGGAAGCCTTAAAACAAGCATGTCTTCAATGCGACAAGTGTGAGCTTGCCAAAACCAGACAGAATGTGGTCTTTGGAGTTGGCCCCACAGATGCTGAAGTACTGTTCGTGGGTGAAGGGCCCGGTGGACAAGAGGATCTGCAGGGCGAGCCTTTTGTGGGGCCTGCGGGACAGTTTCTGGATGATATGCTCTCCATAATTGGTCTTGGGCGGCACAACTGCTACATTGGCAACATCGTCAAGTGCCGACCGCCTCAGAACAGAGACCCTCTGCCCACAGAGCAGGAAGCCTGCATCGGCTGGCTGCGGATGCAGACAAAGCTTTTGCAGCCTAAGATCATCGTCTGTCTTGGCAGAATTGCCGCGCAAAAGCTGATCAGCGAAGATTTTAAGATCACTAAGGAGCACGGTGTTTGGTTTGACAAAGGCGGTATCCGCTTTATGGCAATGTACCACCCCTCGGCGTTGCTTCGTGATATCACCAAGCGCCCGGACACATTCCGTGATCTGAAAAAGCTCAGAGAAATGCTGATAAGCATCACCGATGATCCGCAGCGATACTCAGTATAAAAGAAGATGCCTTCCGATCGGAAGGCATCTTTTCTTATTTTTCAAGCTTTGTTTCCACATATGCGTGAGCAGTCAGCTCCAGTGTGTCGTCCAGCGGTGCCAGTTCGGCACTACCGTATTTCCGCTCCAGCGCGATCTTGAGGATATGATCGCAAAGTTTGGGGTTCTTGGGAAGCAGACAGCCATGGGCATAGGAGGCAAACACATTGTTGTATCTTGCACCCTCTGTGCCGTCCTCTCCGTTGTTGCCATGACCCGGGACAGCTGCACCAAAGGGCTTGACAGCGCTGCCGAGCCATGTCTTGCCGGCATGATTTTCAAAGCCAACAATGGTTTCTCCCAGTTCTTCGCAGGTAAAGGCATAGTCACCGACCAGACGTTTGCCGACACATTTTGTCTGCACATCCAGCACACCTGCACCGTCCAGTATAGTGCCATCGGCAGTCTCATAGGAATTGCCCAGCAGCTGATAACCACCGCAAATGGCAAGGATGGGTAATCCGTCCGCTGCTGCAGACTTCAGCTGCGCTGCCTTCTCTCCTGCCAGATCCTGCAGCAAAAGTGCCTGCTCAAAGGGCTGACCGTTCCCAAGGAAGAACAGGTCAAAGTCCGATGCCTGCAGGTTTTCACCAATGGTGATGCCCGTCGTGACCACATCAATACCACGCCAGGCAAGGCGCTTTTCCATGCAGATCACGTTGCCGCGATCACCGGAGAGATTCATCACATCGGGATAAAGATGACAGATCTTCAGTTCCATATGTCCTCCTTATTCCCAGAAAGCCTTAAAGCCAAAGTGTTTGCTGATGGTGCCGCGCAGATCCAGCATGGCGGTATAGGTAGGCATGATATAGCAGGGTCTTCCCTCTGCCACACAGGCATTGGTCAGATCCAGATAATCACGTACCACTTCCAGCTTCTCCATAGGAAGACCTGCATACTTAAACCGCAGCGCCATATCATCAGCTCGATTGCCGGAGACCAGCACCTTGCCGATCATGTCGCCCATGGCAACAAGGCGCTCAATATCCACATCCCAGATCCAGCTGATATCTCTGCCATCCTGAGTATGATCCGTCAGACATACGGCAAAGGTGAAAGGTTCTTCCATCTGTGTCAGGAAGTTCAGCACCTGATTGCAGCCGGCAGGATTCTTGATCAGAATCATGCGCAGGGGCACATTGTTGATATCAAACTTTTCCATTCTGCCGAAAGCACAGGAAAATGCGGAAAGGGACTTGGACACCACCTGCGGATCAAGCCCCAGTGCTGCACCACATGCCATGGTTGAACAGGCATTGTAGATATTGTAGCCACCAGGCAGATTGATGGTGGTAGGATATTCCTCGCCATTTTGAGTCATAACGACCTGTGAATGCTCGGCATCGGAAGCTATGACCTCTTTCACACTGACCTGCGGCTGAGGACGCTTGGCGCCGCAGTTGGGGCAGCGGTAACCTCCCAGATGACCGTAAGTCACATAGTCGTACTCATACTCATGCTTACACACGCGACAGAAGGGTGCATCGGAACTTTCTGCCACACGGGTCTTGTAAATGGGGGTATCCACACCGTAGAAAACGACAGGGTTATCCACGGTTTCAGCCAGAGAGCCGGTCAGAGAATCGTCTGCATTCAAACAAAGAACCGCATTCTTGCTGTGGGAAATGCCGATTCGGATATTCTCCAGCGTCTGTGTCACCTCGCCATATCGATCAAGCTGATCGCTGAAAACATTGGTGACCACAACAGCTTTGGCATCGACCAATTTACCAATGGTCTTGAAGGCAGCTTCGTCAGCCTCAATGACTGCATATTCATATTTGCACTTGCCTGTCATTGACGAGTGCATGGCAAATTCTGCGGTCACACCGCTGAGAAGATTTGCGCCGGATCGATTGGCAAAGTAAGAAATTCCGCTGTCAGAAAGAGCTTGCTCGATCATACGGGCAGTCGTTGTCTTGCCATTGGTGCCCGTGACGATAATGGTCGTCACGTTCTTTGCCAGTCTTCCCAGCACATCGGGGCAGACCTTCAGAGCCACGCGGCCCGGGAAATCTGTGCCTCCGCGACCCAGCAGCCGAAGCGCAAGGCGGCAGAACTTGCAGGAAAGAACAGATAAACTCACTCGGATATTCATGGCTTTGTTATACCACAATCTCGCTAAAAAAACAACTGCCGCGCCAAGATTTTGATTAACCCCTTGTCGGATCTGTCGAATTCTGGTATACTATGTGGGCAACAAAAGTATTATGGAAACCAAATGGAGAAACACATGAAGTTTATTTCTTGGAACGTCAACGGACTGCGTGCCTGCTTACAAAAGGGATTCGAAGAATTCTTCTCTGCAGCCGATGCTGACTTTTTCTGCCTGCAGGAGACCAAGCTGCAGGAAGGACAAGTGGATCTTGCTCTTCCCGGTTATGAGCAGTTCTGGTGCTATGCCGAAAAGAAAGGCTATTCCGGCACCGCCATTTTTGCAAAGGAAAAGCCCCTGTCTGTGACCTACGGTCTCGGTGTGGAAGCACTGGACACAGAGGGACGCTGCATCACGCTGGAGTATCCGGACTTCTATCTGGTCAACTGCTACACACCCAACGCACAGGACGGACTGAAGCGTTTGGATCACCGCATGGCTTGGGACGATGCCTATCGCTGCCATCTGATGAAGCTGGACAAGGTCAAGCCTGTGATCGCCTGTGCAGATTATAATGTTGCCCACCAGGAGATCGATTTGAAAAATCCCGGTCCCAATCGCGGCAATGCCGGTTTTTCCGATGAAGAGCGCGCAAAGTTTTCCATGCTGCTGGAGGCAGGTTTCACCGATTCCTTCCGCTACCGGTACCCCGATACTGTGGGTGCATACTCCTGGTGGAGCTATCGCTTCAATGCCAGAAAGAACAACGCAGGCTGGCGCATCGACTATTTCCTGGTTTCCGACCGACTGAAAGAACGCATCGCCGAAACACCCATCTATCATGATGTTTTCGGCTCCGACCACTGCCCTGTGGGACTTATGATCGAGGTGTAATGTATGAAACTGAAAACAAAAATCCTATCCCTGCTTTTATGTCTGATCCTGCTGTTTTCTGCTGTGCCCATGGCATCGGCAGGCTACACCGGTGTTGCTGCCTGGTTTGAGCCAAGCTTAAGAGAAATGCAGCAGTTGGGGCTGCTCCCTTCATCCTTCTCGGATTTCGATCTTTCCAAGGACATTACAAGAGCGGAGATGTGCGAGCTTGCTGTCCACTCCTTCGAAAAGATCACCGGTTATGCCATTATCCCGGAACAGACTGACTACTTTTCCGACACAACGGCGGAGTACATCGTCAAGGCTTATGAGCTTGGTATCGTCAGCGGTTATCCCGACGGTACCTTTAAGCCCAATGCCAAGCTGACCCGCCAGGAGTTCTTCCAGATCATTGAAAACTTCTGCAAGGCATCCGCTTTCCAGCCTGTTGCCGATGAAAGCTATCTGGGCAGCTTTGCCGATACCGGCAAGGTGGATCAGTGGGCAAAGGAAGCTGCTCAGATCTGCGTCCGTTACGGCTACGTCAATGGCAAGGCAGAAAACAGCGGTACATATCTTGATCCCCACGGCAACGCTTCCCGACAGGAAGCCATGGCAATGTTCCTTCGTGCCTATAAGAGTCTGAACGAGTATTACTACTATATCCGCACCGCTGAGGTCGTGGTGGAAGACAATCAAGGCTCCGGCAATGTGGAGACCGGCAACAACACCGTGGTGGAAGATGTGAAGATCACAGGTGTGGACAAGCATATGATCGTCAATGCAAGCGCGCTGAACATCCGCTCTTTGTGGTCCAAGGAAACCGACATTATCGGCACAGTCAATTACGGTACCGATCTGACCGTCACCGGTATTTGCGAAAATGGCTGGGTGCAGGTGGAATACAAGGGCAAGACAGGCTATGTCAACGGCGAATATGTGGACGATTATGAAGAGATCGACAATACTGCCAGCGATGATGCTGTCGACATTGCCAACTATGCTATGCAGTATGTAGGCTACCCCTATGTGTACGGCGCAGAAAGCCCCTCTGACGGCTTTGACTGCTCAGGTCTGGTGTATTACTGCTTCGGCAAGTTCGGCTACAGCCTCAAGCGTACAGCCGATGATCAGATGAACAACAATGGTGTGGCTGTTTCCAGAAACAACCTGCAGGTCGGTGACCTGGTGTTCTTCGGCAACGGCTCTTACGCAAACCACGTTGGCATCTACATCGGTAACAACAACTTTGTCCACGCTGCCAATCCCTCCTCCGGCGTCCGCGTTTCTTCCATGAACGAAACTTACTACGCCAACCGCTACCTCACAGCAAGACGCATCCTTACCGATTAAAACTAAAACGGCTGTCTTACAAAAGACAGCCGTTTTTTATTATACGTCCAGCGGCAAGCGCCAATAACCATCGCGAATCTCAAAGAAGCAGAATAGTGGCTCACAGGGACATGGTGCATTTTCTTCATAGGGAAACAACACATGATCGCCATCAAGCAAGCCTTTGAGTTCATAGCCTTGAATACTGCCCTCCCACGGAGCATATTCCGTTTTTTCTTCCGTTTGCGGCATTTTAGGCGCTGTGGGATGCAGCGTCAGATACCCCAGGACAGGCGGCAGTTCCGGACAGGACGACTTGGAAAGCCTCCTGCGGAGCGTCAGCTGCTCCCCTTCTTTTTCCAGTACTCCCAGCTTACGTTCCCCGGCATATAAACGCTCCACTTTGTCTGACAAAACCTTACATCGGCATTGGATGATCCAATACAGCCCCATTTCCTCCAAGGTACAGGTGCCTACAGTTTCTTCATGCAGCATAACAGGTAGATCCATAAAACAAGCCCTCCTGCATAAAGCCTATGCAGGAGGGTCAGTCCATATTACGGAGTCTGCAAGCCAAAGCTGACAGCGATGGCATTATCAATCTGATTCATCAAACGGTCATCCACATGCCCCATATGTTCCCGCAGCCGGCGTTTGTCAATGGTGCGGATCTGCTCGAGAAGCACAACGGAATCCTTGGTCAGACCCACTTCCCTGCCGGTCAAAGAAATATGAGTGGGCAGCTTCGCTTTGCCGGTCTGGCTGGTGATGGCTGCCGCAATGACTGTCGGTGAATGTCTGTTGCCGGTGTCGTTCTGCACGATCAGAACAGGTCGGGTGCCGCCCTGCTCGCTGCCAACCACAGGGCTGAGATCGGCGTAAAAGATATCGCCTCGTTTTACGTTGGTGTCCATTCGCTTCACACTCCGCGAAAAATAGTGGCCTGCGTCTGCAAGCTACTGATATTCTCCCACGCAGCGGCGTTTTTATACCACCAAAAGGCTCCCGTGTCATTCTATGACAGAAGCTTACACGATGTACTGCAGAATCTCAGAAGTCTTTCCGTTTTGATAATATATCCGAGGAATGCGCTTGTTGATGCCGCAGAGGATCTCATACGCAATGGTGTCCAAACGGTATGCCATGTCTTCACAAGGGAGCTCCGTGCCGATGATCATGACCTCATTGCCCGGCTGCACATCAGGAACATCCGTCACATCCACCATACACATGTCCATACAGATGCGGCCCACAACAGGAACAAACTTCCCGCGCACCATAAATTTTACGCTGCCGGAGAGTCTGCGCTGCAAACCATCGGCATAACCGATGGCAAGTACTGCCAGACGGCGATCTCCCTCCGTTTTATAGGTTCTGCCATAGCTGACATCTGTTCCGGCAGGAATCTGGCGAACCTGCGAAACAGAGGTATACAGACTAAGCATAGGTCTCAGTTCCAGAATCCCCTTCGTGTCCTCCGAAGGATTGACACCGTAGGTCAGAATACCTGGTCTGATCATATCCATAGCAAATTCCGGATACATGAGCGTGGCACCGGAATTGCAGCAATGGCGGATATCCGGCTTGATGCCATGGCTTTCCATATAGGAAAGGGCATTTATAAACCGTTCATGCTGCAGGTAGGTAAAGGTCTTGTCCTCCTGTGCGGCGCTGTCAGCCACACAGAAATGCATAAATGCGCCTTCCACGTGCAAATGAGAAAGCTTGGATGCCTGCACAAGATCCTGCAGGCAGGCTTCATCACCATAGGCAGTAAAGCCGATTCTGGTCATGCCCGTATCCAGCTTCAAATGAACATTGAGCACAAAATTACTGCCATCCAGCGCCATATCAAGCTGCCGGGCATATTCCAGACTGTGCACCTCCTGGGTCAGATCCAGATAAATCATGTTTTCCGCATAGGAAGGCGGCGTATAACCCAAGATCAAAATCGGTGCACGGACACCGCCGCGGCGCAGCTGCACAGCCTCCTCCAGATTGGAAACTGCCAGATAGTCTGCACCCAGCTCCACAAGCGCATGGCTCACAGGAACTGCGCCGTGACCATAGGCATCTGCCTTCATCACACCAAGGAATTTGCTTTTACCCGGTACGTGGGCACGAATGGCGGCATAGTTGTGCGCCAGTGCATCCATATCCACATTTGCCCAGGTCCTCTTCAGTAATTTCATATATACTCCTTAAAATTGGAAATCTCTGATCTGTATACTCAAGCAACGGACACCATCATAGGCGACCTCCGCATAAGCAGGGATCCCATCGACATTCAGCCATGTGTCCAGCATGATCTCTTCATCATCATAACCACGCAGATAGGTGACCCGCTCCAGTTCTCCGTCCGCACCTGCATGGGAAATATACTCCCCGATCCAGCACTGCACCAGAAGCCACGGTGCTGACATGGGCGATACCTTCCCGTTTGCCAGCGTACCGAAGGTCAGCTCCACACCGTCATATTCCAGCTTTGCGCCGTCTTCCGTCACTTTGGCACGGATGCCCTGCAGTTCCTCCGGCGACGTGATCTCAACCACCGTTTCTTCCGGGGAATACCGGACATCTGCTGTAAACTCATAGACTTTCTCACCGTGATCGGAACGGATCTGCGCCGTAAAGCCGCAGGTCTGTGCCTGCATCAGCTTTGTTCTCAGATCCAGCGCTGTTTGTGTCGGCCCCTCCGCCTTGCAGCCTGTCAGACACAAAACAAGAAGCAGCAAGGCAGCAAACCTTTTACGGGTCATGCTTTCATCTCCTATGGCAAAAGTCGTGAAAGCTGTCCGATAATATCAGTGGGCGCCAGAGCATACTGTCCGAGTTTCTCCGCTGCCAGATCTCCTGCCGCACCATGGAGCCACGCTGCCGCCGCTGCTGCCTGCAAAGGCGCTGCGCCCTGCCCCAGAAGTGCTGTGATAATGCCTGCCAGCACATCGCCGCTGCCGCCTGTCGCCATTCCGGCATTACCGGTTTGGTTTACATAACTCTTCTTTCCATCGGTAATGACGGTTTTATGTCCTTTCCGCAGCACAACGGCATGCAGATTCTTTGCAAGCGCCTCAGCGCCGGAAATTCGATCCTGCTCTTGCTGCTGTGTCAGACGGCGAAACTCTCCCTCATGAGGTGTGAGAATAATCGGACAAGCTGCTTCACGCAGTATATCTATATGCCCGCTTACTGCGTTTATGCCATCGGCATCCAGCACCAGTGGGCACTTGCAGCAGCGGAGGATCTCACAAACCAAGACATCAAGTTCCTCGCTTCTGCCAAGACCGGGGCCCAGCAGACAGGCATCTGCCGTTTCAAGTTTTGGTAAGATTGGATCCAGCGCCTTCACAGACAGTTTCCCGTCCTGATCCGGAAGCGGAAATACCATAGGCGCGTGAAGCTTGGCTGCCACAATGGGATAAACTGCACGGGGAACTCCTGTAAAGATCAGCCCTGCACCACTACGCAGCGCCGCCTGCGCCGCAAGATAAGGTGCACCGGTATAGCCTTCCGCACCGCATAGGAGCAGAAGTCTTCCGCAGTCACCTTTGTGGATATCCTGTTTTCTGGGAGGACAGATGCTGTGGAGCAGTGACACGGAAGTATGTTCCGCGACCCAAGAGGCGATCATCGGATCACCAGCCACACAATGGCTGCTACCAGCAAAATGACCGCCGCGATCATCAAAAGAAACATCATGGACATCCCTAACACCTCCCATACACTGTAAATTATACTCCACAAAATTCCTTCTTGCAAGTATGGGAAAACTGTGTTAGAATATGGCGGTAAATACAAAAAAGCGAAGATCGAGTTGTCAAAGATCAACAAACGGCTTTCAGAGAGGACAGGGTGCTGTGACTGTCCAGCCGGTGATCCGCGGCCTTCCCTCGTGAGCTGCTGCCTGAAATCACAGTAGGGTGTTGCCGGGTCACTCCGTTAACAGTGTCAAGTGCGCCTTTTGGCGAATACGGGTGGTACCGCGGAAGTCAGTCTTTCGTCCCTATGTGGGATGAGAGACTTTTTTATTTTATAAAAAACATTTGGATATAAAGGAGAATACGCAATGAAACAGCAGCTGGAAACGATCCGGCAGGAAGCCCTTGCCGCGCTGAGCGGTGCGGCTGATCAGCAGGAACTGGAAAACCTGCGCGTGAAGTATCTTGGTAAGAAGGGCGAACTGACCGCCGTTCTGAAGCAGATGGGTAAGCTCTCTGCCGAAGAGCGTCCCATTATGGGTCAGGTGGCAAATGCCGTCCGTGCCGAGATCGAAGAAACTCTGGAAAAAGCAAAGACCGCTCTGGCAGCAAAAGCCATGGAAGAGCGTCTGAAAGCCGAGGCCATCGATGTGACCATTCCCGGTGAGGAAGTTGCCCTCGGTCATCAGCACCCCATGAATATGGTGCTGCAGGAGATCAAGGATATGTTCGTGGGCATGGGCTATCAGGTCGTGGACGGCCCCGAAGTGGAGCTGGCGAGCTACAACTTTACCCGTCTGAACATTGAGGACGGTCACCCCTCCCGTGACCGCAGCGACACCTTCTACTTTACCGATGACGACAGCGTTCTGCTGCGCACCCAGACCAGCCCCATGCAGATCCGCTATATGGAGAACCACAAGCCGCCTCTGTGCATGCTGGCTCCCGGACGCGTGTTCCGTAAGGATGAAGCCGATGCCACGCACTCCCCCATGTTCCACCAGATCGAGGGTCTTGTGGTGGATGAAAACATCACCATGGGCGATCTGAAGGGCGCACTGACCACCGTTATGCGCAAGATCTACGGCGAAGACTCCGTCATGCGCTTCCGTCCCCATCATTTCCCCTTCACCGAGCCCAGCTGCGAAATGGATATGCAGTGCCATAAGTGCCATGGCACCGGTGAGGTGGACGGCCAGGTCTGCTCCACCTGTCATGGTGAAGGCTGGATCGAACTGTTGGGTGCAGGTATGGTGCATCCCTACGTTCTGGAAAACTGCGGCATCGATCCCGAGAAGTACTCCGGTTTCGCATTCGGCATGGGTCTGGAACGTATGGCTATGGGCCGCCTGCGCATCAATGATCTGCGTCTGATCTTCGACAACGACGTACGATTCTTGAGCCAGTTCTGAGGAGGGTTTGTCAATGAATGTAAACAGAAATTGGATCAATGAAGAATTTGTGGATTTGAGCCACGTTTCCGATAAAGAATTTGTGGAGACTATGACCATCTTCGGTCAGAAGGTCGAAACTTATGAGCGCATGGACGCTGAGATCAAAAACGTCGTGGTTGGCAAGGTGGTTTCCATCGTCCGCCATGAAAACTCCGACCATATGTGGGTCTGCCAGATCGACATCGGCGAAGAAGAGCCTGTGCAGATCGTCACCGGTGCCCAGAATGTCCATGAGGGCGATCTGGTTCCCGCTGCCCTGCACAACTCCTATCTGCCCGGCGGCATCCACATCACCAAGGGCAAGCTCAGAGGCGAAAAGTCCAATGGCATGCTGTGCTCTTATCTGGAGCTGGGTCTGACTCAGAACGATCTGCCCGGTGCTTATGAAGACGGCATCTGGATTCTCAACGACGAAGACTGCAAAGTCGGTCAGGATATCAATGAGGTCATTGGCAACTGCGACACCGTGGTGGAGTTCGAGATCACCAACAACCGCCCCGACTGCTACTCCGTGATCGGTCTTGCCCGTGAAGCAGCCGCCGCTTTCAACAAGCCCATGAAGCATCATGAGCCTGTGGTCAAGGGTTCCGACGCCGGCTCCATCTTTGAAAAGCTGGATGTGGAAGTTCCTGCCGCAGAGCTGTGCAACCGCTATACCGCCCGCATGGTCGCCAATGTGAAGATCGCGCCCTCTCCCAAGTGGCTGCGTCAGAGACTGCGCGCCAACGGTGTGCGTCCCATCAACAACATTGTCGATATCACCAACTATGTCATGTTGGAATATGGCCAGCCCATGCACGCATTCGACTACCGCTACATCACCTCCGGCAAGATCGTAGTGCGTGAAGCGGAAGACGGCGAGAAGCTGACTACTCTCGATGGCAATGTCCGCGACCTGAACGCCGGTATGCTGGTCATCGCCGATGACACCCGCGCCATCGGTCTTGCCGGTATCATGGGCGGCGAAAACTCTGAGATCATGGACGACACCACCACAGTGGTGTTCGAATCTGCCAACTTCAACGGTACTTCCATCCGTCAGACTGCTCTGGCGCTGGGTATGCGCACCGAAGCTTCCGGCAAATTCGAGAAGAATCTCGACCCCATGATGACTGTTCCCGCTGTGCAGCGCGCCTGCGAACTGGTGGAGCTGCTCTGCGCCGGTGATGTGCTGGACGGCACCATCGATGTGATCAACTATGTTCCTCAGCCCAAGACTCTGCCTCTGGAGCCCGAAAAGATCAACCGTCTTCTGGGCACCGACATTTCCAAGGAGCAGATGGTGGATTATCTGGCCCGTCTGGAGATCCCTGTGGAAGGCGACACCATTCTTGTCCCCTCCTTCCGTCCCGATCTGAACCTGATGGCAGACATCGCTGAGGAAGTGGGCAGAAGCTACGGCTACAATGAGATCGCCACCACCGCCTTCAAGACCTCTACTCAGGGCGGCTACTCCAATGAGATGATCATGGAGACCAAGGCAGGTTCTGTGTGCAGAGCTCTGGGCTTCAGCGAGATCATCACCTACTCCTTCGTCTCCCCTGCCGTGTTTGACAAGATCTGCCTGCCCGAAGATTCCTGCCTGCGCAATGCCATCCGCATCCAGAATCCTCTGGGTGAAGATACTTCCATCATGCGCACCATCGCTCTGCCCTCCATGCTGGAGATCCTCAGCCGCAACAACGCTTATCACAACAAGACTGTGAAGCTTTATGAGCTGGCAAAGATCTATCTGCCCAAGGAAGGCGAAGTTCTACCCGAAGAGCCTAAGATGCTGCTGCTGGGCACTTACGGTGCAAAGGAGACCTTCTTCACCCTTAAGGGCGAACTGGAAGCCATCTTCTCCGCACTGCGTGTCAAGAAAGCCCGTTACAGCGCTGTTTCCGACAATCCCTCCTACCATCCCGGTCGCTGCGCCAAGGTCGCCGTAGACGGTGTGGATGTGGGCTTCATGGGTCAGGTCCATCCCATGGTGTGCGGGAACTATGGCATTGATTGCGAAGTCTACTGTGCTGAGATTGATTTCAGCAAGCTGATCACCCTGTGTCTGCCCGAGGCAACTTACACGCCTCTGCCCAAGTATCCTTCCGTGACCCGAGATCTGGCCCTGGTCTGTGAGGAAGCCATGACTGTGGCACAGCTGGAAGACTGCATCACGGCTGCCGGCGGCAAGCTGCTGCGCAAGGTGACATTGTTTGACATCTACCGCGGCAAGGGTGTGCCCGAGGGCAAGAAGTCCATGGCATTCTCTCTGGAGCTTCGCGCCGATGACCGTACACTGACAGATGAGGATTCCGTTGGTGTTGTGAATAAGGTTCTCGACAAACTCAAGACAGATCTTGGTGTAGAGATCCGATAAGTTTTATTGAAATAGAGAAAGAACTGTGGTATAATGATGCCACAGTTCTTTTTTGGAGGCAGCATTATGAGTGAATATTCTGTGAAGGATCATGGTATCATTACCAATACCAAGGTTTATGGTCTGGATGAGAGCATCATCCGCGCCAAGTATCCCATGAGCGTGGACATTTCCACCCTCAATTCCGACGTGACCAAGGGCATTCTGGCTCTGGCAGGCTGCGAAAAAGGTACAGGTCATGACCAGTGGCTCACCGGCGTTCTGGTGCAGTTCGATCTGACTTACACAGTCAAAGCTTGGACGGAAGCAGAGCGTTATACATTCCTCAACTTTGTTTCCAGCCAGTCTACTATGCACCGTATTGCGCAGTTTGACCTTGATAAGCAGTACGATTCTCATACCGATCCCCGTATTATTGAGATCGTCAAAGAGCTGGCTGCAAAGTATAACGAGACCAAGGATCCCGAGGACTATCTGCGTCTTCTCATGTCCAATCCCTGCGGCTTCCAGCTGACTGCCGGTATGACCACCAACTATCGTCAGCTCAAAACCATCTACGCCCAGCGCCGTACCCATCGGCTGCCCGAGTGGCGCGAGTTCTGCGCATGGATCGAAACCCTCCCCTATGCCAAGGAATTTATCACCGGCTGAGGAAGATTTCCCTTTACAATCCGTGAAAAATAGAGTAAGATACTTTATATCGCAAAACTCGTAAGGAGGTAGACCGCATGGAAGGTAATACCATCAAGTTCATGGTCCCTGATGATTCCACACAGGAGATGAAGGCAATTCTGTCCGCCGTGTATCATTCTCTGAACGAAAAGGGATACAATCCCATCAATCAGATCGTCGGCTATCTGCTTTCCGAGGACCCAACCTACATCACCAACTATAACAATGCCAGAAGCCTGATCTGCAAGCTTGATCGTGATGAGCTCCTGCAGGAGCTGGTCCGGCATTATCTGTTTGATTGATATTTCGTAGGTCATCAGGCGGCCCAAACGGCCGCCTGTTTTTCTTCCCTATCTGTTGTACCCCTGTCTTCCCAAACATCCAAAACATCCCTCGCAACACGGATCAAAAAGTAACATTTTGAAAATAATTCTGTGATTATGTCAATCTATGGTTGACAATCAGAAGTCAATGTGTTACAATTTGGTTACATTATTTCCAGGAGGTTCTCATGGCTGAACAAATGCTCACCTACAAGGGTCGCCCCTTGATGAGAAAGGACAACCTGATCTATTACGGCTCCATGGCCGACAAATACATCGTCATGCTTCAGGTTTTGGAAACCAAGAAAGAGCATGATCTGGATCTGGCAACTAAGGTTTCCGTACAATTGCAGCTCACCGACCCCTCTGTGCGCGCTCGTGACCGGGTCGTAAAAAAGAGCGAAAAAGACGGCTTCTACACGGCATTGGATGTTGGCTGTGTGTGGCTGGAGAGAGCGCTGGCTTCTAAGTAAGCCTCTTGGGAAGACACGGAGGTACATCATGAAAATTCTCAAACGACTTTTGACGGCGACGCTCGCCGTTTGTATTCTGGCATCCATGATCGTGGGTGCATCTGCAATAGAACTCAAAACCGGCATCGGCGTTGTTGAAACAGGCGGCCTGCGGCTGCGTGCAAAGCCCAACACCGATGCTGAAATTCTGGCCAATGCCGGTATCGGCGACAACGTGGTCATTATCCGTCAGGTCGGTGACTGGTATCTGGTCGACTACAATCTGATCGTGGGCTACATGCACAAGGATTATCTGACCTTCCACGACAAGAAGAACGTGGAACTGGGCGATGCCATCGTGGAGAGCGGCAGCGTAAATCTGCGTTCTGCTCCCGATGTGAACTCTGAACTGCTGGCTACCCTTTCTCAGGGCGAGACTGCTTACATCATCGGCTTTAACTGCGGTTGGTACAAGGTTCAGTACAACGGTCAGACCGGTTATATCCGCTCCGATCTGGTGGCACTGATGGAAGCCCCCAAGTTCAACGCTCAGCTTACTGTGGGCAAGTCCCCCGTTGTAGAGACCATGGGTCAGAAGATCGTGGCTCTGGCGCAGGACTATATGGGCGTGCCTTATGTCTGGGGCGGCACCTCTCCCAATGGCTTTGACTGCTCCGGTTTCACGCAGTATGTGTTCAAGCAGATGGGTTACACCCTGAAGCGCACTGCCGCCCAGCAGCTGACCAATGGCTACAGCGTCAGCAATCTGAAGGTCGGCGATCTGGTCTTCTTTACCAATACATATGCAACCTCTGCCGCTGCCTCCCATGTGGGTATTTATATGGGCGACAACCTGTTCATCCATGCAGCAGGCGGCGGTGTGAAGATCACCAGTTTGGATCACGAATATTACGCCCCTCGATACATCGGTGCAAGACGTATCGTGGAGTAATATAAAGGAAGAAGTAAGAAACGGAAAGGTGCACAGTCTTTGACTGTGCACCTTTTCTATAGCCAAGAGCCGTGACCGGCAGGTCACGGCTCTTTTTCTTTTATTGTTTCAGATCCAATTCTTCCTTGTCGGCAGGCTTCATACCGTGCTGTTCAAGCAAGGAAACGAAGGCCTCTTCATCGGATATACGGAAAACCATATACGCCTTGCCCTCCTTGTGGGTGAAGAGAGAATACATGTACTCAATATCAATATTTCCTTCTGCCAGAATCCCCAGGACAGGAGCCAGTCCGCCGGGAGCATCGGGAACAGCCACGACCACCACCGGAGTCATGGACAGGATATAGCCGTGAGACAACAAAATAGATGTCGCCTTTTCCGCATCATCTACGATCATACGGAGCACACCGTAGTCCGTAGTTTCGGCAATGGAGATGGCGCGCAGATCGATTCCGGCATCTGCAACGTCTTTGGTGATCTCCGCCAGCTGACCGGCGCGGTTTTCCAAAAATACAGAGATTTGATGCACGCTCATGGTGTTTCCTCCTTAAATCTTACGTTTGTCAATGATACGGACAGCCTTGCCCTCGCTTCTGGCAATACTCTTGGGCGCCACCAGCTTGACCTTGGCATAAATGCCCAGCATAGTCTTGAGCGCATCGATCAGTCCCTTTTCCATCTCGTTAATCTTGGCAAGAGAGTCGGAGAAGTTCTCAGGTGTCATCTCTACCTGCACCTCAAGGGTATCAGAATGGTTGACACGATCCACAATGATCTGGTAGTTGGCAGGATAGCCCTGCTCCAGAAGCACTGTCTCGATCTGAGACGGGAATACATTGACGCCCTTGACAATGAGCATATCATCGCTTCTGCCCATGGGCTTGGACATCTTTACCAGAGTACGTCCGCAGGAGCACTTTTTACGGCTAAGGATGCAGATGTCTTTCGTCCGGTAGCGCAGCAGCGGGAACGCTTCCTTCGTGATGGAGGTAAAGACCAACTCACCCTTGGAACCTTCCGGCAAGACTTCTCCGGTGTCAGGGTCAATGATCTCGGCAATGAAATGATCTTCGTTGATGTGCATACCGGTCTGCTCGCTGCACTCAAATGCAACACCGGGACCGGAAGTCTCAGTCAACCCGTAAATATCATATGCCTTGATACCAAGCTGCTTTTCGATCTCATGGCGCATCTCTTCGCTCCATGCCTCTGCGCCGAAAATGCCTGCTTTCAGCTTGATCTGATCGCGCAGACCGCGCTCATGGATGCTTTCTGCCAGATACAGCGCATAAGAAGGCGTGCAGCAAAGAATGGTGGCACCAAGATCCGTCATAAACTGCAGCTGACGATCCGTGTTGCCGGAGGACATAGGAAGCGTGAGGCAGCCAACCTTGTGCGATCCGCCATGCATACCGCTGCCGCCTGTAAACAGGCCATAGCCGTACGCGATCTGACAGACATCCTCATCTGTGCCGCCTGCTGCCATAATGGCACGGGCGCAGCAATCTTCCCACAGATCTATATCATGCTGCGTGTAAAATGCCACAACACGCTTGCCGGTGGTACCGGAAGTGGAATGGATACGAACACAGTCTTTGATCGGTGCACCAAGCAGACCATAAGGGTAGGCTTCGCGCAGATCATCTTTAGACAAAAAGGGCAGTTTATGCAGATCATCCAGCCCCTGAATATCTGCAGGGGTCAGCCCTTTCTCTTCCATTTTTTTGCGGTAGTAGGGCACATTATCCCAGACGTGCTGCACCTGTTTGACCAGACGTTCGTTCTGCAGAGCCAAAATCTGCTCACGTGAAGCAGTCTCGATCTCAGGCTGATAGTAATTGGACATTTCGCATCACTCCTCCATTAACTTAGGCATCTCTGCCAAGGGCAAACGCTTTTTTATTCAGCTCCAGGAATTTGGCGGGCACGCTGCTTTCAATTGCCTCCATCCATTCCTCCAACGTAAAATCAAAATTCTTTGACAGATGACCCATGAGGACGATATTGACTGCCTTGGAAGAACCGGCCTCCTCAGCCAGTTTCAAGGCATCAAAGGCATCCACATCAATGCCGGCATCCGCCATCTTCTTTGCAAGATCTGCAGGATACTCGGCAGCACCTGTGATCACGGGCATAGGATTGATCTGCTGGGTATTGGTAACGATCTTTCCGCCGGGTTTTAAGTATTCTGTGTAACGGGCAGCTTCCAGAAGCTCAAAAGAAACGATGTAATCTGCTTCACCCTTGTCGATAATGGGAGAATAGACCTTATCGCCAAAACGGACATACGTGACCACACTGCCGCCACGCTGGCTCATGCCATGGACTTCGGAGACCTTGACATCATAGCCCTTCGTAAGCAGGAGCTTGCCAAGCAGCTTGGATGCCAGCAGACTTCCCTGTCCGCCCACACCGACGATCATAATATTTTTCGTTTTCATGCTCACACCTCCTTGGGCGCATGGAGCGCATCGAACTTACAAAGCTGTTCGCACACGCCGCAGCCGGTACACAGAGTGTTGTCCACCACAGCCTTGCCGTCCTTCATGCTGATAGCAGGGCAGCCGATCTTCATGCACATCTTGCAGCTCTTGCACTTATCGGCATCCACCTCCAAGGGCTTGTTGTGCTTGACATACTTGAGCAGAGCGCAGGGGCGCCGGGAAATAATAACAGAAGGCTCATCTGCAGCCATTTCTTCCTTCAGCGCCTGATCGCACTGAGCAAGATCATAGGGATCCACCACACGAACACGGCGGATACCAACTGCCTTACACAGGCTCTCCAGATCGATCTTGGTGCAGGGATCGCCCTTCAGATTATAGCCTGTGGTGGGATTCTGCTGGTGACCGGTCATGCCGGTGATAGAGTTGTCCACGATGATAACGGTGGAATTGGATTCATTATATGCAGCGTTGATCAGACCTGTCACACCGGAGTGCATGAAAGTGGAGTCTCCGATCACCGCAACTGCTTTTCCGCCTCCTGCCTTTGTAAAGCCATGGAGCCCGGAAATGGACGCGCCCATGCAGATGGTGGTATCCAGCGCAGCCAGAGGCGGCACAGCCCCTAAGGTATAGCAGCCGATATCGCCCATGGCAGTGACCTTATTCTTCGCCAAGGTATAGTAAAGACCTCTGTGGGGACAGCCGGCACACATGACAGGAGGACGTGCAGGGATAGTATCCTCCAGCTTTGCACCGCAGACAGGCTCGTAGGCGCCCAGCTTCTGTGCCACCAGGTTCTGAGAGAACTCATCGATACAAGGGAAAGTATCCTTGCCTACAAGTGCCAGGCCCAGTTCTCTGCAGCGTGTCTCAATGAAGCTGTCCAGCTCCTCCACCACATACAGCTGAGATACAGAAGCAGCAAAGTCAAGCAAAAGCTGATCAGGCAGAGGCCAGATCATGCCCAGCTTCAGGACGGGATACTTGTCACCGCAGACTTCCTTCACATACTGATAGGATGTTGAGGAAGTGATGATGCCAAGCTTGTGATCTTCACCCGGCTCCACCCGGTTGATACTCGCCTTCTCTGCCCACGCAACCAGTTTTTTGGTACGCTCTTCCACCACAGGATGGCGGCGCTTGGCGTTACCGGGCATCATAATGTACTTCTGCGGATTCTTTTCATAGGTCTTTTTGACTTCTATCCGCTCCCCTGTTTCCACCACGCTCTGGGAGTGCGCCACGCGGGTACACATCTTCAGGAACACAGGCGTATCAAATTCTTCAGACAGATCATAGGCAAGCTTTGCAAACTCCAAAGCTTCCGCAGAGTCGGAAGGCTCCAGCATGGGGATCTTAGCGGCTCTCGCGTAGTGACGGCTGTCCTGCTCATTCTGAGACGAGTGCATACCTGCATCGTCTGCCACGCCAATGACCATACCGGCATTGACACCGGTATAGGAAATGGTAAACAACGGGTCTGCAGCCACATTCAGTCCCACGTGCTTCATGCCGCAGAAGCTTCTTGTGCCGGACAGGCTGGCACCAAATGCCGCTTCCATGGCGACTTTTTCATTGGGCGCCCACTCCGCATAGACTTCGGGATACTTGGCGATCGCTTCTGTGATCTCCGTGCTGGGCGTGCCGGGATAGCTGGAAACAAAGCCGCATCCGGCTTCAAATAAGCCTCGGGCAACCGCTTCGTTGCCGAGCATCAATGTTTTCATAATTGTACCTCTTTCTTAATCTCCGATGGAGTCCTTCACGCTGACCGTGACAGTCTTATCATAGCAGGAAAAGATCTCATCCACAAGTTTTTTATCCGGTGCCTTGGTAAACAGACTTACCGCAGGCACGATCACAAGACCTGTGATCATGCAAAAGGCACCTGCATTGATGGGCGACTGCAGAACTGCCGGGAAAAAGGGCTTTGCAACCACATTTGCCAGCATAATGACCGTGGAAAAGATGAAGCTGACCCAAACAGAAGCCTTGGAAACACGCTTCCAGTACAGACCGTACAGGAACGGTGCCAGAAATGCGCCCGCCAGAGCTCCCCAGGACACACCCATGAGCTGGGCAATAAAGGTGACATTGGACTTATACTGAACAATGGCGAGGATCACAGAGATCATGATAAACACCACGATCAGCAAGCGCATAACAAGCAGCTGTTTTTTCTCACTGAGATTCTTGACCACAGAGCCCTTAATGAAGTCAAGCGTCAGCGTAGAGCTGGATGCCAACACCAAGGAACTAAGGGTGGACATAGATGCTGACAGAACCAGAATGACCACCACCGCAATGAGAACAGTGGGAAGGTCGGACAGCATGGTGGGGATAACGGAATCATAGCCATTTGCCGCAATGTCGATCCGGTCAGAGAAGAGTCTGCCGAAGCCACCGAGGAAATAACAGCCGCCTGCCACAACAGCAGCAAAGATGGTAGAAATGATCATGCCCTTGTCGATCGCTTTCTCTGACTTGATGGCATAGAATTTCTGCACCATCTGAGGAAGACCCCATGTACCGAGGGACGTCAGAATGACCACGCCAAGAAGATTAAGCGGATCCGGTCCAAAGAAAGAATTGAACACACCGGGTGTTTCACTGACCGCAGGATCGATGATCTTTCCCAATCCATCCAGCGCTGCCATAAAGCCGCCCTGCCCTTTCAAGACAGCTGCAATGACCGCGATGATGCCCACGATCATGATGATACCCTGAATAAAGTCGTTGATGGCAGTTGCCATATAGCCGCCTGCGATCACATACACAGCAGTCAGAACAGCCATGACGATGACACAAACAGAATAGTCAATATCAAAGGCCATGCCGAACAAACGGCTCAGACCGTTATACAATGATGCTGTATAGGGGATCAGAAATACAAAAATGATGGCGGATGCCGCCAGTTTCAGAGCTTTGCTGCCAAAACGGCCTTCAAAAAACTGAGGCATGGTGGCGCTGTCCAGATGCTGGGTCATAACTCTGGTACGGCGACCGAGCACTGCCCATGCAAGCAAAGAGCCCAGCAAAGCATTGCCGATACCCGCCCAGGTGGCTGCAATACCGTACTTCCAGCCAAACTGACCGGCATAGCCGACAAAGACGACTGCAGAAAAATAAGATGTGCCGTAAGCGAATGCCGTCAGCCAGGGACCGACGCTTCTGCCGCCAAGGACAAAGCCGTTGACATCGGTGGCATTTTTACGGCAGTAGATGCCAACACCGATCATAATGCCAAAAAAGACAACCAGCATTGAAAATTTGATAAACAAATCCATACTGAGTTCTCTCCCTTAGCCGGTGATCTGCGCTTCCACAAGTCTGCCGCTGCAGTATCTTGCTCGGAGCACCGGCTTCTCGATCTTGCCGGTGGGATTTCTGGGAACTTTGTCGAAAATGACTTTTCTCGGGCGCTTGTAACGGGGAAGTCCCTCACAGAAGGTATTGATTTCTTCTTCGGTACATTCCATCCCCTCTTTGATCTCAATAACAGCTGCTGCGATCTCGCCCAGTCTTGCATGGGGAAGACCGATCACTGCCACATCTTTGATCTTATCAAAGCCGCGAAGGAAATCCTCGATCTGAACAGGATACAAGTTCTCGCCGCCGGAAATGACAACGTCTTTCTTGCGGTCGACCAGATAAATGAAGCCGTCTTCATCCATACGGGCCATATCGCCGGTATAGAGCCAGTCACCGTGGAGCACTTCATCGGTGGCTTCTTTGTTCTTATAGTAGCAAAGCATGACACCGGGACCCTTAACGATCAGCTCACCCACATCCCCCTGCTCCACTTCTTTGTCGTCGGGAGATACGATCTTTGCCTCCCACAGGAAGCCGGGTTTGCCGATGGCACCGACCTTGTGGATATTCTCCACGCCAAGATGGACGCAGCCCGGACCGATGGATTCGGACAAACCGTAGTTGGTATCATACTGATGCGCCGGGAAAACTCTCTTCCAGCGATTGATCAGGCTGGGGGGAACGGGCTGGGCGCCAATATGCATCAATCGCCATTGATCCAGATAATAGTCATTCAGGTCTACCCTGCCATCCTCAATGGCATCGAGCAGATCCTGCGCCCACGGCACCAGCAGCCAGACGATGGTACACTTTTCTTCTGTAACGGCTCTTAGGATCCACTCCGGCTTGACACCGCGCAGCAGCACCGCCTTGGAACCTGCAAGCAGAGAGCCGAACCAGTGCATTTTGGCACCTGTATGATACAAAGGCGGAATACAGAGGAACACATCTTCCCGGCTCTGACCATGGTGGTTCTGCTCCGTGCGGCAAGAGGATATTAGTGCACGATGGTTATGTAAGATCGCTTTGGGGAAACCGGTCGTACCGGAAGAAAAATAGATGGCAGCATGATCTTCCTCTTCCAGAGCCACAGGGGGCGCGCTGGATGAACAGAAATTCATAAGGCGCATACAATCTTCAGTATACGTAGGGCCATTCTTGCCTACATAGAACATCTTCACGCCGGAAAGCTTTTCCGCGATCAGATCCATACGGGACACGAACTCGGGGCCAAAAATCAAAAGCTCTACATCAGCAAGATCCAGACAATACTCAATCTCATCGGACGCATAGCGGAAATTCATGGGAACAGCAATGCAGCCTGCCTTCAAAATACCAAAATAGATGGGAAGCCACTCCAGGCAGTTCATCAGCAAAATGGCGACCTTCGTCCCACGACGATAGCCTCGGCTGAGCAGCAGATTTGCAAAACGGTTGGCTCTGCGGTCAAAGTCCTTCCAGCTCAGTTCTCTTCGATACGGTGCGTCGGGGTTCGCATTTTCGATCAGGTTAAAATCACGCCAGGTCACGGCGTTATCCCGCTCCTCAGAGGGATTGATCTCCACCAGCGCAATCTCAGACCCGTACAGTCTGGCATTGCGCTCCAAAAGTTCTGTAATGACCATGTCTTTTCTCCTTTTTCGGTAATTACAACAATGCATACAGTTTATCACTTTCAATCATTAAAGTCAACACGAATCAAGATAATTTATAGTGAAAAGAATTTTGTTGCAATCACGACCTGTTGCACTTATAATAAATACATAATTATTGCAGGAGGATCTTTCCATGAGAAAAATCAAAGCTGTTCCCATTACTGCCGAAAACTTCAGACCTTACGGCACTTTCAGCAAGATCTTGACTCCCGAAGGCTTCAGCCTCGGTGACTTCTATCCCGATCAGGGTCGTCTGCCCGTTTCCGGCCGGATGCCTATCACCTTCTCTCCCCTGCTGACCCACAAGCCCGAAAAGATGATCGTAACCACTGCCGAATACCATGACTTTACCGGTGAAGGCGTTGTGGCAATGGATGATGATGTGGTGCTGCACGTTGCTCCCGCTTCCAAGGAGCCTGTTCCCCAGCTGACCGAAGCATTCCTTGTTCCCAAGGGCACCGCTGTCTGCCTCAATGCCGGTGTATGGCATCTGGCTGCTCTGCCTGTGCATCTGGATGAAGCCCATGTTCTGATCGTTTTGCCCGAGCGTACTTATAAAAATGACTGTGTCGTAGTCGATTACCCCGAAGAAGACTGGGTGGAGATCGAACTGTAATCCTCTCGTGTGAGCCGCACCCCATTTGTTCGGCTGATCGCCGAACAAATGGGGCTGTTTCATGAGCCGCAGTTCATCCATTTTCTTAAATCAATATGTTACATCAATAGAGGTATTATTTATGAGTTTCCTGTTAGAAGGCTTTATGGCTGTGACATGGCAGCAGCTTGTCATGTACGCAGTCGGTATCATTTTGATCTATCTTGCCATTAAAAAGGGCTATGAGCCCTCTCTGCTGCTGCCTATGGGCTTCGGCGCTATCCTTGTCAACCTCCCCTTCTCCGGTGTTCTCAATCAGAACATTGAAGGCATCGGTGAGGTGGCAGGTATCATCGAGTGGCTGTACGACATCGGCATCCACGCTTCCGAGGCAATGCCTCTGCTGCTGTTTATCGGCATCGGTGCCATGATCGACTTCGGCCCTCTGCTGTCCAATCCCAAGATGTTCCTGTTCGGCGCTGCCGCACAGTTCGGCATTTTCTTCGTTGTCACCGTAGCTGTGCTGCTGGGCTTCGATCTGAGAGATGCCGCTTCCATCGGTATCATCGGCGCTGCCGACGGCCCCACCGCCATTCTGGTCTCCAATGTGCTGAAATCTCAGTACATGGGCCCCATCGCTGTGGCCGCTTATTCCTATATGGCTCTGGTCCCCATTATCCAGCCGGTCGCCATCAAAGCCGTCACCACCAAGAAAGAGCGTCAGATCAAGATGGCTTACAACCCTGCCAACGTTTCCAAGGGGCTGCGCATTGCATTCCCCATTATCGTGACTGTGATCGCAGGCTTCATTGCTCCCACCTCCGTGGCACTGGTCGGCTTCCTCATGTTCGGCAACCTGCTGCGTGAGTGCGGTGTCCTCAATTCTCTGAGCGAGGCAGCTCAGAATATGCTGGCAAATCTGGTCACCCTGTTGCTGGGTATCACCATTTCCTTCAGTATGGTAGCCGAGAGCTTTGTCAATGTGCAGACGCTGCTCATCATGGGACTGGGTCTGGTCGCCTTTATCTTTGACTCCATTGCAGGCGTTATGTTTGCCAAGTTCCTGAACCTGTTCTCCAAGAACAAGATCAATCCCATGGTCGGTGCTGCCGGTATCTCCGCATTCCCCATGTCCGCCCGTGTGATCCAGAAGCTCGGTCAGGAAGCCGATAATCAGAACTTCCTGCTGATGCATGCTGTTGGCGCCAACGTTTCCGGTCAGATCGCCTCCGTGCTGGCGGGCGGCATGATCCTCAATCTGGTGCCCCAGCTTCTGAAGTAAGGAGGAAATAACATGAATTTTAACTATGCAGATCTCATGGCCTCCCTGCGTCTGATGGGACAGGGTATGCTGGGTATTTTCCTGGTCATGGCGATCATCGCCTTGATCGTGTATCTGATCACCAAGATCAAAAAGTAAAGAAAAAGACCTCACACCGCAAAGGCGGTCGTGAGGTCTTTTTTCATGCTCTCAGTGATGAGTCAGCTGCCAATTCTGGAAGGCGTCTGCTGCCATAGCAAACTCCTCGTCCTCCACGATTTCTTCCACCGTGGCCTGTCCATTCTCCTCCAGATACTTAAAGAGGAAAATGTTTGCATCAAATTCCGGTGCGTCCAGATCGGGCGTCAGCGCGATATAGCGGTTGGCACCGGCAGGATAGACTGCGATCACGCGGAATTCCTCGTCCTGAGAATTGCCATTGTCATCGATGATAGTCAAGGTTATCATCTGATCTCGGTGGTCGTCCGCACCGCCGCAGTCACCATGGCGGCATTCGTGATCATGATCGTGATCGTGATCACCGCAATGGCAATCATGGCCGTGCTCATGGTCATGATCGTGGTGGTCGCACTTGACATTGGGGTTATACATCAAAGTCTTGTTAAGGTAGTTTTTCACCGCGGTGTCGGCATCGCCGCTGCAGCCGCCGTAGAGCTTGATGTCAGCATCTGCCAGCGCCATCTGCGCGCCGCCGCCAATACCGCCGCAAATCAGAACATCCACGCCCTGTGCCTTCAAAAAGCCTGCAAGAGCGCCGTGCCCGGAGCCATTGGTGGAAAGGACTTCACTGCCGATCACTTCGTTGTCTTTGATTTCATAGATCTTCATGTATTCCGTATGGCCGAAATGCTGGAAGATCTGACCGTTATCATAGGTTACCGCGATTTTCATAGGTCGTCTCCTTTGGTTTTTTTATAATTATACCACACACTTCCGAAAAAAGCAAAACCGCGTTCTGTACAGAACGCGGTTTTATAAGCTTTAGTTTTCCGTGCCGTAGTAAGCATCGAGGTACATCTGCTTGATCTCGGACATGAGGGGATATCTGGGGTTGGCGCCGGTGCACTGGTCATCAAATGCCTGCTCAACCATATCATCCAGCGTTGCGAGGAACTTCTTCTCATCAACACCATAGTCGCGGATGGTCTTCTTGATACCGACCTTCTCCTTCAGCTCTTCGATGGCGCCGATCAGAGCTTCCAGACGCTCTTCATCGGTGGTGGCATTGAGGGTCAGATGACCTGCCAAATTCAGATGGACGGCGATCTCAGCATAGCGGGCCAGAGTATGGGGATGATCGTACTGAGGGAAGGTACCCATCTTCACAGGCTGCTCGCTGGCATTGAAACGCAGAACGTGGCTGATCATAAGAGCATTTGCAACACCATGGGGCAGATGATGGAAGGCACCCAGCTTATGAGCCATGGAGTGGCAGACACCAAGGAAGGCGTTGGCAAATGCCATACCTGCCATAGTGGCAGCGTTTGCCATCTTCTCTCTGGCTTCAATATCTTCCTGGCCGTTTTCGTAGGCTCTGGGCAGATAGGAGAAGATCATCTTCATCGAACGCAGGGCCAGAGCATCGGTGAAGTCTGTTGCCATCATGGATGCATAAGCTTCCAGAGAATGGATCAGGGCATCGATACCGGAAGCCGCGGTCAGGCCCTTGGGTGCGGACATATGCAGGTCTGCGTCCACGATCGCCATATCAGGCATGAGCTCGTAGTCTGCCAAGGGGTACTTGATGCCGGTCTTCTCATCGGTGATAACGGCAAAGGGTGTGACCTCAGAACCGGTACCGGCAGAGGTGGGAACAGCAACAAAGTATGCCTTCTCGCCCATTCTGGGGAATGCATAGACTCTCTTGCGGATATCCACAAAGCGCATCGCCATATCCTGGAAGTCCACTTCGGGATGCTCATACAGCACCCACATGATCTTGGCAGCGTCCATGGCAGAGCCGCCGCCCAGTGCGATGATCACATCGGGCTGGAACTCACGCATAAGAGCAGCACCTTCTTTGGCGGATGCCAGAGTGGGATCGGGTGCAACATCGCTGAAGCAGTAATACTGGATGCCCATAGCAGTCAGCTCACGGGTAATGGGTCTGGTGAAGCCATTGGCATACAGGAACTGGTCGGTGACCAGGAAAGCACGCTTCTTACCCAGCACGTTCTTCAGTTCGGCCAGAGCGACGGGCAGGCAGCCCTTCTTCAGATAGACCTTATCCGGGTTGCGGAACCAGAGCATATTTTCCCTTCTTTCTGCCACAGTCTTGATATTCAAAAGGTGCTTGACGCCCACGTTCTCGGACACGGAGTTGCCGCCCCAGGAGCCGCAGCCCAGAGTCAGAGAGGGAGTGAGCTTGAAGTTGTACAGATCGCCGATACCGCCCTGGGAAGAGGGAGTATTGACCAGAATACGGCAGGTCTTCATGCGGTCTGCAAAGATACCAAGCTTTTCACGCTCGGTAACGTTGTTGAGGTAGATGGATGCAGTATGACCCAGACCGCCGTCATAGACCAGCTTTTCAGCCTTAGAGACAGCTTCCTTGAAGTCGGCAGCGTGGTACATGGCAAGAACGGGAGACAGCTTCTCATGAGCAAACTCCTCGGACAGCTCCACGGATTCCACTTCACCGATGAGGATCTTGGTGCCTTCGGGAACGTTCACACCTGCCATTTCGGCAATGGTGGTCGCCTTCTGACCGACGATCTTTGCATTGAGGGCGCCGTTGGGCAGAATGGTCTTACGAACCTTATCGATCTCATCGCCCTGCAGGAAATAGCAGCCACGCTTGGCAAACTCTGCCTTCACAGCGTCATAGATGGTATCGATGACAATAACCGACTGCTCGGAAGCGCAGATCATACCGTTATCGAAGGTCTTGGAATGGATGATAGAGTTGACTGCCAGCTTGATATCGGCAGTGTCGTCAATCACAGCAGGCACATTGCCGGGGCCGACGCCCAGAGCAGGCTTGCCGGAAGAATATGCTGCCTTGACCATGCCGGGGCCGCCGGTGGCGAGGATCAGATCCGCTTCCTTCATGATGGTATCGGTCAGTTCCAGAGAGGGCGTGTCGATCCATGCAATGATGCCCTTGGGTGCACCTGCCTTCACAGCAGCGTCCAGCACCAGCTTTGCAGCTGCGATGGTGCACTCCTTTGCTCTGGGATGGGGGCTGATAATAATGCCGTTACGGGTCTTCAGCGCCATAAGGCACTTATAGATGGCAGTGGAAGTGGGGTTGGTGGTGGGAATAACCGCGGCAATAACACCGACAGGCTCTGCCACTCTCTTGATACCGTAAGAGGTATCGCGCTCAAGAACACCACAGGTCTTGGTGTTTCTGTATGCGTTATAGATGTACTCAGAAGCAAAGTGGTTCTTGATGACCTTGTCTTCCACCACACCCATGCCGGTCTCCTCAACAGCCATTCTTGCCAGAGGGATACGAGCCTGGTTGGCAGCGGTGGCAGCTGCCAGGAAGATGGCATCTACCTGCTCCTGCGTATAAGCAGCAAACTTTCTCTGTGCACCGCGGACGGTCTCCAGAACGGACTCCAGCGCTTCCACGCTGTCAACGACGGTATACTTTTTCATAAATCAAGCCTCCGTTTAATTATCGATGTTTTGTTACCGATATTTTTATATCAGTATATTATCATCGACTTCTCTGTGTGTCAATGTCTGATTATGATTATTTTTTTGGCATTTCAAAAACTTTTTTCCAAAATGTTGTTAGTTATCCTGTGTTTATGTGGTTTTCGCAACATTTAAAAACCTCCATTCGTCATAATGACGAATGGAGGCTGTGTTATTCAGCTTTTTTCTATCGATACCACAATACCGATTAGAACAATTTTCTTCCGCGGACATATTTTCCAACGATATTGCGTTCGTCACCAAGGTAGACCACTCGCTCCAGACGCTCGTGCGTGGTGATCTGCTGCGGATGGTCAAGATTTGCATCATCCAGCACCACAGCATCAAACTCATAGCCGTCATCAAAGGCACCAACCTTGCCGAAGAACGCACCGCCGCCCCTTGTTGCAAGATAGAACGCCTTGTCAAAGCTGAGGAACTTGACGTTCTGATCAAGCAGACGCCAGCGCAGCTTGGAAGACTGGATGGCATGGATCATGGCGCGGAACATGCTCTCATGGCTGCCGCCTGCCACATCGGTAGAAAGCCCCACCTGCAGTCCAAGCTCCAGATAACGGTCAATGGGCGCCACACCGGAGGCAACATTCATATTGGATTCGGGACAATGGGCAATGACCACACCGTTCTCCTTCATGGTCTGCAGTTCATCATCATCGGAATAGACACAGTGGGACATAAGACACTTCTGCCCGTCTTTGCCGAACAGGTCAAACTTGGCGTAAGCATCACCGTAATTTTTGGTGCCGGGAACCAGTTCGCTCACCCAGCGGATCTCGCTGAGGTTTTCTGATAAGTGGCTCTGGACAGGCACATCAAATTCGCGGCTCAGTTTCCCCAGACCTTCCAGCACATCATCGGTGCAGGAGGGAATAAACCGAGGAGTCAGGATAGGCTTTGTATTTTCCCACTTCCCTGCCGTTTCCTGCAGCCAAAGACGAGTATCGGCAATGGCATCTTTTTCGCTGATGAAATCTGGACAATTGCGGTTCATATTGACCTTGCCGATATAACTGACAAGTCCGCTGTCCTCCATTTTCTCCATAAGAAGCTCCGTTGCCTCACGATGAATGGTGGCAAAGACACACGCTCTTGTGGTCTCGCTGCGGCGGATATGAGATACGAATTGCCCATATGCCCTATCTGCATAGGTCAGATCCTCATACTTGCGCTCCTCCGGGAATGCATGGTGCTCCAGCCACTGCAGAAGCTCCATATCCATACCGAGACCGCGGTAAGAGAACTGGGATGCATGAATATGAAGATCGGACATGCCGGGGATGACCAGCTTATCACCAAAGTCTTCCAAGGGAAGATCGCTGTACTGCTGAGGAAGCTGACCAAAAATACCGCGGCAAATGCCTTCTTGGCATACAAGATAGTGGTTTTCAAAAATATCGATACGGTCTTTATCTCTGCTGTGGAGAATATGACCCTTGAGCACAAAACTGCGCAAATCAATCACTCCTTTCAAAAGTGACCAATGATCCATCGGGCGGTCACAGGCGAAGTTACTATATCATAAGAGGAAAGAAAGTTCCAGACCTTGTTTTATTGTACTGTTTATGGTACAGTAATCACAGTATAATCAGCGCAAAGGAGTTGATCATATGGCAAGATCTGAAGGTCAGAAGCTGAAGCTGTTATATTTAAAGGAGCTTCTGGAAAACGAGTCCGATGAAAAGCATCCCGTCAACACACAAAGAATCATCGAGTATCTGGCTTCTCACGGCATTACATCCGAACGAAAAGCCATTTACAACGACATTGAGTGTCTGCAGGATTTCGGCATGGACATTATCCATAAAGCCGGCAGAAACGGCGGTTACTATCTGGCATCGAGAGAGTTTGAGCTGCCGGAATTGAAGCTGCTGGTCGATGCAGTACAGTCTTCCAAATTTTTGACCAGCAAAAAATCCATGCAGCTGATCGAAAAGCTGAGCCACATGGTCAGCATTCATGAGGCAGGTACGCTGAAGCGTCAGGCCGTGGTCTCCGGCCGCGTGAAGACCATGAACGAAAGCATCTATTACAATGTAGACAGCCTGCATGAAGCCATTGCGCAGAATTCCACCATCACGTTCCGCTACACGGAATGGGGATTGGACGGAAAACGTCATGAGCGCCCCGGCATCTATGAAGCAAGTCCTTATACGCTCATTTGGGATGATGAAAACTACTATCTGGTCGCCCATACAGAGCGCCACGGCATCACCCACTATCGTGTGGACAAAATGGCGCAGATCACTATCACAGGAAAAAAGCGCTTCATCAGCCCCGACTATAAGGCCATCGACACCGCTTCTTACGGCAAAAATGTGTTCGGCATGTTCTCCGGTGAGACCACTACGGTGCGTATGCGCTTCCATAGATCCCTTGCAGGCGTGGTCATTGACCGCTTCGGCTCAGATACCATGCTCATCCCCGATTCTGACGATCATTTTATCTTCACCACAGACATCTGTGTATCTCCCAGATACCTGGGCTGGCTGGCAGGCTTCGGTGATCTTGCCACCATTCTCTCTCCTCAGTCTGTGATCGATCAGTATGTGGCTCTGTGCAAACCTTCTGTGGAACAGTATTCTTCCGTGTGACAACCTGAGTTTACATCTTTCGATTTGACATCTGTGTTATAATGAATTTGTCCTTTCTTCGCGCGCAACTTTCAGTTGCGCGCGAAATTCAAAGTCAAGTTGGTTGATTTCAAAGGTGCCGTATGCCATACTCTTTATGTTGAGTAAATATGCACCGGAAAGGGAGTTCTGTATGACCATAGGTGAGAAGATCGCACAACTTCGAACACAAGCCAATCTTTCACAGGAATGGTTGGCGGAGAAGCTGGCTGTTTCCAGACAGTCCATCTCCAAGTGGGAAATGAATCAGGCAATTCCGCAGGTTGATAACATCTTGCAGCTTTGCGACATTTTTAACATTACCGCAGATGATCTGCTGCGGGAAAACAAGTCCATCACGCCTGCTGCACAGACGCAGCGCAGAAAGTATTTTGGTACAGACGGTTTCCGCGGCGAGGCGAACCGAACCCTGACCTCCATGCAGGCATACAAGGTCGGTCGTTTCCTCGGTTGGTACTACGGCAGCAGTAAAAACGGCAGCAAGCCGAGAATCGTCATCGGCAAGGACACCAGACGCTCCAGCTATATGCTGGAATACTCCATTGTTGCCGGCATTACCGCCTCCGGTGCGGATGCTTATATGCTCCATGTTACCACCACGCCCAGCGTTTCCTATGTGACACGGCAGGACGAATTTGACTGTGGTATCATGATCACCGCTTCCCACAATCCTTTCTATGACAACTGCATCAAAATTATCAATTCCCATGGTGAAAAGCTGGACGACAAGACTACTGCGCTTATCGAGGCATATCTGGACGGCGATCTGAAAACACTCAATGTTCTGGGCGAAGATCTCCCCCTTGCCACCAAGGAAAAGATCGGCTGCATCGTGGATTACTCCTCCGGCAGAAACCGCTACATCGCCTATCTGATCTCTCTGGCATCCCACTCTTACAAAAATCTGAAGATCGGTCTGGACTGCGCCAACGGTGCTTCGTGGATGATCGCAAAAGCTGTGTTCAGCGCACTGGGCGCTCAGACCGAAGTCATCGGCGCCGAGCCCAACGGTCTGAACGTAAACACCGATTGCGGCTCTACCCACATAGACGCCCTGTGCAAGTTGGTACGGGAGCAGCATTTGGATGTCGGTTTTGCCTTTGACGGGGACGCTGATCGCTGCATTGCCGTGGACGAAAACGGCAATGTGGTAGATGGTGATGCCATGCTGTACATTTTGGGTAAGCGTCTGAAGTCCAGAGGTATTCTGAACAAGGACACGGTCGTTGCCACTGTTATGTCCAACAGCGGCTTTGTGGCAAGTCTGGAAAAGGCAGGCATACAATGCGTGCAGACTGCCGTGGGTGACCGTTTTGTCTATGAAAGCATGCAGACAAATGACTACTCTCTGGGCGGAGAGCAGTCCGGTCATATCATTATCAAAAAATATGCCACCACCGGTGATGGTCTTCTGACTGCCATTATGATGACAGAAGAGATCTGCGATACCAAAACGCCTCTTGCAAAGCTGGCTGAGCCTGTGATGCTGTATCCCCAGTATCTGCAGAATGTTTCTGTAAAGGACAAAGCAGCCGTGCTGGCTGACAGCGCTGTTCTGGAAGAAGTCAAGGCGGTGGAAAAGCTGATCAACAAGAAAGGCAGAGTGCTCCTGCGTCAGAGCGGCACAGAGCCTTTGATCCGCGTCATGACAGAATGCGAAAGCGAAGAAAAGTGCGTGGAATACGCACAGCGCATCGTGGATGTGATCGCGAAGAGAGGGCATTGTCATGATTAAGCAGGTCAGAACAAAAGAGCTGTTTGACTCCTGCCCGGAGTATCTGCAGAAGCTCTTCGATGCATGCGAGTTCCCCTGGCAGATGCTGCCTATGATCAAAAGTCATATTGCCTGTCTATTGGAAGAAGGCATTGAAGGTTTTTCTCTGCTGTCTGACGGTGTTCTGGTAGGTGAAAATGTGACCATCCATCCAAGCGCTGTGATTATCCCTCCTGCCATCATCGGCAGCGGTACCGAAATTCGTCCCGGTGCTTATCTGCGCGGTAATGTGATCACAGGAAGAAACTGTGTCATCGGCAATTCCAGTGAACTGAAAAACTGCATTTTGCTGGAAAAGGTACAGGTGCCGCACTACAACTACGTGGGCGATTCCGTTCTGGGTAATTTCTCCCATATGGGTGCAGGATCTGTCTGCTCCAATCTTAAGAGCGATGGCTCCAATGTGGTCATTCGCGGTGAAGAGAACTATGAAACGGGACTGCGAAAGCTGGGCGGCATCCTTGGCGATCATGCCGATGTGGGCTGCAGCTGCGTGCTCAATCCCGGTACAGTCATCGGAAAGAACACTTCCGTCTATCCCCTCAATGCTCTGCGCGGCGTATTCCCTGCCGGATGCATCGTCAAGAGCCAGGATACTGTGGTAAAACGAAAATAAGAAGGTGTCACAGACACCTTCTTGTTTTTATCTCATCAGCGGTATGGACACGGTGAACGTGTTCATGCCGTTTTCGCTTTCAGCCTTGATTTTACCGCCGTGATCCTTGACGATGCCTGCGGCAATGGAAAGACCAAGGCCGTAGCTTCCATTCATGCTTCTTGCCGTGTCCGCCCGATAGAATCGCTTGAAAATGTTGCGCAGATCGTCCGGTGCGATAGGGTCGCCCGGATTGGAAACCGACAGCACTGCATGGTGACCATGGCGGTATAGCCGCACCCGGGTCGTACCGGGCAAAGAATACTTCATGGCATTATCCAGAAAGATCTCCGTCAGCTGGCGGAGATGTGCGCCGCTTCCCTTTATGTGCAGCCCCTCTTCCAGTTCACTCTCCAGCGCAAGACCTTTTTCATAAAACAGCGCTTCAAAGGTCATGACCGCTTCCGCCACAAAAGGCGCAGGATCGAGGCAAATTTTGGCTGCGGTGATCACACCTGCATCCACTCTCGCCTGCTGCAGCAGCATCTCCACCAAACCGCGCATCTGATTGCTCATGGTCAGAATGCTCTGCGAGAATGTCTTTTTCTGTGCCGGATCATAATCCGGTGACTGCAGAAGTTCTGCATTGGTCAGGATGACCGTCAACGGTGTTTTCAGTTCGTGGGAAGCATCTGCCACAAACTGCCGCTGCTGCTCCCATGCCTGCTCCACAGGTCTGACTGCCCATCGCGCAAGAAGCAGGCTGATGAAAAAGAACGCAAGTAAGCTGACCAGACCTATGATCAGACAGTCACGGACAAGATTGGTCAGCATATTGCGCTCTGCGGAAATATCGCCGAATACGACCCTGTCCCGTCCACGGCAGTAGCGCAGATCGTACTGCTCCAAAACACCCATTGGCTTTTGTTCCTTCAGCGCTGTAAGGACAAGCTGCTCGATCTCATCTTGCGTATAATCGTAATCCTCGCCGGTGGTCTTCACAATACTGCCGTTTCGATCAAGATCAACCACAAGAAAGAAGCTGCGCGGCCCCGGATGCGGTCCACGCATCTCTGCAGCTGCCTGCATTCTCCGGGTGCTCTCCATTTGCATACTGTTGCTCGTAAAATGCAGCACCATACCTAAGATCACGCCCAGCATCACGCTCACGATCAGCATATTGATGCAGATGAATTTGACGCGAAGCTGCTTGATCAAGTGTCTGCCACCTCCAGATGATAGCCCAGCTTCCGGATGGCTTCGATGCGGATATTGGATCCAATTGCAGCGAGCTTCTTTCGCAGAAACGCCACATAAACTTCCACGTGGTTTTCCACCGCATTGGAATCATATCCCCAGACACGAGCCAAAATAGTCTCTTTGGGCAGGTTGTTTTCCTTGGTCTGGAGCAAAAATCGCATCACATCAAATTCCTTGGCAGAAAGACGGATCTTTTTCTCTCCGCACAGCAGCATCCCACGCTCCAGATCAAGTGCCGTGTTGCCATAGCGCAGCTCGTCCACCTGTCCGCCCTGTCGGCGCAAAAGGGCATTGATGCAGGCTATCAGTTCCCGGGTATCAAAGGGCTTGGTGAGGTAATAGTCGGCACCTGCATTGAGTCCTGCAATACGATCCTCAACATCAGATCTGGCAGTCAGCATCAGAATGGGCACGGAGCACCGCTTGGAGCGGACCTGCTTTGCCACTTCAAAACCGTTGAGTCCCGGCATCATCACATCCAGAATCAGCAGGTCGTAGATGTCCATTTCGGCATATTGCGCGCCTGTTTCACCGTCATAGACCGTTTCCACCTGAAAACCTCTGGCTTCCAGAAGTGCCTTGAGGGACTGGGCAAGAAGTTTTTCATCTTCAATGATCAGCACTTTCATAATACTACCTCCTTTTTCCATTATAATATCCTATCACTCTGAAATAAAGCTGAAATCACGTTGTTCAAATTTCTTTTACAAATCTTTCAGAGGTTTTTCAGCCTAAGGCTTTACAATATATCCAGCAAATCACAGAAAGAAGGGACGTCATGCCTCAATATCGTCATGAATGGAAGCATCGACTGAACGGCGCGGATCTGGTGATCCTCAGACAGCGGCTGCGGCAGGTCATGATGCCGGATATCCATGCATCGGATGGGACTTATTTTATTCGCAGTCTGTATTTTGATGATGGCAGCGACACGGCGCTGCGCGAGAAGCTGGATGGTGTCAGTAAAAGAGAAAAGTTCCGCATTCGGTATTATAACTTTGATCCTTCCTTGATCCATCTGGAAAAGAAAAGCAAGATCTGTGGGCTTGGTATCAAGGAAACTGTCACGCTGACACCGCAGCAGACGCAAGCCATCATAAATCGGGATACAGATTGGATGAAGACTTCATCTCAGCCGCTTTTGCAGGAGCTTCATCGAAAAACAACCGGTGGACTGCGTCCCAAAACCATTGTGGATTACACAAGAGAAGCCTTCGTCTTCCCACCCGGGAATGTGCGTGTTACCCTCGACTATCACATCCGCACAGGACTTTCCTGTACCGATTTTCTAAACACGGACTGCATCACCATCCCCGTTCCGGAAGATCCCATTTTGCTGGAAGTCAAATGGGACAACTTCCTGCCCACTGTGATCCGCGATGCAGTACAGCTCAATAACAGACACGCCGCAGCATTCAGCAAATATGCCATCTGCCGCGTTTATGATTAAAAGGAGATATAACTATGACAACGTTTCAAGACATCTTTAAGAACAGCTTTCTGGAGCAAACCTCCGGCAACAGCTTCCTCAGCAATATGACAGGTGTCAGCATCCCGGATATGGTCATCGGAATCGTGCTGGCTTTCTGCCTCGGTATGTTCATCTTTTTGATCTACAAGAAGACCTACTCCGGTGTCATGTATTCTTCCGGTTTTGGTGTTTCTCTCATCGCATTGACCATGATCACCACCATGCTGATCCTTGCTGTCACCAGCAATGTAGTCCTCTCCCTCGGCATGGTGGGCGCGCTGTCCATCGTTCGCTTCCGCACCGCCATCAAAGAGCCCCTGGACATTGCTTTCCTGTTCTGGGCGATCGCCGCAGGCATCGTGCTGGCAGCAGGTCTGATTCCTCTGGCGGTGTTTGGCAGTGTGCTCATTGGTGTGATCCTGCTGATCTTTGTCAATAGAAAAGCCCACAATGACCCCTACATGGTGGTTCTGCGCTGTGACGGTGCAGAAAGCGAGCAGCAGGCAACGGTATTTCTTCAGGATCATGTCAAACGCTGCGTGGTCAAGAGCAAGACGGTACAGCGTGGCTGCGTTGAACTGAATTTGGATGTCAGACTCAAAAACAGCGACACAGATTTTATCAATGCCCTTTCTGACATCCCCGGTGTCACCAGCGCTGTGCTTGTCAGCTACAACGGCGATTATATGGGTTGATAGGAGAATATTATGTTAACCTCAAAGCGTATCGATCTTGTATGTCTGGCAGCCATCGTGCTTGCTGTGGCATTGACCGTCGGCCGCTTTGGCATGACACAAGAAGACAGCACCGGCAGAGATATGGGATATGAGCACAGACTCTTTGACACCTCCAAAGTCCACACCATAGACATCGTGATCGACGACTGGGATGGTTTTATTGAAACCTGCAGCAGCGAGGAGTATTCCCTCTGCTCTGTGGTCATAGACGGCGAACGCTTTCGGAATGTGGGCATCCGCGGCAAGGGCAACACTTCCCTCAGCTCTGTGGCAGCCATGGACACAGACCGCTACAGTTTTAAGCTGGAGTTTGACCAATATGCCGCAGGCGGCAGCTACTACGGTCTTGACAAGCTGAGTCTGAACAATCTGATCTATGACAACACCATGATGAAGGATTATCTTGTCTACCGGATGATGCTGGCTTTCGATGCACCCGCGCCCCTTTGCAGTTTTGTGTATATCACAGTCAACGGAGAAGATCACGGTCTTTATCTGGCAGCAGAAGGTGTGGAAGACAGCTTCCTGCAGCGCAATTACGGTACAAACTACGGAACGCTGTATAAGCCGGACACCATGAATTTTGGCGGTGGACGAGGGAACGGAAAAGACTTTAAAATGGATGCATTTGCAGAACAAAATGAAACTTCCGGACAGACTGAACTTCCCGAAATGCCGCAGGCGTTTGATCCCAAGGAACTCTCCGATCTCATGCCCGGTGAGACGCCTGCCGTTTCTGCCGATGCTACCGTTCAGAGCAAGCAAATGCCTCGGCAAGGCTTTGACAGGCAAGGTGGTCCGGGTGGTATGAGTGCAAGTGATGTGATGCTGCAGTATGTGGATGACAGCATAGATAGCTACAGTAATATTTTTGATAATGCCAAAACAGACATCACCGATTTGGATAAGACCCGTCTGATCGCCGCCTTAAAAACTCTCAGCAGCGAGGATGCCGTAGATGCTGTGAATGTACAGGATGTGATGCGGTATTTTGTGGTGCACAACTTTGCCGTCAATGGTGACAGCTACACAGGCTCCATGATCCACAACTATTACCTGTATGAAGAAAACGGCAAGCTTTCCATGCTGCCGTGGGACTATAACTTAGCATTCGGAACATTTCAGGGCAGCAGTGCCGAAAGCAGCATCAATGATCCCATTGACACGCCTTTAAGCTGCGGTGCATCCGACAGGCCCATGATCGATTGGATCCTGCAAGATCCGCAACAGCTATCTGCATATCACGAATACTTTTCCCAATTCCTTGACCAAGTGGACATCCAACAGATCATAGAACAGGCAGCCGGTCTCATCGCTCCGTATGTAGAGAAAGACCCTACCAAGTTCTGTACCTATGAAGAATTTGAAGCCGGCGTCAGTACGCTCAAGGAATTCTGCCGTCTACGAAGTGAAAGCATCCGCGGTCAGCTGGATGGTGTCATCCCCTGTACCAAGGAAGGACAAAATGAAGACTCCTCCGCTTTGATCAAATCCTCTTTGAGCACTTCGGACATGGGCTCTATGGGAATGGGCGGCGGACGAGACGGTATGCAGAAGCCCTCCTTCCCGGACACAAGTGATCAAATTCCCGGGCAATCTTTTCCCCTTTCAGCCTCCGACACACCCGGAGCACAGCAGCCGGTACAACGGCCTACACGGGAAAATTTGCCTGCAGATGCACAAATGCAGCGATCTGACAGCGTCACGGTCAACACGACCGCATGGTATCTGCTTGCAGGCAGCGCGGGTTTTCTGCTGATCGCCATCGCTGCCGTCACAAAATACAAACGGAAACGATAAACAAAAAAGACACAGCCAAAAGGCTGTGTCTTTCTTGTTGGATAGATTACACTCTTTCCTTGACCTTTGCGGCCTTGCCCATACGATCGCGCAGGTAGTAGAGCTTTGCTCTGCGGACCTTACCACGACGGACGGTCTCAACCTTAACGATGCTGGGAGAGTGGACCAGGAAAACCTTCTCGCAACCAACGCCGTAGGAGATGCGGCGAACGGTGAAGGTCTCTTCCAGACCACCGTGCTTCTTTGCGATCACGGTGCCTTCGAAAACCTGAACTCTTTCACGGGAGCCTTCCTTGATCTTCACATGAACGCGAACCGTATCGCCCACATGGACCTCGGGAGCTTCAGCCTTCAGGTACTGGCTGGTCAATGCTTTCATCAAATCCATTTGTCTTGTCCTCCATAAATTATTTGAACGTTCATACCCACAAGGAATGCCGCTGTACCGCAGTACCGGCTGTGGCAGAGGACCGCCCATTTCACAGACTTTTGTATTTTAGCACAGTCAAATGGAAAAAGCAAGAGAAATTTTCACTTTTTTCGCCATTTACGGAAGATCAATGGCAAAAACACCGCCTGCACCGCCGGAATGGAGGAAAATGATCGTGTCATCCTCGGCAAATGCCCCTTCTTCCAGCATGCTCAACAGTTTGGAGAAAGCCTTTCCGGTGTAGACAGGATCCAGAATGATCCCCTCCTGCCGCGCCATATAGCGTACAGCTTCTCCATCCTTAGGGCCCGGGATGCTGTAGCCTGCACCGCAGTTGTCGTAGATCTCGATGTTCTCGGCACCGAGAGGCCTGTCCAACTCCAGAAGCTCACCGATCTCCAACTTCAGCTTGGCACAGATCTCGTCAAAAGGATCGCTGTCCACAGCGATGCCTGTGACCTTCATATCCGGCGCATAGAGGTCGGCGCCTGCACAAAGACCTGCGTAAGTACCGCCGGAGCCTACCACACTCACCATACGATCAGGCTTGATACCAAGCGCTTTGCACTGCTCCATGGTCTCACGGACACACTCGGCATAGCCCAGCGCACCAAGGGCATTGGAGCCGCCGCAGGGAATACCGTAGGCCACTTTCCCCTGCTTTGCGTAAGCCGCCGTTTTTTCATCCATGGCGGCATAGATATCGGCATAGCTGTCCGTGTCGTAAAACTCCACTTCCGCACCGAGGATGCTGTTGAGGATCTGGTTGCCCAGTTTCCCGGTCACACCGCGCTTTTTCAGCATCAGGCAGGTTTTCATGCCCAGTTTGTTGGCACAGGCAGCCGTCAGCATGGCATGGTTGGACTGCGCCTGGCCTGTAGTCATAATCAGTTCTGCGCCTTTGTTCTTTGCATCGGCAAGCAAAAACTCCAACTTACGCACCTTGTTGCCGCCAAGGGCAACACCGGTCATATCATCACGCTTGATATAAATATTCTTGCCAAAGCGCTTGCTCACATTCTCCAGCTTATGAAGAGGCGTTGGCAGCACAGCAAGTGACACTCTCGGGAAATCGGAGATCTGTTTCATCGAAATACCTGCCCTTCTGTATCATACACTTCCATTCTTCTGATTTTCACGGCGTCCGGCATCAGCTCCGGCGCATAGATCTCAATGGCATTGATGAGAAGCTGAGGGTTGAGAGAAGGGTTCTGAGCGCACACCAGAACATCCATACCAACGGTGGTGTTGTCTTTTTTCTCCATGGTCATTTCACACAGCATGGGCAAAATATCCGTTTCAGTCTTGCCCTTTCTGCTGTGCTTTTCAAGCACAAGGCTTTCACGGTGGTAAAGCGCCTGCAGCTGCTGCAGCTGCTCATCTGTGATGCCGTGATCGTAGGTCAAGGTCAGGTGGGCACGCAAGTGAGTCAATTCCTTGATCTTTCTACCATTTTCCACAATGGACAGTACGCGCATCCCTTCGGGCAAAACAGCATTGAGCATATCTGCCGTGAGGGTGGCTTCCTGCTCCAGCTCATAGTCCAAGAGTTCACACCGGCTCTCCACACCCACAGACAGCGGAAGCGCAATGGAAACAATGGCACGGGGCGTAAAGCCCTGAGAGTGCTTGAGCATCACACCTGCACGGCGGAAGGCTCGCTGAAACACACGCATAGTGTCAAGATGGGAGATCCAGACACTGTCTCCTGTTTTTTCAAAAACCAGTCTAGGCATCGCACTTCACCCCACCTTCCAGACAGTTGGCACCACAGGCGCTGCATTTTACGCGGCAATCCGGTGTGACCTTGGACAGATACGCCTGCTGCCGCTCCTGCCACAGAAATTCCTGTCTGACGCCCACATCGATGGTCTGCCAGGGAAGGACTTCCTCCTGCCCGTAAGCACGCTGTGCGTAAAATGCAGGGTCCATACCGCATTCCTTAAATGCCTGCATCCAGATATCGTTGTTAAAGTATTCATCCCAACCGTCCAGTCTGGCGCCAAGCTCCATGGCTCTGGCAAGGACCTTGCCAAGACGGCGGTCGCCTCTGGCAAGAACAGCCTCCAGATAACTCAGATCGCTGCCGTGGTAACGGTAGTCCACCGCCTTGCTGTGGAGCGCATCCTGCAGAAGATGGACTCTGCGCATATATTCTTCCGGGGTGATCTGCGCTTCCCACTGGAAGGGCGTAAAAGGTTTGGGTACAAAGAATGCCGTTGCCAGATTGATGGACAGTCCGCGCTTTTTATTGGTGGCAGTATCCTTCCACGTTTTGATGATCTTCCAGACAAGTTCGGCAATACCGAGAACATCTTCATCCGTTTCCGTAGGAAGACCCAGCATAAAGTACAGCTTCACATTGTTCCAGCCGCCGGAGAAGGCAGTGGCGCAGGTGGTGAGAATCTCCTCCTCCGTCACATTTTTGTTGATGGCATCACGCAGACGCTGGGTACCGGCTTCCGGTGCAAAAGTCAGACCGCTCTTTCGCACACGCTGCACCTTGAGCATCAGTTCCCGGGAAAAATTATCAGCACGAAGAGACGGAAGCGACAGGTTGATCTTCTTGGCTTCACAATAATCGATCAGCTTGTCTGCCAAAGGCTCCAGCTGCTTGTAATCGGAGGTGGAAAGACTTGCCAGCGTGATCTCGTGATTGCCGGAGGTTTCCAAAGATTCCACTGCCTGCTGATAGAGCGTATCGGCATTTCTGGGACGGACAGGACGATAGCAGAAGCCCGCCTGACAGAAGCGGCAGCCACGGATACAGCCACGGAACACCTCCAAATTGGTGCGGTCATGGACGATCTCCGTAGAAGGCACGATGGTGTCGGTGGGATAATACGCCTTGTCCAGATCCTTAATGATCCGCTTTGTGACAGTCTTGGGTGCACCATCCAAAGGCTCGATGGCAGTGAGCTTTCCGTCTTCGCCGTAGTGATGCTCGTACAAGGCCGGGACATACACACCGCCGATGGTTGCAACTTGGCGCAGGAAGCGTTCCTTACTCCACCCTTCTGCTTTGGCTTTATCGTACAGAGAAAGAATCTCAACCGTCATCTCTTCGCCTTCGCCCACGCAGAAGAAATCAATAAAGTCAGCCAAAGGCTCCGGATTGACGGCACACACACCGCCTGCAAAGACAATTCCCTTCAGATCGGGACGATCCTTGGCATACAGGGGCATGTCTGCAAGGCGCAGCATATTGAGAATATTGGTATAGCTCATCTCATAGCCAATGGTAAACGCGACCATGTCAAAATCCTTGACAGGATCCTGGCTTTCCAGCGCATAGAGAGGGATGCCCGCTTTAGTCATCTCCTCTTCCATATCGCCCCAGGGGGCAAACACACGCTCACACCAGACACCGTCCATCTCGTTCATGACGCCATAGAGGATCCGCATGCCCACATTGGACATACCGATCTCATAAGTATCCGGGAAGCAGAACGCCACACGAAGGCGCACATCCTCTTTGTTTTTCACGATCTGCCCATACTCACCGCCAACATAACGAGCAGGCTTCTGTACCTTGGGCAAGATCCGCTGCAATCTTTCGTTCATAGCAAATCCTCTTTGTATGTAGTCTACTATATTTTATCCTCACACAAGGAAAAAAGCAACTGTTATTCCCTGTCTGCGACTCTGCACAACAATACCAAAGCAGCAAAAATGGGCCATAAGCCCATCTGCAGGCAGACAGCCCCCCAACAGGCAAGAAGCATCAAAACCGAACAGACGATCGCCGTGACGATGCGCATGGTGGCTGTCACGTTTTTTTCCGTGCAGCACAGACTCAATCCGGCACGCAGAAGCCGTCCGCCATCCAACGGAAAAACAGGCAGAAGATTGACCAGCGATAACAGGAAGCTGACCACGGCAGTTTGCGGCAACACTCTGATGAGGGAAAGACCAAGGACAATGCCTGCCAAAGGGCCTGCCGCAGCACACAGAAGCTCTGTTTTATAAGAAAGGCAGGAGGTTCCGATGACAGCGCCTGCCGCGGTCAGACGGATGCGTTCCACACGCACCCGGCACAGTTTTAAGGCAAGCAGATGCCCAAGCTCATGGCACAGCATACACAGCAAAAATCGCAGACAAAACAGGTGATCCAGCCACGCAAGAAGACACACCATGGCGTAAAACCCAAAGGTGATCTTAATCCGCCTCACCGATCAGCACCCCATAAGATTCGCTCAAGACCTCTTTGACCGGTCTACTCTCCCCCAATCCGTCTGCCAGCACACCGAATGCCTCCTGCACAGGATTGTCCGATACGCCTGCCACCGCCTGCCGGATGGTCTGCTCGATCTGAGGATAACAGTGACCGCACACACCAATGAGCAGACAGATAGACAAAACAAGGCATATGGCGCTGATGATCTTGGCAAATGTACCGCTTTTTTTAGGCTCTTCCATTTCTTCACCCCTTTCACCAAATCTTATGCAGCAAGGAGTTGATCCATGAGATTTTCCTTGACAGTGCTACCATTTGTGCATATAATATATAGGCTAACGGGGTGTGGCGAAGTTTGGTATCGCGCTTGGTTCGGGTCCAAGAGGCCTCGGGTTCGAATCCCGACACTCCGACCACGGGTGAGTCATTAAAGGACTCACCCGTTTTCTTCCTTTTTAAATTTGAGTTGCTCTAAAAATATAGGAAGCATATTTAAGCCCTGTTGGAGTTTTCCAACAGGGCTTATTTTCTGACCGCCTCACAAGAATCTTCGGTCATTTTGAAATCAATTGAACTATCTGCTCAATATTCTTTTTTCCAAATGAAACTTCATCATCATTTATCACAAGGCAAGGGACACTCATGACTTTATAGCGTTCTTTTAAGCCCTCAAAATGGCGAATATCATATACATGAGCCTTGATGTGAGGGTTTTCCGCAGCGATGTGCTGGGCGGCCACCACCAAATCCGGGCACATGGTACACGACAGAGTAACAAGGATCTTCATGTTGACGGTGTTTTTGATTGCGGCTATTTGCTGCTTTGTATCGCTGCCGATTGCCTGCCCAGGGCCTGCAGCATTATACAGGCAAAGCACAAAAGAAGTAAACTCGTGGCCACTTGGGACCCCGTGGAAGGCCAGCCCCGTTTCTGTTCCATCGGCTTTGCAGACGGTAACACATGGAGCGTTATCGCTGGATGCGTTGTATTCTGCAACAGAAACCGTAAGCTTGTCGGACAACGCTGCCAAGGCGGTGATGAACTGCTCCAATTCTTTCGACACAGAGCGGTCATCCAGATACAGCTTTAGTAGCAGCGGGCTTTCCATCCGGGCAAAAACCGTATCCAGCTGCTGACGCATCTCAGCGGTGAAAAGCCCGCTGGATTTATCCGCTTCCTGTGTGTTAACTGTGACAGTTGTGTCCCTTTGCTTTGGTGCGGGCACACCGGCACGCAGATCGGTCTTGCGCTGCATGGCTGCCACATATTTTTCCAACTCCGTCGCGGCTAAGGCACCGTCGCTGGTGGCTGTGACTACCTGCCGCAGAGGCTTAATGCACACATCTCCGGCTGCGTATACACCATCTATACTGGTTTTCTTGGCGGCATCGGTCACGATATAGCCCTGCTCGTTCAGTTCCACCGTGCCTTTCAGCATTTCGGTGTCAGGCGCATACCCGGCCAAGACGAAAACGCCAAAGGTCTCGCCGGCGGGGCTTTTCACTTCCGTCACTTCTCCGGTGGCGGTATTTTTATACCGGGCATAGTGAAGCCCGTTTTTTCCCGATACTTCCTCCAGAACCGTGTTGGTCAGAACGGTGATCTTTTCGTGATTTTTTGCCTGATCGGCAACAGACGCGGCGCAGGAAAAGTCATCTTTGCGGATGAGTATCGTCACATGACGGGCGAATTTCGTCAGAAAAACACTTTCTTCCGCCGCGGCATAGCCGCCGCCCACCACATAGATGTCCTTTCCGGTAAAGAACTCACCGTCGCAGGTGGCACAATAGGCAACGCCCCGGCCCTTGAGTTCCTCTTCCCCTTTGAAGCCAACCGTTCTGGGCTGGGCACCGGTGGCCAGCAGTACTCCGAAACAGTGGTAGTCGCCCCGGTTGGTGCGTACCGTTTTGATCTCTCCGGAAAGGTCAAAGGCGGTCGCTTCCGCCAGCACAAACTCCGCACCAAAGGACTCCGCCTGCTTCTGCATCGTATCCGTAAGTGCCTGGCCGCTGGTCCTCTCAATGCCGGGATAATTGACCACCTCGTTGGTGATGGAGATCTGGCCGCCAAAATGCAGCTTTTCCAGAACCAGGACCCGGTATTTCGCCCGGGCAAGGTAAAGGGCGGCAGTTAAACCCGCGGGGCCGCCGCCGACCACGATCACATCAAATAAGTTTTCCATCAAAGCTGACCGACCAGATCGAGACTGGGCTTCAGGGTTTCCGCGCCGGGCGTCCAGTTGGCAGGACAGACCTGATCGCCATGGGCGTGGACGAACTGACAGGCCTGAACCTTTCGCAGCAGTTCTTCGGCGTTTCTACCCACGTTACCGGCCGTTACCTCGTAGCCCACGATTTTGCCCTCAGGGTTGATGATGAAGGTGCCCCGCTCGGCCAGACCATCGGACTCAATCAGTACCTCGAAGTTTCTGGCGATGCTGTGGGTGGGGTCAGCCAGCATGGGGTAATTGATCTTCTTGATCCGATCGGATGCATCGTGCCATGCCTTGTGGACAAAATGCGTGTCAGTGGACACGGAATAAACCTCACAGCCGATGGCCCGGAACTGCTCGTACTTGTCCGCCAGGTCCTCCAGCTCTGTAGGGCAGACAAAGGTGAAGTCGGCGGGATAGAAGAAAAACACGCTCCACTTGCCGAGAATATCTTCCTTGGATACAAATTTAAAATCGTTCTCGTGGAACGCGTAGGTGCGGAAATCGGACACTTCCTTGTTGATCATAGACATAATTTAATTCCTCCAAAGATCGTGTTGGTTACAAAATGCGTAGACGGCCCGGATTTCATCTCCCTCACAAAGGGCGAACTTCGCTCTCGGTTCGTCATCCGGATCCAGATGGGCATACTGAATACCATGCTCGGATTCCAGGCAGATCCATTCGATATAGTGTTCCTTAGTCATGGGATGCTCCACAGACCCAACTGTGACATGAACGGTATTACCGTCTACCTCGTAAACAGGGATATGCTTCTCACCGGAAGCTTCCGTCGTACCGGGTATCATTTCGTGCATTTTTTCACCGCAACACATAATCGGAACGCCGGCATCCCGGATCATGGCAACGATATTGCCGCAATGCTTGCAGATATAGAATTTTTGCTCCATATCATCTCCTCCTTCGAAAAAAAGTATGTCCTGAAAAACGCAAATAATGTACTCACATCAGGGCATACTACCGTAAAAGGAGTGAAAAAAGTGGAGAAAAGCAACGCATACAAAAAGGGGTTCATTCCATACGCATTGGCTGCTTTCTTGATTGGCATCGTGGGCGGTTTTTCTACGGTACTTGGTCCGTCCTTTGTGCAGGATATTGGAATCGCCTACAATAACACCACATGGACAGCACTGGCTCAGGCCGTGTCCACCGCCGCCTGCGCTCCTGTTTTGGGAAAGGTGGGAGATGTCATCGGACGCAAGACCACACTTCTTGCAGGAATCGCTGTGTTTACATTGGGAAATGTTCTGTCGGCACTGTCAAACTCCCTTGTATTTATGATGGTGGCCCGGTTCGTGGTTGGCATCGGCACTGCCGCCATGACGCCCGTGATCATGGCTTATATTGTCACAGAGTTTCCGCAAAATCAGGCAGCGAAGGGGTTTTCCCTGTATATGCTGATCTCCAGTGCGTCCGTTATTCTTGGGCCGACACTGGGCGGTCTTATTATCTCTGCCTATGACTGGCGTGCTATGCTGTGGGTATGTGTGGCCATCTGCACCATCACTTTTATCGCCTGTGCATTGACGATCGGGAAGCAGGGCTCCCAGAGACGGCCATTGCAAAACTTTGACGGGATCGGTGCGGTGCTGGTACTGATCTTCTTCAGTTTGGTACTGTCCATTCCGTCCTTCGGCCAGAATTTTGGGTGGACCTCAAAGGCATTTCTGGGCGTAATGATTGCAGCGGTCATTGGCCTGATCGGTTTAATTGCAGCCGAAAGAAAAGCTGTGCATCCCATCCTGCCCGGAAAATTTATGATGCGAAGCGCCTTTATTCTTAGTGTTCTTGCCCTGTTTTTGACTCAGGGACTGATGCAGGCAAACATGACCAACACCATTGTTTTTGTGAATTATACGCAGCCGGACAACACCACGCTCTCCGGCTATGCCATCTCTGTGATGTATGTGGGAATGTCGCTGGGTGCCGTGCTTCTGGGACCGCTGGCAGACCGATTTGAACCAAAGCACGTACTGATTGGCTCGCTGCTGCTGACAGGCATCGGATGTGGAGTCTTGTTTTTGTTCTCTGAAGCAACCTCTGTCCTGCTGCTGATGGCCTCTTTGGGTATTCTCGGTTTTGGCCTGGGCGGAAACGGAACGATATTTATGAAAGTAGCACTGTCCGGGCTGTCCCCACAGGAAGCCGGCGCAGGTACTGGCACTTACGGCCTGTTTCGGGATCTTGCCGCGCCCTTTGGTGTGGCGGTATTCGTCCCGTTATTTACCAATCAGATCACCGGTCTAATTGCAGGTGGAGCAACCGGGGCGGATGCCGCCGTCCGATCCATTCACTCCCTGGCAATTGCTGAATTGCTTTGCATCGCTGCCGGTATCGCAGCTGTGTTGTTTTTGCCCAGAATTCGCAACAAAGGAGAAGCAAGATGAGATTAAAAGATAAGGTAGTTCTGATCACGGCGTCCACCCGAGGCATTGGGTTTGCCTGTGTGAAGGCTTGCGCCAAAGAAGGAGCTACCGTCTATATGGCCGCCCGTAGCTTGGAGCAGGCACAGGAGATCGCGGATATAATGAACGCAGAAGGTTGCAATGTAAAATGCGTATTCAACGATGCAACCAAACCGAAAACCTTTACTTCCATGGTCGATGATGTGGTAAAGGATGCAGGCAGGGTCGATGTGCTGGTCAATAATTTCGGCACCTCGAACCCCGGTAAAGATTTGGATTTTGCCAATACCGATCCCTCGATCTTTTTGGATACCGTCAATTTGAATCTGCGAAGTGTCTTTATGGCAAGTCAGGCAGCGGCAAAGCATATGGCGGCAAAGCAAGGCGGCAGTATTATAAACATTTCCTCCGTAGGAGGCATTGTCCCGGACATCTCTCAGGTGGCTTACGGAACCAGCAAGGCGGCGATCAACTATCTGACCAAGCTGATTGCAGTCCATGAAGCAAAGAATAAAATTCGTTGTAATGCGGTTTTGCCGGGGATGACTGCCACAGAAGCAGTGGAGAACAACCTGACAGAGGAATTCCGGAACCTGTTTTTGCGGCATATCCCCCTTGGCCGGATGGGGCTGCCAGAGGAAATCGCAGCAGCAGTGGTGCATCTGGCAAGCGATGAAGCAACTTACACCACCGGTCAAATCCTAACCGTGTCCGGCGGTTTTGGCCTGGCGACCCCGGTGTATGGTGACCTGGCCGACCGAACGCTTCGCCGGTAAACGGGTAAATGCCGATAACTGGAAACTTCACTGCCAATCTTTGCTAAGCATATGCTTCAAGCAGCTATACGGTTTTGATTCGTTTAGAATTATCTATTAATGAGCGACTCGAAAAACGCAGTGAAACCCGTTCCTTATTGTGGATTACACTTTCTTGCAGGATAAAGTCCCTTGCTATCTGCTTGCAACCCATTGATTTTACTTGGTTTTGCCAGATCCTTTAATGACACTCCGACCAAATAAGAAAGACTGCCTTTGGGCAGTCTTTCTTATTAAATTGCAGTTTCAGCAATCCCGACACTATTTCACCTCATCCGTCAACCTTCGGTTGACACCTTCTCCTCAAGGAGAAGGCATTTTCACCTCTCTGTCACGCTGCGCGTACCACCTCCCCTTCTCTGCACTAAGAGCCGCGCTTCGTACGGTTGTGCTACGCACGCCGCCTACGGGCTGTATCAAGGTGGATGCTTTATGGGATGCCTCAGAAACAAATAAACAGCATGGTCCAAAGCACCATGCTGTTTATCTGTTTATCTCCGGATTGTTTGTTCTACCAAGAATATAGTCCACGCTGACATTATAGAAGTCCGCAAGTCTCACCAATGTTTCAGTTGGAGGCACTCGATCTCCACTTTCATACTTGGACAACAATGCCTGCTCAATGCTTGTTTGCATTTGCAGCGAAACTTGTGTATATCCTCTGCTCTTTCGCAGCATTTTTAGTCTGTTGTGCATAATATCACCCAATGACATTATGTCATATTTCTTCTTGACAATTATGACATATTGTCATATTATGTTTATATAAAATATAGGAGGTTGAATAAATGGAACAAGAATTTAAGGGTCTCATATTTTCCTGGATTGTTACAGACAACTCAATAAAGTACGGCAGCATTTTCAAGAAAACGATCCGTCTTAACGAAATTGGAAATATGGCCATCTTCCCCACCCGCCCTCCTGAGCGCTGGGAAGGGGGTACTATGGGATTTATACATATTTATCGCTTGACACGCGACGAAAATCGCATATTCAACAGTAAAGCTGTATCTGAAGATAAGGGCATTTCACTCCCATACCGCTATGAACAGCAAAGTGATGCATTTGGAGCATTATTGCATATAATCGAAAACTCAAGGATGAGCGAAAGCGACCGTGTTCGCGAGAAGAATGTTATTGTAGAAATAAGAGACGCAGTCGCCGATGGAAGTTATTTTAAACCCTTGACTTCGACCTCGATTTCATTGGACAGTTCAACCAGAGGGAAAGATGCCAGTGTTGTTGGCAGAGCGGTTGTCGGCGGTATCATAGCAGGCCCAGCAGGTGCAGTTGTTGGCGCTTTGAGTGCTATCGACAAAAACAACAAAAGGAAGTAATAAACTACTCGGAGCGGGCGCAAGTCCGCTCCATTTCTTTATTTGTTCGCAAGCGCACAACCTTTACAAGCCCCCGTCATTATGCACGCAATGCATCGCGTCGTTCGGGTCCAAGAGGCCTCAGCAACGGGTATTTTAGATTGCCACGTCGCTTTGCTCCTCGCGACAACGAGCGGATCGTATATTTCCCCAAAACTAAGAAAATCTCGGTGCGTGGACATCGTTGCCGGCAAAGGCATTGGGGCCGGGGTCGGAGAGAGAGAAGTACATTCTTGCCGCTTTTGTTGTACCGAAATCCTTGTTGGAGCCGGAGGACTGGACTTCATTGAAAGCATCGCGGAACATCTGGTTATGCGCCTCTTCTCGATTGAGCAGGAAATCAATGGTCTGGCGAACTTTCTTATCCTCGATCTGGCGGTACAGGTATTCGTACACGACCTTTGCACGCTGCTCCGAGGCAATGTTGCTCAGAAGGTCTGCACACAGATCTCCGGTAACTGTCACATAATCACCTGTCCAGGAATAACCGGACGCATTGATCAGCCCCGGATTGAGCCCCATCTGCACATGGGTCTGGATCTCTCCGGCTTTGACCGTTTCCGCTTCCACATGATGACCATTGAGCAGATTGATCGTCTGCGCGATCATTTCCAGATGACCCAGTTCTTCTGCCGCAATGTCCATAAACAGATCCTTGATCTTGGGATCTTTGATACGAAAGCTCTGGGACATATACTGCAGAGCGGCTTTCAGTTCCCCGTTACCGCCGCCCAGCTGCTCCTGCAAAAGTGCTGCGTACTGGGGGTTAGGACGCTCAATCGCCACGGGGTGAAACAGTTCTTTTTCATGCTTAAACAAGTCTAACACTCCTTTTTCTTTTCTACTGTCAGCTTTCCTCGTTCCTTCTCAATTATGCAGCTGTCTCGTCATGGCAAACAAATATATTTTTACTGATTTGTGCATATGGATGAATCGAAGACAAAGCAACACACAATATATAGACAACATTGCCGAAATTTGGTAGAATATGTCCATCCAGAAAATGAAAGGAGAAACTATTATGACCGGTATCCCTCTGATCATCGCTTTTGTCATCTGCATCGTGCTGATGATTCTGGCGATCTCCAAACTGAAGATCCATCCGTTCTTATCCATCATGACCATTGCCCTGCTGCTGGCGCTCGTGGGCGGCATCCCGCTGACGGACATTCCCGGTGTCATCGGCTCCGGCTTCTCCGGCACGTTCTCCAGTATCGGCATCGTGATCATCCTCGGTGCGCTTGTCGGCAGCCTTCTGGAGCTGTCCGGTGCCGCGCTGAAGATGTCTGACTGCGTGGTCAAGCTGGTGGGCAAAAAGCACCCGGAAGCTGCCATGGTCATCATGGGCTGGGTCGTGTCCATCCCCGTGTTCTGTGACTCCGGTTTTGTCATCCTCAACCCCATCCGCAAGTCTCTGGTGCAGCGCACCGGCAGATCCTCTGTGGCATCTACCGTGGCATTGTCTATGGGCCTGTATGTTGCACACTGCTTTATTCCCCCAACGCCCGGTCCCATTGCCGCAGCAAACACGCTGGGTATTGGCGATCATCTGATCACCGTTATGGCAATCGGCGCTCTGATCTCCATTCCCGCTTTGATCGCCGGTTACTTCTTCGCCCTGTACATTGGCAAGAAGGTGAAGGCCGGTGACGAGGCTGATGCACTCGGTGAGGATGTGAAGAGCTACGAGGAGTTGGTTGCAAGCTACGGCAAGCTTCCCAACGCGTTTATGTCCTTTGCTCCCATCATTGTTCCCATCATTCTGATGGCGCTGTCCTCCGCCTTCTCTATGGCAAGTCTGAATGTCCCCGTGATCACCTTCCTCGGCACTCCCATCATCGCTCTGGCTGTGGGTGTGATCTTCGGCATCATCCTGCTGCTGAGCCAGAAGAAGACCATGCAGGACTTCTATAACATCACCAATGACACGCTCAAGGTCGTTGGTCCTATCCTGTTCGTCACCGCTGCCGGCGGCGTCCTCGGCACGGTGATCAAGAACACCAGCATGGTGGAGTTTATTACCAGCAATGCGGAAGTCATGTCTGCCATTGGTATCTTCTTCCCCTTCCTGCTTTCCGCCATTCTCAAGTGCGCACAGGGCTCTTCCACAGTCGCCATCACCACCACCGCAGGTATTGTGGCTCCCATGATGCCCGCCCTCGGACTGACCACACCCATTCTTGGTGCTCTGACCGTCATTGCTATCGGCGCAGGTGCTATGACCGTGTCCCATGCCAATGACAGCTACTTCTGGGTCGTGACCAACTTCGGTGAAATGAATGTTTCCGACGGTTACAAGACACAGACACTGGGCACGCTCGTGATCGGTGTAGCTTCCATGATCTGCGTGTTTATCGCCTGGCTGTTCCTGCATTAAATCCATAACGAAAAACCAGCCGCACATGCGGCTGGTTTTTTTATCACATTCATGATACAATGCGCACAAGGAGTGTGATAGAAGTGTTTCGTGAAGTCACAAGAAAGAAGCAGGCCCTTTCCAATGAGGTCTGTGTCAGCATTTTAAAACAGGAGCTGCGCGGTGTGCTCAGCGTGATAGGTGATGATGGATATCCTTATGGTATGCCCATGAACCACTGGTACAATGAAGAGGACGGCAGACTTTACTTCCACAGCGGCATGTCAGGACACAAGGTAGATGCCATGAAACAATGCGCCAAAGCGTCATTCTGCGTCATGGACAAGGGCATCAGAGCCGAAGATGACTGGGCACTCAACTTTCAAAGCGTGATCGTATTTGGCAGGTTGGAGATCGTGGAAGATCCTGACCGTGCCATCGAGATGATCCGTGCGCTGAGCAATCACTTTACGGACGACTCTTCCTATGTGGAACATGAGATCCAGCAGGCTGCCAAACGAACACTGTGCTTCTGCCTGATCCCGGAACATATGACGGGCAAACGAGTCAACGAAAAGTAAAAGGAAAGGGGTCTCCCCCTTTCCTTTTATTTGTAGTATTCTTCCGGGATGTCCCGCATTTCAAAGCACAGGTCGTAATCTGCCTTTGACCACAAAAGCTTCAATGCGTCCGCAGTCTTTACCGCGTCACAGCAGAGAACTTTGGCATTGCCGAGCGTTCCATAAGACACAGCGCCAAGATATGCCAGGGGCTTCTCAAAGACAGGATAGTGCACAGAAATGCTGTAAGGAAGGCCCTCTGTACGATGCCCATGAAAATCCACCATTTTGACCTGCCCCGCTTCGTCTAACATGCCAATGCAGACTGTTTCGGGGTTCATGCGGTTGGGAATGTTCAGCGCTTCTTCCACCGCGTGGATATAGGTATTGCTCTCAAATCCAACACCCAAAAGCAGAATTTTTCCATGTTCCTGATACAAGCGGCTCAGGCAGTTGTCAGCTGGTGTGCCGGATGTAAAGGTCTTTTCCTTCGCAACATAGGCAGCCGCCTCTTTTCCAAAAACAGCAACAGAGTGGGTCGGGTGCAGAGATCTGACCGCATCCGGATGAAATGCTGCCACAGTAGGCAAAGCACCGATACAGGGCGGTGTCTGATGGCGGTCATAGTAAGGACGTTCCCGAATCCCCAGCCATGTATGGGTGGGGATCAGTAAAAAGCCATCGCAAAGATATTCCCGCAAGGCATCCAGAAGACCTTCCGCGCCGTTTTCAACGGGCCCGATGGCCTTCATGGAAGTGTGTACTGTCACTTTGTCGTCTTTTTTGATGCCAAAATGCTCCAACATCTGAAAAATCTCTGCTTTTCCGATCATATTTTTACCTCACGCGTTTGAATGGTTTTGCCCCACAGGAGATCCTGTGGGGCAAATATTATGTGTGATTACGATCAGCAGCCCATGATCAGCTCGAGGACGTACATCTCCAGCTTTTCAAAGTTCTGGGTACGGACGCACTCTGCCTGGAACTCATAGTCAAACTTCTTGACCTTCTCCAGCATCAGCTCGAACACGCGCTTGGAGTTGATCAGATGACGATAGCAGTCATCATCGGACTGGGTACGCATGACCTTAACATCGAGGCCGACACACTCGTTGTTGCCGCGCTCACCGAAGTTGTTCTCATGCAGGACCTTGACCTGGTTGAAGGCGTTACGCAGGTTCTCGGAGCCGAAAGCCTTATCCTGGTCGTAACGGCAGCCGTTCTGGTCGTTCAGATGGACGCCCCACAGCTTGTTGAATGCCAGAGCGAAGCCCATGTCATTGGCGGGATCCAGGTTAGCCAGGACGGAGTGAGCAGTCTCGATGCACAGACCGACACGGGAAGGATCGACGGTGTTGGCACCGACAGCCAGAGCATGGCCAGCAGTGCCGCAGATAGAGCGGTCGATGGGCTCATTGGGCTTGGGCTCGACGAGGATCAGAGCATCATCACGATAGGTCAGGATATCGTTGAAAGCGCTGACCAGATTCATGGTCATGTCAACAGGGTTCTTGCTCTCGGCGCACAGGGTGCCTTCACGAGCCAGCCACAGCTGGATCTTGTTGGTGCCCAGAGCCTTGGCGATGTCGCAGGAGCGACGTGCACGCCACTGTGCGAACTCACGGTCTTCCTTCAGAGAAGCGGTGAAGCCGCCGTCGTTGGTTCTCTTATCGAACCACAGACGAGGAGCGACGAACTCTGCGAACAGGCCGTACTTATCCAGCATAGCCTTGACGTCCTTGGCATAGTCGATGATCTGCTTCTCGGTCATGTTGTTCATATCCGGAACAGCATCGTCATCATGGAACTGCATGCCGTGCAGGCCGATCTCGGCAAACTTCTTCATTTTCTCTTCCAGGCCAATGGACTTACGATGGCCGGGGCCGAAGGTCTCATTGCCCTCATGGATGTTCCAGGGGCCGGCAGTAAACATAAACTTAGACATATGATTTCCTCCATCTATTATTTTTACGTAATTCGTAAATTGATGATTAGATCAGGGCGCTCTCCTCTTTGCGAGTCCAGCCGCCGTCACCGATGTAACCGGCAGGCAGTCCCTTGGGCGTTTCAAAGGTGCTCTCCATCTGATAAACGGCGCCGTTTTCGGAGCTGAGCATAATGCCATGCATCAGTTCAAACACATGGTATGCCATCTCTTTGCTGGCGCGGTGATTGCGGCCTGCCACAATGGACCATGCCATCTCTGCCGCACCAAGTCCGCGGGAGTTTTCCGCATAACCGTGGGTCAGAGGGAATTCCACCTTTTCGCCGTTGACCTTGCGGATATACACACGATCACCGAACTCGTTGGGATTGCCCATATACAGTATACCATCTGTACCGTAAATTTCAAGACCGTAAGTTTCGTCCAGAATGCAATCGGAGTTCATGTGCAGCGTGCCCAGAACACCGGATGCATACTGCATGGTGGCAGTGAGAACATTGGGAACTTCGATCTCATACTCCTGACCGTACCAGGGCGTACCAATTCTGGTGTTGGTACGGACAGGCTCATTGATGTTGGTAAAGGCGCTGACAGCCTTGCAGGGGCCGAGAATAGCGGCCAGAGCAGTCAGATAATAACCGCCCATGTCGAAACCGATGCCTGCGCCCTTCTTATACAGATGGGTCAGGAACTCGCCGTAAACGGCATAGTCGCGGCTGATGGATGCGCGGCAGGACAACGGCTTGCCGATGATTCCACTCTCCACAATATACTTGGCAGTCTGCACAGACGCGCCCAGGAAGGTGTCGGGAGCAACGCCCAGATGCAGGCCCTTTTCATTGGCGATCTGCACCAGTTCCTTGCCCTGCCACAGATCCACGGCGATCATCTTCTCGGAGAAGACATGCTTGCCGGCAAGCAGTGCCTGCTTGTTGATGGGATAGTGAGCAGCAGGAGTGGTCAGGTTGATGACCATCTGAATCTCCGGATCTGCACAGATCTCGTCCAGTGTCATAGCCATGATGCCAAACTTCTCCGCACTGGCCTGCATACGATCCACAGCCAGATCACTGCAGGCGACCAGCTCCAGGATCTGGAACTTGCCGGAGGTGATGTTGGTCATGTAAATATCACTGATGCTGCCGCAGCCGATAATTGCAACTTTAATTCTATCCATAATTTATCCTCTGACGTAGTTCAGTACGTCGGTCAAAGATTTCTCATTGTCGTAGGTGGGCCAATACTCGAAGCCGAAGTAACGATCGTAGCCTGCATCCTCAGCAGCCTTGATGACCATGGGATAGTTGGTCTCGCCCAGGTGCAGCTCGTGACGACCGGGAACACCGGCGGAATGGAAGTGGCCGATGTAGTCGATGTTAGTGGTGATGTTGTTGACCAGATTGCCCTCCATCAACTGCATATGGTAGCAGTCGAACAGCAGCTTGATGCTGGGAGACTGGACAGCCTTGACGATCTCAAATCCCACATAGGAGCTGTCAAGGTAGTAACCCTTGTGATCGTACAGAGAGTTGAGCGCTTCCAGAACGATTGTAACGCCCGCCTTTTCCGCGATCTCAGCCGTGCGCTTCAGGTTCTCCACCAGCAGGATCTTCTGGCTGTCGGTCTTGCACTCCAGCTCACCGGACAGGCCGATCATGGTCTTGCAGCCGATGGCCTTTGCGATCTCAATGGACTTCTCCACATTTGCCTTCACAACAGGCCAGGGGAAGTTCATGCGGTAAGTCCAAGCCTGATTAAGGCAGCAGGCAGCAACGTCGATGCCGACCTGTGCGGCAGTATCGCCGATCTTCTTAGGATCGATCTCGCCGCCTGCCCAGGGATCCCACATTTCGATGGCATCGCAGCCAAGCTCTTTTGCCTTGCGGATGCGGTCATAGAAACACAGATCCTCAAAAATAGGTTCGATACACAGGGAGAATTTCATTTCGTTTCTTCCTTTCCTATATAGTATGGTACCCACACCGGAAAACTCCGGTGTGGGATCGGTTCAATTACGCCAGAACCGCTGCGACCTTATTGATGGCCTTGGCGATCATATCGCAGTCTTCGTCGGTCATCTGAGCGGGGATATCCAGATGGACGATACGGCCCAGATACTCCAGAGTCTTGGGATTCATGTCAGCTTCGTACTCAACATCGGCAGCCTTTTCCTTATGATAGGGGCACTCCCAGGGGCAGCACACTTCGGAAGGAGCCTTCTTCTGCATGACGTGCTTCCAGTGATGATAGATGTGCCAATCCGGAATACCGGAATTGAAGACAGCCTTTGCATCGACACCCTCAGCCTGCAGAGCATCGCAGAAGGGGCTGACCTTCTCGGCGCTGTCGAGGTAGAACATCAGGCAGATGCCGGTGTCGCCTTCGGGATCGTTGCAGGGACGAACCTTGATGCCCTTGGTGTCCTTGATCTGCTCAATGATGCGCTTCTGATGGCTGCGCATTGCGGCATTGAGGTAATCCAGTCTGCCCAGCTGTGCCAGCATAACGGCGCCGGCCAGCTCGCTCATACGGAAGTTGGAACCGCAGAACAGCTCACCTTCGTAACGCTGCTCGGCAAAACGGTCGGGTCTCCAGCAGGCGGCAGTGTCATGGTAGCTGCAGCAGCGGTCATAGATGCGGGCATCCTTGGCCAGGATCATGCCGCCTTCACCGGCGGTGATGGTCTTGTGGTACTGGAAGGAGAAGCAGCCGCAGTCGCCGAAGGTACCGACATACTGGCCCTTATAGGTGCCGCCGACTGCCTGAGCGCAGTCCTCGATGACCTTCAGGTTATAACGCTTGGCAATATCCATGATGGCATCCATGTTGCAGGGAACACCACGCATATGGACAGCCACGATGGCCTTGGTGGCGGGTGTGATCTTCTTTTCCACATCGGCGGGATCGATGGTCAGAGTCTCATCGACTTCGGCGATGACGGGGATACCCTTTGCGGCAACGATGGCTGCGCAGGAAGCAAAGAAAGTATAGCCGGTAACAATGACTTCATCGCCGGGGCCAACACCGCAGGCGACCAGAGAGGAGATCAGAGCGCCGGTGCAGGAACTGGTGGCCAGAGCATAGGGAGAACCCATCTTAGCCTTGAAAGCATTCTCAAACTCACGGACCTTGGAAGGAACGTTCTTGGGGCCATAGTAACGGAACAGGTACTGGTTATCCAGCACTTCCATGACCTGCTTCTTTTCTTCTTCACCGATCTCCAGACCACCGGGATACATGGGATAGTTGGGAGTGGTTTTGGCCTTGGGGCCGCCGTGGATGGCTAACTTTTCAGACATGAGAGATCCTCCTTAATGTAATTCTGAAACCAAATGTTCATACAGTCTTTTAAGCTACAGAACTGTTAAAGCTAACATAGTATTTTTAAGAACTAATGTCAATAAAGTTTAGCGTTTTAGTGGTTTAGTATTTCCTTTTTTGTGCAAGTCCACAAAATTACCTCCAAATACTTGTAAATAATGATAATTTCCCTTTTGCTTTCTGCCTTTTTCCTGAAACTCGCCAGTGGAATCCCCTTGCCTTTTCCGTTAGATTGTATTATAATTCTTCTTGATAAGTTAGTTTTTTGGACAAATTTACCCACTGATTTTTGTTTCAAGTTCTATCATTTTATCGCTTAACCATTTTAGCAAAGGTAGTTTTTTTATGGCAAATTTCACCATACGGGACATTGCAAGAATCGCCGGCGTCAGCACCACGGCTGTCTCCTTTGTTCTCAACAACAAACCCGGTGTCAGCGAGGCCACGCGGCAAAGGGTGCAGGAAGTGATCCAGCGCACCGGCTTTACGCCCAATGCCCACACCAGAAGACTGAATTTACGGCGCAGCTTCTCTTTCCATGTGGTGCTCTACTGGCACGACTACGATCTGTTCAATCAGTTCGCTCTGGAGATCATGCACGGCATTTTCCAGTCCTGCAAAGAGTTGGGTTACGATGTGACCATCACCTTTGTGGATGAGACGATGGACTGCACCGCCCTGATGGAATCCGTACGCAGCAAGACCTGCGACGGTGTGATCCTCAGTCAGATCGAAGATTCCATCTTCTTCGCCCGGCTGCAGCAGGAGGAGATCCCCTTCGTCTGCGTGGATTCCCATGTGAAGGAAGACCCTTCCGTTCCTATCGTGGAAGTGGACTACTATCAGGCATCCTATGAAGCGGTAAAACATCTGTGCCGCTGCGGTCACAAGCAAATCGGCTTTCTCGGCCCTGCCACGCCGCTGGAGCTGCGCAGCGCCACCTTTGGCGGCTACACAGACGCCCTGCGGGAAGAGGGTCTGGTATGTAACCCGGCCTGGATTTCCTCCATTGATTTTGCGGCAGGAGCAGCCGGGAAGTATTTTGACAAGCTCATGGATACCTCTTCCCTGCCCACGGCGTTTTTCTGCACCGGTGATGCCTTCGCCATCGATCTTGTCCGCTCGGCCCAACGGCACGGCATAGCCATTCCCGACGATTTGTCTGTCATCAGCATCGACAACATTCTGGTTTCCCAATTTATCATGCCGCCTCTGACCACCATGACCTTCAACAAAGAGCTTCTGGGCAGGCGTGCTGTGGAAGTCCTGTATTCCATGCTCAGTGCAAACGAATATGAAAATGTCACCTTGATTCCCACCACGCTGTGTGAACGAAGCAGCGTTAAAAAACTTTCATATTAAAAGGAGAGACAACAATGAAAAAGATCTGCTACGGTATGGTGGGCGGCGGTCCCGATTCCTTCATCGGTGACGCCCACAGAAAAGCGTTGAACATTGATGGACAGGCCGTCCTGACGGCAGGCTGCTTCTCCAGAACACCGGAAAAATGCCTGCAGACCGGCAGCGAGCTGGGGGTTTCCTCCGAACGCTGCTACGAAAGCTATGCTCAGATGGCACAAAAGGAAGCTGCCCGGGAAGACGGCATCGACTTTGTGGTGGTCGTGACTCCCAATGTCTCTCACTATCCTGTGTGCAAGGCATTTCTGGAGGCCGGTATCCATGTTGCCTGCGACAAGCCCCTGTGTCTGGAAGTAGGACAGGCAGAAGAGCTGTGCGCACTGGCGGAAGAAAAGGGTCTTTTGTTCCTTGTGACCTACACCTACATGGGTCATGTGACTGCCAAACACATCCGTGAATACATCCGTCAGGGCAAGCTGGGCAAGATTCGCACGGTCATGGCAGAGTATCCTCAGGGCTGGCTTGCCTATGAGGGTGAATGGGGCGGCAAGCAGGGCGCCTGGCGCTGCGACCCCAAGCAGGCCGGCGGCACCAACTGTCTGGGTGATCTGGGCACCCACATTGAAAATGCTGTTGCCACCATGACAGGTCTGAAGATCAAGCGTGTGCTGGCAAAGATGGATGTGGTCGTGCCCGGCAGAGTTCTCGACGACAACGACATGGTCATGGTGGAATATGAAGGCGGCGCAACCGGCTGCTACTGGGCATCGCAGATCGCCATCGGTCACGACAATGACCTGCGTGTGCGCATTTATGGCGAAAACGGCTCCATCGAATGGCGACAGGAGACCTGTGAGAAGGTCACCATCATTGAGCGTGACGGCACCATCATTGAGCGTCACCGTGGCAACGGCGGCATTGAGCCTTCCGCAGCAGCCTACGGCCGTCTGCCCTCCGGTCACACGGAAGGCTGGCTGGAAAGCATGGCAAACCTCTACCGTTCCTTTATCACTTGTCTGAGAGCCAAGCAGGACGGCAGCTTTACCAAGGATATGATCGACTTCCCCACCGTTCACGAAGGCGCTGACGGGATCCGTTTCCTGCACGCATGTCTGCGTTCTGCTGCCAATGGATGTACATGGGAGGAACTGTGATGAAATACGATATTCGCAATTATTACGACAAAGGTCGTGTGCTTTGGATGACGGACGGCAGCACAGAAGTGGCTGTAGCGCTGGACCTGGGCATCCGTGTCCTGCATCTTTCTCATGCAGGTATGGAAAATCTGCTCTATCGTCAGCCTGCCGATCTGAGCGACAATCTGAGCACAGACAAAGGCTGGAAGATCTTTGGCGGTCACAGACTGTGGACCGCACCGGAAAGTGATCTGAGCTATTATCCAGACTGTGAAGGCGTTTCTTACGAACTGACACAGGACGGTGTCATCGTCCGGCAGAATAAAGATCCCTGGCTGGGTGTTCAAAAAAGGCTGCGGCTTTCTTTCAGCCCGGACGGCAGTTTGCTTCTGGAGCACACCATTACCAACACAGCAGATGCCCCCATGACCATTGCCAGCTGGGGTGTGACCACCTTTGACCGCGGCGAAGCCGAAGTCCTTTTTGGGAAAGGAACACCCGGCTCTTACAATCCGCAGCGTACACTATCCCTCTGGGGAGACAGTGCCCTCAGCGATCCGCGCATTCGATTTTGCGGGGAAAAGATTTATGCCTGTCATAAGCCCATGGAAAATGCCTTTAAAATGGGTGTCTTCGCCATGGGCGGAACGGCATCGCTTGTAAACAAGCAGCAGCGCTTCACGCTCACCTTCGAGGCAGATCCTCAAGGAACTTATCCGGATGGCGGCTGCAATTTCGAGGTTTATATGGACAAGTTCGTTCTGGAATTGGAAGCACTCGGTCAATCAAAGACCATCGCGCCCGGTGAGAGCGTGAGCCATTGGGAGCGCTGGTATGTGGAGAAAATTTAGGAGGTACATGATGAAAAAAGCACTTGCTCTTTTGCTCGCTGCCCTTTTGTGTTTCAGTCTTTGTGCCTGCAGCCAGGAAGAGATCGTGAGCACCATTGAGTTTGCCGGAGAGCTGGCAGACGCGTTTTCGAAAGAACCTGCTGAGGTTGATGCTCCGACACAAGCAGCCTCCCCCGACACACTGGATGAAAGCGGCTGGTATTACAGCGCAGAGGATGTAGGTCTGTATCTTGTGACCTATGGACATCTGCCGGAAAACTTCATCACGAAAGATGAAGCAAGAGAACTGGGCTGGGAAGGCGGCAGCGTGGAAGACTATGCGCCCGGTTATGCCATCGGCGGTGACCGTTTCGGCAATCGTGAAGAGCTGCTGCCTGTGCAGGACACTTATTATGAATGTGATATCGACACAAACGGGCAAAGCTCACGCGGCGCAAAACGAATCGTCTATTCTGACGACGGTGATATCTACTACACGGAAGATCACTATGAGAGCTTTATTCTGCTCTATGGGGAGGAATGACCATGACAGTTGTTTTGGACGGACGCTGTCTATGCTCCCGTGAGGAAGCTCACGATCATCTGGTGCAAAACCTTTCTCTGCCGGCATACTACGGCAGAAACTTAGACGCGCTTTACGATGCGCTGACCGATCGCGGAGAGCCTCTGCACATCATAATAGAACACGCACAGGACACAGCAGGCTATGGGCTGCGTATTATGAATACCATAGCTGATGCTGCAAATAATACTTCTGCGCTGACTTTTGAGAAAAAGGGCTGCTGACGCAGTCCTTTTTTATTGACGAATTGTGGAAAAATTGTTATAATTTTTATATTAAAACCCCGTCCGTCAGGCAGGGCTTTCTTTCTGTCAACGGAAAAAAGGAGAATGATTATGTCCAAGAACCCCAACAAGGTCAGCTTGTACAACCGCTGCCTCAACGGCATTGAGCGCGTCGGCAACAAGCTGCCCCATCCCGTCACCCTCTTTGCCATCTTTGCGCTGGCGATCGTTGTGATCTCCGCTATCTGCGCAGCCTTCGGTGTTTCTGCCACCGGTGAACTGATCTCCGGCGGAGAGCTGAAGGAAACCACCGTGGAAGTCGTCAGCCTGCTGACAAAAGACGGTCTGAAGTATATGTTTACCAGCGCCGTCAACAACTTCACCACCTATGCTCCTCTGGGCATGGTCCTGGTGGCCATGCTGGGTGTCGGCGTTGCTGAGCAGTCCGGTATGATCGACACGCTTCTCAAGCGTGCCGTCAAGTCCACCCCCAAGTTCCTGCTGACTCCCATGATCGTGTTCCTGGGCGTTATGTCCAATATCGCATCCGATGCAGGTTACGTCATTCTGATCCCTCTGGGCGCCATGATGTTCCGTGCCTGCGGCCGTCATCCCATTGCAGGTCTGGCTGCCGCCTTCGCCGGTGTTTCCGGCGGTTTCTCCGCAAACCTGCTGATCGGCACACTGGATCCCCTGCTGGCAGGCATCACGCAGGCTGCTGTTTCCATCCTTGATCCTGCCTACAAGGTGCAGGTCATGGGCAACTACATTTTCATGTTTGTCTCCACATTCCTCATCACCATCCTCGGCACTTTCATTACCGACAAGATCATCGAGCCTCGTCTGGGCACTTACGTCAGCGAAGACAAGGAAGATGAAGATGTCTCTCTGACCACCATCACCCCCGAGCAGAAGAAGGGGCTGCGCGCCGCAGCCATCTCTGCTCTGGTCTTCGTTCTGATCATTGTCGCCTGCTGCATCCCTCAGAACTCTTTCTTCCGTAACGAAGAAGGTCAGCTTCTGGGCGCAACTCCCCTGATCGACAGCATCGTGGTGCTGATCGCTCTGCTGTTCTTCATCCCCGGTACTGCTTACGGTCTGGTCACCAAAACCTTCAAGGGCAACTCCGATGTTGCCAATGCCATGAGCAAGGCGATGGCCGGTATGGGCTCCTTCCTGGCTCTGGCTTTCGTCTCCGCACAGTTCATCAAGTATTTTGAGTACACCAAGCTGGGCACTATCATCGCTCTGACCGGCGCTGAGTTTTTCAAGTCCATCAACATCGGTCTGATTCCTCTGATGATCATCTTTGTGCTGTTCTCCGCCTTCATGAACCTGTTCATGGGCTCTGCTTCCGCCAAGTGGAACATTCTGGCTCCCGTGTTCGTGCCCATGTTCATGCTGCTGGGCTACAGCCCCGAGCTGTGCCAGCTGGCATACCGCATCGGCGACTCCAGCACCAACATCATCACTCCCATGATGACCTACTACGCTGTTATCATCATCTTTGCTCAGCGCTATGACAAGAAGGCAGGTATCGGCACTTTGACCGCTACCATGCTCCCCTACTCTATTGGCTTCCTTGTTTGTTGGTCTTTGCTGCTGGTACTTTGGCTGGCTGCCGGTCTGCCTATCGGCATCGCCACCAGCCTGTTCTACCCCGCCGTGTAAAATTACAAAAATGCCTGTACGGTTTTCCGTACAGGCATTTTTTCAGTTTAACAGACATACACCCAGGTTCAGATACCCGGCAAAGGTGACCCACAGAAAATACGGTAAAAGCAGTTCCCCTGCCGCCTGTCTGATGCGATAGAAGCGGATCATCGTCCCGATGATCAAGACCCAGAGCAGCAACAGCCACACAAAGGCAAAGCAGTACATCCCCACTCCGAAGAAAATGATCGACCAGAAAAAATTGACTGTCAGCTGCAGGCCATACAGCGTCATAGCCCGCTTGATCTCATGCGCCGGTGCTTCGGATGTGAGTACCAACCAGGAAGAAAAGCCCATCAAAAGGTACAAGATCGTCCACACCACCGGAAACAGCCATCCCGGTGGCGACAGCGGCGGCTGCTCAAGCTGAGAGAAGGTCTCCATCCCATTGCCGGACAGCCATGCAGACAATGCCCCCACCGCCAGAGGAATCAGCAAGCATTTGATCAGTAACCACCATTTTCGTTTCATCCCTCTCACCTCCATAGGACAGCCTATGTGTTCAGAAGTTCAAATAGGATACTTTTTTGCATGAGAATACCCATATTTTTCTTATATTGGTACTGGAAGGATTTACATTTGCAAAACAATTACATTTAGGTTACAATTTGTAATGTCTTCGCGAGACAAATTCCTTTGGAGGTTACCAATATGAAGAAACTATGGAGTCTGATGGCAGCTTTTGCGCTGCTGTGTGCAATGACAGGATCCGCATCCGCCTTGACGCATACCGTTGTGCGGGGCGACACCATGTGGAAGGTCGCATCTAAGTACGAAGTCGGTACCCAGGAGGTCATCGACGCCAACACACAGATCGTCAACCCTGATTTGATCTACCCCGGTGACATTCTCAATGTGCCGACCCTCAGCGCTTCCGTCACCGGTGTGGAGTCACAGGTGGTAAACCTTGTCAACGAGATCAGGGCACAGAACGGCCTGCCCTCTCTGCGTCACAACTGGCAGCTTTCCCGTGTGGCACGCTACAAATCTCAAGACATGGCAGATAAGAATTACTTCTCCCACAACAGCCCTACATACGGCACCCCCTTCCAGATGATGAAGCAGTTCGGTATCTCTTATCGTACTGCCGGTGAAAACATCGCGCAGGGTTACCGCACAGCACAGGCAGTTGTCAATGCCTGGATGAACTCCCCCGGTCATCGGGCAAACATTCTGAACGCAAATTACACCCAGATTGGTGTTGGCTATGTGGCTGACGGCTACCATTGGACACAGATGTTTATTGGCTGATCACAAAAAAGGACACGGAAGCAAACCTTCCGTGTCCTTTTGTCGTATTGACTTGGATAGTTTGTATTGTTATACTAATACTATCATAATAAAGGAGTGATATCATGGCAAAGACAGTAAAGGACATTCTGAAGCTTATCAGCGAAAATGACATCAAAATGGTGGATTTCAAGATGGTGGACATCAACGGTCAGTACCGTCATGTGACGATTCCTGCCGAGAATTTCTCTGAGGACACCATGAAAAGCGGCATCGGCTTTGATGCTTCCAACTACGGCTACGCTGTGGTGGAAAAGAGCGACATGGTCTTTATCCCCGATCCCGACACCGCTGTGATCGACCCCTTCTGCTCTATCCCTACCTTGTCCATGACCGGCAATGCCATGATCATCGACAATCCCGAAAACCGTCCTCTGGCACAGTATCCCAGAAACATCGTGCTGGCTGCCGAGCAGTATCTGAAAGACAGCGGCATTGCCGATACCATGCTGATCCTGCCCGAGTTTGAGTTCTATCTCTTTGACCAGGTGGGCTGGGAAGTGCAGCCCAACTCCATTGCCGCTTCTGTGGATGCTGTGCAGTCCTACTGGAACAGCGCTGTGGAAGGCACCGGCTGCATCGTGCCCAAGCAGAAGGCTTACCACATCGCCAAGCCCTTTGATGCTTCCTACGAGTGCCGCAGCGAAATGTGCATGCTCATGAAGGACGCAGGCATTGAGATCAACTATCACCATCCCGAAGTGGCAGCCTCCGGTCAGTTTGAGATCGAGCCTCAGCTGGGTCAGATGTCCAAGATGGCTGACGCCACCATGATGATCAAGTATATCATCCACAACACCGCTCTGAAATACGGAAAGAGCGCCACCTTTATGCCCAAGCCCATCTATGGCGAGGCAGGCAGCGGCATGCACGTGCATATGCTTCTGCTGAAGGACGGCAAGCCTGTGTTCTCCGACGATGCAGGTTATGCCCATCTGAGCGGAACTGCTCATTACTTCATGGGCGGTCTTCTGAAGCACATTTCTTCCCTGTGCGCTCTGACCAATCCCAGCACCAACTCCTTCAAGCGTCTGATTCCCGGCTTCGAAGCACCTGTAACGGTGGGTTATGCCACCTCTAACCGCAGCGCAGTCATCCGCATCCCTGCGTACGCCAAATCGCCCGAGAAGCGCCGTTTTGAGCTGCGCAACCCCGATGCCACCTGCAACCCTTATTTCTGCTATGCGGCAATTCTGATGGCAGGTCTGGACGGTGTGAAGAACAAGATCGATCCTCATGCCAACGGCTGGGGCCCCTACGACTTCAACCTCTACAATCTGCCTGAAGAAGAAAAGGCAAAGCTGCAGGGTCTGCCCACCACGCTGGACGAAGCCCTCAGCGCACTGGAGGCAGATCACGATTATCTGACTGCCGGCGGCGTGTTCCCCGAAGAGCTGATCAAGAACTTCATCGCCAAGAAGCGTGAAGAGTGCCGTGAGCTCTCCAAGATCCCGCATCCTGCTGAGTTTGACAAGTATTATAATCTGTAATGTACAACAAGAAGGCTCCCCCTGTGGGAGCCTTCTTTGTATCTGCCTGCACCGGACCTCCGGAGACGGGTGTCCCTACGGCATGATATGAACCTGCGCCAAATAGGGCTGCTGCCTTGAGATTGCCACGTCGGGCTGCGCCCTCCTCGCAATGACAATCGGTATACGAAGTGCCTGCGCGGCGGTCTGGGGTCAGACCGTCCTACAAGTACACAGCAAAAAGCAAGTGCCCACGATGGGCACTTGCTTTTTGTTGTTTTAGATCTTCTGACCGGGGGTGGTGCGGAGGGTGACGTCGTGGTAGCCGCCTTCCACAATAGAGGTGGAGGAGACCACGGTCAGCTTTGCCTCGCGCTGCAGATCCGGGATGGTCAGCACACCACAGTTACACATGGTGGATTTGACCTTATACAGGCTCTTGGCGAGGTTATCATGCAGAGGGCCTGCGTAGGTGACGTAGGAATCAACGCCTTCTTCAAATGCAAGGCTGCTCTTGCCGCCAAGGTCGTAACGCTGCCAGTTTCTGGCGCGGTTGGAGCCTTCGCCCCAGTACTCCTTGACGTACTGACCATTGACGATCAGCTTGGGTGTGGGGGACTCATCGAAGCGGGCAAAGTATCTGCCCAGCATCAGGAAGTCGGCGCCCATTGCCAGAGCAAGGGTCATGTGGTAGTCATGGACGATGCCGCCATCGGAGCAGATAGGCACATAGATGCCGGTCTTCTCATAATACTCATCACGGGCAGCTGCCACTTCGATCAGAGCCGTTGCCTGACCTCTGCCGATGCCCTTGGTCTCACGGGTGATGCAGATGGAGCCGCCGCCGATACCGACCTTGATAAAGTCTGCGCCTGCTTCGGCAAGGAACATGAAGCCTTCACGGTCGACCACGTTGCCTGCACCGATCTTGACGGTATCACCGTAGTTTTCACGCACCCAGTCAATGGTGCGCTTCTGCCAGACGGAGTAGCCCTCGGAGGAGTCGATACACAGGACGTCTGCACCGGCTGCGACCAGAGCAGGAACACGCTGGGCATAGTCTCGGGAGTTAATACCGGCACCGACCATATAGCGCTTGTCGTCATCCTGCAGACCGAGAGGATATTCCTTGTGCTCGGCATAGTCCTTACGGAAGACAAAGTACATGAGGTTGCCGTTGTTATCCACAATGGGAAGAGAGTTGAGCTTGTGATCCCAGATGATATCGTTGGCTTCCTTCAAGGTGGTGGAGGCAGGTGCGGTGATCAGCTTCTCCAGAGGAGTCATGAACTCACGGACAGGGGTCGCGGTATCCATACGGCTGACACGGTAGTCACGACCGGTGACGATACCAAGGAGCTTGCCGTTGGGCTTGGCATCCTCTGTAATGGCGACGGTAGAGAAACCGTTCTTTTCCTTCAATGCCAGAACGTCTGCCAGAGTGTTATCGGGAGTCAGATTGGAGCCGGAGACCACAAAGCCTGCCTTATGATCCTTGACACGGCGCACCATCTCTGCCTCAGACTCAATGGACTGAGAGCCGAAGATGAAGGACATGCCGCCTTCCTTTGCCAGAGCCACCGCCAGAGTGTCGTTGGAAACGGACTGCATAATGGCAGAGACCATGGGGATATTCAGGCTGATGGGGCACTCTTCCTGCCCCTTGCGGTATCTGACCAGGGGCGTGCGCAGGCTGACATTATCGGGAATGCAATTTTCATCGGTATAGCCGGGTACCAGCAGATATTCGCTGAAGGTACGGGAGGGTTCGGAATAGTAGTAAGCCATACGAAATACGCCCTTTCTTATTTAAAATATTTGACTGCGGAAGCAAACAGTCCCATTTCATACTTGCCGGGAACATTGCGATACAGACCCGCGCCGATACGCTCGGAGTGACCCATCTTGCCCAGAACTCTGCCATCGGGAGAGGTGATGCCTTCGATAGCGCAGATAGAGCCGTTGGGGTTGAACTGGGTATCCATAGTAGGCATGCCTGCCAGATCCACATACTGGGTCGCGATCTGACCGTTGGCTGCCAGCTGATCCACCAGCTCGCGGGATGCGAAGAAACGGCCTTCACCATGGGAAATGGGAACCGTGTAGATCTCGCCCACCTGCGTTGCGGCCAGCCAGGGAGACTTGTTGGTGCACACCGCAGTGTGCACGATCTTGGACTGGTGTCGTCCGATAACGTTGTAGGTCAGAGTGGGCATCGTTTCGTCTGTATCGAGAATCTTGCCATAAGGCACGAGACCCAGCTTGATCAGAGCCTGGAAACCGTTACAGATGCCGCACATAAGACCGTCACGCTGCTCCAGAAGAGCGGTGACCTGCTCCTTGACCGCAGGATTGCGGAAGAAGGCAGTGATAAACTTGGCAGAGCCATCGGGCTCGTCACCGCCGGAGAAACCACCGGGGATGACCACCATCTGAGCATTTGCCAGCTTGGATGCGAAGCGATCCACGCTTTCGGCGACATCGGAGGCCGTCAGATTGCGCACCACCACGATCTCCGCGTCAGCACCTGCATCGATCAAAGCACGAGCAGTATCGTACTCACAGTTGGTGCCGGGGAAGACAGGGATCAGAGCCTTGGGCCGGGCAACTTTCACAGCAGGTGCTGCGACCACGCCGCCTTCATAGCGGAAGGTAGGCATATTGTCTTCCTTGGCAGGCGCATTCTGGGGATAGACCTTTTCAAGGACAGCTTCATTGAGGGCAAGCAGTTCATCCACTGCCACGCACTCCCCTGCCACCTTGATCGTGGCAGTTTCGGTGGTCACACCGATCTTGCAGCCGGTATTGGTTTCTTCCGTCAGTTCAGCAATAACAGCACCGGGCATTGCCAGATACCAGTCAAGGTCATCTGCGCAGCTTTCAAAGCCAATACCGTTACCGAATGCCATCTTGGTCACGGCTTCTGCCAGACCGTTTTCAACCGCCCATGCAGCCTTGACCTTGCCTGCCTCATGCAGAGCATACAGAGCATCCCATGCAGCCTTGCGCTCGGCGGCAGTATGACCGCAGAAGAGATAGACAGGGCTGCCTGCGGACTTAAATTCACAGGTCAGAATCTGACTTGTAACGGCAGGAGCCACAGCAAAGGAGATCAGCGTGGGAGGCACATCCATATCAAGGAAAGAACCGGACATGGAGTCCTTACCGCCGATGGCCGCCAGACCCAGATCCAGCTGAGCATCCATGGCACCCAGCAGCGCAGTAAAGGGCTTGCCCCAACGCTTGGGATCCTGACGGAGCTTTTCAAAGAACTCCTGGAAGGTCAGATAAGTCTTCTTCCAGTCGCAGCCTGCCGCTGCCAGCTTGGCAACAGAGGTCAGAACAGAGCTGTACGCGCCCTCATAGGGATTCTCGCTCATCTGGTCGGGATCAAAGCCCCATGCCATAACGGAGCAGGCATCGGTGGTCTGACCGGGCAGGACAGGCAGCAGCGCCGCCATGGCCTGTGCAGGGGTCTTCTGGCGCTTGCCGCCGAAGGGCATAAGCACAGAGCCTGCGCCCACAGAGCCGTCAAAGCGCTCCGTCAGACCTTGACGGGATGCACACTTGAGGCTGCCTGCCATAGCACGAAGATCGGTGAAGGACTGCTTGCAGCCGGTCTTATCGTTGGCATCCACTGCCACAGCGGTATGCTTATCGGCACCGTTGGTATTGAGGAATTCACGGGACAGGTCGGCAATGACATTGCCCTTCCACTGCATGACCATGCGGGCTTCTTCTGTGACCACTGCCACAGGATAAGCTTCTAAGTTTTCAGCCTGTGCTGCTGCGATGAAGGTATCAACATCCTTGGCATCCACGACCACAGCCATACGCTCCTGAGATTCGGAGATAGCAAGCTCTGTGCCGTCCAGACCGTCGTACTTCTTTCTCACAGCATCCAGATCGATCTTCAGACCGTCTGCCAGTTCGCCGATGGCAACAGAAACGCCACCTGCGCCAAAGTCATTGCAGCGCTTGATCAGAGTGGTCACTGCCTTGTTGCGGAACAGACGCTGGATCTTGCGTTCCTCAGGCGCGTTACCCTTCTGAACTTCACTTGCCATGGTGGTCAAAGACTTAAGATTATGGCTCTTGGAGGAGCCGGTGGCACCGCCAATGCCGTCACGACCGGTACGGCCGCCCAAAAGGACGATCACATCACCGGGCGCCGGACGCTCACGAACCACATTCTCGGCAGGAGCAGCGCCCACAACAGCGCCGCATTCCAGATGCTTTGCCACATAGCCGGCATGATAGACCTCGGCAACGTGTCCGGTGGCAAGACCGATCTGGTTGCCGTAGGAGGAGTAGCCGGCGGCAGCTGTAGTGCACAGCTTACGCTGGGGCAGCTTGCCGGAAAGAGTCTCGGCAACGGGAGTACGGGGATCGCCGCAGCCGGTCAGACGCATGGCCTGATAGACATAGGCACGACCGGACAGAGGATCGCGGATGCAGCCGCCGATACAGGTCGCCGCGCCGCCGAAGGGCTCGATCTCCGTGGGATGGTTATGGGTCTCATTCTTGAACATGAGCAGCCAATCCTGATCCTCGCCATCCACCTTGGCGGTGACATGGATGGAGCAGGCATTGATCTCTTCGCTCTCGTCCAGATTTTTCAGAAGGCCGCGTTTTTTCAGCACCTTGGTGCCGATGGTCGCCAGATCCATCAAAGTCTGGGGACGCACGGCTGCCTTCTCGGCGCCGTAAACTTCCTCGCGGGCAGCCAGATAGCGCTTGTAGGAAGCAAGAGCAGTTTCATCCAGAATCTCAACTTTATCGATATGGGTGGAGAAGGTGGTGTGACGGCAATGGTCAGACCAGTAGGTATCCACCACGCGAACCTCCGTGATGGTGGGATCGCGCTTTTCTTCATCACGGAAATATGCCTGCAGGAACTTCAGATCATCCAGATCCATGGCCAATCCCAGTTCATCCAGCAGTGCGGACAGACCTGCTTCGTCCAGACTGATAAAGCCGGTGACTGTGGCAACAGTCTCAGGCTTTGCATACTCTACAGCCAGAGTTTCGGGCTTATCCAAGGAAGCCTCTCTGCTCTCCACCGCGTTGATGACATAGCCCTTGATCGCCTGCACATCATTTTCCGACAGCTTGCCGTACAGCGCATAGACCTTGGCAGAGCGGACAATGGGACGTTCACCCTGGCTCTGCAGCTGGATGCACTGGGCAGCGGAGTCTGCTCTCTGGTCAAACTGACCGGGCAGAGGCTCTACAGCAAAGACCACATCCGCATCGGACAGATCGATCTCGGAAGAGACCATATCCAGCTGAGGCTCGGAGAAGACTGTGCCCACAGCATAGGTAAAGAGAGCTTCGTCGATACCTTCCACATCATAACGGTTGAGGATGCGGACATTCTCCAATGCTCCAAGTCCAAGGAAGGATCTGCAGTCAGACAGCAGACCTGCTGCTTCCGGAGCAAGACCCGGTTTTTTCTCTACAAATACACGATATACCATTTTTATTAACCCTCCAACGCTTTCAGCGCACGACCGCCGATATCATGGCGGTAATAGGCATTGTCAAAACGGACACCTTCTACAAGACCATAGGCATTGCGGATGGCGGTGGGCAGATCTGCTGCCGTTGCCGTCACACCCAAAACACGACCGCCGGAGGTCAGGAGTTTCCCTTCCTTCAGCACAGCGCCTGCCACATAGGTGGTAGCTGCCGCTTCCTCAGTCATTATGATCTCGAAGCCCTTTTCATAAGAGGCGGGATAGCCCTTGGATGCCATGACCACGCAGCAGGCTGCGCCGGTGGAGAACTTCACTTCCGTCTGTGCCAGCGTGCCGTTGGTCGTCGCCTGCATGATGGTCAGCAGATCACTTTCGAGCAGCGGCAGCACGACTTGTGTTTCGGGATCGCCAAAGCGGCAGTTATACTCAATGACCTTGGGCCCCTTGGGGGTCAGCATCAAGCCAAAGTACAGGCAGCCCTTGAACTGTCTGCCCTCTGCCTTCATGGCACGGATGGTGGGCAGGAAGATGGTCTGCATACATTCTTCGGCAATTTCCTTGGTATAGAAAGGATTGGGCGCAATAGTGCCCATACCGCCTGTGTTCAGACCTTCGTCATTGTCCATAGCACGCTTATGATCCATGGACGAGACCATGGGAATGACCGTTTCACCGTCTGTAAAAGACAGAACGGAAACCTCGGGGCCTGTGAGGAACTCTTCAATGACCACACAGTTGCCGGAGGCGCCGAAGACCTTGTCCTCCATCATAGAATGGACAGCATCCTTGGCCTCCTCAATGGTCTGGGCAATGATAACACCCTTACCAAGAGCAAGGCCGTCTGCCTTGACTACGATAGGTGCGGTGCAGGTATCCAGATACCTGCAGGCCGCAGCGCAATCGGTAAAGGTCTCGTAGGCTGCTGTAGGGATGCTGTACTTTTTCATCAGATCCTTGGAGAATGCCTTGCTGGCTTCGATCACAGCTGCCTTGGCATCGGGACCAAAGCAAGGAACACCGGCCGCTGTCAGCGCATCCACCGCGCCCAGCGCCAGAGGATCATCCGGTGCCACCACACAGTAGTCGATGGCATGCTCCTTTGCAAAGGCGACCTGCGCTTCAATATCCTTGGCGCCGATATTCACGCAGGTGGCATCGGCGGCAATGCCGCCGTTGCCGGGAAGGCAGAAGATTTCTTCTACCTGCTTATTCTTTTTTAGCGCCTTGATAATGGCGTGCTCGCGGCCTCCGCCGCCGATGACCATAAGTTTCATGGGCGTTAAACTCCTTAACAAATCAATGGTGGAACAGTCTCATGCCGGTGAATGCCATGACGATACCGTACTTGTTGCAGGTGGCAATGACATTGTCATCACGGATAGAGCCGCCGGGCTGGACGATATATTCCACACCGGACTTTCTGGCGCGCTCAACATTATCACCAAAGGGGAAGAATGCATCAGAGCCGACGGAAACACCGGTATTAGTGGCGATCCATGCCTTCTTCTCTTCTGCAGTCAGTGCCTCGGGCTTGGTCTTGAAGATGGTCTGCCAGGTGCCTTCTGCCAGAACGTCCTCATACTCATCGGAAATGTAGACATCGATGGCATTGTCACGCTCTGCACGGCGGATATCATCCAGGAAAGGCAGGTTGAGGGTCTTGGGGTGCTGACGCAGCATCCAGTTGTCTGCCTTGTTGCCTGCCAGACGGGTGCAGTGGATACGGCTCTGCTGACCGGCACCGACACCAATGGTCTGACCATTCTTGACATAGCACACAGAGTTGGACTGGGTGTACTTCAGGGTGATCAAGGAAATGAGCAGGTCATTCTTGGCTTCCTGCGTCAAAGTCTTATTTTCGGTAACGATGTTATTGAGCAGTTCTTCGTTGATCTCATAGTTATTATAACCCTGTTTGAAAGTAATACCGTAAATATGGCGGCACTCAATGGGAGAGGGTTCATAGTCGGGATCGATCTGGACGACGTTGTAGCCGCCCTTTCTCTTGGTCTTGAGAATCTCCAGCGCTTCATCCGTATAGCCGGGAGCAATGACACCGTCGGAGACCTCACCCGCGATGTAGCGGGCAGTAGCAGCGTCACAGACTTCGCTCAGAGCAGCCCAGTCACCATAGGAGCACAGACGATCAGCGCCGCGAGCCTTGATATAGGCACAGGCGATGGGAGAAGTATCGCAGCCATCTGCAAAGTAGATCTTCTTTTCCACCTCGGTCAGAGGAGTGCCCAGTGCCACACCGGCAGGAGAAACATGCTTGAAGGAAGCGGCAGCGGCAATGCCGGTGGCCTTCTTCAGCACCTTGACCAGCTGCCAGGAGTTGAGCGCATCCATAAAGTTGATATAGCCGGGTCTGCCGTTGAGCACGGTCAGAGGCAGTTCGCCTTCATCCATATAGATGCTGGAAGGCTTCTGGTTGGGGTTACAGCCATACTTCAGTTCCAGTTCTTTCATTGTTTAGCCCTCCAGATGTTTATTGTAAATTTTGGTGTCGGTCTCGCCGGTGGCAAGATCGATATAACGGACAAAGAGAGAAACTTTGTTGTCGGCATTTAGCGCTGCCCACAGTTGGTCACCAAGGGTCTTGGCATCGGGTGCGGTGATCGCCACCTGACGGGGTTCACCTTCAAAGGAAGGCAGAGGATCCAGGTTTTCATTATAAGTGTGGATGAAGTGACCCTGTCCTGCCAGAGGCGCTTCGTACTCAAAGGTATAGCGGCGGTTGGAAGAGCCGTCACCGCAGGCGCTCTTGAGGATGGACAGATCGTAATCACCGTTGCCGTGGACGATGCCGGAGATTCTGGGTGTCAGATTGGGGGGATCGGGCTCAAACTGACGGGTACGCAGAGACTGAGAGAATTCCTTGCCTGCCAGCAGACCGTCACGGACAGTATCGGTCTGGTCGCCGTTGGTAACAATGGTATCTTCACCCAACACACGAACAGGGTGATAGATGATCAGAGAGGGATCCACCATTTTGCTCTCATCGAAAGCCTTGGTACGGATGCCATCAGAGGTCTCTTCAAAAATACGGTTGCGGCTGTTTTCGCTTCTGCCCATGATGAAATAGGCAATAACAGCGTATTTGTTATCCGCAGATCTGCCCAGCATAATGCCGCGGCCCGGGTATGCGTTTTCAAGCAACAGCTTGGTCATATCGTAGGTCTGCATAGGTTTACTCCTTTTCCAAAATGTGGACAATTCTGCCCTCTACTTTTAATCTGTCTTCACAGAACAGCGCAACTGCCTTGGGCATGATGACCCATTCTGCCTGCTCCATGATACGGCGCTGCAAGGTTTCGGGGGTGTCCCCTTCCAACACATCAACCGCTTTCTGCAAAATGATGGGGCCTCCGTCACATTCCTCGGAAACGAAATGGACGGTAGCGCCGGACGTCTTGACACCGTATTCCAGCGCCTTTTCATGGACATGAAGCCCATAGAAGCCCTCACCGCAGAAGGACGGGATCAGCGCCGGATGGACATTGATAATGGCATTGGGATATGCCTTGACCATTTCCTGCGTGAGGATGGTCATAAAGCCTGCCAGCACCACAAGGTCAATTCCCAGCTGCTGCAGCTTCTGCGTCAACGCCACGGTCATGGCTTGATTGGAAGTATAATCTTTTCTTCTGATCACATAGCCGGGGACACCTGCGTTCTTTGCCCGCTCCAGCGCATACGCACCGTCACAGGAAGAGATCACTGCTGTGATCTTGCCGCCGGGGATCTCTCCCCTACGCTCGGCATCCAGCAACGCCTGCAGGTTTGTCCCACCGCCGGAGACCAGGACTGCGATCTTCTTCATGGCTTACACCAGTTCCACACCGGCTTCGCCTGCAACGACCTGACCGATCCGATAAGCCGTTTCACCTGCGTCTGCCAGCGTCTTCATAGCCTTGTCTGCCTGCTCGGCAGGTACGGCGAGGATCATACCGATGCCCATGTTGAAGGTGTTATACATGTCACGCTCGGGGATATTGCCGGTCTTCTGAATAAGATCGAAGATAGGCAGTCTGGGGAAGGAAGACAGATCGATCTGAGCAGTCAGTCCTTCTGTCATCATACGGGGCACATTCTCATAGAAGCCGCCGCCCGTGATGTGGCTGATGGCATGGATGTCCACACCATCTTTCAGACAGCTCTTGACTGCCTTGACATAGATTCTCGTGGGAGCCAGCAGCGCTTCACCCAGGCTCTTGCCGTTCAGCTCTGCCATGGGCGCCTTCAGATCGGCGTTCTCCACATCAAATACCTTGCGAACCAGAGAGAAACCGTTAGAATGAACACCGGTGGAAGCAAGACCGATGAGCACATCGCCCTGAGCCAGTTTCTTGCCGTCAATGACCTTTTCTTCATCCACGATACCGACAGAGAAGCCTGCCAGATCATATTCATCCACAGGATAGAAACCGGGCATTTCCGCAGTTTCACCGCCGACCAGAGCACACTCAGCCTGACGGCAGCCTTCGGTAATGCCGGAGACGATATCGGCAATGCGGGCAGGATCGTTCTTGCCGCAGGCAATATAGTCCAGGAAGAACATGGGGCTTGCACCACCGCAGACGATATCGTTGACACACATGGCAACACAGTCGATACCGACGGTGTCATGCTTGTCCATCAAAAAAGCCAGCTTCAGCTTGGTGCCGACACCATCGGTACCGGAGACCAGAACAGGCTTTTTCATGCCGGACATATCGGGGGCAAACATGCCGCCGAAGCCGCCGAGCGTACCCATGACACCGGGGATATAGGTGCTTTCCACCATGGGCTTGATGCGGCGAACCGCTTCATAACCCGCGGTAACATCTACGCCTGCTGCGGCGTAAGAAGCAGAATGAGAATTATCCATTTTCTTTATTCCTTTCCGTTCCAACAATAGGTACACACTTTATCACGATCAATGCCGATGGCTTCCAACAGGCCATCCAGAGACTGATAACCCAGAGAGGTGAAACCAAAGGTCTCACAGATATGACTGAGCAGGCACTGACCACGCTTAGTGCTTGCATCGGCATATTCTTCCAGATGCTTCTGACCCTCATTTCCCTCCAGTTCCTGCACCATACGACGCGCCAGAAGCGCCATTTCGGAATTGCTGCGGGAGAAGCTGAGGAATTTACAAGGATACATAATGGGAGGACAAGCAGAGCGCATATGCACTTCCTTGGCTCCGTTGGCATAGATGAAATCCACGGTTTCCTGCAGCTGGGTGCCGCGAACGATGGAATCATCCACAAACAGCAGTTTCTTGTCCTTGATCAGTTCCGGGACGGGAATCTGCTTCATTTTAGCCACACGGCTTCGGACATTGGAATTATCCGACATGAAAGACCGCGACCATGTGGGCGTATATTTGACAAAGGGACGTGCAAACTTGCCGCCACATTCATTGGCAAATCCGATGGCATGGGGCACGCCGCTGTCCGGCACACCTGCCACAAAGTCCACATCCGGCACACCGCCTCTTGCCATCTCATCTCTTGCCATGATCTCACCGTTACGGGTACGCACCATTTCCACGTTGATTCCCTCGTAATTGGAGTTGGGATAGCCGTAGTAAGACCAAAGGAACGCACAGATCTTCATATCCTCACCGGCAGGAGATAAGGTGCGGCAGCGATCGGGCGTCAGCTGCACGATCTCCCGGGGACCAAGCTCATAGGCATCTTCATAACCCAGCTTCTGATATGCAAAGGACTCAATGGATACGCTGTAACCGTCATCGCGCCTGCCCACATGGACAGGAAGACGACCGACCTTATCACGGGCAGCGATGATGCAGTCCTTGGTCAGGAGCAAAATGGTGATAGAGCCCTTGATCAGATCCTGTGCATTGCGAATACCGGAGATCAGATCATCCTTCTGGTTGATAAGCGCAGCCACCAACTCGGAATCATTGACTTTCCCGGAACTCATGACCATGAACTGATGATGATGGTCAGAGAAATACTGGGAGACCAACTCGTCTGCATTACCGATATAACCCACGGTAGATATGGCATACATACCAAGGTGGGAACGAACCAGCAGAGGCTGCGGATCGGAATCACTGATGCAGCCAATACCACTGCAGCCGCGGAATTCGTTCAGATCTTTTTCAAACTTCGTTCTGAACGGAGAGTTTTCAATGTTGTGGATCTGGCGGTGAAAACCTGAGTCCTCATCATAAACAGCAATACCGCCGCGGCGAGTACCCAGATGGGAATGGTAGTCTACACCGAAGAACAGATCCAGCATACAGTCATTTTTTGAGGTTACGCCAAAAAAACCACCCATGGTTCAATTCTCCTATTTTGCGATCAGGCAAAGAACAGCTTGGACAGAGTCATGGGATCGATATACTGACCGTCCTTATACACACGCATATTGCCGGAAGCGATCTCATCGATGAGCATGACCTTACCGTCTGCGTCATAGCCATATTCAAACTTGATATCGTACAGGACCATGCCCTTTTCCTTCAGATCATCAGCCACGATCTGGGTGATCTTCTGGGTCATGGACTTGACAGACTCATACTGCTCGTCGGTCATAACGTTCAGTGCGATCAGACCTTCCTTGGTGACCAGAGGATCGCCCAGTTCGTCATTCTTAAAGGTGCACTCCACATAAGCGTCCAGATCTGCACCCTCTGCGATATACTGACCGTAGCGGCGGATGAAGGAGCCGACAGCCTTATGGCGGCAGATGACTTCCAGACCCTGACCGAAGGGCTTTGCGGGGAGAACTTCCATGGTAGTGTTGTCCAGATCGGCGCTGACATAATGAGTCTTGATGCCGGCAGCATTGATCTTCTCGAAGAAATAGATGGACATACGCAGATTGACATCGCCCACGCCCTCGATGGTCAGACCAACAGAGTTTTCACCGGGATCGAACACGCCGTCCTTGCCGGTGCAGTCGTCCTTGAACTTCAGCAGGTAGTTGCCGTTTTCCAGAGCGTAAACATTTTTGGTTTTGCCGGTGTACACGAGTTTCATAGTCAATTCCTCCAATATGATAAATAATTTTCTAACTTAGTGATATTTTGCACGAAGCTCAGCATCAGCCTTCAAAACAGCTTCGGTGCCTTCTTTTCTTGCATTTTCCAGCTTTTCCGCAAGAGCTTCATCTGTCACAGCCATGATTTGAATCGCCAGAAGCGCTGCGTTTTTGGCGCCGTCAATAGCAACTGTCGCCACCGGGATCCCGGAAGGCATCATGACTGTGGACAGCAGTGCATCCATTCCGTCAAGATTGGTGGACTTACAGGGGATGCCGATCACAGGCAGCGTGGTGTTCGCCGCAAGAGCACCTGCCAGATGAGCTGCCATACCGGCAGCTGCGATCAAAACAGAAAATCCGCTCTGCCGTGCCGACGCAGCAAACTGACTTGCTTCACTGGGGCAACGGTGAGCGGATAATACGCGCACTTCAACCGGGACGCCATACTCCTGCAGCACGGCGATGGCCTTTTCAACAACGGGCAGGTCGCTGGTGCTGCCCATAACAATACCGACTTTCTTCATGCTTTCCCTCCCTAAAAATCAAAAAAAGGACAGACTGATGGTAACACACGATCAGACTGCCCAGGCGGACGGCAATTATACCATGCAGTTCCCTTGTGGTGCTCCACTTCCGCCAGTCGCAGCATGGTTTTTATTCCTGTTTTATTGTACCAAAAGGTACCCCTTGCGTCAACACGGGATTTCGACTACTTTTCATGAAAAAACAAAAATTACTTTGGTCTATTTGCCAGTTTTACCGGGTGGGAAATGCTCTTTGCCGGTATCCCGGGTCATTGCGATCGAACACACCTCATGAGTCGTGTTTGGGAAAATGATACGCCTCACAGTCAGATTACAAGTTGTATTCTTTCCACTTCTCTGGTAAAATACAGATATTAGACACAAGATTGTCCGACAAGATCACTACCGGAGGTTTCGTATGAACATTCTCATCTGCAACGTAGGCAGTACATCCTTAAAGTATCAGCTCTTTGATATGACAGCCGGAGAGAGAGTCCTTGCCGCAGGCGGCGTGGAGCGCGTGGGACAGGCAAAGGGGCTGTTCTACCACAAAAACAACCGCGCCGGCGACAGTACCCAGCTGGAAGCGTCCTTCCCTACCCACAAGGAAGCCATCAGCAAAATGCTGGACTACCTGCTGGCAGGCTGCATCCGCTCTCTCAAGGAGATCGCCTGTGTAGGCTTTAAGGTCGTGCACGCAAAAGGTGTAACAGGCGTGCAGTATCTGACAGACGATGTGCTGCAGGCGATGGCAGACTTCAACTCCGTGGCACCGGCACACAATCCTCCCTATATTGCCGCCATTCGGCAGTTCCGCGCCCTTATGCCAAACACGCCCATGATCGGCTCTTTTGAAACGGCATTCCACGCCAATATGCCTCCCGAGGCGTACCTCTACCCCATCCCTGTAGAACTCAGCAGAAAACATGCCATTCGCCGCTATGGCTTCCACGGTGCTTCTTTGGAGTATCTGTCCACATGGACTGCCAAGGAAATGGGCAGAGAGGATCTGAAGCTGGTGTGCTGCCATCTGGGCGGCAGCGGCAGTCTGTGCGCCGTCAAGAACGGTATCAGCATCGATACCACTATGGGCATGGGGCTGCAATGCGGCGTGCTGCAGAATAACCGCATCGGTGACATGGATCCCTACATCATTTTCCATCTGGTGGAAGAATGCGGCATGACACTGGAGGAAGTTAAGCTCATGCTCCAGAGCAAAAGCGGTCTGTACGGCATGTCCGGTGGTGTGAGCAACGATCTGCGTGATATCCAGAAGGCAGCGGAAGCCGGAAACGAGGACTGCCAGAATGCCATCAATGCCTATGCTTACGGCATCAAGAAGTACATCGGCGCTTATATCGCTGCCATGGGCGGCGTGGACGCAGTGGTCTTCGGCGGCGGCATCGGCAGAAGGAGCATACAAGTGAGAAAGCGCGCTTTGGAGGGGTTGGAGTGCTTCGGCATCCGGTTAGATGAAGAAAAGAATCTCAATCCCAAGGGCGGCGAGGATATTTCTGTGGACGGCAGTCCCGTCAGAATCTACGTGGTCGATACCAACGAAGAGATCATTGTGGCAAGAAAAGCCAAGGCACTGCTGGAGAAAGGAAAGAAAAAATGAAAGTTTTGCTCTTCAACGGCAGCCCCCACAAAGAAGGCGCCACCTATACCGCACTGGCCGAGATCGCAAAGCAGCTGGAACAAGACGGCATCGAAGCACAGATCCTGCAGATCGGCTCCACACCCTTTGCAGGATGCATGGCTTGCCGCGGTTGCAAAGGAAAGGGCAAGTGCATCTTCGGTGACAAGGATGGACTAAACGAGATTCTGGAAGCCTGCAAGGCTGCCGATGGATTTGTGTTTGGCAGCCCCGTCTATTACGCTTCCGCCAATGGCACTCTGGTCAGCTTCCTGGATCGGTTGTTCTACGCCGGCGGCGCAGCGCTGACCCATAAGCCTGCAGCAGCAGTCGCCTGTGCCAGACGCGGCGGTACTACCGCCACGCTGGATGTGATCAATAAATACTTTACCATCAACCAGATGCCTGTGATCTCCTCCACTTACTGGAACATCGTTCACTCCAACCGAGGAGCGGAGGAAGTAACACAGGATCTGGAAGGCATGCAGACCATGCGCAACATCGGCAAAAACATGGCGTGGATCTTAAAATGCATCGAAGCCGGCAAACAGGTCGGCATCGGGCTTCCCACCGCAGACAGCGGCAATATGACGAACTTTATCCGATAAGCAATAAAAGAAGACGGTCAACAGACCGTCTTCTTTTATTGCTTATTTGTCACTGCGCTTCGTCAGAAGCATGGCAACTGCCACAGCAGAAATGCCTGCCACCAGTTTCGCCACAATGACAGCTGTGAGCATTTCCGGCGCAAAGCCTGCTGTGAAGCCAAGGTGATCACCGAAAACAAAAGCAGCGGAAACAGCAAATGCCATGTTGAGCACTTTGCCGCGGTCATCCATGTCCTTAACCATTCCGAAAACAGGAATGGAGTTTGCAAGCGATGCCACCATACCGGCTGCCGCCACTTCGTTCATACCAAGAAGCTTTCCCAGTTTAAGAAGCGGTTTATTCAAAACTTTTGTGATGGTGTAGATCAGAGGGAATGCACCTGCCAGCACAATAGCAATGCTGCCCACGGTGGTATAGCCTTCTTCCAACGGTGCAAGTCCCGGAATGATCACGATACCGGTCAGCGCCTCCACAATGGCGCAGGCAAGACCCAAAGTGATCACGATGAGTACGATGTGTCCAAAGACAGAAAAACCCTTTATCATAATACGCTCGGCTTTCCACAGACCAAGGGCAATGAGCAGCGCAAAGATCACAATGGGAACCAGATTTAACACCACATCCATGATCCCGATACCTGCCATAAGTCCGCCCACAAAAGCGCCGACCGGAATGGTGATGATACCGGACAAAATCCCCTTTGCCATAAAGGGACGATCTTCCGCGCTGACAACTCCCAGCGCCATAGGAATGGTAAAGACAATGGTGGCGCCCAGCATGGCACCTACGACAGTGCCGCCGAACAGACCGATCTGAGGATCTTCTGCCAGTTCCAGAGCCAGAGACGCGCCGCCCATGTCGCAGGCAAGGATGCACCCCGGAAACATGCCCGGATCGGCACCAAATACGCGAAAGACAGGCACGATCACAGGGCGCAGCAGATCTGCCAGCACAGGTGCAAAGCAGATGATGCCCCACATGGACAGCGCCAGAGGGCCGATCGCCATGATGCCGTTTTCAAATTCCTTGCCAAGACCAAATTTATTGCCGATCATACGGTCGATGGCACCAAGCACCATGAACACGACCATGAGATAAATAATAACCTGACTGATAACGCTCACCTCTTCCGGAAAATCATACATATCATACTGGATTTTCCCTTGTTATTCAAGTCTTTTCATCCAAAATCGCCACAATGGCGGCATCACAGGGCAATCCAGGATCTGCGGCTCTGGCAGCCGAGCCTGTGGTGACCAGAACTCTGTCACCGATCCCGGCACCTACAAGGTCTGCCGCAACGGCTTTCCTGCCGTCAAAACTCACTTCCAGAAAGATCTGTCCTCGCAGGCTCTCGCATTTTTTGGTCGCCCAGAAATTTCCCGTGACGGTGGCAAGTATCATGGTTCTTTCCCCTCCAGTATATCCCGTGCCAAGGGTGTCATGCGGCAGTTTGAGGCAGGTCGCTTCCCCTGCAGCACCAGATCTCTTGCCCGGGCAGCTGTCAGCAGCTGTCCGGATCTTTGCAAAGGAAGCACCCCAAGACGATAAAGCCGCTGCTCTGCTGCTGCCAATTCTCTGCAAAGCGCACGCGCTGTTTTACAGCTTCGGAAGGTCTGATCGGGATCATAATAGACCGGGATCTGCTCCATCAAAGCACAGCAAACGGCATCCGAGGGCATATGCAGCAGCTGTCCCGGAGCAAGGCGTCCAAGTACTACAGCTTCATATGGTTTTTCATTTACATAATTATAATTATGGTCAATCATCGGTGCATCGCCGATCAGAAGTGCGCGAGGCTTTTTCTCCCCGAGCTTTTGCAGCACAGCGTCAGTCAGTTCCTCCAAGTTCATTTGAGGATCATCCCCAAATCGCCTGTCCGAAAGCCGCAGGCATTTGCTTCGTCATAATCCAAATGCACCGCTGTGGAAAACTGCGGATGCACACGCACTGCCACATCCTCAAAAACCACAGGACGAGCTGTCAGCGCTTTCAGCCGCACAACCTGCCCGTCATGCACATTCTGAAGTGCCGCATCACACTGTGACATATGGATATGCCGCTGCGCCACTATAACACCATGGTCGATGGTCACACTGCCATTGGGCCCCGTGATGGTGCAGCCCGGGGTGCCCGCAACATCTCCGGAAAGGCGGATCGGAGGCTGTATTCCAAGTGCTCTGCCGTCTGTCAGCGAGATCTCCACTTGCGTCTGCGGACGGTCAGGCCCTAAGACCGCCACATGGTGCAGTTCCCCTTTTGGGCCTCGGACGCTGACACGCTCTTTGGCTGCAAACTGTCCCGGCTGCGAAAGAGGCTTTGCCGGTGTCAGATCATGCCCGAACAGCGTTTGGATATGATCCTTTGTCAGATGAACGTGCCTGCCTGATGCTTCCAGCTCCACAAACAGTCGCCGCTGCAGACAATCGGTCAGCTGCTCAAGCTTCTGTGCCATGCCGTTCCTCCTTTTTCAGTCGTATCATCAAGATCCACACCATGCTACTCAGACGGTTGAGCAGCTGCAAAATATCCTGCCGCGTGACGATGCCTTCCCTGTCATGAAACGCTTCGTAGGCGGCAAGCTCCGTTCTGCGAATCAGCGTGCGCACCAGATTGAGCTGTAAAAGCAGACTGCTGTCCTGTGCCGACGGCATAAAGTGCGGTTGGTCATAGTATTTTTGCGGAAAATGGCTGTGTTCCCGGATCTGTGCCATGCTCATGCCGCACAGCGTGTCCAGGTGTAAGGGCTCTTCCAGCACATCACAGCGTATCATACTGCGCACTGCAGCAAGGATCTCCTCCAGTTCCCACTTTAACGTTCCCTGTGCCTGCACGATGGTCAGCAAAAGCTGTGCTTCCAAATGATCCACCATGCCGCGAAAAGCTATACGCGGATGATCCTTTCTCACCAGCGTATCGGCACGCAAATGGGTCATATGCTCCGGTTTTTCTGGGAAGATACCGCCGTCAAGGGCACGGTACTGCTTTGGTTTTGCTTCGGAAGCAGGCAAAACCGGGATCTTCTCTTTTTCCAGCCAATCTCTGGCAGACGGAGTCAGATGATCGCCGTCTGCCAGATAGAACACGCGCCTGCCATCCTTTACCCGGATATTGTCCCGGGCACTTTCCATGGTAAATACAGCCATGCTTATGCCTTGGGCTTTGTTTCAGCAGCCGCCTTCCCCTTGGGCAAAATGGCATCCACTTCGGCATGAGGTCTGGGAATCACATGGACAGATACCAGCTCTCCCACCTTTTCTGCAGCCGCTGCGCCTGCATCTGTGGCAGCCTTCACCGCACCCACATCGCCGCGTACCATGACGGTCACCAGACCGCCGCCTACCTGCTCTTTGCCCACAAGGTTTACATTGGCAGACTTGACCATGGCATCAGCCGCTTCGATCGCGCCCACCAGACCTTTTGTTTCCACCATACCCAATGCGTTGGTATTGATCATATTCATGCTCCTTACATCAGTTTTTCAAGAAGTTTTTGTGTCAGACGCTCGATGAGCGCTTCATCTGCTGTAACCGTAGTATGCGCCGTTTCTTCAGCGCTATGCCCCCATGCCACACGTCGGATGTTGATCAGATCCATGGGGCCGATATTATTGCTTGAAGAGCTGCCGCCCACGGCACCGCAGCCGAGAGTCAATGCCGGAAACAGCCCTGTAGTGGCACCGATTCCACCCAATGCCGCCGGAGTGTTGACAAGAAAGCGTGACACAGGAACCGTCACGGCAAAACGACGGATCACGGCTTCATCCTGTGCATGGATGGTAAAGGTATGACCGCTGCCCTCATGGCGCAGGATCTTGCAGGAAAGCTCCAACGCCTGTGTTTCGTCGTCAACCACATACAGTCCCAGTACCGGGCAGAGCTTTTCCGAAGAATAAGGATATCCCTTCCCTGCCCCTGTTTCCCGGGCAAGAAGCACCTTGGCATCCGGCGCCTCAAAGCCTGCAAGACGCGCGATCTCAGGTGCGGTCTTGCCTACGATCTTGGGATTCATGGTGCCGTTTTCCCGGAACAGGATAGCGGCAAGTTTTTTGCTGTTTTCCTCAGAAAGGATGCAGCAGCCATGCTTTACCAGCGCTTCCTCCGCCTGCTTTGCTGTTGCCCGCTCCACAATAACACTTTGCTCTGAGGCACAGATGGTACCGTTGTCAAAGGTCTTGGAGCGGACGATCTGCTCAGCAGCAAGAGAGAAGTCACAGCTGCGGTGCAGATAAGCAGGCCCGTTGCCTGCACCCACACCGATGGCAGGTGTGCCGGAAGAATATGCCGCCCGCACCATGGCGCCGCCGCCTGTGGCAAGGATCAGACGAACCAAGGGATGCTTCATCAGTTCCTCCACCGCATCCATGGTCGGTGTGGTGATACAGCCGATGGCACCCTCCGGGCAGCCTGCCTGCCGGGCTGCCTGAGAAAGGTAACGGACTGTCTGCAGTGTACATTCTCTTGCCCCGGGATGGGGCGAAAATACAATGGCATTGCCGCCCTTTAAGGCAATGAGTGTCTTGTAGATGACGGTAGAGGTAGGATTGGTGGAAGGGACAATGCCGGCAATGACTCCCACCGGCACTGCCACATCCCAGATCTTTTGTTCCTTGTCCTCACGCAGAATACCCACGGTCTTCTGGTGGCGAATCGCATCATAGACCTTGTTGGCAGCAAAGCAGTTTTTCACTTTTTTATCCGTTGCGTTGCCAAAGCCCGTTTCCCGACAGGCTGCTTGTGCCAGTTCTTCGGCATGATCGGCACCTGCTTTGGCGATCGCCTCCACGATGCGGTCAATGGCAGACTGATCCATGCGGCACAGCTGCTCCTGCGCCTGCTGTGCTGCCTGTACCAGATCACGTACCTCCTGCCTGCTTCTGAGATCTTTTGATAATTCCATTTACATTCCTCCCAGATCTTCCGGACGCTGCGCCACCTGCATGACAGTCTCTGCAAATGCATCACAGGCAGCCTGACAGGCGCTTTGAGTACCGGTCAAGAGGCCTCCGGAAAAATTGGTTTCTGTCGGCGGTGCAAAAAACTCTGTCAGCTCCACATCGGAAGCCTTCAGCGCCGCATCCAATCCTGCGATGGCCTCCACAGGCGGCGCGATCAGATAGGCGATCGCCTGTCCCACAGGCACATGTGCCGTTTTGGCAAGGTAAGAGCCTGTTCTGGAGACACAGTGGGCAAGATAGACCACATCGCCTGCCTCGTTGGCTGTCTGAAAGCCCACACCGCTTTCCAGAAATGACTGCGCTCCGCGCAGACCGCTGGCGACCTCAGCCGGAGTAGGCCCTGCCAGAATACCGATGACCTCGCCTGCCAAAGCGGTGGATGCATTGGCTGCGCCGGCATAAAGACTGCGCGCATAGCTGACCTCCACATTCGCCACCTTGGTGGCTTCATCCAATGCCATATAGGTCACATCATCGCTGTCGGTGGAGATCAGACCAATGGCGCGAAATCTTTCACTGACGCCGAGCGCTTTGGCAAGTCCGGGACTGAGATTGGGAATCAGCCGCAGTGTTAAGATCTTAACGGGCAATACCTTTCCTGCCATGGTCTCACCTCAGATCGATGCCGGAAGCTTTCTTCTGCAGCATGATGTGCAGCAGCTCGGCGATATGAGCACCTGCTTCCACAGCAGGTGTTCCCTGCCGATGGATATTGGAGACCACAGTGCGCTTGGCTTCCGAAATACCTGGGCGCGGTTGATAGGTGATATAGGCAGACATGGATTCGCTTGTTGCAAGTCCCGGACGTTCTCCCACCAACATACAGATGAGTTCCGCATTGGTCAGTTCCCCGATGTGATCCATGGCACCCACTCGTGCATATTGGATAAACAGGCTTTTGCCCAGCTCAATACCGAAGCTTTTCAGACCCTGGCGAATGGCAGCCGCGCAGTCAGCTGCATTGGCTGTGATGGCATCGGAGGAAAGGCCGTCACCAATGACAAGCAGCACCTTGGGTGAACTGCCGCAAACCTGGCGGATAATGGTCTGATTCTGCGCATCAAATCTTCTGCCAAGATCAGGTCTTGTCAAATACTGATCCTTATCCTTGCACATGGTCTGCACAAAGGGCAGATCGTGGCGCTCATAAAATTCCTTGGGCACAAGTGAAAACACGCTGTCCTGCGCAGCGGCATGGTCTGCCCGGAAGCGCAGCATAGAATCAGTCCGGTAGCGCGCCCCACAGCGCCCCAGTCCCAATCTGGCAGGTGTTTTCTTTTTCAAGCGCACAAACGCCTGTCCATTTTCCGCATCCTGCACATGGTATTCCTGCCGCAGATCCACTTGGGTCAGATCCCGGATGCCCTGCTGTGGTTCGGCAGCCTCCTCTTTTGGTGTTTCCACATCCATTTCCCGCAGCAGCTGCGCCACAAGCGTTTTCAATTCCTGCTTATCCATGGTGCACCTCCTTCAGAAGCACAGAGCCGTCTCCGGCCTTTTTCGTCAGTCTGCCATTTTCCACAAATCCCATCTTCTCCAGCCACTTCTGGAAAGGTGCAATGGCTGTCAGGCCGAAGATCTCGCGCAGCGCCGCTGTTTCACGAAAGCCTGTGGTCTGATAATTGAGCATGATATCATCTCCGTGGGGAATGCCCATAAAGTAATTGCATCCTGCAGCTGTGAGAAGAGTTGCAAGGTTTTCAATATCGTTCTGATCCGCCTTCATATGGTTGGTATAACAGGCATCACAGCCCATGGGGATACCGGAGAGCTTGCCCATAAAGTGATCCTCCAGACCCGCACGGATAACCTGCCGCGCATCATACAGATACTCCGGCCCAATGAAGCCCACCACCGTATTGACAAGGAAGGGCTTGTAGCGCTTGGCAAAGCCATAACATCTTGCCTCCATGGTCACCTGGTCGGCACCATGGTGGGCTTCGGAGGAAAGCTCAGACCCCTGTCCTGTTTCAAAGTACATCACATTGGGCCCTGTGGCTGTGCCGTGATGGAGCGCCAGCTGCCGTGCCTGCTCCATAAGCGCACCCGAAATGCCAAACGCCTCGTTGCCCTTCTGCGAACCTGCAATGGACTGAAAGATCAGATCCGCAGGTGCGCCCTTTTCGATCGCCTGCATCTGGGTGGTCACATGACCAAGAACACAGGTCTGGGTAGGAATCTGCCATTTGTTTTTGACTTCGTCAAACATTTTGAGGATTTGACTCAGCCGCTCCACAGAATCCGTCACAGGATTCAGACCCAGCACGGCATCGCCTGCACCAAAAGAAAGCCCCTCTACCAAAGATGCCAGAATGCCGTCGGGATCATCGGTGGTGTGATTGGGCTGCAGACGGCAGCTCAATGTCCCCGGCAGACCAATGGTAGTATTGCAATGGGCGGTGATGCGAATTTTGGATGCAGCATAGATCAGATCCAGATTGCTCATAAGCTTGCAGACGGCTGCCACCATCTCGGAGGTCAAGCCACGGGACACACGATGAATCTCCGCCTCCGTGGTGGTTTCGGACAAAAGCCATTGGCGAAGCTCGCTGACCGTCCAGTTTTTGATCGATCGGTAAACAGGCTCATTCACATCGTCCTGTATGATTCTGGTCACTTCGTCTTCTTCATAGGGCACCACAGGGTTTTCCCGAAGATCACACAGCTGCAATTCAGACAAAACCACCTTTGCAGCGACCCGCTCCTGCGCCGTTTCAGCAGCGACTCCTGCCAATTTGTCGCCGGATTTTTCCTCGTTTGCTTTTGCAAGCACCTCTTTGACCGAGGAAAATGCGTAGGTATGACCAAACAGATTTGTTTTTAAATTCATATCCTTCCTCCTTTTGATCAGGAAAATGCCAGAGTTTTGATGACCACAGGGACTGCCGCCCCTGCCGCAACAGGAGCAGCAATATCCAGAAAGCTGCCCTCCGGGACATGGATGCCGTCCAGACACACAATGGGCGTTCCCTGCCCCATACGGCAGCGCAGTGCCTGTCCCAATGCTTTTGCCATATCGTGCTCCACCGCCACCACAACAGGCGCCGATAACACACCTTGGGCAATACCGTCGGCAAGATCCGAGATCTGTTCATAGGTGGGACTGCGTTCGCCTTTCATGGATAAAACTGCCGTATCCTCATAAATGGAGAGCTTTTTTCGAATGACCTGCGCCAGTTCCCGGGCAGGAAGCGCCGTCTCCGCCGCCGACAAAGATACTGCCGGAAGATCCTGCAGCGGAAACTGCGCATCACTGCAAGTCACGGTACTGCCGGACAGCTCTGTAGAATAGCTGCCTGCCCCCACAACGGTAGCACGAACAGTCTGCGCCCCCAAGGTAAATGTTCCGCTGCACAGTTTGGATCTGCGGATTGCGGCTCCAAGCAGCACACCAATATCTCCGTAACGGAGCCAGTTTTCTTCTGTGCTGCAGATCAGATCTGCCACACCGCCGGAAAATGAGATCACCAAAGGTGCATCCGGAAGGGTCACGGTCTTATCGGTGATAAATCTTGTCAGGCATTCCGTGGCAGGTCTCAGCCCCGCAGCTTCCTCTAATGCCTGCACCAAGGTATCCATCAAGGGTGCAAGAGCCTGCGGTGTTACGATCTGCCCAAGCTCTATTTCCTGCACAACAGGAGAGACATAGTACACCTTTCCGTGTTCATCCAGTTTCAGAAGTCTTCCGCCCACATTGAGGCAGCCCGTATCCAGCAGCTGCCCCTCCGGATCGAACAGCGCCAGATTGGAAGTTCCGCCGCCAATATCCATATGGAGCACATATACACCGTGCTCCTTTGCGTAGCGGTCTGCCCCCGCTCCCCGTGCTGCCAGAACACTTTCCAGAGCAGGGCCTGCCGTTGCCACCACAAAAGTACCTGCCAGCTGAGAAAGGGCAGACAGCACTTCTTTCGCGTTTTCCTTTCGCGCCGTTTCTCCTGTGATGATCACGGCGCCCGTCTGCACCCGGGAAGGCTCGATTCCGGCATTGTCATACTCTTGGCGGATGATACCGCAGATGGCTTCGGCATCCAGCGTATCGGCAGAAAGCAGCGGTGTAAAATGCACCGGGCTTTCATAGAGGATCTCACGATGCTTGATCTCCATATGCGGTACGGTAAAAGGCGATGCTGTGTTTTCAATGGTGAGCCGTGATACGATCATCTGCGTGGTGGTCGTTCCAAGATCAATGCCAACAGATATGATACTTTCACTCATGGCCGCACCGTCCTGAGAATCTCTACGATTGCCTGCCGCGTGACCGTTCCCGGATCTGTTTTGCAGCAGGGATCCAAAAGCGCTGCTTGAAGGATCTGCTCTTCTTTTTCCTGCCATTGCTCCTTGCTCACACCTGCCTGTGCAAGGTTTTGCGGCAAAAGCAGCGTCCGCTGCAGGCGCGTGATGGTCATGGAAAGACTTCTCACCGCCAAACGATCGGTGGCTGCTGTAAGACCACAAAAACGCGCCAGTTCCGCATACTGTCCGACGCCCTCCTCTGTATGAAAGGCAATGACCCCGGGCAGAAGCATGGCACATAGCCTGCCATGGGGTACATGGAACGCACCGCCGATGGCATGGGCAAGGGCATGGCACACACCAAGTCCTGCATTGTCAAAGGCAATTCCCGCCATGGATGCCGCTTCGTGGATCGAACCTCTGACGGTCACGTCACCGCGAAAGGATGCCTCTAAGTTGAGCAGCACAGTCTTGGCCGCCAACATGGCAAGCGCATCGGTGCAGAGACTTCTGTTTTTTGCCACCAGAGCCTCCAGACAATGGGCAAACAGATCCATTCCGGTATCTGCAATGAGGGAGGACGGCAGCTGTCTGAGCAAGCTCTCATCCAAAATGGCGGCATCGGGCCGCAGAGCAGGATCCACGAGAGGGTGCTTCACCGCGTTGTGCGTGAGAATGGAAAAAGACGTCATCTCGGAGCCGGAACCGGAGGTGGTGGGAATGGCGATAAAGGTCAATGGCTCTCCATATGCCAGACGAATCGCCTTTGCACAATCCATGGGGCTGCCCCCTCCAAGGGCGATCAGCAGCTCCGGTGCAAATCTGCGGCAAAGCGCTGCCCCCTGTGCAGCAAGTGCTGCCTCCGGGTCCGGCGTGACCTTATCAAATATCTCCACCTGCGCATTTGGAATCATGCGCCCAAGCTTCAAAGCTTTGCCGTTTTTGGAAAAGAAACTGTCCGTCACCACCAGCACACGGCGCGCCGTAAAGGTCCTTAAGGCTTCAAGGGCATTTGCACCCGTATAGATCTTTGTAGGACAGTGAAATTCTGTCATGCCGTTACCCCTTTTTCTGAGATAGGCATATTATTTCCCAATTTTCCCGAAACTTGCACGGGATAACGTTTTTTCCTCATTGGATTTGAGTCTCGGTTGTGGTATAATCAAGAAAAATGATATTGGGTGATCCTATGGAACAAATCAATCTCATCTGCCCCAAATGCGGACAGACGCTTCAAATTCCCGAACATCTGCAGGAGTTCTCCTGCCTGTACTGCGGAGAGCGGATCAAAAAAGAAGACCTTTCCCCGTCCGTTCCGCTCAACGAGGGCGAACAGGGCAAAGCCTATTATGAACAGCACGTACTGCAGGTGATTTCAGACTTTGTTGGCTATGACAAGCTGGTAACAGGCGCTGAATACGAAGGCGCTTTTGACCGCTATACAAAAGCAAACGCTGAGATTTTCCGTCAGCTTTCTCTGGCTGTGGGCGCAAAAATATATACGCCGGAAGATGCCGCCGCATTTTTCCTTGACCGTCTTGAAGCCTACTGGGACACGGACAAAACACGGAAGCAGCGCCGCAATTTCATGGTGGAAACAGATAAGTTCGTCATTGCCGTGTTCCTTGTGCCCATGATCCGCGAACTGAAGCTGCCCGTCAGCGAAGAATACTGCCAAGCCCTGCAGAAGCAGTGGTGCCAACGGCATCCCAAATCTCCCTTCTATATTGGCTCTTATGAGGATCTGAGCAAAGGTTTCCGGAAAAAGATCCTGGGGCTTTGCTTTATCACCACTGCCGTCTGCCGCCAAGAAGGAAAGCCTGATGACTGCGCGGAGCTGACTGCCTTCCGTGGTTTCCGTGACGGATATCTGCGCAGCTGTCCCGACGGCGATGCGCTGATCGAAGAATATTACAACATCGCGCCCGGTATTGTTTTGCACATTGAGCTTGACCGCAACAAAGAGCGTGTTTACGAGATGCTGCGCAGCAAGTATCTGCAGCCGTGCTATGAAGATATTCAGCATGGCAGATTTGCGCAGTGCAAACAGCGCTATACCGACATGGTCAAGCGCCTTGAAAGGAAGTATCTGAGCTGATGGAACAAAAAGCATATCTCAGACCTGTCCACTACTATGAAACAGATCAGATGGCCATCGTCCATCACAGCAACTATATCCGCTGGTTTGAAGAAGCCAGACTGGATCTCATGGAGCAAATTGGTATCAGCTATGCAGACATGGAAGAAAAAGGGATTCTGATTCCCGTGGTAGATGTAAGCTGCAAATATCTGGTTTCTGCCAAATACGGCGACACGGTGAGCATCCTGCCTGTGGTCAGCTCCTACAACGGCGTTAAAATGTGCTTTGATTACCAGATCAAAAATGCTGAAACAGAACAGCTGCTTGCCACAGGCAGCTCCTGCCACTGCTTCTTAAACAAGCAGAGAATGCCCATTTCCCTGCGCCGCCAAGATCCTCAGCTGCATGAGTGTTTTGCTTCGCTTATAAAGGAAGAATAATTTTAAAAAAAAGACTTGCTTTTTTCATCATACCTGTGTATAATAGTCAAGCAAGTGACGGAGGCTTAGCTCAGCTGGTTAGAGCGCATGCTTCACACGCATGAGGTCACTGGTTCGAGTCCAGTAGTCTCCACCAAACAAAAACACACGAGTGAAACCTCGTGTGTTTTTATTTGGTATGGTATTCAGTCTGCAGGACTCGAAAGGCGGCTCTTCCGCAGAAAAGCAAGTCCGTCAGTCTTCGCCAGATTTGGGCATTTTAATTTATCCAACAAAAGAACAGCTGCCAAGCAAGCGTCAAGTCTTTGCCGGGCGGCTGTTTTTGTATTTCGCCATCGTGGCTTTATCGGAGGAAATCGTGGATATATCAAGACTGCCTTTATACAATCTTAACATTGTGAAACAACTCCTTACACCATCTTAAAATGAAGAATTGTATGATAAAAGCGACCAAGAAGATAAGGAGAAGCATTATGGCGGATCTGTTACATAGAAAGCGTCGGATGACGCCTTTTCAATTCATCATTCTCGGCTTTGCCGGGGTTATCCTCGCAGGGGCACTTCTTTTAATGCTCCCAATATCATCGAAAAACGCAATGGTGACGCCGTTTCACGAAGCGCTGTTTACATCTACCTCAGCAGTATGTGTAACAGGACTTGTGGTACAGGATACAGCCGCGTACTGGTCTGTGTTCGGACAGGGCATTATTCTGATGCTGATCCAGATCGGTGGGCTGGGTGTTATTACAGTTGCTGCATCTTTTGCGCTGCTGTCCGGCAGAAAAATAACATTGCTGCAAAGAAGCACTATGCAGGAAGCGATCTGTGCGCCAAAGGTTGGCGGTATTGTAAGACTCACGGCCTTTGTGATCAAAGCAACATTCTTATTTGAAATGCTCGGTTTCATAGCGATGATGCCAACCTTCATTCAGGATTTTGGGGTGAAGGGGATATGGATGTCTTTCTTTCATTCGGTATCCGCTTTCTGCAATGCCGGTTTTGACATCATGGGAACGGAAGTCGACAAATACGTATCGCTTACCCCATATGCCGCAAACTCAACGATCAACATTACAATCATGCTGCTGATCGTGATTGGTGGTATAGGATTTCTTACCTGGGAGGATATCTATACAAACAAATATCACTTCAAGCAGTATCGGATGCAGAGCAAGGTCATCCTGACAACGACAGCGTTTTTGATCATGCTTCCGGCGGTGTTCTTCTTTGTGGATTTTGCAGAACTTCCTATAAAAGAACGAATTCTCGGCTCGCTGTTTCAATCCGTTACGCCGAGAACGGCCGGCTTTAATACTACGGATCTTACGCTTATGAGCGGCGCCGGGCAAGCGATACTGATCGTGCTGATGCTGATCGGCGGTTCGCCCGGATCTACCGCCGGAGGCATGAAAACCACGACCTTTGCCGTGCTGCTTTCTAATGTGATCGCCAGCTTTCGGAGAAAAGAGGATCCGCAGTTTTTTGGCAGACGCATTGAAGCAAAGACTGTAAAAAATGCAGCCACTATTCTTGTAATGTATGTATCACTGGTTTTTAGCGGTGCGATGATCATCAGTGTGACGGAAGGACTGCCGTTTGATACTTGTTTGTTTGAAACAGCCTCGGCAGTTGGTACTGTTGGTCTGACGATGGGTATCACACCACAGCTGGGAGTTCTTTCACGATATGTTTTAATGAGTCTCATGTTTTTGGGCAGAGTTGGCGGACTGACGCTGATCTATGCAGCATTGTCGGGCTCACACAAAAATCTTTCCAAATTACCGCAGGAGAGAATCACCGTAGGATAAAGGAGGATTTGATCATGAAATCAGTATTATTGATCGGGCTGGGGAGATTTGGAAAACACATGGCTCTTCAACTTAATCAGCTCGGACATCAGGTGATGGGCGTTGACCACGATGAAGAACGGGTCAATGATGCAATGGACATCGTAACCAATGCACAGATCGGTGACAGTACCAATGAGGAATTTCTGCGTTCCCTTGGTGTAGATAACTACGATGTGTGCATCGTAGCCATCGGCAACGATTTCCAAAGTTCTTTGGAAACAACGTGTTCTTTGAAGGAATTGGGAGCAAGATTTGTTGTTTCCCGTGCAGAGCGTGACGGTCAGGCAAAGTTTCTGCTTCGCAACGGAGCGGATGAAGTGGTATACCCGGAAAAGCAAGTGGCGAAATGGGCCGCCATACGCTACGGTTCCGACCATATTCTCGATTATATCGAGATGGATGATACACACTCAATTTTTGAAGTATCTGTGCCAAAATCGTGGGTCGGACTCAGTATCGGGCAGCTTGACATTCGAAGGAAGTATAACATCAACATTATGGCAGTCAAAGAAAACGGAAAAATGAATGTATCAGTTACTCCGGATATCGTATTGACACAGGAAAAAACGATGCTTGTTATTGGTGAATACAAGGCATTGCAAAAGTGCTTCCATATGTAACGATTTTAGAATCACAGCAGGAGGTGAGCATATATGAAAGATATCATCCTAATAGCCGCTGTACTGGGCGCGTTCGGCTTCGGGTACTTTTTGATGACAAGATTGGATCGTTTTCTGGGTGAGAACAGGACCACTGTAAAATCAGCAACGCAAAAGAAAGTTCCATCTTGTGTTATGCTCACAGAAGAACTGTCGGAAGAGGAAATTGTGGAAGAAATACGATGTTTTCGAGAAGCACATAAAGGTGCGTATATACTCTTGTGCGATGGGACAGAAAAAGATGCCTCATAGTTGTCTAAAGGCACAGTAGAAAAATTCGAGATTTTGTAATATAATTTTCAAAAAAGAATGGGGGATAAAGATGAGCAAAGAAGCAATGTCATTCAGTGCAGATATGCCGGAGCATATCCTTGTTTGTCTTTCGGCGTCCCCATCCAATGCCAAAATCGTACGTACTGCCGGGAAAATGGCATCTGCCTTTGGGGGCAGCTTTACGGCGCTTTATGTACATACGCCGGATGCGGATAAAATGGACGAGGCGAATAAAAACCGTCTGCAATACCATATCCATCTTGCAGAGCAGCTTGGGGCAACGATCACGACTGTATACGGCGAGGATGTTTCGCATCAGATCGCCGAATTTGCCCGCATCTCAGGTGTGACCAAGATCGTTATCGGCAGAAGCAATGTCAAACGTCGGCATTTTTGGAACAAACCGACACTGACTGAGAAACTGGTGGAGATCGCACCACATCTTGATATTCATATCATTCCCGATAACTCAGTCAACCTGAACTATCGGGACAAGACCCATTCCTTCTTCTATAATTTCATTCCCTACCCCAAAGATATTATGATCACCATTGTGATCCTTGCACTGACGACTTTGTTGGGAATTGCCTTTTATAAGCTTGGGTTTACTGACTCAAATATTATTACCGTTTATATCCTCGGTGTCCTGTTGACCTCTTTGTTTACCAGAGGATACGCTTGCGGTATGATCGGTTCCGTTATGAGTGTCGCGCTGTTCAACTTTTTCTTGACTGAGCCTCTTTTAACTTTTCATGCCTACGATCCCGGCTATCCAATAACGTTTGCCATTATGTTGACAGCGTCTATCATTACCGGAACGTTAGCATCGAAACTGAAATCGCATGCCAAACTGTCGGCACAGGCTGCATTCAGGACAGGGGTGCTGCTTGATACGAATCAGTTGCTGCAAAAGGCGCGAAATGATACGGATATTATTGATATTACTTCCACACAGCTTATGAAGCTTCTCAATCGAACGGTTGTGATGTATTCCGTTAAAGATGGTGCGCTTTCAAAAGGTTATCTTTTCCCGGTTTCGCCCGAAGGACAAGAAGATCTCTTCACTGCCCGGGAGCGTATGACAGCCGAATGGGTGTATCAAAATAAGCACCGCGCAGGAGCTTCCACCCATACGCTGAATAAAGCACAGTGTATGTACCTGGCGATTCGCATCAACGACAATGTTTATGGTGTGGTCGGGATCCGTATAGGCGAAAAGCCTCTCGATGCTTTTGAAAACAGCATCCTGCTTTCCATCTTGGGCGAATGTGCACTTGCTATGGACAACATTCGCAATGCGAAAGAAAAAGAGGTGGCAGCGGTACTTGCCAAGAATGAACAGCTTCGGGCAAATCTGCTTCGTGCGATCTCTCATGATCTGCGCACACCTCTTACGTCCATATCAGGCAATGCAGGCAATCTCCTCACAAATTATGATAAACTGGACGAAGAAACGAGAATCCAAGTCTTTACCGACATATACGACGATGCGCAATGGCTCATCAGCCTTGTGGAAAATCTTCTTTCTGTTACCAGAATCGAAGAGGGCCGAATGAACCTCAATATGTCGCTGCAGCTTATGGACGAGGTCGTTGAGGAAGCAATGCGGCATATTAAACGCAAACGCTGTGAGCATAAAATCAAAGTGGAATACAAGGATGAGTTATTGATTGCCCGCATGGATGCCGGATTGATCATGCAGGTGATCATCAATCTTGTAGACAATGCGGTAAAATATACTCCGATTGGCTCAGATGTTCAGATCACGGTGGAACGAAAATCCGATTTTATATCGGTAAGTGTTTCAGACAACGGAGACGGAATCCCTGACAAGGCAAAGCATCGAGTATTTGAGATGTTCTATACAGGAGATAATAAAGTCGCCGATAACCGACGCAGTCTCGGACTTGGTCTTGCTCTTTGCAAATCAATCATTCATGCCCATGGAGGAGAAATTATCTTGACGGACAACAAGCCCCACGGCAGCATCTTTACATTTACTGTTCCCACGGGAGAGGTGAACATCAATGAATAAACTACAGATCCTCGTCGTTGAGGATGATGCGTCTGTACGCAATCTCATCACTACGACATTAAAGGCGCATGAGTACAAATACATTGTTTCTCCAGATGGCAGCGGAGCGATCTGTCAGGCGTCTACTTGTAATCCCGATATTGTGCTGCTGGATCTGGGGCTTCCTGATATGGACGGAGTTGAAGTTATCAGGAAAATTCGAACCTGGTCAAATATGCCCATTATTGTCATAAGCGCCAGAAGTGAGGATGCCGACAAAATCGAAGCGCTTGACAGCGGTGCTGACGATTATCTGACAAAACCGTTCTCGGTGGAAGAACTCCTTGCACGCCTTCGTGTTACGGGCAGAAGACTTGCTATTATGCAGTCCAACGCCGGTGCCAACGAGTCAGTATTTATCAACGGAAAGCTGAAAATCGATTATGCGGCAGGATGTGCCTACATTGGTGAAGAAGAACTTCATTTGACACCGATCGAATATAAGCTCCTGTGTCTGATGTCTCAGAATGTGGGAAAGGTTTTGACCCACACTTATATTACCCAGAAAGTTTGGGGCAGCAGCTGGGACAACGATATTGCGTCCTTGCGCGTATTTATGGCGACTTTGCGAAAGAAACTGGAGCCCGTTCCCGGCTCACCGCAATACATTCAAACGCATATTGGTGTGGGTTATCGAATGATGAAAGTGGAACAGGAGTAAAAATGGAAAAGACAATTGGCACCGTGGTGTCGGTAAAGAAACAGTGGTGGCTGAAGATCAACACAAAACCGGTCAGAGCGCACGCATTTGACGGCGTGATCTTTCCACATATTATGAAAGTTGCGTATTGTGTTGATGGGGTCAAGTATTATAAGAAAAAATGGATCAGAGCGGGGCTGCCTGTTCCCACCGTGAACACAGAAATGACGGTAGCTTATGATAAAGAAAGACCAAGCAGAAGCAAATTGCTTGATCTTTGAAAACCAGGGAGGGCAAAATGGGATTTTGGATTTTTATGCTTGTGATGGATCTTTTGTTTCCGGCTATCATGATCGTGATGGGGAAAGCATTCATGAAGTCTGCACCGAAGGAGATCAACTATGTTTTTGGGTATCGCACCAGTATGTCAATGAAGAACAAAGATACTTGGGAGTTTGCTCATAAGTATATTGGAAAACTGTGGTTTTGGCTTGGTTGGATACTGGTACCGGTTACTGTTATCCCCATGCTGTTTGTAGTTGGCAGACCAGAGGATGTGGTCGGGACCGTAGGCGGTATTGTCTGCGTGGTTGAGTTGGTTGTTCTGATTTTTGCAATTGTGCCAACGGAACGAGCGCTGAAAAAGACTTTTGATAAAGCAGGCAACAGAAAGACAGAATGAGCGCGGCAATATGCAGGGACATATGAGCAGCATATTCCATTGAACGTCAGTACGTCATTTTGAGGAAGAGCTTAAAGAGTGCTGCATTCTAAGCAGCAATGTGACCCTCCTCAAGTCGGAAAATGGATGTTTGTATATATACGCCGTTTGGAAGCGTATCCTAACCGGCGTGATTTTCCATATAAAAACAAAAGAACTCAACATCTGTTTGAGTTCTTTTTTCATAAGATCGAATCTGGCTTTTGTTCCATTGTTGTGCTACAATGACCTCAGAAAGAGAGGGATCTGTATGTTTTGCAGATTTTGCGGAAAAGAGATTCAAGACGAAAGCTCCTTCTGCGCCTATTGCGGAAAGAATCTTTCTGCGCCAACACAAACGGTAAAAGAGAATATTGACTCTGCAGAGCCGGTAACGCAGGAAGACCACACACCGCCGGAAGCTGCGCCGCTGCCAGAGGAAACAGTGCACGAAGAGACTCAGCAAATGCCGACTGCGGCTGAGGCTGTGACAGCGGTACGCTCTGACATTTGGCGCAAGGCCGTATTGGGTGTGCTTTTACTGTCTGTGCTTGTCATCAGTATTTTGTTTGTTACAAAAGTTCTGTGTTTTCATGCCTGGGAAGAAGCTACCTGCACAGCACCCATGACCTGTGCCAACTGCGGGCGCACACAGGGGGAGCCTTTGCCCCACCGCCTTCTCAGCGCCACCTGTACCAAACCGATTCGCTGTCTCACCTGCTCAAGCACCTTCGGCAGCGCACTGGGACACAGTATCCGCGAAGCCACCTGCACCAAACCGAGAGATTGCTTCCGCTGCAATATGACATGGGGCGAGCCCTTAGAGCACACATGGATTGAAGAGACCTTTACAACTCCCAAAACCTGTGCCGATTGCGGAACTATGAGACCTATGACAGCGCCCAAAAGCGGCACAGTCTATACCGATGCAAAGAAGTATTACGGTTCCTCCCTCACTTTCAACGCCGCCGGCGACTTCAACACCTTCGTAAAATTGAAGGATGAAAACGGAAATGATATATTTTCATTCTTTGTCAATGCAGGTGAAACAGCCAAAGTCAATGTTCCTACAGGAAACTATTACCTCTACATGGCACACGGCAATGACTGGTATGGCCCCGAACTGGCATTCGGCGAAGAGACATACTATGAAAAAGAGGAACAGGTTTTCGACTTCTATAACTATCTTTGGACTTATACCATGGACTACGGCGAAGACGGAAATGGTGTTACAGTTGAGGTCCAGGAAGATGACTTTTAGTTTGTAAAAAAATCGATCCGATCCCTTACCCGGGATCGGATCGATTTTTTATGGCACAAGCAAGGCATATGCCGTGTCTGAATTTTCGTTTGGCTCATAGATCGCGCAGCCGTAGGTCTCATGCAAAAGCACCGCCGCGTTATGATCCGGCAGCGCATAGAGCACACCGCCTTCCTCCAGCGTTTCGCAGGGATAGGTCTCGATCTCATAGTACATTTCACGCACCACCGCCACAACGGCATCGCGTTCCCGGGAGATCTGCTGCGCCAGAGCATCTGCATCGACCTGCACAACAGATCTTTGCACACTGTAGGCTTCACTAACTGTTGCAGTCTGTGGCACGATATTCTCTTCCTGCAGATCCACCGTGGCGCTGACGCCTACCACCAAAAGCAGAGCAGCTGCGACCACACCGAGCCAAGGTCGAAGGTGCTTTTTCTTTTTGGGCTGACTGATCTGCTCCATAACGCGATCGCAAAGATCTTCCGGCGCTTTTTCCTGCAGATCGGCAATGCCTTGATCTGCATATTCAAATGCCTGCAGCACATCACGGCACGCAGAACAGGTGCTCAGATGCGCCTGAAGGGCAGCTTCTTCCTCTATGGTGTTGGCATGATCCAAATGTCCGCTGATCAGAAGCAGAGCTTCCTCACACTTCACAACGCATCCTCCTCTCTATTCTTTTTGACGCTGTGGTCAAACAGATCGTTCCCGCTTTTCAGCAATATTTTTTTGATCTTTTCTCTTGCCCGTGCCAGACGGGATTTTACAGTACCCACTTTCAGATCCAATATCTCCGCGATCTCTTCATAGCTCAGTTCCTCCACCACGCGAAGGGTCAGCACAGTACGGAATTCCTCCTCCAGCTGTTCCATGGCAGATGCCACGGTCTGACGTGCCATGGTCTGCTGCACCTGCTCCTCCGGTGTGGGAGAAGGATCCGGCACATCCAGCTGAAGCAGTTCATCATCTGTGGTCAGAGAGACAGCGCTGCGGCGCTTTTTCTGCCGCAGGTAGTCAATGCACACATTGGTGGTCAGGCGGAAAAGCCACGTGGAAAACGCAGATTCCTGCTTATAAAACCGCAGACCACGCCATGCTTTGACAAACGCTTCCTGCGCAAGATCTCTGGCATCCTCTCTGTCTGAGCACATTCGCAGACACAGATTATATACCTTGTCTTCATATGCCTTGACCAGCTCCGCAAACGCCTCATCGTTCCCCTGCAGAACTTGGTCAATGATACTTTTTTCATTGATCATACTCTTACCTCAGATCGCGTTTGATCCCGTCTGCGATCTTATAGATCTCTTCCATGTTGGAGATAAAGGATATCTTCTCCTTATAGTAATTACTGTGCGGAACACCGCGCAGATACCATGCAAAATGCTTTCTGGCTTCCAGACACGCAATGTGTTCGCCCTTATCCTCTTTTGCCAGTTCAAACTGCCGTACAGCCGTGTCCACCCGGTGAGAAAGCGGTGGTATCTCCGGTATAGGCTCCCCAGCCAGTGCAGCCTTGATACGGGCAAAGACCCAGGGATTTCCAAAGGCACTGCGTCCTACCATGACCATATCCGCACCGGTACGGGCAAGACAGGCAAGCGCCTCCGGCGCGTCAAAAACATCGCCGTTTGCGATCACCGGGATGGAAACCGCCTGCTTCACCTCGCGGATGGTATCCCAGTCGGCTCGACCGGAATAGAGCATGGACTTTGTTCTGCCGTGCACCGCAATAGCAGCTGCACCATTATCCTGCAAAACCTTTGCCATCTGCACCACATTGATGCTGCCGCGATCCCAGCCAAGTCTTGTTTTGACTGTAACAGGTACATCTACCGCATCTGCCACAGCGCGGACGATCCTGCCCGCCAGTTCCACATCTTTCATCAAGGCGCTGCCGTCACCATTGTTGACGATTTTTGGCATAGGACAGCCCATATTGATATCCAGCAGTTCGCAGCCGGAATGGGCAAGCGCCAGTTTCGCACCCTGTGCCATAACTTCGGGATCGTTGCCGAAGATCTGGGCTGCACAGATTCCGGAAGGAGTTTTCTTTAAAAGCCCCACACTTTTTTTATCCTGATAGACCAGCGCTCTGGAAGACACCATCTCCGTCACGGTCAAGGCTGCGCCAAGCTCTGCGCAGACAGCACGGTAGGCATAATCTGTTACACCTGCCATAGGTGCAAGAACAGTATTGCCGCCGATCTCAACATTTCCAATTCGCAAACAGTTCACCTCGCTTGAGTGATTGTACCACAAAATCAGCGTTCCGACAACAGCTTGTCCTATGTATGTTTTTTCATGATGCTCACATACTACCAAAAATGAAGGAGGATCGCCATGGGAACGCTTCATCGCGGCAGACAAAGCTTTATTTTCGATCATCATCCATCCATTTTGGCAGCTTCTGCCATCGGCGGAAAAAAAGAGCAGGAAGGCCCCCTTGCCGCTTATTTTGACTACACAAATCCGGACACCAAATTCAGACAGCCCACATGGGAAAAAGCTGAAAGCAAAATGCAGCAGATGGCGCTGGATGCAGCCAAAGAAAAGCTGAAGATCCGATATGAGGACATTGATGTGCTTTTTGCAGGTGATCTTCTTAATCAGTGCATTTCTTCAAGCTACAGCGTCCGCGATACGGCAGTTCCCTTTATGGGACTTTACGGTGCCTGCTCGACCATGGCAGAAAGCCTTTGTCTTGCAGGCATGGCAGTCAACGCAGGATATGTGTCATTGGCAGCTGCCATGAGCTCTTCGCATTTTGCAACAGCAGAGCGGCAATACCGCTTCCCTCTGGGTTATGGAGGTCAGCGGACTCCCACAGCCCAATGGACTGTGACAGGTGCTGCCTGCGCTCTCATCGGCACAGGCGGCGAAGGGCCATATCTCAATGCAGCGACCATCGGTGCCGTGTGGGACTATAATATCAAAGATGCAAACAATATGGGTGCTGCCATGGCACCTGCAGCTTATCAGACTCTGCGTGCTCATCTGGATGATCTGAAGCTGACACCCGGAGACTATGACTTGATCATTACAGGAGATCTTGGCGCCGTGGGCAAAGAGATCCTGATGGATCTGTTCCGCAAGGACGGTGTGAGCATCGGTGGCGTTTACAACGACTGCGGTACCATGATCTTTGATCTGCAAAAACAGGATGTGCACTCCGGCGGCTCCGGCTGCGGCTGCGGCTCGGTGGTGCTGTGCGGCTATATTATGAAGCAGCTGCAAAAGAGAAAGCTTAAAAATGTGCTCTTTTGCGGCACAGGTGCACTCCACTCCCCCACCGCTCTGCAGCAGCGCGAAAGCATCCCCGGTGTATGCCATGCCGTTTCCATCGGCGTGGAAAGGAGATAAGATGGAATATCTGAAAGCATTTGTATTGGGCGGTATTTTATGCGCCATCGGACAGATCCTCATTGACAAGACCAAACTCACACCGGCAAGGATTCTTGTCATGTACGTGGTCATGGGTGTTATTCTGGGCGCTCTGGGCTTATATCAGCCGCTGATCGACTGGGGCGGTGCAGGTGCCACCGTTCCTTTGACCGGATTTGGCAGCAATCTTGCCAAAGGGGTAAAAGAAGCAGTTCGGGAGGATGGGCTGCTGGGCGTATTCACAGGCGGCGTGAAGGCCGCAGCCGGAGGAATCACTGCCGCTGTGGTATTTGGACTTCTTGCCGCCATTTTCTTTCATCCAAAGGATAGATCATAAAAAATCGGTCATACTAACTGTGCGGTACCCAAAAACCTATAGGAGGCATATCCTTATGAGCCAGAATCAGAACCGTAATCAGAATAACCAGCAGAACAACAACCAGAATCAGAAGACCAATCAGCAGAATCAGAATAACAATCAGAACCAGAGCCGCAATCAGCAGAACAGCAACCAGAGCCGATAACGGCAAAGATCCCGACGGAGCACCGTCGGGATCTTGTTATACATGCTCAAGCAGCCACTGCTTCATTTCCTCTCTGCCCTCAGGGCTTAATGGGAAGATTCTTTCTTCTTCGATCTCGCTCTTTTCATAGCAGAACAAGCCGTGCCAGTATTCTGCCTTCATGCTGCTTTCTTCAAAATTGACCTCTTTATCACCGGGCAGCATGACGACCTGCGGAGTGATCTTAAACCGAAGACCGTTGTAGCTGCCGGTAAAAATATTCTCATTTTCAAATGTGTGCAGCGTGGGGATAAACAATTCCTGCATGACATTCACTCCTTTTGTTCATTGTACCAAAATGCCGCGCAATTGAAAAGTGCCAATTGATTTTTTACATCTTTTATGATACCCTCAATGGCGGAAAAGAGGGATTGTATGTCTAAAAAATGGATCGGTAATCTGATGCTGCTTCTGGCATCCATGATCTGGGGCGCTGCCTTTGTTGCCCAGACAGAAGCGATGAAGTACACGGGGCCTTTCACCTTTCAAGCTACGAGATTTTTCCTCGGCGGACTTGTGCTGCTGCCTGTGATCGCTGTGATGGATAAGCGGGGCAATCCCAAAAAGCCCGTGACAAAAGAAGCAAAGAAATATCAGCTCTTTGCAGGCATCATCTGCGGTCTGATCTTATTTGCCGCCTGCTCTCCTCAGCAGCTGGGTCTGATGCTGCAGCTGCCTGCCGGCAAGTCCGGCTTCATTACCTCATTATACATCATCCTTGTCCCGATCTTTGGACTTTTCTTAGGGAAAAAGCTGCGTCCCTGGGTCTGGCTCAGTGTGGCGCTGGCGCTGTTTGGCCTGTATATGCTCTGCGGCATGGGTGGTTTTTCACTGAACATGGGCGAAGGTTTGACCCTCATCTGCGCCGTGGCATTTACCTTCCATATTCTGTTCATCGATCATGTCAGCCCCAGAGTGGACGGTGTGCGGCTGAGCTGCCTGCAGTTCTTTACCTGCGGCGCGATCTCACTGGTGATCGCCTTGATTCTGGAGCAGCCCGGCTTGGATTCCCTGCTGCGATGCTGGCTTCCCATTGCGTACACCGGCATTTTCTCCTCCGGTGTGGCATACACCTTCCAGATCGTCGGTCAAGGCTACACAGAGCCTACCACCGCTTCTCTTCTGATGAGTTTGGAATCGGTCTTCTCCGCTGTGTTTGGGTGGCTTCTCATCAATCAGGCGCTTTCCGGATGGGAGCTGCTTGGCTGTGTGCTCGTCTTTGCAGGTGTCCTCATCGCACAGCTTCCGGAGAGAAAAAAGTTAACATAAAAAATACGGCATCCTTAGGCGCCCTCACATAGGGATAAGCCGCCTCAAAAGCGCTGATTTTCCGCAATACGGCAGGGAATTTGCTTGAAATCCACAAAGGATTTGCGCACAAATTCCCTTTGTCTTGCAAAAAATCAGCATATTTTGAGGTGCGAAGCAGTTTTGAAGTGGAGATTTTTCACACAAACAAATACAAAAATTTCCGTAATGCTGACGCATTACGGAAATTTTTTCTGCAGTTTGGGAGGAAAAGATCCGTTCAAAACCGGCTCCTCCCTATCTGAGGGCGCCTTTGGATGCCGTATTTTTATTGGTTCAGCAAGGCTCTTGCCGCAGCTTCGTTTTCTTCTGCCAACGCTCGCAGACGCTTGGCGCTATCTGCATCTTTTCCGGCAGAAAGTGCCTGTTCGGCAAGGGCAAGAATAGCTTGTGCCGTTACATCATTCAAGTTTACATAATTATTTTGTTCCAGATAATCCATAAATCCGGAAACTTTGGGATCATAGACGATACCCACAAGAGGTGTTCCCTGCCCTGCGGCAAAAATCAGAGCATGCAGACGCATGGAAACGACTACCTGCATCCGTGCCATAAAGCCAACGATAAGCTTTCCATCCTGCGGCACGCAGAACACATGGTGAGGACAATCGACAAGCTCCGCAGCCTGCTTGCTCACGGGAAGATCACGACCTGCCTCCAGCGCAAGGAACACAGGCGTCAAGCCCTTTGTTTCATAGAGCGTCCGGGCTGCTTTTGCGATCTCGGGACAGACCTCATCAAAGCCCTGCCAGGGTCTGAGCACAAAGAGCGCATAATGACCCTTGGGATCCAATCCGTGGGAGAGCATAAAACCGTCCACTTTCGTCTCCTCTGCCCCATCGAGCAGAAGTGCAGGATCGGCTGTGATCATGATGGTGGGGCGCGTTACACCCATGGCACGCAGCTCCTCGGCACTTTGGGGGTCGCGCAGAGTGATGGTATCGGCATACCGGTCTATGACCTTTCCTGCTTTTTTTCTGTTTTTGGGCAGGGACACAGGGCCGATCCCACAGCCATACATAAGCACCGGATTGCCACACAGTTTGGCAAGGGCGATGTTGGTCAGATAATAGCGCAAAGAGCGTGTACTGGTCACATCCTGTATAAGGCTGCCGCCGCCGTTGATATAGAGCTTTGTGCGGCACATCCGCAGAATGAAACGCGGATCAAAGGTGTGATACGCCCCCACGCGGTAGCGCAGTCTCGTTTCCGAGGGATTTCTGGAAAGCACATAGGCAGGAATGTCGGGATCGATGCTGCGCATCTGTCCCAAAATGGCATCAAGGATGCTGTCATCACCGGCATTGCCCTTGCCATAAGCACCACAGATCAGCACACCGTCTCGTCTTGCTTTGAGGCGGCTGCTGCGGCGCAGAAGCACTTGATAGATCTCTTTCTGACGTTCCACCGTGGCATCGATGGAGAAGCAAGTACAGGCGCGTTCATACAGATTCTCCGCCAGACGCTGCCGTTCCTGTCCATTCCGGGCAAGGCTGACCATATGAGAGGCAAGGGTCTTATGATCCTGTGCCTCAAAGAGCATGCCTGTCACACCATGTTCGATCAGATAAGGAACACCGCCCACACGGGAGGCAATGGTGGCGCAATGCTTTCTGGCGCCTTCCGTCAGTGCGTACGGGAATGTCTCACTCAGTGACGTCAGCGTGTTTACATCCAGCGCATGATAGAAGCTGTCCATATCACTGACCCAACCGGCAAAGACATAGCTTCCCTCCGGGCAGCACTGCTTTGCAAGCTTCTCCAGTTCCCTATGCTGCTCACCGTCACCTGCAATCACAAGCTTGATATTCTTTACTTCCCGGCAGGCTTCTCCAAAACCACGAATGAGCGTAGCTACGTCCTTCACAGCGGACAGACGGGCGGCAATGCCGAAGACGATGTCATCCTCCTGCACCGAAAGGCCGATGCTTTCAAGGTATGCCTTCCGTTCCAGTTTTGGTGTTATAGGAGAAAAATCAACACCGTTATAAATGGAGAACATGGATTGGGGATCCAAACCACGGCTGATGAGAAGATCCACCATGGCGTCAGAAACACCGATATGATACTTGATTTTCCGGATGCAGAAGGCATTGATCAGACCATAGGTAAAGCGGTGGAACGTTCTGCCAAGATAGTCAAGACGGTAGTCGCTGTGCACCGTAGTAACAACAGGCGCTTTGATCTTGCTCTGCAAAAGTGTACCCATCAGATTGGCGCGAGAGCCATGACAATGGACGAGCTGAAACCCCTCCGTGTTGATCATGGTGCGCAGAGTTTTTAATGCAGCGGTAAAGCTGCAGGTCAATACTTGCGTATCGATGCCAAGCTGCCTTGCTTCCTCAGCGAAGCCGCCCTCCATAAAGCAGACAAGGCGAACATCTTCTGTTTTTCTCAGTCCTGCCAGCAGACTCAGCACATGAGTCTTGGCACCGCCGACATCACCGCCGGAGATCAGATGGATGATCTTCATGACATTCTCCTTTACTCCGCACCGGCGGTCATAACATTCCACAAAATCGCAGCATTTTCTTCGCCCTGCTCATATGCTTCCAAAACGGCAGTGCAGATGCCGATCGTATAATCACCGCCAAGGTCAATGGAGGAAAGTGCAGGACACTCACTCCACAGATAGCAGTTTTCTTCTTCTATAATATGATATCGGTCGAAGAGCAGCGACGGATCTTCCATAATGAAGATGGCGCTGCCGCCTACGCTGGCATCCCCCATAAAGCCGACCATATCGGATTCATAATAGGGATTTTGCTCACTGATATTATAAGAACGCAGCTGCACGACAACTTTCCCGTCACCGTTCAGATCTGTACCCAATGCAGCCAGCTGTTCCTGCAGCTGCTCTGCATCGACCATGAGATACTGCTCACCAACATAGGCGATCTTATAGTCCGGACGGGTCTTGAACACCCACTGGGACAAAATGATGCAGATCAGCACCACAGCACCTACAGCAACCAGAACATGAAACCAGTGATAATTCCACCAATTGTTCCATTTTTCGATTTTAGTCATCTCATAAGGCACATCGGGCTTGACGTCCTTGAATTTCTTTTTATAGTATTCGCTTGCCATGAAAATAGCTCCTTTGGTATAATACCTGTTTATTATACCCAAATAGGCAAAAGGTGTAAAGCCACAAGACAAAATTTAACAAAAAGGACACAGCCAAAAGGCTGTGTCCTTAAATTGGTTATCTAATCAGGAATTACTCCAGGATCTCGATGACGACACCGGAACCGACGGTACGGCCGCCTTCACGGATAGCGAAACGCAGGCCCTTCTCGATAGCGATGGGGGTGATCAGCTCAACGTTCATATCGACGTTGTCGCCGGGCATGCACATCTCGGTGCCTTCGGGCAGAGTGATGATGCCGGTAACGTCAGTGGTACGGAAGTAGAACTGAGGACGATAGTTGTTGAAGAAAGGAGTATGACGGCCGCCTTCTTCCTTGGACAGGACGTAAACCTGGCCAATGAACTTGGTCAGAGGCTTGATGGAACCGGGCTTAGCCAGAACCTGGCCACGCTCGATGGACTTCTTGTCAACGCCGCGGAGCAGAGCACCGAT
>JAGBBD010000068.1 GCA_017938625.1 Oscillospiraceae bacterium | reverse complement strand
TACGGGGGCGACCTTTGGTCGCCCGCTTACTCTGTCGTCGGCGCAGCCGGCACCATTTTTAAGTAATTTCTCTATTTCGCTAATACCCACATCGATCTCCTATAAAGAAAAAGCTTGAGAGCTGCAGCCTCCCCTTGGCTCTCCTTGTCAGGGGAGCTGGCAAAATCTCTGATTTTGACTGAGGGGTAGTATCTCTCCCTCCGGTTTCGCTCCGCACAACCACCTCCCTCATCAGAGGGAGGCAGGGGTGCAAAGCAAAATTAAAATTTTATCGGCGAAGCCGACACCATAATTGTCAATTGTCCATTAAAAAAGGCAGCTCCGAAGAGCTGCCTTTTAATTTTACTTTTCGATCTTGTCGCGGTTTCTCTTGACCACGCTGACCAGCTTGCCCAGAGCGAACAGGGCGATGGCGTTGGGGATGACCATGAGGTTGTTGAACATATCGGTCAGCTCCCAGACCAGATCATTGGAAGCAACGGTGCCCAGGAACACGAACACCAGAGCGATGATGGTGAAGATGTAGTAGGCGACCTTGTTGTTCTTGGTCAGCCACTGAACATTGATCTTGGCGAACAGATTCCAGCTGAGGATGGTGGAGAAGGCAAAGAACAGCAGGCAAACTGCCACGAACATACCGCCGGCAGTGCTGCCGAAGATGGAGCCGAAAGCGGTCTGAGCCAGATTGTTCTTGTTGATGGCATCCACCACGCTGCCCACATAGCCGCCTGCCAGAGGGCCGTCAGCAGTGTAGAGGGTGCAGATGATGACCAGAGCGTTCAGAGTCAGAACGATGAAAGTATCGATAAACACACCGATCATGGCGACAACGCCCTGATCGTGGGGATCCTTGACATTCGCCTGAGCATGAGCGTGGGGAGTGGAGCCCATACCGGCTTCGTTGGAGAACAGGCCGCGCTTTGCGCCCTGAGAGATTGCAGTCTTAAGAGCATAGCCGATGCCGCCGCCGATGATGGCAGAGGGCTGGAAGGCATACTTGAAGATCATACCGAAGGTCTGGGGGATATACTGGATCCGAGCGACCAGAACAGCCAGACCGCCCAGCAGGAACAGACCTGCCATAACAGGAACGATTTTCTCGGTAACGGAAGCCAGACGGCTGACACCACCCAGGAAGACCAGAGCACAGACGATCACAAGAACGACGCCCACGATCCAGGCAGGGATACCGAAGGCATTCTCAATGTTGCCGCCGATGGAGTTGGACTGAACCATGGCACCCATGAAGCCCAGAGCCAGAGTTGCGGAAATGGCGAAGAAGCAAGCCAGGAACTTACCGAAGCCACCCTTGAAGGCAGTGGTAATGTAGTACACAGGGCCGCCGTGGATATTGCCCTTGTCATCGACCTGACGGGTCTTGATGGCGAGAGTTGCTTCCGCGTAAATGGTAGCCATGCCGAAGAAGGCGATGACCCACATCCAGAAGATGGCACCGGGGCCGCCGGTCAGAATAGCGCCGGATGCACCGACGATGTTGCCGGTACCGACCTGTGCGGCAATGGCAGTTGCCAGAGCCTGGAAGGAGCTCATACCGCGCTCCTGCTTACCGCCCTTGAGGGACAGGTTGCCGAAGGTCTTCTTCATACCTTCGCCGAAGCAGCGAACCTGCACGAAGCGGGTGCGGATGGAATAGAACAGACCAACACCGACCAGCAGGAAGAGCAGAATGTAGTCGGACAGGTACGTATTGATCGTCGCGGCGATCTTCAACAGGGTTTCTTGCATAAGTTTTCCTCCTAAAATGAAAAAGAGCTGCTTTTCAGCAACTCCAAAGTTTGCAGCCATAGGTCGCCCCACAGCCGCTCTGTCCTTTTGCCTGAGAGATTCGGCTTTCGCCTTGCACCTTCGGCACTCACGCAAGTAACCGATGATTAAATCGACAAGAGTGGACAGCGAGAGATTTTGAATCAAATAAAGGTTTTGAAAACGCCGAAATACTTTGTGTATTTCAAGCTTTTCAAACCGCATAGTTGAGACAAAAGATCCGCTGGCAACCGCAGACGATTTATTCAGTGGTTACGCGAGGTGAGATTCTCCAGAGTTCCTCCACTTTCGGTCGGTTTCCCTTCCGAAAGCTTCTGCAGAAAGTATTCTGTTGTGATAATGATACAGCGAAGCAAAGTCTTTGGCAAGCAAAATTTAACCAAAAATTTACTTTTTATCTTTTTGCACAAAAAGAGGCGACAAGTTGTCGCCTCTTTTGTTGTTATTTTTTCTTCAATACCACTGCTGTGCGGCTGGGCAGGTAGATTCTGAAGCCGATCTTACCGTCCGGCTGACGAACTGCATCATAGACATAGGTTGTGCTGATGCGGTCATGACCGCCAAAGCGGCCCTCATCTGTGGTCAGTACGACCTTGTACTTGCCCTCCTGCTCCACCGGCACAAAGTAGCCGTCAGGAGAATAAGAGGGATGGAAATTAAAGGCAAAGACCAAGCCCTTTCTCTCATAAACAAGGGTCTTGTCATCCTGCCCGATCCAGCGGCAGGCAGGCGCCTGCGTCAAAAGTCTGCTCTTTTGCGCGAGGCTCACCATGGCAATGTCAAAGTCCTGCAGATAGTGATACTTCAGATAATCCGCATCCGCCAGAGACCACTGTCTGCGGCAGTAATGATAGCTCCAGTCATTTCCCTCTCTGGGGAAATCGATCCACTCGGGATGACCGAACTCGTTGCCCATAAAGTTCAGATATCCGTCACCGCCAAGACTCATGGTAATAAGCCTTATCATCTTATGCAGCGCCATGCCGCGGTCGATGATCATATTGTTGCTTTCCTTGTTCATGGACCAGTACATTTCCTGGTCGCAAAGGCGGAACATGATGGTCTTGTCGCCCACCAGCGCCTGGTCGTGGCTCTCGGCATAACCGATGACCTTTTCCCCGGGACGTCTGCCGGAAAGTTCATTATACAAGTTCCACATATCCCAGTGCTCGTCCGGCACTTCCTTCAAAAGCTTGATCCACAGATCCGGAGTGCCCATGGCAAGGCGGTAGTCAAAGCCGATGCCGCCATCCTTGATGGGCAGCGCCAGACCGGGCATGGCAGAGGTGTCTTCTGCAATGGACAGGGCATTGGGATCCAGTTCCTTTATCAGTTCGTTGGCAAGCTGCAGATAGGTCACAGCTTCCGTGTCTGTGTTCATGGAGAAGTAGCGCTCATAGGGTCCGAAGCTGCTGCCAAGACCGTGGTCATGGTAGAGCATGGAGGTCACACCGTCAAAACGGAAACCGTCAAAGTGGTACTCCGTCATCCAGAATTTCAGATTGGACAACAGGAAATGGAGCACCTCCGGCTTGTTATAATTAAAGCATTTGGTATTCCATGCGCTGTGCTCGCCCTTACCACCGGCATGGAAGAACTGCTCCGCTGTGCCGTCAAATTCATTGATGCCCTCTCTGGTATTTTTGCACGCATGGGAGTGCACCACATCCAGCAAAACGGCAATGCCCATCTCATGGGCAGCATTGACCAGAGCTTTCAGATCGTCCGGCGTGCCGCTGCGGGAGGCAGGAGCAAAGAAGTTTGTCACCTGATAGCCGAAGGACGCATAGTACGGATGCTCCATGATCGCCATGATCTGAATGGTATTGTAGCCAAGGCGCTTGATCCGCGGCAAAGTCTTCTGTCGGAATTCATCGTAAGTACCCACCTTAGGCTCTTCCTGTGCCATACCCACATGGCACTCATAGATATAAGGTGTTTTTGCCCGTTTGAAGCCCTCGTCCGTCCAAAGGAATTTCTTCTTGGGCGCATAGATCCGGGCATTCCACTGGACGGAGCCTTCCTCCTGCACCACATAGCCTGCATACAGGGGCACGCGATCCAGCTCCTCACCATCGTGCACCACGATGGTCATGACCCGCTGCCCATGCTTCAGGGCATCGGCGCCCTTGAGTTTCAGCTCCCAAACACCGTTTTCCAGCTGCTGCAGAGGATATGCCTTTCGATCCCAGCCGCAGAAATCGCCGGTGAGGTACACAGCCTCTGCCGCAGGTGCCCATTCCCGGTACACCCAGCCGCCGCGTACTTTATGGATGCCGTAGTACAAATAGCCGTTGGCAAAGTCCGAAAGCTTACCGTCTTTGCCCACAAGCTCGCGTTTTTTGTTTTTGTAATTCTTCATGCGCTGCTGAAGGTCCTGCTCATAGTTCTTCAGCCAGGGGTCGATGCTCAGAATTTTAAGGCTCATACGCTCGCCTCCTTTTTGTCTATTTTACACCCATTTCTCCTTGACGGCAACAGGAAAATTGTCACATTTTCTTAAATAAAAACGGAGCGGATCAAGATCCGCTCCGTTTTGTTATTCAAACACAGCAAGTGCTTCGCCGGTCAGGTCTTCCTCTGCGCTGGTGGCAGTGATGACTGCGGCATAGATGCCCTCTTTGACATAGATGGCCTTATAATACAACAGCGTGCCTGTGGGGCTGGTACAGGTGGCATAGTAGCCATAGTGATCTTCCCCGGCAAAGCTTTCGCAAATCTTTTCGATCTCCACATTGAGGCAGCCTGCCTCTTTGAAGTGCTCCTGCGCGTTGAGCAGGGCGGAAGCTGCGTACATATCCTCTGTGATATCCGGCTGCTCCAGAATGGAGGCATTTTCCACACACACAGTCACAGCAGCCTTTCCATCGTCACGGCTGACGGACATTTCGTAGAAATAACCGGGCTTGCCCAGAGAATCGAGAGCCTGTTCCTTCTTATCCTTGTCTGCCTTCCACTTGTTGAAGCTGAGAATCTCATCCTGTGTGGAAACTGTCCAGCCTTCGGGGACAGCAAAGGTCAGATCGAAGGTCTCATTGTGATATACACCGTCTGTGACCGTGCCCACTTCAATGGCATCGATCTCTTCCTGCGTCAGCGTTCTGGACATTCCAAACCAGGAACAGCCGCTCAAGGTAAAGACCAGAGCAAGGAGCACCGCCAGAGCGGTCAGTTTGTAAAAACGTTTCATACTTATTTTCTTCTGTTTCTTGTTTTGCGGTCGGAATACTGCTTCAGTCCGGAGATCTTGGAATCGGAGTCCGCCATGAACTGCTTGAGCATATCGTCAAAAGACTGGGGCGCTTTTTCTGCCGGTTGGGCAGGGACACCTGCCGTACGAGGCGGACGACTGTCATTGCGCGGGCGGTCGGAGCCGGGTCTGCGGTCAAAGCCCTGACGCGGTCTGTCCGACTGGGGGCGCTGCGGCGCAGGCTGGGTGCGGCGGATGGACAGATTGATCTTGCCGTTTTCCAGACCGATGACCATGACCTTCACATCCTGCCCCTCGGTCAGATGCTCACGGATATCGCTGACAAAGGCATGGGTGATCTCGGAAATATGTACCAGACCTGTCCGATCCTCGGGAAGCTGGATAAACGCGCCGAATTTGGTGATAGACTTGACTTTTCCTTCTAAGATAGCACCAACAGTTAACTCCATATGTTTTACTTGTTCTCCCCTGAAAAATTGGGCTTAGTTGCCCATATCATAAAAGATGATCTCGCCCTTGGAGACCCAGCCCAGCTTTTCGCGGGCCACGTCCTGTACGCCCTCTTCTGTGCCCAGCTGGTCGATGGCTTGCTGCAGACGCAGGTTTTCCTGCTTTTCGGTGTCGATGCTGCTTTGCAGTTCTGCTGCCTCCGCGTTCTTCTCGGTCACTTGAGCCTGGATCGTGACCAGGGTAACGGTAGCGTATACCACCAGCACCAGAAGCAATATCTTCATCACGAGAGATGACCGTTTGAAGCGCATGCGCCGTTCCTCCTTTATGCGTCAGCCGCCCAATGGCGACAATACACAGCTTACAGGTTATTTTAACCCATTTTTTCAAGATTGAAAAGTACTTTTTTGCAATTTCTTGTAAAATTTTCAAAAAAATCATCGCAGGATGGAAGATCACACATAAAATCCACATCCAGCCACGCAGAACCGTGCCGCTGAGCGTGAGAAACCACAGCCAAAGACCAAGTCCCATCCCCATTAGGCAGTATCCTCGCAGAAGTCCATGGCACACTGCCAGCCACTGCCACAAAAGTGCATAGAAAAACACACCGCAGAAGAACAGATCAAACAGCCATGTGAGTTTGGGGCAAAGTCTCCTCGGTGCGCGGAACAGGTCATAGCACAAGCCAAGACCTGTTCCAAGGAGAACGGCAGTGAAAAACTCCCATGCCTGCCGGGAAACAGGCAGCTCCATCAGCCAAACAAGCGGGAGAAGAACCCACCTGTCCCGGGTGCGGTATCTTCATAGGTCAGGCTTTCCACCGTGCCGTCCACATGGACTTGTCCCGAGTCAAGGCTCAGAAGCTGCAGGTGCAGTCCTGTACCGCGGATGACCAACGTGCCGCGGGTCGTGTACAGCACCACCATTTCTTCATCAAAGCTCTCCACCTCTTTGATCCCTGTCATGGTCAGTCTGCACCGATCGTCCAGGGTCAGTTTGTGTGGTTCTGCCGGCAATTTTTCCTCGATCGTGTATGCCATAGGTGCCTCCTTTTCAGTTCCCTGTTTTATCATATGTCCTGCCCATGCGGAATATGATTTGACTTTTTCGGGAAGATACTTGATAATGGAAGAAAGAGGTGTATTTATGGATTTCAAACTGCACAGCCAATACAAGCCTACAGGCGATCAGCCTCAGGCCATTGAGAAGCTGGCATCCGGTCTTCAGATGGGTCTGGATGAGCAGGTCATGCTGGGTGTCACCGGCTCCGGCAAGACCTTCACCATGGCAAATATCATCCAAAGGCTCAACCGCCCCACCTTGGTACTTGCCCACAATAAGACCCTTGCCGCCCAGCTTTGCACCGAGTTCCGCGAGTTTTTCCCGGAAAATGCGGTGGAATACTTTATCTCTTATTACGACTACTATCAGCCCGAGGCATACATCGCCCATACAGACACCTATATCGAAAAGGACTCTTCCGTCAACGACGAGATCGAACGTCTGCGTCACTCCGCCACCTCCTCCCTCTTTGAACGAAGAGATGTGATCGTGGTGGCATCGGTATCGTGCATCTACGGTCTGGGCGATCCCATCGACTATAAGAGCATGGTCATCTCCCTGCGCCCCGGTCAGAATATGGACAGAGATCATCTGATCCGCAGACTGGTGGAGATCCGCTATGAGCGAAACGATCTGAATTTTGCCAGAAACAATTTCCGCGTCCGCGGCGACACGGTGGAAATTTACCCCGTCTACTGGACGGGCCGTGCCATCCGTGTGGAGTTTTTCGGTGACGAGATCGACCGCATTTCCGAGATCAATGCCGTCACCGGCATAGCAGATCGCATTCTGGATCACGTTGCCATCTACCCTGCCAGCCACTATGTGGCATCCAAGGAAAAGATGGATCGCGCCATCCGCGAGATCGAAGATGAGATGTGGCAGCAGGTCAAAAAATTTGAAGAAGAGGATAAGCTGCTGGAAGCACAGCGCATCCGCCAGAGAACGCTGTATGACATCGAAATGATGCAGGAGATCGGCTTCTGCTCCGGCATTGAGAACTACTCCCGTGTCATTTCCGGCAGAGAGCCGGGGTCGCCCCCTATGACGCTGTTAGACTATTTCCCGGAGGATTTCATCCTCTTTATCGATGAGAGCCATGTGACCCTGCCCCAGGTGCGCGCCATGTATGCAGGTGACCGCAGCCGTAAGGAGAGCCTTGTGAACTACGGTTTCCGTCTGCCCTCCGCCTTTGACAACAGACCTCTTAATTTTGAGGAATTCCAGGATAAATTAAATCAAGTGATCTACGTTTCCGCCACCCCGGCAGAGTATGAGCTGTCCCGGGCAGGACAGGTCGCCGAGCAGGTCATCCGTCCCACCGGTCTTCTGGATCCTGTGGTGGAAGTGCGCCCCATCAACGGGCAGATCGACGATCTGATGGAAGAGATCCAGCTGCGCGCGGAAAAGGACGAGCGTGTTCTGGTCACCACCTTGACCAAAAAGATGGCAGAGGATCTGACCGACTATCTGAGAAAGCACGGTGTCAAGGTGCGGTATATGCACTCGGACATTTCTGCTTTGGAGCGTATGGAGATCATCCGCGATCTGCGCATGGCAAAGTTTGATGTTCTGGTGGGCATCAACCTGCTGCGTGAAGGTCTGGACCTGCCGGAAGTCAGCCTTGTGGCAGTGCTGGATGCCGACAAGGAGGGCTTCCTGCGCAGCCGCACCAGTCTCATTCAGACCATGGGACGCGCCGCCAGAAACGCAGAAGGCAAGGTCATCCTCTATGCAGACTCCGTCACTCCCTCCATGAAAGAAGCCATGGATGAAACGGCGCGCCGCCGTGAGATCCAGATGGCATACAACGAAAAACACGGCATCGTGCCCAAGACCATCATCAAGTCCGTCCGTGATCTCATTGAGATCTCCAAGCCCAGTCAGGATGTGGTTGGCAAGAGCGGTATCAAGATGACCAAGGCTGAGCGCGAAAAGGAGATCGCAAGACTGGAAAAGGCCATGCGCGAGGCTGCCAAGATGATGGAATTCGAATACGCCGCCGTCCTGCGCGACCAGATCATCGAGCTGAGAAAAGAAGGCGCATAACCACGACGGTCTGAGGTCAGACCGCCCTGTGAGTGCTTACAGGCAGGTCTGCAGGATCTGCACAAGCAGCTGTGCGTGTTTTTCTTCCTCGCTGCCGAGGACATGGAACTCAGACGCAAAATCTCCTGTTTTTTCCGCGAGGCAGTGATATGTATGGGCACTTTTTGTTTCCTGCTGCCAACGGCGGCGCAGCTCTTCGCTCAAGCAGGCGATGCACGGCTGCTTGGGACGGTCGGGACATGGTTTTTCTCCCGTCAACAGATAATAAATTGCCTCCAGCTTTTTGTAGTGTTCTCCCTCCTGCCGGGCAAGGAACATCAGCTTCTGCCGCGCTGCACCATGGGTACGGCAGGCAAGGGCTTCACAGGTGACCTTGTCACACAGTTCCTGCTCCAGAAGCTCCATGACCTGCGCCGAAGTCAGCGTGCTGCGCGGCTTGGGATTGCAGCTTTCCGGTGCCTGTGCCGACGCTGCCATGACTCTGCTCCAGACTTCTGCCTCTCTTGCTTTACTGACCATATAAAAACACCTCCGTGTGCACATTCTATGCAAACGGAGGTGTTTTTCGTTACTCAGCCGGGATCTCCCGGTACATGGCGCAGGCATCGTCCTTTCGGACATTGTCTGCCACCTGCAGAACCTCGATACACAGGGTCCTTGCGCCAAACTGGATCTGAAGCTTATCGCCCACCTTCACATCATAGGATGCTTTGGCAGGTCTGCCGTTGACTGTGACACGGGCATTGTCGCAAGCCTCGTTGGCCACGGTACGCCGCTTGATCAGTCGGGAAACCTTCAGATATTTATCCAGCCGCATAAATTACTTCGCGACCTTGTCCTTGAGAGCCTTGCCAGCCTTGAAAACGGGAACGCAGGATGCGGGGATCTGGATAGCTTCCTTGGTCTTGGGGTTGCGGCCCATACGAGCCTCACGCTTCTTGGTCTCGAAGCCGCCGAAGCCGACCAGCTGGACCTTGTCGCCCTTTGCCAGGGTGTCAGCGATGGTGTCGATGGTAGCGTTCAGAGCCTTCTCTGCGTCCTTCTTGGACAGGCCTGCCTTAGCGGCCACTTCTGCGATGAGTTCAGTCTTGTTCATGAATTATTCCTCTTTCTGATTTTTTATTCCCAAATTGGGTCGGCTTTCGCACTCTCCCACATAGAGAGCTGCTCCGCCGGAGTATATGCCTCCAGACTGCGGCCTTGGGCCTCCGCAGACTGTTCCATAGCGGCGAACCGCTTTATGAACTTTTCACAGGTCCCGTGCAGGGCTTCCTCCGGATCGGTCTGCGTCATAAACGCAGCACACACGGCGGCAAACAGCACATCGCCTGTTTCTTCCTTGATACCCTCACCCGTCTTCACTGCCTCGCGCAGTTCCTCGATCTCCTCGGCAAGCTTTCCCAGCGCACCATCAAGGTCGGGCCAGACAAAGCCTGCTTTCTGTGCCTTTTTCATCAGCTTCTCCGCACGCCACAGGGCAGGCAGGCTTCTTGCCACGGCATCTAAGGTCTGGGCATGGGTCTTCTGACCCTTTTCCAGCGCCTTCATGTCGTCCCACGTTTTGGCGGTGCCTTCCCCAAATACATTGGGGTGACGGAAGATCAGCTTTTTACAGGCGTGATCGCACACATCATCCAGCGTAAATCTTCCCCGTTCCTGCTCCAGATCCGAGTGGAAGATCACCTGCATGAGAACATCGCCCAGTTCTTCGCGCATGAGCGCTTCATCATCCGTATCCAGCGCCTCGCAGCACTCGTAAACTTCCTCCAGAAAGTTACGGCGGATGGACAGATGATCCTGCGCCTGATCCCACGGGCAACCGCCGGGAGAACGGAGCAAATGGACGATGTGAACAAAGTCTTCAAAGGTGTATCGCGGTTTCCTTATAAAATCTACCATATTTTTCACGCTTTCGCAATAGTCAATCCACGCGAATCCGCAGAATTTTCGCAATTTTTTCGCCTTTTGGTAATAAAAGGCAGTCATCATAGGTGATCACACGCAAAACCATGACCAGAATCAGGTAGCAGACGCCTGCCGCGGCAATGGCAGCAAGACAGCTGACAGAGCCGGAAATACGCCCCTGCAGCACACTGTTTACCATATATGCCACCGCACCCATGAGGACGGATGCGATCAGAGGCTTGATCAGTCCCTTCAAGGAGCGCAGGTCGATGGTCTTCTTTTTCGCCATGGCGGCGATGTTCATGACCATGATCACAAGGTAGCAGATCAGGGTTCCCATGGCAGCGCCCACAATATTCAGTTCGGGAATACCGACCAGAATAAAGTTGACGATGACCTTGACCACACCGCCGAAGATCATATTGACCACCGGGGTCGTCACATCGCCGTGCGCCTGCATCATGGCATTGGTCACAAGGATGATGGAATTAAAGATCACGGTGATGCCCATATATGCCAATATCACTTTGCCCACCTGCAGGTCTGCAGCATTATAGTCTGTCAGCAGACCCAAAATCGCACCGCTCAGGCTGACCAAACCAAAGGCGCAGGGCATGGCAATGAGTCCTGTGATCCGAAGGGCAGAGCCTTCCACCATGCGCACACCGCGCTGGTTTTTCATGGTCAGATGTCCCGTAATGGCAGGAATGACGGAAATGACCAGAGGGGTAATGAACGCACCGGGCAGATTAAAGATGGTACGGCAGAATTCATAAATGCCGCTCAATTCATCTGCCCGCAGGGAGGGGATGCCCGCCGCACCTACAAGACGGCGCATATAGACCATGGTATCCACCAGATTGATGATCTGCAGACCTGCAGATCCAAGGGTGATGGGCACAGCAATGGCAAGCAGCTGCTTCATGGTCTCGGCAGTGGTCTTGACCGCGCCGCCTCTGGGCAGATCCCGCACGGCTCTTCGGTAGCAGACATACAGGTAAGCGGCCGAAATCACGCAGCCAATGGTCACACCCAGAATGGCACCGCCGGCACCGTAGGCTTCATTGCCCGCTGTCAGCTTCATGAGGAGCCATGCAAGTCCAAGACCTACGATCAGCTTGCACAGAGCTTCAAAGACCTGGCTGACCGAGGTGGGGGTCATATTGCTCTGCCCCTGGAAGAAGCCGCGGAAGGCAGCAATGATGCACACCAGCAGCACTGCAGGTGCAAGACAGGCAATGGCAAACCATGCCCGCTCATGGGTGGTGACCATGACAGACAGGGGCTTTGCAAACAGGAGCATACCGCCCGTACCCAGAATGCCCAGCACCAAGAACACACGCAGCGCCGTGGAGAAGATCTTGCGGATCTGGTCATGCTGCTCCAGGGTCTGCGCCTCGGAGATCATGCGGCTCATTGCCACGGGAAGTCCCGTGGTGGAGATCATGAGCAGCACATCATAGATGGTATAGGCTTTTCCGAAATAGCTGTAACCGGCTGTGCCGATAAAGCTTTGAAGCGGAATCTTATAGATGGCGCCGATGATCTTGACGATGGCGGTGGCAAGTGCCAGTACCGCCGCGCCCTGCAGGAAGGTCTGCTTCCGGAAGGATCTGTTCTCACTCATCCGTCGGCTCCTCCTTTTGGGTAAATACAGTGGGCATGGCATGCTCTGCCAGTTCGGTCATCAGTTGGCTCAGATCGATGGTGGTGTACTTTCCAGATGCGTACAGGATCTTGCCCCGCACCATGGTCATGCACACATCCATGCCGGTGGCGGTATAGGCAACGCTTCCCATAAGATCGTGGCTGGGGATCAAGTGGGGCTGGGTAAAGTCCAGCGCGATCAGATCGGCATCGAGCCCCGGTTTGACCATACCACACACATCGCCGCGCCCCTGCGCCTTGGCGCCGCAGACCGTTGCCATCAAAAGCACAGATGCTGCATTCAGAAGCTCCGGGTCGCCTGCCTTCATTTTGGCGCACAGCGCAGCAGATCTTGCCTGCTGCAAAAGATCCATGGTACCGCCTTCTGCGGCAGAGCCGGTACCCAGCGCCACATTCATACCGCTTTTGACCATGGCTGCAATGTCCGCATCTCCTGCTGTCAGCTTCCGGTCTGTCACAGAGCAGACCACGGCAGTTGCCTTCTTTCTGCCAAGCAGCGCCATGTCCTCCTGCTCCAGATGGCAGCAGTGGGCAGCCTGTGTCCGCGCGGCGAACACATTGTGGCAGTCCAGCAGCTGGGCGGGAGTCAGACCGCTGCGGTCAAGACAATCCTCATTCTCCCACGGAAAACGGCTCAGATTGAGATGGATGCCCAGATGGCTGTTGACGGTGTATTCCGTCAGCGCCTCCCACAGGGGATAGCAGGAGGTGTAAGTACCCTGCAGACCTGCTTCCACCAGGATCCGCCCGTCATCGTAGCCGTGCCATGCCTCTGCAACTGCAGTCAGCTTTTGGCAGCCGGGATCTTTTTCAAAGTCAAAGTCATCTTCCTGCAGGAGCGTCAGCTCCTGCGCCACATTGGCACGGATGCCGCTTTCCGCCGCAGCCTGCGCCACAGCGTCTGCAAACAAACCGAGGTCGGAGACCGAGGTCACACCCATGCGAAGGCACTGAGCAATGCCCAAAAGGGCGGACGCCTTGGCAGACTTTTCATCCATCTGCTCCAGTCTGGGATAGAGCTTGCCCAGCCTGTCTTCTGCACTCAGATCGTCGGCATAGCCGCGCAGCAGCGTTTCCGACAGTCTTGTATGACAGTTGATCAGACCCGGCATCAGCACCATGCCGGTACCGTCAATGATGGTCTCCGGCTTTTCCTCCGGCGGCTTTTTTGCAAGCCAGGAGATCTTGCCGTCCGTGATGCCCACAAAGGCATCTGTCAGCACCTGCATCCGTTCATCCATGGTGATGACGGAAATGTTGGAAAATAAAGTATCCATAACGCGCCTTTCTCAAAGAGAATTCAGAATGGAGAAGATCTCGTCCTTCTGCCGCAGAATGGTATCGATCCTGTCGATATAGTCCTGCGGAATCTTGGGATTGTGGAAGCGCTCCAGCTGATTGGGGCCTGTATTGACCTTGTTCATACCGCCGCCGCCAAGGGACAAGATGGTGTGAAGCTCTTCCATCATATAGATATTATATACACTCATGGTGCCCGGTTTGCACCAACCTACGTTTTCAAAGCTGCCGGACATATATTTCTGCCGGTACAGGTAGTAAGGCTCATAGCCGGCATTACGCAGCAGCCGCTCCGTCTGCTCCAGCATATAGGCAACTTCCTCGCCGGAAGGCAGATCATGCCGGGCATAGTACAGGGCAGCTGCCTTTTTAAGAGCAAGGGTATGGGCCGTGATATTGCCCGGATCAAGCTCGATGACTTTCCGGACAGAGGACAAAAAGCCCTCTGCCGTGTCGCCGGGAAGTCCTGCGATCAGATCCATATTGATGACCTGAAAACCTGCCTGCACCGCATCGCGGTAGGCATCATAGATCTGCGCCACATCGTGGCTTCTGCCGATGCCTTTGAGCACCTCGTCCGACATAGTCTGGGGATTGATGCTCATACGGTCGGCACCACCCTGCCGGATGACCTGCAGCTTTTCCGGATCCAAGGTGTCGGGTCTGCCGCCCTCTACGGTAAATTCCAGACAGCGGCTCAGATCAAAATGCTCCCGGATGGCCTCCAGCAGACGCTTCATCTGCGCCGCGTTTAGGGTCGTAGGCGTACCGCCGCCCATGTACAGGCTGCGGATATGATAGCCGGAGTCCTTCAGAAGCTTTCCCGTATAGGCGATCTCCTTGATCAGCGCCTCTAAATACGGCTCCAGATACTTGCCGAATTTTTCAATGGACTGGCTCACAAAGGAGCAGTAGGCACACCTTGTGGGACAGAAGGGAATGCCGATGTAAAGGGACAGATCCTTTTCTTCCAGCAGCGCCTGTGCCTGCAGTGTATGCAAAGAACAGTCAATGGCAAGTCTGCGCCGCTCAGGGGTGACAAAATACACATCCCGCAGCATTCTGTCTGCCGTTTTCTCCGTGCCGCCCTCCTGCATATGCCAGGTGGACAGCTTGGTGGGACGAACACCGGACAGAGCGCCCCATGCAGGGGTCGTTCCCAAGACCTTTGTGGCTGCAAGGAAATACGTCTGCTGCAAGATCCTTCTGCGCAGACGCACATCTTCTCCGTCCCGAACGGAGATCCTTCTGCAGGCTTTCGCCGTTTTTCCCTTCCATGTGACCTTTGCCGTGGCTGTGATCCAGCGTTTGCCCTCAGACAAGGAGGACACGGCACCATCGCCGCTGCCAAAGGGTTTATCTACAGTTTCGGTAGGCTCATCGGGAAACAGCTGCATCTGCAGCTGCTCCACCGCATAAAGCTCCCAATGACCTTTCAGGTACAGTTTCATTTCCCCAGTGCCTCTTTCATATAGGGATTGCTCTCCTTTTCACGGCCGATCGTCGTCTGACCGCCGTGACCGGGGAACACAGTATACGAACTCTCCATGGCAGCAAGACGGCAAAGAGACGCCATCATCTGCTCCCAGCTGCCGCCGGGGAAGTCCGTGCGTCCGCAGGAACCTGCGAACAAGGTATCTCCGGCAAACAGATTTTCTTCCATCTGCAGACACACGCTGCCGGGCGTGTGACCCGGTGTGTGATGCACCGTGAAGGTCAGATCCGCCACCGTGATGGTATCGCCCTCACCATAGGTCTTGTTCCAATACAGCCCCTGCGCCAGTTCACCGGACATGGTGGTATCTGCCTCGTGCAGGTACACATCCATACCAAACTCCTCTACCAGAGCGCGGACACCACCCACATGATCAAAATGACCGTGAGTCAGCAGTATGGCTTCCGGGGTCAGATGATTGTCCTTCAGCCACCCTGCCAGCTGCACACCCTGTGCACCGGGATCGATGACTGCGCATCGGCTGCCGTTTGCCGCCACATAGCAGTTTGCCTGCAGAGAGCCGAGGGGTAATACGGTAATATTCATAGTTGTTCCTCCGGGAAGGATCACTTCAGATCCTTCGTATCCACGATCATGGTCACAGGGCCATCGTTGACAGATGCCACTTCCATCTTTGCGCCAAACTGCCCGTGCTGAGGCGGATAGCCCAGCCGCTCACATTCCGACAGGAACTGCTCATACAGCGGGATCGCCAGATCAGGGCCTGCCGCGCCCATAAAGCTGGGCCGTCTGCCGTGGCTGCAGTCACCGTAGAGGGTGAACTGGCTGACCACAAGGACGCTGCCGCCCACATCTGCCAGAGAACGGTTCATTTTATCGTTTTCATCGGTGAACACACGCAGTCCCAACACCTTTTCCGCCAACTTTCTGCACAGCTCCGGGGTGTCATCATGGGTGATGCCCAGCAGGATGAGAAATCCCTGCCCGATCTGCCCCACGATCTGACCGTCGATGGTGACCGATGCTTCTTTAACTCTTGTTACAACGGCTCTCATTACGTTTTACCTCTTCTCACCTGCTCCACACCGGGCACTGCGCAGAGCTTGCCGCATACGGAGTTCAGTTCCGCCACATCGCGGATACTGAAGGTCAGACTGGCAATGGCTCTGCCGTCTGTCAGGGTGCGGCAGTTCATCTCACGCAGCTTGATCTTCATACCGCTGAGCACCATTGCCATATCCAGCAGCAGACCATCCCGGTCGCGGCAGTCGATCTCCAGGGAGGTGTCGAAGTTTTCCTCCAGCACCATTGCCCAGGAAGCACGCACCCAGCGCTCCGGCTGCTTCTGACGAAGGCTTTCGCTTGCATTGTCGCAGTCGCAGCGATGGATGGACACACCGAAACCCTTGGTAACGAAGCCGATGATATCGTCTCCGGGAACAGGGGTGCAGCAGCGTGCAAACTTGACCATGCAGCTGCCGATATCCTCCACAATGACACCGGAATTGCCGCTGCCGGAGGACTTTTTACCAAGAGACTGCAGGCTCTTGGGTGCCAGAGGCTCTTTGGGCGCTGCCTTGGTGGCCTTCAGCAGCTCATCACGCATCCGATTGACGCACTTGACAGCAGTCATGCCGCCATAGCCGATAGCAGCGTACATATCGTCCAGCGTATCGAAGCTGACTTTTTTCAGAATAACTGCCAGCAGTTCTTCATTCTGCAGCACAGAAGGATCGATGTTCATGCGGCGCAGCTCACCTTCAAAGCTGGCTTTGCCGTGGAGCACGTTCTCTTCCCGTTTTTCTTTCTTGAACCACTGCTTGATCTTCTGCCGCGCCTGGTTGCTGCGGCAGATCTTCAGCCAGTCACGGCTGGGGCCCTTGGCAGATTTGGAAGTCAGAACCTCCACCACATCGCCGTTGTTCAGCTGAACATCAAAGGACGCGATACGATTGTTGACCTTGGCACCCACCATGGTGTTGCCCACGCCGGAATGGATGGCATAGGCAAAGTCGATGGGCGTAGAGCCTGCAGGCAGAGAGACCACTCTGCCCTTGGGCGTGAAGACGAAAACTTCGTCATCAAACATATCCACGCGCAGGGAGTGGATATAGTCCTCAGCTACCGTATCCTGCTGGTTTTCCAGCAGACGACGCACCCATTCAAACTCCTTCTCCGAGCCTGCACCTGCGCCGCCCTGCTTATACTTCCAATGGGCAGCCACACCGTATTCGGCAGTCTCATGCATCTCCCAGGTTCGGATCTGCACCTCAAAGGGGATACCCTGAGAGCCGATGACCGTGGTGTGCAGGGACTGGTACATATTGGGCTTGGGGGTGGAGATATAGTCCTTGAAGCGTCCGGGAACCAGATTGAACAGATCGTGGACATGACCGAGGACATTGTAGCAATCGGCGATGGAATTGACGATCACGCGGAAGGCGTAGATGTCATACAGCTCGTCGATGGATTTGTTCTGATTTTTTAATTTGCGGTAGATGGAATAGACGTGCTTGATGCGTCCGTAGACCTTGCCGTGCAGGCCCATGCTCTCCAGACGCCCCTGAATGGCAGTCTGAATGGCGTTCATAAACTGCTCATCCTGATCCTTGTGCACAGCAAGAAAATCCATGATCTCCTTGTAGGCCTCCGGCTCCAGATACTGCAAAGAAATATCTTCCAGCTCCCATTTGAGCTTCTGCATACCAAGACGGTGTGCCAAAGGCGCATAGATCTCCATGGTCTCTGTGGACTTGATGATCTGCTTGGCAGGACTCTGATATTCCAGCGTGCGCATATTGTGCAGCCGGTCAGCGATCTTGATGAGAATCACGCGGATGTCCTTGCTCATTGCCATGAACATCTTGCGCAGGTTTTCCATCTGCTTTTCTTCCGCAGTGGAGAAATTGACTCTTGTCAGCTTGGTGACACCTTCCACCAGTTCGGCAACAGGTCTGCCGAAAAGCTTGACGATCTCGTCAAAACTGGCATCCGTGTCCTCCAGACAGTCATGGAGCAGCGCTGCCAGAATGGCATCGGTGTCAAGACCGCTTTCCACCACGATCTCGGCAACTGCCAGAGGGTGAATGATATAGGGCTCGCCGCTCTTTCGCAGCTGCTGTTCATGCTTGGCATCGGCAAAGCGGAAGGCTTTGTCCACCAAGGCAATATCGGTGGTGGGCGCATGGCGCGCAATGGCGCGCATCAGAGATTGATATCTGGCTTCTGTGGTTTCCATTTATACCGCTCCCTTCTGCTGTTTGAGTTTGATCATAATGGGGCTCTGCTCCAGATCCACCTTGCCTTCGCTGCGGCAAAGGGTGATCTGCAGTTTTTCACAAGTACCTGCAAAGGTGAGCAGCCCACGCTCACGCAGCACATCCAGACACAGCTGAACACGGGCAGCCGACCAGTCCATACCGGTGGCGCTGCGAAGCTTCTTTGCCAGCTCCGCCCGTTCTTCACTGAGTTTTTCTTCTTCACACATAGCAGTCAGATACCGCCACAGGGCGGCAAACTCCCGACGATCCGGCAGGAGCTGCTCCGCTTCCGCAGCAGAAAGAGTCTGCCCTGCGGCATAGCGCTCATAAATATGCCATGCGCTGCCCTGATCGGGACGCAGATCCACTAAGTTCAGCTGCACCGAGCGGACACCGCGGAAATCATTGATCTGCGGAGTAAAGGCGACCTCCACACGGTCACCCTGGCTGATCCCGCAGCGGGATGCCGTGGCGGAGAAGAAGATGGCGCCGAGACTGACGCCGTCACGGCTCAGCCGCAGACGAAGATGCTTGCCGCCGCCCACTTCGCTGAGCTGATCGACATACATTCCATCCATATACAGCACAGGCTTGGGGCAGCCGGCACCGCAAGGCTCCAGCTGATCCAATGCCATTACATTGGTCTCGTTCAGAAGTTCCGGCTCTACGCAGCAGTCGATCATCAGCGCAGCACGCTGCTGACCGCTTGCCACAAACTCTGCCGCCAGACGGCTGACCTGCTCCCGGAAGGTATCGATCTGAGAACGGGCAATGGTAAAACCTGCTGCCAGTTCATGACCACCAAAGCTTTCCAGCAGATGGGACAGCTGCTCCAGAGATGCGAACAGGTTGAAGCCGCCGTAGGAACGGGAAGACGCTTTGCCGCGCTCACCATCAAGGCACACAAGGTAAGCCGGGCAGCCGTACTCCTCTGCAAGCCGGGATGCCACGATCCCTACCACGCCCTGATGCCACGTTTCCCCTGCCAACACGATGGCAGAAGGTGTCTTCTGTCCGCGCAGCATGCTCTGGGCTTCCTTGTAGATCTCCGCTTCCACTTCCTGCCGGCGGCGATTGAGCTGGCAAAGTGCCTTTGCCAATTCCGCGGCTCTGGCAGGAGAGTTTGTCAAAAACAGTTCTGTTGCCAGTTCCACCTGCCCCATACGTCCGGCAGCATTGATCCGGGGCGCAAGGGTATAACCGATGGTGGTGGCGGTCACTTCCGTGCCCTCGCTGCCACATTCCGCCATCAGCGCCACGATACCGGGACGAGGCTCGTGGGTCAGTACCTGCAGACCCTTTGCCACAAACACACGATTTTCCCCCACAAGAGGCATCACATCCGCCACAGTTCCAAGGCACAAAAGGTCACAGAAGCGATCAAGAATGATCTCCTGACTGCCCACGATGGCAGCAGCCAGCTTGAAGGCAACGCCCACACCTGCCAGATTGCGGTGGGGATACGAATCGTCCTTGCGGTGCGGATCCACCACAGCCACGGCACGGGGCAGCTGCTCCTTGCACTCATGGTGATCGGTGATGATCAGATCCACACCCTCACGCAGACAATACTCCGCCTCCTCAATGGCAGTGATCCCGCAGTCCACGGTGACGATGAGACTGACGCCCTTGTGCTTCAGCTCTGCTACCGCCATGGTGTTGAGCCCGTAGCCCTCTTCAATACGGGCAGGTATGTAGTATTCCACATTGCCGCCCTGAGAGCGCAGGAACTCCGTCAGAAGGCAGGTGGCGGTAATGCCGTCCACATCATAGTCGCCGTAGACCGCAATGGTCTCACCGCGCTGCAGCGCAAGGCGCACACGCTCCGCTGCCTTGTCCATATCCTGCATGATCCCCGGCTCCGGCATGGGCCCGGATGCGGACAAAAATGCTTTGGCATCCATGGGCTCGGTGTAGCCGCGGCTGCACAGCACACGGGCAGCCAGAGGACTGTAGCCGGCCTCACACAGGGCCGCAAGCTTACCGCTGTCAAATTGAGAAATGTTCCAAGTTCCGTACTTCACAGTATATTCCATCCATTATAATTCATTTTCTGATTATTATACCATTGATTCGTCGTCACGACAATGATAAAATAGAGAAAACCTTCGATTTCTGGAGTGATACCATGAACTATATGAGACGACTGGCTGTGCCGGGTCTTTCCAACTGCCGCGATCTGGGCGGTTTTGCCTGCCATGGCGGTGTGACGCGCTTCGGTGTGTTTTTAAGAAGCGAAGCCCCCTGCGGCTTGGACGAAAGCGGTATCCAAGCGCTGAAGGATTACGGTCTGGGCGAAAGCTTCGATCTGCGGGGTGCTGAAGAAACCGCATGGCGTCCAAGTGCGTTGGAGCAGGCACTTCCCTATCGGCACATCCCCCTCAAGGGCGGCGCAGAGACCTTTGACAAAAAAAATCTGCCCCAGGGAGAGTTTTCCTGGGACAAGGTCTATATCAAGCGTGCGCTGGAATTTCCCCACTGGTTTCGTGACGCGGTGACTGCCTGCTGCGAAACAGACAACATGGTGCTCTTTCACTGCACCACCGGCAAAGACCGCACCGGTATTTTGACCTGCTGCCTTCTGGGCGCTGTTGGCGTCAGCCGGGAGGACATTGCTGCAGATTACTGTCTGAGCGAAGTCTATTTGCAGGATATGTTCGCCGCCATGCGGGACGGCAGCCTGACCATACGGGAAGGCCCATCCAATTTTAAGCCCTACGTATTCCATACACCTTATACCGCCATGGCAAAGTTCTATGACTTTCTCACCGAGACCCACGGCTCTGTCAAAGGCTTTCTGCTGGACATCGGTGTGACGGAGCAGTCATTGGAAAAGCTGCGAAAAAAATTCGTGCAGGAGTAACGCTTCTCACAGATCGCCACGTCGCTGCGCTTCTCGCGATGACACAGCACAAATAAAAAGCACCGCAGGACAGTCGTCCTGCGGTGTGTTTGCTTTTAAGGCATAACGGGCAGCTCGGTGTCGCCCAGATTGGGGTTGTTGGGGTCGTAGAGAGGATCGTTGGGATCGATCTCGGGAGCTTCGATCACGCCCTGCTCGGGCTTGTTATCCTCGGGCTTGTTATCCTCGGGCTTGTTATCCTCGGGCTTGTTGTCCTCGGGCTTGTTGTCCTCGGGCTTGTTATCCTCAGGCTTGTTCTCCTCGTCCTCATCATCTGCATCATTGAGCATGGTGAAGGTGATGCGCTCGGCGCTGTCCATCATACGGGTCAGAATAGCCGCCACTTCGCTGCGCTGGATGTTGGCAGAGGGGTTGCAGTTATGAGCCTCGTCATTGCCCTGCAGGATGCCTGCACGGTACAGGGTGTAGATGGCGTTTGCCTGAGGATGGCTCTCTGCCACATCGGGGATAGAGCCGTCTTCCACCGTGTTGATCTCAGCCAGAGCCTCTGCGGGCAGAGCCTTGGAGAAGATCTCCATGTAGCCTGCACGGGTGGCATTGTAGTTCCAGGGATAGGTCTTGGTGATGATGCCGTTTTCCTCGCAGTAGGTCACATAGGTCTGATACCAGGGCTCACCGTTGGTCAACGTGACGGAGCCGGAGGTATAACGCTGATGCATGCAGGCAGCCAGCTTGACGGCCTCGGCATAGGTCAAATTGTCAGTGGGGGCAAAATTGGTGGGGGTCTTGCCGTTGATCAGACCCATGTTGTAGGCATTTTCCACATCTTCATGGTACCATGCATCGGGAGCCACATCCACAAAGGGGCTGGCTGCCAGCACGGCAGGGATCATGACCGCGATCATGCATACGGTCAAAAGCAAACTGATAATACGCTTCATTCTTTTTCACTCCTTTGAATTTGGGGACACGCATCCCCATTGGATGCATTATAACACACTTTATTGCGCATTGCCATACTTTTTCCAAAAAAGCTCCGTCCAAACATGGACGGAGCTTTTGAGAGGCTTATTCTTCCATAGCTGCCTTCTGGGCAACCACAGCACGAACCTCAGCAGGATCCAGCTTGGGAACACGGTCGTAGGTATAAAGACCGTTGCGTTCCTGCTCGATGTCGGTCAGCTGGGTGTAGCAGAAGCCGCACAGATTCTCATTGAACAGCAGAGCCTCGATGCAGCCCTTAAAGCGTTCAAAGAAAGCTTCCTTGGTCTTGGGGATATCGTGATATGCCCAGGTATCTTCCTTGTCGGAGAAGCCGATACCGCCGGTCTCGCTGATAAAGACAGGGCTGCCGTTGTACTTGTAGTCGCCCTTTTTGTAGAAATCGGGATCTTCCAACTTGAAGAACTGCTCATAGAAAGACTTGAGGATATGGGGCAGCTCATAGTCATGGATATCCAGAATGTCGGTGTTGATGTGGTAGCCGCCGGAAGCATCGATGGCGATTCTGGTGGGATCCATGGTCTTGGTCACGCTGTAGAGCGTTTCAATGACCGTGCGCTGGAAGCTGAGATTATACACTTCATTGCTGGGGCACCAGCCAATGATGGCAGGATGGTTGAAGTCGCGCTTGATTTCCTCCACCCACTGCGGCAAAATGCCGGTGATGGCATCGGAACGGGAGTAGTCGATGCCCCAGTCGGGGAACTCGCCCCAGACAATATAACCGAGGCAGTCGCAGTGATACAGGAATCGGGGCTCGAAGACCTTTTCATGCAGTCTTGCGCCGTTGAAGCCCATATCCATGGCACGCAGGATATCCTTCTTCAGCTCTTCATCGCTGGGTGCGGTGTAGATGCCGTCGGGATAGAAGCCCTGATCCAGCACCTGGCGCAGGAAAATAGGCTTATCGTTGATCAGCAGCTTTCTGCCGTCGATTCGGATGCTGCGCAGACCGAAGTAGCTGGTGACCTTGTCTTCGCCGTAGGTCAGCACCACATCATAGAGTCTGCCATTGCCGATCTCCCACAGATGCTTCTCTGCCAGATCGATGCAGAACACTTCCGTGCCTGTATGGCAGGCGAACTGCTTGCTGCCCATGGGCTTGCCTTCGTAGAACACTTCTGCTTTCAGCGTCTGAGAGCCGCTCAGCTGCACCTCCATGGTCACAGAGCCGAGAGCGGAGTTGGGATAATACTTGACGCTTTTGATAAAATCGCAGGGCTTATACTCCAGCCAGACAGTCTGCCAGATACCGGTAGTTCTGGTATAGTCACACTCGTGGGAGTAGTACTTTTCACTCTGCTTACCGCGTGCCACCAGAGGATTGCGCACATCGTCATGGGCACGGACTGTCAGCACGTTTTCGCCTGCCTTCAGAAGGTCGGTGATGTCAATTTCGAAGGACACATAACCGCCGGTGTGACGACCTGCTTCCTTGCCATTGACATAGACAGTTGCGGTATGATCCACAGCGCCAAAATGCAGCACCACTCTGCCGTGCAGCTGCTCTTCGGTAACTTCGATGGTACGCTTGTACCACACGCAGTTCATAAAATCCTTGTGACCAATGCCGGACAGGGTGCTTTCGGGACAGAAGGGCACCACGATCTTGCTGTTCATAGCATAGTCGGAAGCCTCCATACCACGCTCGTGGCCGCTGACACCCTGATCCATCTCAAAATCCCATGTGCCATTGAGATTTTTCCAGTTTTCACGGAAAAACTGCGGATTGGGATGCTCATTTCTGGGAATATTTACCATATATGTATCTCCTTTCGGACTCGTAACTCTTCACCTTATTTTTATCACCGCAGCTGCTAAAATACAAGACCCTTTTTAACAAATTCCATGGTAAAAAGTAAGTTGTTACAAAAAATGCACTCAGCGACCCGCTGAGTGCATTTTTTGATTATTTGATCTGGGTGCCGCAGGGGATCATATCGTCAACAAAAATGACCTTGCAGCCGCAGGCATTGTTGGTACCTGCCAGCAGCATACCCTGACTGGTCACGCCGGTGATACGATGGGGCTTCAGGTTTGCCACCACGATGATCTTCTTTCCCACCAGCTCTTCACACTTGTAGTCGTGCTTGATGGAGGAGACGATCACACGCTCACCGATGCCGTCATCCAGCGTCAGCTTCAGACAGTTGGCGCTCTTACGGATTTCCTGTGCCTTGACGATCTTGCACACACGCAGATCGAGACCGCCGAAGTAATCGATATCGATCTCAGGCTTCACAGGCTCCACGGGATCGGGATCGCCGTAGACCTTCTCTTCCACCACCTCTTCTACGACTTCGGGCTTCTTAGCCTCTTCCTCAGTCATGGGGGTGGAGAAGTCCAGCAGTTTCAGATAGCGTTCGGTCTCGATGGCATACAGGAACAGATACAGACGAGGACCGCGTTCCTTGTCGATGAGCAGCTTATAGACCGTCTTGAAGAACTCGCCCTGTGCTGCCTTCAGTTCCTTGCTGCCCTGCTCCAGACCTCTTGCCTTGGCGGGGATGGCATAGATGGCGGTGTTCAGTTCTTCCAGCGTATAGCCGCCCTTGGCAAGATAGGCATGCAGATCTGCGATCTCCTGCTTTTCCTGCTCCGAGAGTGCCTCATAGACCTCCCAGTTTCTGCCCTGACGCAGACGGTTGACCTGATCGGGCGCACACTGCTCCAGCCAGAACTTTGCCCGCTCCAGACGGTCGGCAAAGTCGGCTTCCTTGAAGGGCGTGCCGATCTTTTCGAACACAGTCTCCAGCATGGGCACATTGAAGTCCACCACGGAGCCCATCTGCACCAGCAGGCTCATGGGAACGGTGTTGACCTGACGATCACCAACGGTGCAGTTATACATAACGGCCTGCATCTGCTCGTCTGCCTTGCCGCTGCGGCAGGCATCCAGCATACGGTCAAACTCAAAGTACTGCTTGAGAATGCCGTCATCAAAGCAGAAGTCAAAGGCGCGGGTAGGCTCGGTCTTGGAATACAGCCACAGAATGACCTCGGGCTGATACAGCTTCAAAAGGGTATCGGGTGTCAGATTAAGGCCGGTGGAGCCGGACATCTTGCCCGTAGAGCCGCGGATGCCGATGAACTCATAGCCCTGGAAGATGGGTGCTTCAAAGTCAAAGATCTTCTTGGCGATGACCTTGCCGTTGTTGTAAGAGCCGGTAGGTGCAGCATGATCCTTGCCGCCCGGTTCAAAGTCCACGCCCTCATAGCGCCAACGCATGGGCCAGTCGACCTTCCAGCCCAGCTTGCAGTTGGTGTTGGTCTTGAAATCAAAATGTGCCTTGTGACCGCAGCGAGTACAGGTGTAATCGGCTTCGGTCTCGTCGTCACTCAGAGCATCGATGGTGGTAAAATCCGTGCCGCACTCTTCGCAGAAAATGCTCACAGGATAGTACTTGGCCTTGTCGGCATCGTGCTGGGCCTTCAGTTCTTCCTCAGACAGAGACTTGTCCTTGGTCTTGAAGGAGTCAAGAATCTCGAAGATCTCGCCGCGCTTGTGGATGGCTTCCAGAATGTCATCACGGTACTTGCCCTCTCTGTACATGGCAGCCTGATAGCGGCAGTCCAGCGGAATGCCGAACTTCTCCATGGAAACGAAGAACTCTTCCTCGAAGTGCTGGGCATAGTTCTCATGACAACCCCAGGGATCGGGGATGTCTACATAGGGGCTGCCGATATACTTATCGTAAGCATCTCCCACCACATTACGGACATTGACGGGAATCTTGCGGCAGCGGTCATACTCGTCCCAGCTGAACAGCAGACGGGCCTTCTTGCCCATCTTCTGCAGAGCGCGGACTACAAAATAACTGGTCGCTACATCGCGGAAATTACCGATGTGAACAGAGCCGGAAGGACTGATGCCTGCGGCGCAGACGTATTCTTCCTTGTCGGGTCTTCTGGCAACGATATCCGCTGCGATCTTTTCAGACCAATGCATAAAAAATCACCTCAAAAGTACATTCTATCTCACTATCTCAATTTGATAGTTTACCGCACAAACTGCTTTCCGTCAATAAGAGAAAAATTTCTGTTGACAGTTTTTTTGAAATATGATATGATTTTGATATCACAAAGATATTGAAGGAGGGTTTTCTGTGAGTGAAATCATTTTGAGTAAGCGCAAAAACGGGCTTGCCGCCGTATTTGTCATCATCGTTCTGTACCTGCTGGGCATCGCTGCTACCATCTGGGGTGCTGTCATCATGGATGCCACCAATTCCTGGCTGCTGTTTGCCGTAGGTATGATCTGGATCTGTATCGGCTGGATTCCTGTTCTGGGACTGAAGCTGGTCGGCCCTCAGGAGGCACTGGTGCTGACCCTGTTCGGCAACTACATCGGCACTTTGAAGGACGCAGGTTTTTATTATGTAAACCCCTTCTGTGTAGCCGTCAACCCTGCCGCCAAGACCAAGCTGAGTCAGAGCGGTGATGTGAACGCAGAGGGCGTCAAGCGCATCGCCATCAATACCAATGGTCAGAGCGTGGAGATCGTCAATAAGAAGATCTCTCTCAAAGCCATGACGCTGAACAATGCCAGACAGAAGATCAACGACTGCCTCGGCAATCCTGTGGAGATCGGCATTGCCGTCATCTGGCGCGTCACCGACACCGCCAAGGCTGTGTTTGATGTGGACAACTACAAAGAATATCTGTCTTTGCAGTGCGACAGCGCCGTGCGCAACATCGTGCGCATTTATCCTTATGACGTTGCCCCCAACGTAGATACTACCGGCGACGGTCAGGCAGACGAAGGCAGCCTGCGCGGCTCCAGCGAAGTAGTTGCCCAGCGCATCCGGGACGAGATTCAGAGCAAAGTCGCCGCTGCCGGCATTGAGATCATGGAAGCGCGCATCACCTACCTTGCTTATGCGCCCGAGATCGCCGCTGTCATGCTGCAGCGTCAGCAGGCCAGCGCCATCATCGACGCCAGAAAGATGATCGTGGACGGCGCCGTCGGCATGGTGGAAATGGCATTGGAGCGTTTGAGCGAAAACAACGTGGTCACGCTGGACGAAGAGCGCAAAGCTGCCATGGTATCCAATCTTTTGGTCGTGCTGTGCGGCAACCGTGATGCCCAGCCTGTGGTCAATTCCGGCAGCCTGTACTGATGGATAACCAGAAAAAGCAGATTCCCCTGCGGCTTTCCGCAAAGCTGTATGCAGCCATTGCCGCATGGGCAGAGGATGATTTTCGTTCTGTCAACGGTCAGATCGAGTATTTGCTGACCGAGTGTGTCAGACAGCGGAAGAAAAACGGCAAGTACGTCGGTGAAGAGATCGACGTACCCCTGGAATTTGACATCAAATAAGCAACAAAAGCCGCCTGTGTCAACAGGCGGCTTTTGTTGAAAAATCATTGGCTGTATGATAAAATCGTCTTAGAAATCAATGCAGGAGAATGCTATGAAACGATCTGTCATCGGCGTTTTTGCCCACGTGGATGCAGGAAAGACCACTCTTTCCGAAGCCATGCTCTATATTTCCGGCTCGATTCGAAACTTCGGGCGGGTGGATCACGGCAATGCCTTTCTGGATACCTTTGCCTTGGAGCGAAAACGAGGCATCACCATTTTTTCCAAGCAGGCGATCTTGACCCTGCCCAATGTGCAGGCAACCTTACTGGATACACCGGGACATGTGGACTTTTCTGCCGAAATGGAGCGGACGCTGGATGTGCTGGACTGCGCCATTGTGGTCATCAGCGGCCCTGCCGGTATCCAGAGCCACACAGTGACCCTGTGGCGGCTGCTGCGTCAGCGGAACATTCCCACCTTTGTGTTTATCAATAAAATGGATCTGCCCGGCAGAGAAAAGCAGGAGATCCTCCACGAGCTGCGCCGTGATCTGGGCGGTACCTTCGCCGAGCTTTCCGATCCCGACAAGGAGACCCTTGCCATGGGCAGTGAGCAGCTGCTGGAAGAATTTCTGGAAACAGGCGATGTATCGGATGAGGCTGTCAAAGCTGCCATTCATGCAGGCACCCTTTTCCCCTGCTGGTTTGGTGCAGCGCTGAAATTAGAGGGCGTGGAAGATTTTATGCAGGCGCTGGATCACTATATCCCGGTCTGCGAAGGAACGGATGCCTTCGGTGCAAAGGTCTTTAAGATCTCCCGGGATGAACAGGGCGTCCGTCTGACCCATCTGAAGGTCACCTCCGGGCGGCTGAAGGTGCGCGAAGTCCTCACCGGCGACGGTTGGGAAGAAAAAGTGACCCAGCTGCGTGTCTACTCCGGGGCTAAGTTTACAGCCGCAGATGAAGCCCTCCCCGGCGATGTGGTGGCAGTGTCCGGTCTGACGCGGACCATGCCCGGTCTGGGACTTGGCATAGAACAGCAGGGCCAGCCCCCTGTGCTGGAGCCGGTGCTCACCTACCGTCTGATCCTGCCGGAGGGCTGCGATGTGCAGAAGGCGCTTTTGCAGCTTCGTCAGCTGGAGGAGGAAGATCCCCAGCTGCATGTGGACTGGAACAGCCATCTGCAGCAGATCCGTGTGCGGCTCATGGGCCCAGTGCAATTGGAGATCCTGCAGCAGACTCTGCTCGATCGCTTTGACCTGGCCGTTACCTTCTCTCAGGGGAGCATTTTGTATAAAGAGACCATCGCCTCTGCCGCCGAAGGCGTAGGGCACTATGAGCCTCTGCGCCACTACGCGGAAGTCCATCTGCTTTTGGAGCCTGCACCTGCAGGCACGGGACTGGTATTCCGCTCTGCCTGTCATCAGGATGATTTGGACAGAAACTGGCAGCGGCTTATTATGGGACATCTGTCTGAAAAGCAGCACCTCGGTGTGCTGACAGGCTCTCCCATCACCGATATGACCATCACCCTTATGTCCGGCAAGGCCCACCTGAAGCACACGGAGGGCGGCGACTTCCGCCAGAGCACCTACCGGGCCGTGCGTCACGGTCTGATGCATGCCAAAAGCATTCTCTTGGAGCCTTGGTACAGCTTCCGTCTGGAAGTGCCCCAAGGGAATGTGGGCCGTGCCATGACGGATCTTGACCAGATGGGTGCTCAGTTTGATCCTCCCGAGACCGTGGGCGAGTTTGCGGTGCTCACAGGCTCTGCGCCTGTATCTGCCATGGAGGAATACCCCCAGCAGGTGGTATCCTACACAAGAGGTCTGGGCAGATTCTCCTGCTCTCTCAAGGGCTACGCCCCCTGCAAGGATCAAGAGAAGATCGTGGCGGAATTTGCTTACGACCCGGAAGCCGATCTGGAAAATACCCCGGACAGCGTGTTCTGCTCCCACGGCGCAGGCTACACCGTCAGGTGGAACGAGGTCAAAAACCATATGCATCTGCCGTCGTGTCTGGAAGAAGAAAAGGACGAGCCGCCCATGCGCGATCTTGCCCGGGAATACTGCTCCATGGTCGCCACAGACAAGGAGCTGCTGCAGATCTTTGAGCGCACCTACGGCCCTATCAAGACCGATCAGCGCACCGCTTTCAAGCCTGCCAGACATGAACTGCAGGACAAAAAATATAAAGCAAAGCCTCAGCCGGAGGGCCCCGAGTATCTGCTGGTGGACGGCTACAACATCATTTTCGCGTGGGATGATCTGAAAAAGCTGGGGCAGGAGAACTTAGACATGGCACGCGCCCGTCTGATCGACCTGCTGCGCAACTATCAGGGCTTCCGTCAGCACCCGGTCATTGTGGTTTTTGACGCCTACAAGGTGAAAAACAATCCCGGCTCCATCGAGCACTTCGGCGGCCTCAGTGTGGTCTACACCAAGGAAGCGGAAACTGCCGATATGTATATTGAGCGCGTGACCCACGAGCTTGGCAAAAAGCACCGCGTCCGAGTGGCCACCTCCGATGGACTGGAGCAGATCATCATTCTGGGCCATGGCGCCCAGCGGATCAGCGCAGAAAACTTCCGCCGGGAAGTGGACATGGTGGAGCAGGCCATCCGGGCATTCTTGCAGGAGGGAAATGGATGAAAAGAAAGCTTTTACTGTCCGCCGGTCTTTGTCTGACTGCGTTTTTGCTCATTCCCTTTCTGTCTGTGACCTTTGCCGGTATGGCAGGCATGAGCATCTGCTTTCTTCTGTTCTTTGCCGCAGATCCTCTGATCTGCGCAGTCGTGGGCGTACTCGCAGGAACAGATCTGCCGCGTCTTTGGTGGATGCCTGTTGCCGCAGCAGCCGCCATGCCTCTGTGCTTCTGTGTCTGCGTGGCAGAATTTGTGCCGGAGCTTTATATTTATGCCGCCGGGTATCTTCTCATTGGGCTTCTTGCCATGGTGATCACCCGGCTGCTGGAAAGAAGGAAGCACCATGACGAAAGCAGAGCTGAATAAGGCAAAGCGCAATTTAGCCATTCTCTACGGTCTGGTGGGCGTCGTCTTGCTGGCATTTCTGCTTATCTTTCTGCGGTTTGCCGTAAAGACCGACAACCCGGAGCTTTCCTGCCAAACGCTGACGGAAAAGCTGGAACAGGCCGAAGAACTGTATGTAAAGCTGGAAGATCGCCCATACATTCTTCCTTCTTCGCCGGAAGTGGCGGTTCTGTTCTCTTCCATGGAAAAAACAAAGGCCCGCCCCACGGAAGAAGCCCTGTGGATCACCATCCACTTTGGAGAGCTGTATGAGTTTTACATCTATGAAGGCGGTCTTGTGGTGGGCTTTGATGGCTACGCCGCCACAGGAAAAAAGACATCTGCCTTTTATCAGGCAGCTTCTGATCTTTATGAAGACCTGAGAGAGCTGATCCTTGCAGACGGCTCCCCCTCCGAGGAAAACATTGGATTTTTTAAATAAAAGCATCGCGTCTGCCGTGCAGACGCGATGCTTTTATGTCCGTTCAAAGTTTAAAAATCTCGTTCCCTGGAATGTCAGCTTTCCGTGGTCGCCTTCTACGATCAGACCATATTGATTCCCTTGCAGCTGCAGTTCCATCCGATCACCACTCTCCACCTGAAAGGTCACATAATAGTAGGTAGAGCCATGGTGATGCTCCCCGCCGCGGGACACGCTGATGCGTTTTCCAACCACTGTTGCAGGTACAGTCAATCTGGGTGCCTTGTTGTTTTTATTCCATCCGGAAACGCCCTTGATAAAGGTCGCTGCAAACACGCCCAGTATCACAAGCATGAAAACAGGCACAATGATCCCCATAATGTTGAACATCTGAAATCCAAAGTCCATATGTATCCCTCCATAAGATAAGGTCAGTATAGCACAGATCACGGAAAATGTCACCGACTGCTTTTTTGATACCGCATGGGCGGCAGTCCAAAGCGGCGCTTAAAGACCGAGATAAAATAATTGGCATCCTCATAGCCGCACAGCTGTGCCGTTTCGGAAATGCCCCGTCCCTGCTCCAGAAGCTGCTTTGCCTTTCGCATTTTCTGCTCCGTGATATAGCGGTTGACCGTGGTACCCGAACGGCTTTTGAACAGATGGCTCACCATGGAGGCGCTGCAGTAGCACTGCTGTGCCACTTGTTCAATGGTCAGTTTCTTGTCCAGATTTCCGTGGATCACAGCAAGGATATGCTGATACAGATCGTTGTTTTCTCCGTGAGGCGACGGCTCCAGCACAAGTGAGAGCATGGCCGCCAAGGGACGCAGCAGGGTTCGCACAGTCTGCTCTCGTTCCTGTGTGCTCACAGCAAGGTAGCCCAGCAATGCCTCCTCACGGCAGATGGGCACGATATACTCCCCCACGCCAAAGGGACAGGTGACGCAAAACACAGGCTCCGTACACTTTTTCCGCACCTGCTGTTGGTGGGCAAGGCACTGCCGATGGCGATGGACACTTTCCTTCACGGACAGGCAGAAAGGACTTCGGTGGATATTATAGGGTGCCATGGAATCGATCACAGGATCGGCATTGGCGGTAGGCGTGTGGATGCTGACGCTGAGACCGCACACGTTTTCCAGATATTCCAGATACTTGATGGCATCTTGCAGCATAGCTTACTCCTTGCAGGATTTTAAAGTTTTCTTGCAGACATTTCCTCTTATATCCATTATATAATAAAGACATAAAAGTGCAAGGAGGAATTTCTCCATGAATTCAAAACTTAAAAATCTGACACATTCCTGTGACCTGTGCGTGGTCGGCGGCGGTCTGGCAGGTATGTGTGCCGCCATTGCCGCGGCGCGCCACGGTCTGAAGGTCGTGCTCATGCATGACCGGCCCATGTTTGGCGGCAACACCTCCTCCGAGGTGCGCATGTGGGTCTCCGGCGCTCATGGCTCCAACAACCGGGAGACCGGTATTCTGGAAGAGCTCACTTTGGAAAACTACTACCGCAATCCCTACCGCACCTTCCCCGTGTGGGACAGCGTGCTGTTTGAGGCCATCAAGCAGGAAGAGAACATCACATACCTGCTCAACTGCTCCTGCTGCGACTGCCGGATGGACGGCAGCAGCATCCAGTCTGTCACCGGCTGGCAGGGCACGACCCAGAGCTTCCATACCGTCACCGCAAAATACTTTGCAGACTGCTCCGGCGACAGCATTCTGGCGCCTCTCACCGGCGCAGAGCACACCATGGGCAGAGAAGCACGCAGTCTTTACGGCGAGAGCATCGCACCGGAGCAGGCAGACGAGCGAACCATGGGAAACACCTGCCTCATTCAGGCACGGCAGATGAACGAGCCGCGCCCCTTCATTGCCCCCAAGTGGGCAAGAAAGCTGACCAAGGAAGATCTTGTCCACCGTTTCGGCTCTTTGGACGATGTGGCGGAAAACTACTGGTATCTGGAGCTGGGCGGCATGCAGCACACCATTGATGACGCGGAAAGTCTGCGTGACAATCTGGTTGCGCTGGCTTACGGCATGTGGGACTATATCAAGAACTCCGGTGACTGTGATGCGGAAAACTGGGAGCTGGACTGGGTCGGGTATCTTCCCGGCAAGCGTGAGAGCCGCCGCTACATCGGCGACTATGTCATGACTCAGAACGACATTTCCGCAGGCGGCAAATTTCACGACACCGTGGCATTTGGCGGCTGGACCATGGACGATCACAACCCCAAGGGTATCGACACCCATGAGCCGCCCAACACCTTCCATCCCGCCCCCTCGCCCTTTGGCATCTCCTATCGGTGCCTGTATTCCAAAAACATCAATAACCTCTTCTGCGCTGGCAGAAACATCTCCGTGACCCACTCCGCCATGAGCGCCACCCGTGTCATGGCCACCTGTGCCACCATTGGTCAGGCGGTCGGTACAGCTGCTGCTCTGACAAAGGGCACTCCCAGAGAGGTTGACATAAAACTTTTGCAGCAGACGCTCATGGCCGACGGCTGCTTCCTGCCCGGCTTTACCATGGAGCCTTCCGAGATCATGAAGCACGCAAACGTCCCCGCCGCTCTGATCAATGGTCACGACCGCGGTGAGGGCAATTTCTGGACCGGCAAAGCCGGCGACACCATTGAGATCACCTTTGACAAGGAATATGAGCTTTCTGAGATCCGCATCATTCTGGACTCTGATCTGGACAGAAAAACTGTCGGTGCACAGGGGTGTCTTCCCGAAAAGCCCACCCTTGCCAATTATCCTCTGGAGCAGCCCACGGTGCACATTCCCGAAACGCTGGTACGGGAACTGCGGATCGAGACCACCGATGGCGCTACCATCTGCCATATGACGGACAATCACCAGCGACTGCTGATCATTCCCGCAAAGGTACGCTGCGGCGGCATCAGAATCATCCCCATTTCCACCCACGGTGCGGACGCTGTCAACATTTTCAGCGTGGATGTCCGATAAAACGCAGCTTATGAATATGAAAGAACGGCTGGGTAAGGTTTGCAAAGACTCCATCTTCGAGATGGAAGGGCACTTTGTCTGGTGCGGTACTCAGACAAAAGGTGACGACGGACTGTACTACCTCTACTTTTCCTTCTGGCCCAAGGGTGAAGATTTTTATGAGGGCTGGGTCAAGTATTCCAAGGTAGGCTATGCCGTCAGCGATAACCCCTACGGTGGCTTCCGCTACCGCGGCATCGCCTTGGAAGGCTCGGGACACGGCTGGGATGCGGATGTGATCCACAACCCCAGCGTCATTCGCCAGGATGGAAAGTACTATATGTACTACATGGGCAATTACGGCGACGGTTCCTACTGGACCCATCGCAACCACCAGCGCATTGGCGTGGCCGTGGCAGAGCATCCGGCAGGCCCATGGACACACAGTGAAACACCAGTGGTTGACATAACGCCAAACTCTTTTGACTCTCTTATGACCTCCAACCCCAGCGTAACACGAGGCGGCGACGGCAGATTTTACATGATCTACAAAGCCGTTTCCGCTGAAGGTGAACTGCCGCGCGGCGGCGCTGTGGTCTGCGGCATGGCTGTGGCAGATCATCCCCTCGGCCCCTTCCGCAAATACGGCAAGCCCATTTTGCAAAATCCGGAAAACGACTGGTCTGTGGAGGATGCCTTTATCTGGTTTGAAAACGGCAGGTTTTATTGTCTTGCTAAGGATTTCCACGGGTACTTCACCAAGGCCGGCAAAAATCAAGTGGCCCTGTTTGAATGTGAGGACGGTATCTCATGGCAGCCTGCAGAACACACCCTTGCCTATACCAGGCATCTGACATGGGAAGACGGCACAGACTTTGAGGTGCGCCATCTGGAGCGGCCTCAGCTGTATCTGGAAGATGGCAAGCCTGTGTGCCTGCGCTCTGCCTGCGCCTTGTATGAGGAAGCAGCATCTCCAGCCCCCGCGCAGGGCAGCGCCACACGCTCCCTTGCCGCCTGCGCCGCGCTGGAAAGCACTCCCATAAGTCACACATTTAATATCTGTATTCCCATCGTGAAATCAAAAACGGACTAAAGGCACTCTGCCTTTAGTCCGTTTTGATTATTCCAGCCCTGAAATGTTGACATCCAGATAGACAAACTCCTCCGGCTCCACTGTCAGATGGAAACGAAGGGACGTAGTTCCATTCTGCAACGGCTTGATGATCACCGGCATAATGCCAGTACGCGCCTCCCAGTCCCCAAACGAGATTTCAACCATATCGGAATAATACTCACAAACGATCTCGTCTGCAAGATCTCCGGTAATCTCAACGTAGACCGTAACTTCACCGCTGATAAAAATCTCTTCCGAAGGCAGAAGGATCTTCTCAGGATACTTATCCGGCACAAACACCTTTCTCAAAGAAGTATCCGCCATTCTGGTTACAATGGCAGCTACTTCACAGCGGCGAATCGTGCTTTGAGGCTGGAATGTGCCGCTTTCATCGCTACCTGTGACAATACCTGCCCGGTAAAGACGCAGAACTGCATCCCGGTACATATCGCTGATGTCGAAACCATCAGGAAGATCCTTTGCCTCAATATGATTGATCTTCTTTAGTGCATCCTTGGGCAGGGCAGATGCCAAAATACTGGCAAAAACCTCTCTTGTCGCAACCGTCATATAATCAAAATTCCGAGGCAAACCCATTTTCAAATTCTTTTGTGCATATTCCAAATAGACCTCATACCAAGGAGTTCCCTGCATAAAGTCACCGGTGCCTTTCGTGTAGATGGCATGTAAACGGCAGGCCAGCGCAATGGTCTCCATAACGGTAATATTGCCCTGTGGGTCAAAAGTTGTCTCACTGCTGCCCTTGACCAACCCCAGTTCATACGCACATTTGACACTGTCATAGTACCAGTCCGAAGGGAATACATCGGAAAACTGACCGTTGGTATATGTGTTGACTTTTTCAAAATGCTCTAATCCTGCCGCAGACGCAGGCACAATGACACCTATCGCAAGCACAAACACCAACAGCACGCAGATCAAGCTTCTTTTCATGTTCCTCTCTCCTTTGTCAAAATTCCGATATCATTATAGCATAAAGAATTTCAGATGAAAAGAGAAACAAAATGCGCCAAAGATGTGGGATCTCTACAACAGCCACGAGCCGCCGATTTATATCTGTCATTGCGAGGGAGGATCAAAGATCCGACCGTGGCAATCTAAAAACATAGCGACACAGAATGCAATGTATCAAATGGCAATACTGCCGTTAGATTGCCACGGTCGCTGCGCTCCTGCGACTCGCTAAGAGCCGCGCTTTGCGCGGTTGCTCGCTTGCATGCGCCTGCGGGCGCGATCGCAATGACAAGCATGGGAAGAACTGATTCCCAATCCGTCGGCTTTGCCGACACATCACCTATTCGCTATTCACTTTTACCTATTACCTCACACAAAAGAAAGCACACATCTTTCGATGTGTGCTTTCTTTTGTGTTGGCGTTACCTATCTTCCCGTGCAGTCACCCGCAAAGTATTGTCGGCGAAGGTGTGCTTAACTTCTGTGTTCGGGATGGGAACAGGTGGACCCACACCCCAATCAACACCAACTGCTGTAGGAGCTTTCGCTCCATGCTAAAGGGATATACCCTGAAAACTGAACATGGTCAATGTGCTTTCATGAGAGGCTCCTTTGAGTCTGCTTTCACCGTTAAGGTCAAGCCCTCGGCTTATTAGTATCAGTCAGCTACACACATTACTGCGCTTCCACCTCTGACCTATCAACGACATAGTCTACGTCGAGCCTTACTCCTCGAGGGATGAGAGATCTTATCTTAGGGAGAGTTTCACGCTTAGATGCCTTCAGCGTTTATCTCGTCCGCACGTAGCTACCCAGCTATGCTCTTGGCAGAACAACTGGTGCACCAGAGGTGCGTCCATCCCGGTCC
>JAGBBD010000067.1 GCA_017938625.1 Oscillospiraceae bacterium | reverse complement strand
CTATGATAAGTACCGCAGAAAAGGCGATGGCGAAAAGGAAGATATAACGGACGATATTGAATTTGAAATCGAGCTTATCAAGCAGGTGGAAATCAATATTGACTACATACTGATGCTCGTTGAAAAGTATCATGCGGGCAACTGCGAGGATAAAGAAATTCTTGCTTCCATCCGTAAAGCGGTTGATGCGAGTATGCAGCTCCGCAGTAAGAAAGAGCTTATCGAAGCCTTTATCAGCCACGTCAATGTGGATACGCAGGTTACGACCGATTGGCGCAGATTTGTTCTGGAGCAGGAAGAAAACGATTTGACGGAAATCATCACCACCGAAAAACTCAAATCGGAAGAAACCAGAAAATTCGTTGCCAATGCGTTCCGTGACGGCGCATTGAAAACGACCGGAACAGAGATCGACAAGCTCATGCCTCCTGTTTCTCGCTTTGGCGGCGGAGGCAGAGCGCAGAAGAAGCAAGGCGTAATTGAAAAACTCAAAGCGTTCTTTGAAAAGTACTTTGGGCTTGGAATTGCAGAGCTCAAGGAAGAGAGTTTATAGACAGCCCGGACATACAAACGCAGCAGCCGAAAATCGGCTGCTGCGTTTGTATGCTGTGTTTAAATAATTGCGGTCACACCGTAGGTGAGGGATGTGACGATGATGCCGGCGATGAGGACGCCGACGGTGATAGCAGGCATGGCATTCTTTAAACGCATATTGAGGATCACGGCAACCAGAGCGCCTGTCCATGCGCCTGTGCCGGGCAGGGGGATGGCCACCAGAATACAAAGTCCCCACCATGCGTATTTCAGCACGATCTCACTTTTTTCGGCAGCGCGGGCCTCCAGCTTTTCTACAAAAGCTTTGATCTTGCCCTTTGTTTTGAGCCAGTCAAACACCTTTCTGGTGAAAACGATCAAAATGGGGATGGGAACCAGATTGCCCACCACGGCGATGAGCGTGGACACCAACACAGGCAACCCACCGGCAACGCCTACGGGAATGGCGGCGCGAAGCTCCAGAACGGGCACCATAGCGGTGAAAAAAGTCAGCAAAGCTGCATGAAAAAGAGTCAAACTGACAACTCCTCTCAAATTACTATTATGTATTGTATCGGAAGATCCTGCCAAAGGCAAGAGGGAATATTTTCTTAGCTGTTCCTTAATCTGTAAGGGCTTTGTGAATATGCAACAAAATTACGGAATAGGAACAAATCTTTTTGATATTCCTCATAATTGACTTTTAATGTGAAAAAAGGTAGACTTAATCCATAAATTCTTTAGCGGAATAAATAGTGCAAGAAAGGAGCGCTCGGCATGAAAACCATGTATCATTTCTGGATGAATACCTCTGCCGATGCTTGCTCTGCACCGGCATGTCAGTTTGCGTCCATGACCGAAACTGCGCAATAATTGTGGGCACTGCCGATGGGGCAGTGCTTTTTTGCTCCGATGCCCTGCTGAGGACGACAAAACCGTAACTTTTTCCTCCTGCAATCGCGGGGGGATGGAGTAGGCGGCTTTGCCGACAGGCGAAGCCGTTTTTTAGTATTTTAAGCCATATGGCTCAAAATAGAAATCAATCAAAAAGAGGTAAGAAACATGAAGAAAATGATCGCTCTGTTGCTGGCTCTGGTCATGGTCTTTGCTCTGGTCGCCTGCGGCGCCAAGACTGAGACTACCGAGACCACCGAGACCACTGAAGAAACCGCTACTGCCACCGCTTACAAGCTCGGTGGTGTCGGCCCCCTGACCGGCGGTGCTGCTATCTACGGCAACGCTGCTGTCAACGGTGCCAAGATCGCTGTTGATGAGATCAACGCTCTGGGCGGCGATATCCAGTTCGAACTGAACTACCAGGACGACGCTCACGATGCTGAGAAGTCTGTCAACGCTTACAACACCCTGAAGGACTGGGGCATGCAGCTGTTCCTGGGCTCCGTCACTTCCGCTCCCGGTGTCGCCACCTCCGTTGAGGCTCAGGCTGACAACATGTTCTATCTGACTCCCTCCGCTTCCTCCACCGACGTTCTGGGCGGCGTTGCCAACCCTCTGACCGGCACTGTGGACATCGAGCGTAAGGCCAACGTCTTCCAGCTGTGCTTCATGGATCCCAACCAGGGTTCCGCTTCCGCACAGTACATTGCCGACAAGGATCTGGGCGAGAACATTGCCATCATCTACAAGAATGACGACGTTTACTCCACCGGCATCTACAACTCCTTCATTGCAAAGGCTGAAGAGCTGGGCCTGAACATTGTTTCCACCACCACCTTCACCACTGACAGCCAGACCGACTTCTCCGTGCAGATCGCTGACGCAAAGGACAACGGTGCTGATCTGGTCTTCCTGCCCATGTACTATGATGCAGCTTCTCTGATCCTGACTCAGGCAAATGCCATCGGCTATGCTCCCACCTTCTTCGGTGTTGACGGCATGGACGGCATCCTGACCGTGGAAGGCTTCGATACTGCTCTGGCTGAAGGCGTCATCCTGCTGACCCCCTTCTCCGCTGACGCTGAGGACGAGGCCACTGTGAACTTCGTTACCACTTACGAAGCTCAGTTCGGTGAGACCCCCAACCAGTTCGCTGCCGACGCTTATGACTGCGTTTACGCCATCTACGCTGCTCTGCAGCAGGCTGGTGCTACTGTCGATATGACCGCTTCCGAGCTGTGCGATCTGCTGGTCGCTACCTTCACCGGCGGCGAGTTCTCCTACGACGGTCTGACCGGCGCAGGCATGACCTGGGACGAGACCGGTGCTGTCACCAAGGCTCCCAAGGGCATGATCATCGAGAACGGCGTTTACGTTGGTCTGGACTAATTCAATTCACTCCCGTAAATACCAAAGCATACATTTCGGGAGGGCTGCAGACTCTATGGCAGCCCTCCCGTTTACGAGTTTAAATGGGTCGTGGATGGTCGATGAATGTCGCCCATTGCGATGATCTTCATCGCCGATCCATGATCCATTTTGAAGGAAAAGGTGAGGTTATTATGACTTTCTTGAGCCATCTGATCAACGGCATCAGCTTGGGCAGCGTCTATGCCATCATCGCGCTGGGCTATACCATGGTCTACGGCATCGCCAAGATGCTGAACTTTGCCCACGGCGACGTCATCATGGTCGGCGCCTACATCTGCTTCTTTGCTGTTGCTACTTACGGACTGCCTCCCATCGTCGGTGTTTTGCTGGCTATGGTGGTGTGTACCGCGCTGGGCATGCTCATTGAGCGCCTGGCTTACAAGCCTCTGCGTCAGGCTCCGTCCCTTGCGGTGCTGATCACAGCCATCGGCGTGAGCTACTTCCTGCAGAACGGCGCGCAGCTGCTGTGGAGCGCCAACAACAAAATGTTCCCCAATTTCCTAAACTTTGGCGGCAAGACCGGCTTGAGCCTGTTTGATGGTCAGCTGACCATTTCCTGGACAGCTATCGTCACTGTGGTGGCCTGCGTGGTCATTATGATCGCCCTGACCCTGTTCACCGGCAAGACCAGAATCGGCAAGGCCATGCGTGCCTGCTCCGAGGACAAGGGCGCTGCCGAGCTCATGGGCATCAATGTCAACACCACCATCTCCGTAACATTTGCCATCGGCTCTGCTCTGGCAGCCATCGCAGGTGTGCTGCTGTGCTCTGCCTATCCCATTCTGGTGCCCACCACCGGCTCTATGCCCGGTATCAAGGCATTTACCGCAGCTGTCTTCGGCGGCATCGGTTCCATCCCCGGCGCGCTGCTGGGCGGCGTCCTGCTGGGCGTCATCGAGATCTTCGCCAAGGCCTATATCTCCACCCAGCTGTCTGACGCCATTGTGTTCGCTGTTCTGATTATTGTTCTGCTGGTCAAGCCTACGGGTCTTCTGGGCAAGCAGATCCGCGAGAAAGTGTAAGGTGGGAAGATGAAAAACAACAGAAAACTGCGTTTGACCAAAACTTCCCGCACCAATTTTTTGACCTATCTTATGGTCATCGTGGCATTTGTGGTGCTCAACAGCATGTCCAATGCCGGTATGCTGAAATCTGCGCTGCAGGGCCAGCTGGTGCCCATCTGCGCCTACGTTACCATGGCGCTGGCTCTGAACCTGACTGTCGGCGTTCTGGGTGAGCTGTCCCTCGGTCATGCGGGCTTTATGTCCGTGGGCGCGTTTGCAGGCGCTGTGGCGGCTTCCGCCATGCGTGACGCTGTGGCAGCAGAGCCTGTTCGTCTTGCCATTGCGCTGGTCATCGGTGCTGCCTTCGCAGCCCTTGCAGGCGTGCTGGTCGGCATCCCCGTCCTGCGTCTGAACGGCGACTATCTTGCCATCGTGACCCTTGCCTTTGGCGAGATCATCAAGTCCATCATCAACAACCTCTACATCGGTGTGGACGCAAGAGGTCTGCATGCCAGCTTTGTGCAGAATACCATTGCCCTGGGCGACGGCGGCCGCATGATCCTCTCCGGCCCCATGGGCATCCCCGGTGTTACCAAGATCTCCACCTTTACGGCAGGCTTTATTCTGATCATGGTCACGCTAGTCGTGATCTTCAATCTGGTAAACAGTCGTTCCGGCAGAGCCATCATGGCGCTGCGCGACAACCGTATCGCTGCCGAGAGCGTGGGCATCAATGTGACCAAGTACAAGATGATGGCGTTCGTCACCTCTGCCGCTCTGGCAGGTGCTGCAGGTGCTCTGTTTGCGCTGGGTCAGAATACCATCATTGCTTCCAAGTTTGACTTCAACCAGTCCATTCTGATCCTGGTCTTCGTGGTCCTGGGCGGTCAGGGTCGTATGTGGGGCTCCATCATTGCAGCCGCAGCCCTCACGGTGCTGCCCGAGCTGCTGCGTGAGTTTGCCGACTACCGTATGCTGGTCTACGCCATTGTGCTGATCCTTGTCATGCTGCTGACCAACAATCCTACCTTGAAGGGCTTCTTCGAGGGCCTGGCAGCAAAAGTCAAAAAGTCTGAGAAAGGAGCCTGAGTCTTATGAGCAACACGATCAAACGTGAACCTACCAAGCTGGTTCCTGTTCCCAGCCGAAATAAGATCCCCGAGCGCGATGCCGACAAGCATCCCATTATGGAATGTCGTCATCTGGGTATCGACTTCGGCGGTCTGACCGCTGTGAACGATCTGGATCTTGCCATCGGCAGAACGGAAATCGCCGGTCTGATCGGCCCCAACGGTGCAGGCAAGACCACGGTCTTTAACCTTTTGACCAAGGTCTATCAGCCCACCCGCGGCACCATCCTGCTGGATGGTGTGGATACCCACAACATGAACACCACACAGGTCAATATGGCAGGCATTGCCCGTACCTTCCAGAATATCCGTCTGTTCTCCAACCTGTCTGTGGAAGACAACGTGAAGCTGGGTCTGCACAACCATATCAAGTATGGTATGTGGCAGGGCATCTTCCGCCTGCCCGGTTACTGGAAAGAGGAAAAAAAGGCACACGAGCGTGCGCTGGAACTGCTGTCCATCTTTGATATGCAGGATCTGGCAGATGCCAAGGCAGGCTCTTTGCCCTACGGTGCCCAGAGAAGACTGGAGATCGTCCGTGCTCTGGCGACCGAGCCCAAGCTGCTGCTGCTGGACGAGCCTGCAGCCGGCATGAACCCCTCCGAGACTGCGGAACTGATGGAAAACATCGTCAAGATCCGTGATACCTTCAACATTGCCGTCCTGCTCATCGAGCATGACATGAGCCTTGTTATGAACATCTGCGAAGGTATTTGCGTGCTGGATTTCGGTCAGACCATTGCAAAGGGCACACCCGAGGAAATCCAGAACAACCCCGAGGTCATTAAGGCTTACCTCGGCGGCAGAAAGGAGTAAGCGCCATGGCAACGATGCTGAAAGTTGACAATATCAATGTCTATTATGGTGCCATCCATGCCGTCAAGGATGTATCCTTCCACGTGGACGAGGGTGAAGTCGTTACCCTGATCGGCGCCAACGGCGCGGGCAAGTCCACCATTCTGAAGACTGTTTCCGGTATGCTGCGTACCAAGACCGGCTCCATCGAGTTTGTGGGTGAGAATATCTCTCACACAGAGGCACATAAGTTGGTCTACAAGGGCCTTGCCCATGTTCCCGAAGGCCGCCGCATTTTCCAGCAGATGACTGTTCTGGAAAATCTGGAGATGGGCGCTTATATTCATAAGAATCCCACCAAGGAAGAACTGGAAGACATCTTCGAGCGTTTCCCCAGACTGAAAGAGCGCAGAAGCCAGATCGCAGGTACTCTGTCCGGCGGCGAGCAGCAGATGCTGGCAATGGGCAGAGCGCTGATCTCTCATCCCAAGCTTCTGATGCTGGATGAGCCTTCCATGGGTCTGGCACCTATTCTGGTGGAGCAGATCTTTGATATCATCAAGGAACTGCACAAAGCAGGCACCACTATTCTGCTGGTCGAGCAGAATGCGGAAATGGCGCTGAAGGTCGCAGACCGTGCCTACGTTCTGGAGACCGGCTCCGTTGCCATGTCCGGCACCGGTGCAGAGCTCGCCACCTCCGATGCCATCAAGAAGGCATATCTTGGCGGATAAACAAAAAGGACACTTCGGTTGTACCGAAGTGTCCTTTTAAGCTGTCAAGAAACGATGCGATGCGAATTTCTATCCAAAAAATATCGCCAATATTTTTTGGATAGGCAAAACCCACAGCCGGGGGAGCTGTGGGTTCCGCTTGAAAGAAAAGAGAGGGAGAAAATTGGAGAGTGGTTTGTGCTACGGTCACATCATACACCAATTTGCAAAAACAGTTGTGAACGAAACAAAAAAAGAATGTGAACGTTTGTTGAATAATTTTTTAACGCCGTTCTTAGGAGGAAGTTTTACAAATTATTCATGCAAAACATGCATCATCGGTTATAATGGTTAATACATAGAGATAGAGGAGGTATGACGATGGCTCGAACGGTCTTGATCGTGGAGGATGACCGCAACATTGCGGATCTTCTGCATCTGTATCTGGAAAAGGAAGGCTATGCGACTGCCATTGCGGCAGACGGGGGCAATGCGGTGGAAATGTTCCGCAAGCTGCAGCCCGATCTGGTGCTGCTTGATGTGATGCTGCCTGTGATGGATGGCTGGGGCGTTCTGCGCACCATCCGTCAGGATTCCAATACCCCCGTGATCATGCTCACGGCAAGAGGAGAACTGGGCGACAAGGTAGCAGGTCTGAAAATGGGCGCCGACGACTACATCACAAAGCCTTTTGAAATGAAAGAAGTTCTTGCCCGCATGGAGGCTGTGCTCCGCCGCGGCGGCAGCGAAAGCGAAAACGGTGCGTCCAAGCGCCTGGTGTTTGATAAGCTTGTCATTGATCTGGAGGCTTTTGAACTGATCGTAGACGGCAAAAAGGTGGATACACCGCCCAAGGAAATGGAACTTTTGTTCCATCTGGCATCGTCCCCCAACCGGGTATATACCAGAAATCAGCTGCTGGACGAGGTCTGGGGCTTTGATTACTACGGTGACAGCCGCACGGTGGATGTCCATGTCAAGCGTCTGCGTGAAAAGCTGGAGGGCGTATCCGAACAGTGGACGCTGAAAACTGTCTGGGGCGTCGGCTACAAGTTTGAGGTGCTTCAGGGATGAAGACCACCTTCAGCCGAATGTTTGCCATGTCGGCAGCGCTGATCCTTCTGTGCCTGTTTTTGCTGGGTGTGACGTTTCGTCTGATGCTGGGAAGATCTTTGGAGGCAGAGCAGCGGCAGAATTTGCGCAGCAATGCCCAGATCCTGTCTGAGCTTGCCGGTGCCTATGATGCAACGGGCGAGCTGGATTACCGTTGGGGCGATTTTCATATTTGTCTGACCACCACGGCGCAGGCATCCGGCAGCCATATTCTTTTGTGTGAAGCAGACGGCAGTGTTCGCATCTGTTCCTGCCTTGAGGTGGACTGTCCCCATACGGATCTGGTCATAGATCCTGCGCTGATCGGTACGATCTTGTCCGAAGGGGAAGCCTTCTGCGAAAGCGACCTTGGGGGCATCTATGAGCAGCTTCATTATGTGGAAGGCGTGAGCATCGTCTCCCAGATGACAGAAGAGGTGCTCGGCGCACTGATCGTGACTGCGCCGCAGACCCAGATCACCCGGGTGTCGGTGCAGGCAACGACCATCTTGTTCTATGTTTCCGTGTCCGTTCTGGCGGTGGCGCTGATCGCCTGTTATCTGCTCGGACGCAGTCAGGCAAGATCTCTGCAGACCATTTCCCACGCGGTGGCGCGGTTCGGTCATGGTGATCTGGATGCCCGGGCTGCGGTCAGCAAACGCAACACAGAAGAGGTCAATGAGCTTGCTGCCGCCTTCAATACCATGGCAGAGGATCTTGCAAAATCCGAGCGGCAGCGCAAGGAATTTGTGGCAAATGTGAGCCATGAGCTGAAGACACCCATGACCACCATTGCAGGCTTCCTGGACGGCATACTGGACGGCACTATCCCGCAAAACCAGCACAGGCACTATATGCAGATGGTCTCCGATGAGATCAGAAGACTGTCTCGTTTGGTGCGCAGTATGCTGGAGATATCCCGTCTGCAGTCGCAGGGCATCAGTGAGGAGAAAAAGCGCCGGTTCGACCTGTGCGAGACCATCGGACAAGTGCTCATCAGCTTTGAGCAGCGGATCTACCGTAAAAATCTTCATGTGGATGTCCGTCTGCCGGACAGAAGCGTGTGGACAAAGGCAGACCCCGACAGCATCACGCAGGTTATTTACAATCTGACGGACAATGCCATCAAATTCTGTGATGACGGTGGCCTGCTTCGGCTGCAGCTGCAGACCGAGGGCGGCAAAGCTGTGGTCACCATCTGCAACTCCGGCGGAACCATCGATCCCAAGGAGCTGCCCTTGATCTTTGATCGTTTCCACAAGGCGGACAAGAGCCGTTCTGCCGATCCCGATGGTGTGGGACTGGGTCTTTATATCGTCAAGACCATCTTGAATTCCCACGGAGAGGATATTTTCGTCACCAGCGAAAATGATCTGACGACATTTACCTTTACCCTGCCCAATGTGCGATGATATGCAGTGGGCTGAAACGAGGTGTGAGATATGAACTACGACGATTGGGATGCCCGATCCGAATCTTATGAGCAATACAGCTACAAGCCCTACGGCAGCGGCTATAACGCTCCGCAGAAAAAGAAAAGAAAGCGCCATACCGGGCTGTTGGCGGTGCTGGTCATTCTGGCACTGATCACGGGCATCGTATCGTGGGCGGTGAACTTTCTGGATCTGACGGTGGAAAAGGAAGCCGACAGTCTGACCTTCTCTCTTGGAGATGGCGAGACCATGGAAGCGGTTGCGGAATACCCGGAGCAGCAAACCCAGAAGATGTCTCCCGTCAAGGCGCAGGATGCGCCCAAGGGAAGCGTGGATATCACAGATACGCCCCGGAGCGTGGAAAACCGTCCTGTGGAGGATGCTCAGGCTCTCAGCCTGCAGCAGATCTATGAAAAGGTGTCGCCCAGCGTGGCATCCATTTCCTGCATCAATGCAGGCGGCTCCGGCACAGGAACAGGCATCGTTATGTCGAAAGACGGCTATGTGATCACCAATTACCATGTGATCGACAACGCCCAGCAGATCTATGTGCTTCTGGGAGAGCATGACCGCTATGAAGCGGAGCTTGTAGGCGGAGACGAGACTACGGATCTGGCAGTGCTGAAGATCGAGGCGCAGGGACTGACCCCTGCCCAGTTCGGTGACAGCGATGTGCTCCGTGTCGGTGACGCGGTGGTTGCCATCGGTGACCCTCTGGGTACCCAACTGCGGGGAACCATGACAGACGGCATCGTATCTGCCATCAACCGTGACCTCAATATGTCCGGCAGACAAATGACGCTGATTCAGACCAACGCGGCGCTGAATTCCGGCAACTCCGGCGGCCCTTTGATCAACTGCTATGGACAGGTCATCGGCATCAACACCATGAAAATGAGCGGTGACCATTTTTCCAACGCCACGGTGGAGGGTCTTGGCTTCGCCATCCCCATCACCCAGGCAAAGCCTATTCTGGATGAACTGATCAGCCAGGGCTACGTGTCCGGCAGACCTGCCATCGGCATACAGGGACAGACCGTGGATCTGCGTGCGCAGCTGTTCTATCATCTGCCTTCCGGTGTTCTGGTCACAGGAATTCTGGAAGATTCCGATGCCTTCGAGAAGGGCTTGGAGGAAAACGATGTGATCGTGCAGTTTGACGGACACGATGTGTCCTCTCTTGATGAGCTTGTAACGGTGAAAAACGGCTATGAGGCAGGACAGAGCGTCCGTCTGACCATCTACCGCGGCAGGAACTACTACTATGCCGATATCACCTTGGTGGATCAGATCACACCGGATATCTATTAAAACCATGGGGCGGCGTTTGCCGCCCCAATGCAGCGTATGAGGATGGGAATAAGTATGAAAACAATGCTGCTTCTTGTCAATCCGTGCGCAGGTCAGCGCAAAGGGCGCCGATATCTGGCAGATATCATCGCCCTCTATAATCGCAATGGCTATCATGTCATGACCCATTTGACCGACCATGCAGGCGACTGCGAGCAGATCGCCATGGAGCTGGCAGGACAGGTGGATCTGGTGGTCTGCTGCGGCGGTGACGGCACGTTCAACGAAACGGCGTCCGGTGTGCTGAAGTCCGGTGCGGATGTGCCCATCGGCTATATTCCGGCAGGCTCTACCAATGACTTTGCGGCAAGCCTGCAGCTTTCCACCAACATTATGCAGGCGGCACGGGATGTTATAGAGGGTACGCCCATGTATGTGGATATGGGCACTTTTGCAGGCAGGTTCTTTTCCTATGTGGCATCCTTCGGCATATTTACAAGAGCCAGCTACCTGACACCTCAGAATGCCAAAAACCTGTTGGGCCATGCCGCCTATGTCCTTGGCGGCATTCAGGAGCTTTCGCAGCTGCGCACATGGCATATGCGCTTTCTTTTGCCGGACGGTACCGAGATCGAGGATGAATTTGTGTTCGGTGCCATCAGTAATTCTACCTCTGTAGGGGGTGTGCTGACTTTGGCAAAGGAACGGGTGGATCTGTGTGACGGCAAACTGGAGCTGCTGCTCATTCGTGCACCAAAGGATCTGAAGGAACTGGCAGAGTGCGTTTTGGCGCTGCAGCGGCAGACCTATGACAGCACCATGCTGACCTTCCGCAACACAAGCAGCGTGCAGATACACGCGCAGCCGGAAATGGACTGGACGCTGGACGGAGAGCACGAGCCGGGGCACGAACAGGTGCAGGTGCAGTGCGTCCACAAGGCCATCCGCATCATCTGCAAGCATTGACGCAGCGCAGCTGCTGTGATACAATCATGCGGTATGATTTGTGAAATGAGGATCGACCCGTGATGAGTGTGCGTTTTTTTGTCAGCAGTGTGCTGTTGGGTGTGGGGCTTGCCATGGATGCCTTTTCCGTGTCTCTGGCAAATGGGCTCCATGAGCCTGAGATGGCGCACCGCAAAATGTGCGGCATCGCTCTGGTGTTTGCCCTGTTTCAGGCGGCAATGCCTATGATCGGCTGGCTGTGTGTACATAGCATCGTGCAATGTTTCTCAGCATTTGAAAAAGCCATTCCGTGGATCGCCCTGGGGCTGCTTGTCTATATCGGTGTAAGCATGATCGCAGAAAGCACCGGGGAAGCAGAGCAGACTCCTGCCGTAGGGCTGAAAAGTCTTTTGGTGCAGGGTGTGGCAACTTCCATTGATGCCCTGTCTGTGGGCTTTACCATTGCAGAATATACCTTGCCCTATGCGGTACTGGCAGCTGCCATCATTGCCCTTGTGACATTCTTTATTTGCTATGCAGGTGTGTATCTTGGCAAAAAAGCAGGGACAAAGCTTGCAGGCAAAGCCGGGATCCTGGGCGGCATCATTCTGATCTTTGTGGGATTGGAGATCTTTCTAACTTCTGTATTTTAAAAAACGAGGTGCTGAAAGCACCTCGTTTTTATAATTTATCCAGCCAGTCGGCGTTTTCCAGATAGGTCTGCAGTTTTTCACGGAACAGCTTTGCTGCCGCGGGCTCCGTCCAGCCGCCTGTTTTGCTGCTGAGCAGATAGCATATTCTGCGGGGGATGGGGCAGCTGAGCTGCAGCACCTGCAGATCGGCGTTCGCCTGCAGGAAGGCCCGGGCTGCCGAGTAAGGGCAGATGGCCCAGCTGCCGGGATGATCCAGATAGAGCGGGATCATGGAGGCAAGGTCTGCCTGCACCAGAGGTGTCTTTCTGGGATCCCACCAGTCGTTGTGCCACAGGATGTATTGTTGGCTCCACGGCACAAAGATCTCAAGGGATGGATCCAGTTCTTCCGGTGTGAGGGTCGCTCCTGCGGGGAAGGACGCTTTGTTGGCGATCAGAGCCATGTTCTCAGAGAACAGAGCTTCACAGACCACACTGCTGTGGCGGGAGAGAATGTAAGAAAAACCAAAATCCACCTCGTGATTTTCGACCAGTGAGAAGATCTCATAGGACTGATGTGTGCGCAAATTCAGCCGCAGATCCGGATACTGCCGCGTCAGATCCCGGAACAGAGGGGCGAGGACATACAGATTGATGCTGTCAAGGCAGGCGATGGACAGGGGCATCTGTACCTGCTGACTTTTGAACTGCCCTGTTTCCAACTCCAGCGCCACCCAGCGCTCTGCCAGAGGAACAAAGGCTCTGCCCTGTGGTGTCAGCTCGATGGTACGCACACCCTTGCCGCGGCGCAGGAGAGTCGTGTCCAGCTCCTGTTCCAGCTGCTGCAGCCGGGCAGTCACCGTGGGTTGGGAAACAAACAACTCATTGGCTGCCTGGGTCAGGCTGTTGCAGTAGACCACGCGCAGAAAGGTCTGAACATTGGTCAAATTCATCATATCCACCGTCCTTGTTTTGATAAGGATATGATACTATAAAATATCGGTATCTTCAAGAATAAAGCATAGCATATTGAAAAAACCAATATTTAACATCAAAAGCTTCAGTTTTACTTTTGGTGTTTGCGGCGCTATACTCGCCTTATGAAACGATGTTACATTACCTTTTCTGCCAAAAACGCGGCGCAGGAGGGCTATCTTCTGCATACCGCCGCCAAGATCTTAAACGAGCTGCAGGCCATGGGCACCGGCTGCCGACTTGTGCCTGCCGTGCCGCCGTGGCAGCTTGCCATGGAAGCGTGGGGCGATGGGCGGTACATCAAAGAGCAGGTCCTTGACCTGTATGATAGAAGAAAAGGAACGGTCCTTATAACAGAAGATCCGTGATGCAGACTGCATCACGGATCTTTGGCTTTAAAGTTCTTCCATATAACTCAGACAGGACAGGGAATTGATCTGCTCCAGCAGCTCCACACGCATGACCTTGCGGTTGCTCTTTACCGTAGCCAGCAGGCACAGCCCCACATCGGTGGACATATGCTCATGCTCCAGCTGTGTGTTGCTGATGACCAGCTCCTGCTCCTTTGCCTGGCGCAGGAATTCACCAAGATTGACGCCGGGCTTCAGTTCCGCGTAGATGGTCAGCACCTTGGTTTTGCGGCGGATGTGATCCTCCCAGGTGTGCAGCAGGGTCAGGGACAGGTAGATGGCGACTGCGCCTACCAGCGCCACCTCGTAGAAGCCGATGCCTACAGCCAGACCGATGCAGGCAGATGCCCACAGACCGGCAGCGGTGGTCAGACCTTTGATCTGGTTGCGCTTGGTGACGATGATGGTGCCGGCACCGAGGAAGCCGATACCGCTGACCACCTGTGCGCCCATACGGACGGGATCACCTGCACCGGTGGCCTGGTAGATGTACTGATTGGTCAGCATGATTACACAGGAGCCGAGGCACACCAGCATATAGGTACGGAAGCCTGCGGCACGATTTTTAAGGCCGCGCTCCAGACCGATGATGCCGGAGAAGACGATGGCGACCAAAATACGGATAACGATCTCCAGCAGAGTCAGATCACGAAATTCCAACATAACACACCATTCCTTTCAACCTGAAAATATTTCATACAGTTTAGCAGATTATTGCACAATATGCAAGGGAAACTTTAAATATACCAAAGCTCCTTGCAGCCGGTGGAAATGGCGGTGGCGCCGCTGCTCAGGGCGGCAGTGACCTCCTGCTTGGCATCGATCAGACCGCCTGCGATCACAGGAATGCTGCCGTGGGAGAAACGGCTGATGACCTTGGGGATCACACCGGGCATGATCTCCATCATGTGGGGGGCGGTGTTTTTGAGCATTTCGTGGACGCTGCCAAGACCTTGGGAATCCAGAGCAAAAAACCGCTGCACGGTCAGAAGTCCCAGATCCTTGGCGGCACGGATGATCTGCCCTCTGGTGGAGATGATGCCGTCTACGCCGAGACCTGCCAGATACTGCAGCCCTTCCTTGTCTTTGCCGATGCCTTCGGCAAGGTCGATGTGGACAAACAGCAGTTTGTCGTGCTCATGTGCCTGCTGCACTCTCTGTCGGATGCCGGAGAGTTTGGCGTCGAGATAAAACAGCACGTCGGCAGGGGATTCCAGCGCCGCGGCAAATTTGCCGTCACGGACGGCGGCGATGATGGGAAAACATTCCAGCCTGTTCATCAGTTCATGCAGTTCCATAGCAATACCCCTCCATAAAACAAAAATTGCAAAATCCGAATCCAAATCCGCGATTTTGCAACTCTTAACGTCTCTGCGGGTCTATTTTATCCCATTTTTAGCGATATGTCAAGAAGCTTGACAATGAAGCGGTCAGACGGTACAATTTACGTATATATTTTCGGCAGGAGGCTCTTGCTATGTACCGGTTTGAAACAAAATGCATCCAGTCCGGCTATGAACCGGAAAACGGTCAGCCCCGGACTCTTCCTATTTATCAGAGCACCACTTATAAATATGACGATGCCGCCGCGCTCGGCAAGCTCTTTGACCTTGAGGCAGACGGCCATATGTACACAAGAATCTCCAATCCCACCGTGGCTGCGGTGGAAGCCAAGATCGCGGATCTGGAAGGCGGCGTAGGCGCCATGCTGACCTCCTCCGGTCAGGCAGCCAGCTTTATGGCAGTGTTCAACATCTGCTCCCAGGGGCAGAACTTCATCTCCATGAACAACATCTACGGCGGCACCATCAACCTGTTCTCTGTCACTCTGGCAAGAATGGGCATTGAGGTACGCTACGCCCGTGACGATATGACCGATGAAGAGATGGAAAGCCTGTTTGACGAAAACACCCGTCTGGTCTTCGGTGAAACTGTGGCCAATCCCGCTCTGACCGTGCTGGATATAGAGCGTATGGCAGACCTTGCCCACAGACACGGCGTGCCCCTGATCGTGGACAACACCTTCACTACCCCGTATCTGTGCAATCCCTTCAAGTTCGGCGCCGATATCGTCACCCATTCCACCAGTAAGTATATGGACGGTCATGCCAATGTTCTCGGTGGCTGTATCGTAGACGGCGGTACCTTCGACTGGGAGAAGGGCGGCAAGTTTCCCGAGCTGAGCGAAGCGGACGAGAGCTACCACGGCGTGGTCTATACCAAGCAGTTTGGCAAGGCTGCCTTTATTACCAAAGCCCGTGTGCAGCTCATGCGTGACTTTGGCTGTACCCCTCAGCCCATGGCGGCATACCTGCTCAATCTGGGCCTTGAGACTATGGCACTGCGTGTGCAGCGGCACAGCGAAAATGCTTTGAAGGTGGCCCAATACCTGCAGCAGCAGGAAAAAGTCCTGTGGGTCAACTATCCGCTGCTGGAAGGCAGCAAGTATTATGACCTTGCCGTCAAGTATCTGCCCAAGGGCGCATCCGGCGTGGTGTCCTTTGGTGTCAAGGGCGGCAGAGAGGCGGCCATGGCGCTGATGAACAAGCTGCGCCTTGCCCAGATCGTGGTCCATGTGGCAGATGCCCGCACCTGTGTGCTCCATCCTGCCTCCACCACCCACCGTCAGCTGACAGATGCCCAGCTGGAAGCCTCCGGCATCGGCCCGGAGTTCATCCGCTTCTCTGTCGGTATCGAGAATGTGGAGGATATCATCGCGGATCTGCAGCAGGCGCTGGATCAGATCTGAACCTAAAGAGAGGAACAAAACCCTATGCCCATTAAAATTCCCGACGCTCTGCCTGCACGGCAGACCCTGGAAAGTGAAAATATTTTTGTCATGTCCAAGATGCGGGCGGAGACACAGGAGATCCGTCCTCTGAAAATTGCGCTTCTGAATTTGATGCCCACCAAGATCGTCACGGAAACACAGCTTTCAAGACTCTTGGGCAACACCCCCCTGCAGGTGGAGCTGGAGCTGGTGCAGGTCAGCACCCACAAGGCAAAGAACACCTCGCAGGAGCATATGCTGGCATTCTACAAGACCTTTGACGAGATCAAGGATCAGTATTTTGACGGCATGGTCATCACCGGCGCGCCGGTGGAGCAGATGCCCTTTGAACAGGTGGAGTACTGGCAGGAGCTTTGCACCATCATGGAGTGGACCAAGACCCATGTCCATTCCACCTTCCATATCTGCTGGGGTGCACAGGCGGGTCTTTACTACCACTTTGGCATTGACAAAGTGCCTCTTGAGAAGAAAATGTTCGGCATTTTCCCGCACAGAGTGGTGTATAAAAACCCCATTTTGCTCCGCGGCTTTGACGAAGAGTTCTGGGTGCCCCATTCCCGCCATACCACCATCCGCCGTGAGGATGTGGCAGCTGAGCCGCGGCTGAAGATCCTTGCCGAGAGTGAGGAGGCAGGTCTCTATGCCATGTGTACCGAAGGCGGCAGACAGGTGTTTATCACCGGTCACTCCGAGTATGACAGAGAGACCCTGAAGCTGGAATACCTGCGGGATAAGAATCTGGGCCTTGAGATCGAAGTGCCCAAAAACTACTTCCCCGATGACGATGATACCAAGGAACCGCTGGTGCGCTGGCGCAGCCACGCAAACCTGTTGTACTCCAACTGGCTCAATTATCTGGTCTACCAGTCCACCCCCTACGAGGTGGCTGCCATCGGCAGAGGAGAGCGCTGCGAATAACACAAAAGATCTGAGGAATTTTCCTCAGATCTTTATATTTTTTCTTGCTGAAAGAAAGCAAATGTGGTACAGTAACAAAAAGACTATACAGGAGGAATACCTATGTCACAAAAACTGAAGATCGGCTATTTTGAGCACTGGCATCGTGCTCCCTACCTGTTCGTGGATTTCCTCAAAGAGCAGGGCATCGAGATCGAAAAGATCGACTACTCCAAGAAAAATTATCTGGAGAAATATGACATTGCCATCATTGAGCAGCACGGCTTCAATGACTACATCGAAAACGACGAACCCTATATTCAGGACTGGGTCAAGCGCGGCGGCGTCATGCTCATGATGCATCAGGATTATCAGCGCTGGGTGCCTCAGTTCCTGCCCCATGAGCTGGGCGACACCATGCTCATCCACCGCTACATCCAGACCATCAATGGCTATGCCTGCGCGGCAGATCCTTCCTTCACGGAAGATCCTTCCCTGTATATGACCTATCTGATGCCTTGGGTGGAAGAACCCGGCAGACGCCTGTTCTCCGAACCTGAAGTGATCACCCCCGATGAGATGCTCATGTGGAAGATCAAGGTGGACAGCTTCAACATCACCCACGCCACCGGCAGCCAGGGCGCCACCGAAGTGCGCACCGCTGCAAAGTCCTGCTTCGTCACCCTCGGTGAAAGCGGCTGGGAAGTCCTCGGTTCCTTTATGGACTGCGCTGTCCGTGACGGTGCTCTCGTCATGCGCGGCAACTACGGCAAGGGTATGTATTTCCTCAGCCAGATCCTCTTCCCCGAAGAGCTGACCGAGGATTCCGAGCGCTGCCTGAGCTTCTGGAGAAAGTACGTCAAGAACCTTGTGGCTTACTTCACCCGTTTCAAGAACGGCGAAAGCGAACAGCTCCCGGCACAGGAGCCCAAGACCCTGCCCATCAAGAAGAACTACAAAATGTCCACCCATATGCACTCTCTGGACTGGTACGGCGCTGACTCTCAGCCCGGCACCATCAATGCCATCATGCGCTATATGGGCTGGGATATCTGCACACTGGCTGTCAAGGACACCACTCCCTACAAGGGCAAGCTGGACATGAAGAAGTACAGCGATGACAAGGTCCTGTTCTTGGACGGTCAGGAGTACCACCCCTTCAACTGGAACGACAACAACGAACATCTCTATCATAACTGCTATCATATGTTGGCCATGGGCATTGATCCCGATGCCTACACCCCCAAGTATACCTGCAGCTTCTTCTCCGATGAGGAGGTCGATGCCTACCTGAAGGAAGCCATCGACTATGTCCACGCCCACGGCGGCGCCATCTGCGCCACTCATCCCAACAAGGTGGGTTACTGGAACGCTTATGATTACGACGCCATCGACTATGAGCCCATGCAGCCTCTGGCTTACTCCCACATCGAGCGCGCTTGGCTCGAAGGCGGCAGAAAGGCTGTTATGAACTCCGTTGACCTCTATGGTCCTCGCCGTGCACTGGATAACCCTGCTACCAACTTTGTCTACCTCAAGGGTGAAGTGCCCAGCCGCGAAAGTGTGGTCAAGGCAGTTCGTGCAGGCCACACCATTGCAGCCTGCGGTTTCGATGAGTGCGATGTGTGCATCGGTGAGTTTGTCCCCGGCGATGAGCTGACTGTGGCCGAGGCCAAGGCAGGAACTCTGGAGATCACTGCCAAGACATCCCGCGGCCCCGTCACCTGTGTCCGTGTCTATGCCGACCAGAAGGTCATCTTCCGCACCAAGGAAGGCGGAGAAGACGGCAGCATCAGCGTCAAGGTTCCTCTGACCGATATTCCCGATGCCAAGTTCATCCGTGTGGAGATCGTGGGCGATGTTCAGCACCGCATCTGCTGCTCCACGCCCTTCTACCTGAAATAAAGATCACCTATACCCCAAGGCGGCTTTCCCGCCTTGGGGTGCTTTTCTTATTGAATTGACCATGAATGTGTCGGCTCCGCCGACAGATTTAAACAGCAGTACGTACAATACGTGTCATTGCGAGGAGGGCGAATGCCCGACGTGGCAATCTAAAAACTGCCGAGAGATTGCCACGGTCGGATTTTTCAAATCCTCCCTCGCAATGACTTACTATAGTCGGAGGCTCCCGCGAGGTTATGCGCACAGGCAGGGGATGTACAAGATATGCGTTTTCGGTCGGCGGAGAATGACCAAAAATCGTATATTTTTGAGTTGTTAACAGATGGACATGGAAAAAACATTTAGATATAATCAAATCATACGAATATCCTGTTTTGGGAGGTATCAGTATGAAGACAATGAAACGGATGATCTGTATGCTTCTGGCACTGATCATGGTGCTGGGCATGCTGCCGGCAGGCTTTGCTGCGGCGGCTGAGGCAGAAGCACCGCAGAGCATCACCATCGATTTCAAGGAGTTTGCCAAGGAAGCGTCTGAGCAGCCCTGGTGGAATGACCTTCTGAAGGTCAACACCAAAAACGGCTATGAAACAAGACGCTTTGGTACATATTACGGCAAAGCCATGTCCGCCACGGAGCTTGCGGCTTACAAGCAGATGCAGGCGTATCTCGCGGACGGGTATTGGAATTTCTCCACCCCGGACTGGGATATCAACCGTGCCAACGGTCAGCGTATGTACCTGTGCGCCGATGACAACATCGGTTGGGGCGCGCTGTTCAACAGCTATTATTTCAATACCCAGGGGCGCGACACCCTGTTTCTGGATGTGCAGGCTCAGACCGAGGGCTGGTATGTGCTGAACCTGGAAGTACAGCGCCAGAATACGGACAATGCCACTGTGCTGGATATTCCCAATGATTCCGGTCAGGGCGCAGGCGGTGCATATGTGGATGTGGGCATCAACGGCGAAGTGGTCTGCGAGGACTACGGCACTGTGGGCTTCGGCACAGCCTCCGATAACCTTGGTGTGGTGTGGCTGGAAGAGGGCAAAAACACGGTGAGCATCCGTATCGTTGCCAATGCCTCCGGCTATGACAGCGTCAAGGACTATACCGGTGAAGTGGTGGTCTACACCAGCCGCGCCAATGTGTGTCTGCGCAGCATTTCCTTTAACCCTCTGGCAGATATCACCGTGGAAGCAGGCGGCTTGAAGTCTGTGGATCTGAGTGCCTATCTTCCGTTCCACCTGTCTCCCGATCCCGAGATCCACACTTTGGTGTGTAAAGATGAGGACATTGCAGCAGTTCAACTGCTTGCGGGCAAGCGTGCCATTGTGGAAGGTCTGCAGGAGGGTGAAACGGAGCTCCTGCTGCTGGAAGACGGCGAGCAGCTGGCATCCATTCCTCTGACCGTCACAGCCTCCACCGGGGAGCAGTCTGCGCCGCAGGCTGTCCATGTGGATTTTAAGAACTTCGCAAAGCGTGCCGCCTCTCAGAGCTGGTGGCAGGAGCTTCCTGTGGTCAAAACGGCAGGTGGCTCTGAGCTGCGAAAGCTGGGCACAAACCAGAATGTGGAAATGACTGCCCAAGAGAAAGCTGCCTGTGAGCAGGCGCTTGCCTGGATGAAAGAAAACCAGAACTGGTCCATCAACGGCGAAAAGAGCCTTCTGACACAAGCAGCCGGCAACCGTCTGTATCTGTCCGCAGGGGACGATGTGGCGTGGGGCATTGCTCACAACGGCAGAGTTGGCACCAATGACGGCGCCAGCGATATTACCGTGGATGTGGAGCTGTCTGCCGCAGGCTGGTACAGCTTAAATATGGAGCTGGTCCACCAGAACGACAGCTCCAAGGACTATCCGCTGGATGAACGCACCAATCCCGGCGGCGGCTATGCCGATTTCTATGTCAACGGCAAGTGCGTCTATTCCGGTTATAAATTCCGTGACACGGCATCCAATGTGGCGTCGGTCTGCCTTGGCGAGATGTTCCTGGATGAGGGCATCAACACCATCACCGTCCGCGGTGTGGGTGAGTACAACAACCCTGTGATTACGTCCTATTCCGGCAGAACAAATATTTCTCTGGCTTCCATAGATCTGCTGCCCCTTGGCAGCGTCAGCGTGGAAGAGGGCGAACAGACCGTTCTGGATCTGGCCAAGCGTTACTTTGTTCTCGGTCAGACCTATGAAGATCTGTCTGTGTCCGTGGCAGACGATACAGTGGTACAGGCACAGATCAATGCATTTAACGAGCTGACCGTCTGCGGTCTGGAGCAGGGGAGCACCTCCCTGACCATCCTGTGCGGCGATACGCAGTTGGGCAAGCTGCGCGTACAGGTCACGGAGCAGGAAAAGCAGATCTTTGATTTTACCAAGGGCGCTGAACTGACCGCCTCCGGCTTTGAGGCTGTGGAGTCTTACGAGACTCTGCCCGATGATGGCGTCCGCTCTGACAACTGGTGCTTTGAAAGCACTACCGGCAATGCCCTGTATGATACCGAGGAAGGCGCGGCAGTCCTTCTGGGCGGCAAGGGTGCGTCTGTCAGCTTTATGATCGAAACTGCCGAAGGCAGCTTCCTGCCGTCTTTGCAGCTGTACCGCAACGGGCAGGGCGGCAAGGTCGGCGTGTATGTGGACGATCTGTATCTTGGCATGGTCGACGCCTATGCCTCTGCAAGAACGGCATCTTCGGCATCCCTGCGTCCTGTCAGACTGGAAGCAGGCGACCATGTGCTGACCTTCTGTCTGGAAGCAAACCATGTCAACACCTCCGGCGCGGCAGCTCTGTGCTTCCGCAGCCTGACGCTGGAAGAGGGCAGCAGTTCTTTCGTGCTGGAATCCGGCACTCTTTCTGCCAAGCCGGGACGCACCATGGAAGTACCTGTTTCCGGTGCGTGGGAGGACGGCACGTATGACACTCTTTACGGCGCAGAACTGTATGCAGAAGTATCCCATCCGGAGATTCTGACAGCCGAGGTGCTGCCTGCCACATTGACAGCGCCTGCTGTGGTGCAGGTGGTGGCATCGGAGCCTGTGGAGGATGCCTATGTGACGGTTTTTGCCGAGATCGGTGGAGAAACGGCACAAGTTAACATTCCCGTGACGGTCAAGCCCCTGTCTCCCGTGGTCAGTGCCGATGTTCAGCTGGAGGGTACCGTTACGGGGCAGATCCCCCGTCTGACCACCAGAGATTTTGTCTTTACCATGGTGGGTGAAGACGGTGATGTGGTCTACCCCGAAGAAGTGGATATTACCTATGAGGTCAGCGATCCTGCCGTGCTGAGTGTGGACGAGCAGGCACATACCCTTTCTGCTTTGACGAGCGGCGAAGGCGAAGTCACCGTGACCGTGCGGCAGAATGACTTTGTGTTTGAAAAGACCTTCTCTCTGACTGTGGGGGATGTGGGCGAAAATCTGCTTGACGAGCAGACCACCTCCTTTGATGAGGGTCACAACTGGCAGGGCTTCCTTGCCCCCTCCGATACCACCTGGCTCAGCGCTCAGGCAGCCGATGACGGCACCGGCAATCAGGCACTGAAGCTGGAATTCAATCCCAATGCCCCGAGAAAGGGCAGTTCCGGTTTTGAGATCATTGTGAAAAACGGCGAGTTGGCACCCATGGAACTGGGGCACCTGTATGAAATGAGCTTCCGCGTGAAGGTCGATGGCTACAAGCGCGCCGAGGGCGCAATGGCAGAGCCTCGTCTTTCCGTGCAGCTGTATGACTTTGCCTCCAATGCCAAGGGCTCGGTGGTCTATAATGAAGTTTATTCCAGCCGGATCGTGGATATGGCAGCGTTGGAGGATGGACAGTGGGTGGATCTGACGGTCCCTGTCCGTGCACCGGTCAGCGGTGACGGCACCATCTACGGTCTGCCCCGTATTTCCTGCAACACCCACTATGCCTACCCCGGCGATCAGGAACTGACCGGTTGGGAGGGCAGCGTCTGGATCGATGATATTGAGGTCCACGAAGTGGGCTTTGGCGGCGTGGAAATGACGCAGGCATCGGAACTGTTCGACACCAAGACCTCTGTTGCGGTTTATGCAAGACCCTATACCACCACCGGTGAGAAGATCCGCGTGGATGCCGGCGCAGTCAAGGGCAATGTAGTCTATGAGAGCACCGACGAAAACGTGGTCACCGTGGTGGGCAAAGTCAGCGCACTGACAGAAAGCTATGTGAACGGCGAAGGCAACACCGAGTATGCCTCCTGCAATGTGAAGCTGGTGGGTCAGAATGCAGACGCACAGGTCCTTGCAGCCTTTACTCTGGGAGACCAGACAAGAGTGGGCGCATTGGATGTGCGCGTTTCCGGCCTTGACGATGTGCTGCGTGATGTATATCTGAAGCTCGATGGGCACAGCTCTCTGGTGCTGCCCCGCGGAGAAACGGCGCAGAGCACCATCTCCGGTCTGACTACCCAGCTCAACGAGGTGACGCAGGAGCAGTTTGAGGGCCTGTACTTCACCACCTCCAATCAAAATGTGGCAGAGGTAGATCCCTACACCGGTTTGGTCACCTGCGTGGGTGAAGGTACTGCCACCATTACCGGCTATGCCATGTATGACGGCACAGCCGTGAAGGATACAGCCCTGATTACCGTAACGGACGATACGGATCTTGTATCCATGGAAGCCTCTGCTGTGGCAGACTATGTGGCCATCGGCAATATGCTGCAGCTGACAGTCAGCGGCAAGAAAGCCTCCGGCAGCCCTGCCGATATGAGCCTGTACCCTGTGGTCTGGACGCTGGATGAAGAAAGTCTGGCAGCAGGTACAGCATCCTTGACCGAGGACGGTCTGCTCACAGGTCTGAAGGAGGGCACGGTCACCGTGACGGCATCTGTGGGCATCGTGCGCAAGGCTGTCACAGCCACCATGCAGGTGCAGGTGGTGGACAACGCTGTCCTCGGCGGCAATATTATGGACTTTGACTTTACCAACGGCGGCATTCTGAAAATGGAAACTGCCACCCTGGAAAAGGACGGTATTGAAATCAACCGGGAAAAGACCTACGGCGGCGGTGAGACCATTGAGATGAACGCATCCGGCTTTATCTTCGATGTGCCCGTTGGTGGTCAGCTGGTCATGGACTTTGTGGTCAAGAAGGATGGCTGGTACCGTGCTGAGGTACGCGGACGTTCCCTGTATTACTGGGGCTGTCTGACCGGGTTCTATGTGGATAATACTTACCTTGGCTCTGCCGACTTCGGCTCCGATACCACCTCCACAGACAAGGCAGGCGGCTTCATGGGCACAGTCTGGTTGGAGGCAGGCGTCCATACCATGATCTTTGAGGCAGAGGAAGCCAGAAAGATCATGACAGGCCGAGTGACCTTCTTCCCCGTGGATGACCCCAACGAGGTGGAAGTGACCATGCAGGCAGGAAAAACAGAGCTTGTCAGCGGCGAAAGCACCACTTTGGAACTGAGCCTGTGGGACAACAACCAGTACGAAAACTTCCTGCACTACGAAACGGCAAAACCCTCCTATACCAACTACTATCTGCTGGAAAGCTCCGATACAAATGTGGTGAAGATCACAAGAGATCTCTTTACCACCACCCTGACTGCAGTAAATCCCGGTACTGCCACCATCACAGCCACCTGTGAGGTGCTGGGCAAGCCTGTGACCAGGCAGGTGCAGATCACGGTCACGGAAGGCAGCATCTTCTCAGCGGAACTTTCTGCCGAGCACACCACCGTGGCACCGGATGCAGAACCCTTTGCTCTGACCTTGACGGTCAGCGACAAGACAGGCGCTCTGGAAGCTCTGCCCGAAGGCATTGCAGTTTCCTACAGCAGCGCCCATCCTGCCATTGCGCAGGTGTCGGAGGACGGCATCGTGACCATTACAGGCGCGGAAGGCTCTGGCCTGATCACCGCCACCGTCACAGAAGGAGCGCACACCCTGCAGACGCAGCTGTGGATCACTGTGACCAAGGGCAAGACAGAGCCCAGCCTCTATACCAACGAAGAACGCGCCATTGCCCGTGAGAATGTGCTCAAGTACGACTGGGCATGGCAGCAGAAGGAAGAGGCTGTGGCAACGGCTGACTACTATGTGGAGCATCTGGAACAGATCTATAATATGTGGCCTCACGAAGGTCTGCCCAGAAACGTCCGCACCGCCCTTGCTTATGATGCCGATTATGCCGTGTGTCAGTACTGCAAGACAGACCTGATCGCGGCCGGCTACGGCGGTCACTACCATTTCCTTGTGGATCCCATTGAAAACCCCTGGAAGGTCACCTGCCCCCATTGTAAGAACGATTTCCCCTCCAACGACTTTGGATCCTTCTATCAGTGCGGTCTGGACGAGCGCGGTAAGTTCACCGTGGAGCGGGCACTTGCCAACGGCGGTGAGCAGTATCTGGTCAACGAGCTGTATCCCGAAATGGGTGAAGGCTGGGGTGTGGATGACGGCTTTGGCTACCACACAGGTGAGCTGTGCGCCAACGGCAAAGAGAGGGTTTTGACCTTCATTGCCTACTATACCGACTGCATGATGTATACCGTCACGGCAAAGAACGGCAAGCACTCCATGCCTGTGATCATGAATACGCTGGCAGATGCTTATCTCTTTACAGGCGATGAAAAGTACGGCTCTGCAGGCGCCATTTTGGTGGATCGTCTTGCGGATATCTATCCCGATTACGATCTGACCCTCTACCGCGCCAACAACTATTCCAACGGCGACGGCTCTTCCAAGAAGGGCAAGATCGCAGGCAGCATCTGGGAAACTGTGGTCATTCAAGCCATTGCCCGTGCGGCAGATGTGTTCTGGCCCTCGGCAGAGAACACCGATGTGATCACATTCCTGCAGAAGTATGCAGACCAAAAGGGCGTGGCAGCCGAAGATATCACGCCTCAGTATCTGCGCAGCAACGCAGAAAACGGCATTTTGCTGGAAGCCAAGGACGCCATCGAGCGCAATCAGGCAAACGGCAACTTCGGCATGGAGCAGACTGCCATGGCGATCGCTGCTGTGGCGCTGGACCGTCTGCCCGAAACGCAGGAAATGATCGATTGGATCTTTGCTGCCAGCTCCGAAGGCGGTCAGTATGCAGATGCCTGGAACACCGGCGGCGATGTCTACCGTGTTCTGACCGAGCTTGTGGACCGCAACGGCTTCGGCAACGAAGGCTCCGTGTCCTACAATATGCTCTGGCTGTCCAATCTGGTGGATATGGCAGGCGCACTCAACGGCTATGACAGAGTGGAAAGCGCCAATCTGTGGGAGCACCCCAAGTTCCTGAATTTGTACGGTGCTTACATCGATCTGACCATCTGCGGCAGACTGTCTCCCCAGTATCATGAGACCTCCGGCGCTTTCCAGAATGTGCCCAGCTATGCCACGGTGGATTCTATGATGCCTGCCTTCCTGGCAACGGAGAATGTGAAGATCGCACAGGCGATCTATGCCAGAAACGGCAACAGCACAGAGGGACTCCACGGCGATATCTTCACCAAGGATCCCGAGTACGGTCTGCGCAACAAGATCCAGCAGATCGTGACGGAGCACGGCGAGTGGGATATGTCTGAAAGCGCCATGCTTACAGGCTTCGGTATGGCGATCCTGCGTGACGGCCCCGAGCGCTATGTGGCAGGTGTCAACGATGCCGAGTTCTTTGACTACTGGATCAACTTCTCTCTGACCAACTCCCATACCCATCATGAGGCGCTGAACTTGGATCTGGAAGCCTTCGGTCTGACCATGTGCGGCAACATGGGCTACCCCAATCTCATGTCCGGCGACAGCCCCGAGCGCAACCAGTGGAACGGCAATACCGTCTCCAACAACACCGTGGTGGTGGATGACTCCTGCCAGTATTCCAACCCCGAAGCAGGCTTCCCCCTGCACTTTGAGGATGCAGGCAGAGCCAAAGTCATGGATATCAGCTCTTCCGATTCTTATGATATGACCGATATTTACCGTCGTACCGTGGTCACGGTGAAAGCCCCCAACGGTGTGGACTATGCTGTGGACTTCTTCCGCGTATTGGGCGGCAGCGAGCATGTCTACTCCTTCCATGGTGCCACCAGAATCCAACCCACCACCGAGGGACTTGATCTGGTCAAACAGCCCTTTGGCACTTATGCAGGTGCGGATGTTCCCTTTGGGGACTGGGATATTTCCGGCACGGGACACGGCGCTCTGAATACAGGCAGCGGCTACAGCTGGTTGGATGATGTCTACCGTGACAGCGACCCCGATACCTCTTTCACCGTGGATTGGGAGATCGAGGACTACCATGCGCAGCTGGCGACCACAGCAGGCATCCATATGCGCATGACCATGCTCTCGGAAAAGCCCATGACGGAAGTGGCACTTGCCAACGGTCAGCCTGCACAGGACGGCAGAGCACCCGACCATGTGGAGTTCCTGCTGGTGCGCAACAGCGGCGATGTGGGACTGGATACCCTGTTCACCGCCGTCATCGAGCCTTATCAGCATGATGCCTATATTGCTTCTTCCGAACTGGTGGAGGCTGAACTGGTAGAAGGAACTCCCGATCCCACTGACCGTGCGGCAGCTGTCAAGGTCACCCTTCTGTCCGGTAGAACGGATTACATTGTCTATGCCACCAACCCCAATTGCACCTATGAGATCGACGGAAAATTTGTCTTCCAAGGCTTTGCCGGTGTAGTGTCCTATGAGGACGAGTCCCTTGTTTATGCATGGGGCAACGAAGCCGTCCGCGTGGCAAATGTGATCGAAAATGCACAGGCGCGTGTCTGCGGTACGGTGGAGAGCTTCACCGACGAACTGGCTGACAACTACTTCATGACCATCACCATGGATCAGCCCATTTCTGCGGAAGAACTGACGGGACGTTATATCTATGTCAACAATGACGGGCTGGAAAACGGCGCTTACCGTATCTATGGTGCGGAAGTGACAGGCAAGACTGCTGTGCTGGATCTGGGTGCGCAGGACATGATCCGCAGCTATGTGGATTCCTTTGATATGGATCGCGGATATATTTATAATATTTCCGTGGGCGACACCTATTCGATTCCTCTGTCCGCTGTCTTTGATGTCACCTCCCTGCTGAACTACACGACGGATCAGGTAGTCAAGACCGGCTACCAGACTGTGCTGCAGATCGGTGTGGAAGGCTCCGGTGCGACCTATGAAGCAGAAGGCTTGGCCAAGGGTATGAAGTTTGATGCTGCTACCGGCAAGATCACTTGGACACCCTCCAAGACTCAAGTTGGCAGATATCCCATTGCAGTTAAGGCAGTCAATGAAAATGGCGATACCTTGGCGACCATGGAGTTTGTGATCTATGTGGTCTCTTACACCGGCGCATCCTATGATGCATCTGTTTGTAAGCACAGCAAGGCGATCACCTACACCGTGGACGGTGTGGATGAAACTGTCTGTCCTGCCTGCGGTCTGATCACCAAGACCGGCGGCGAGGATGAGCCTTCCGAGCCCATCGAGCTGATCGATATTGCAGGTACGAACATGAACCTGGGTAACGAACTGGCTCTGAACTTCATGTTCCCCAAGAGCCTTGATGAGAGCAAGTCCTACACCGCCATTATCACCCAGACCTCTCAGGGTAAGGAAGTCAAGACGACTGAGATCCCCTCTGCCGACTGGGCATCCTTCAACAATACGCTGTAT
>JAGBBD010000005.1 GCA_017938625.1 Oscillospiraceae bacterium | reverse complement strand
GCTGCGCCGAGTCCAACCACTGGCGTTACGGCGGCGAAGGCGCTGCTGAGCTGGCTCAGGTCGTTGTCGAGGCTTGCGAAGATCCCGTGGAAGTCAAGTTCCTGTACGATCTGGAGATGCCTCTGCGTCAGCGCGTTGAGCTGATCGCTAAGGAAGTCTACGGCGCTGACGGCGTTGACTGGGCTCCTCTGGCTGTTCAGAAGGCTGAGCGTTTCGAGTCCGATCCCAAGTACGCTGACTACTGCACCATGATGGTCAAGACTCACCTGTCCCTGTCCGACGACCCCACCAAGAAGGGTGTTCCCACCGGTTGGAGACTGGCGATCCGCGACATCCTGGAATATGGCGGCGCAAAGTTCCTGTGCCCCATGGCCGGCACCATCTCCATGATGCCCGGTACTGCTGCTGACCCCGCATACCGTCGTGTCGACGTCGATGTCGAAACCGGTAAGGTCTCCGGCCTGTTCTAAGTTTCAGGGCAGACTCAGAATCGTTGCCTGCGGCACCCTGCGGATCTTTTCATCTGATGCGTCGATTTGAATAACACGAAATACACAAAGTATTCCTGTGTTCTTCAAATCTTGCCTCAAAAGAAAATCTCTCGCAGTCTGCGCTTGTCAACCATTCTTCCCTTGCCCGGGGCCAGACTCAGAACCCTTGCCCGGGAGTGGGACACAATATGTAAAAGGACACCCCGTGCTTCGGTACGGGGTGTTTTCTTATTTATTGACGATGCAGGCGATCACACAGCACCTGAATGCCGAAGCCGAGGATGCCGAGCAGCACACAGGAGAAAGAGACCGTTTCACGCATAAAAAGGTTTTCAAACAGCACCAAAAAGAACACATACCGAAGCGCCACACCGATGCAGCTGAGGGCAGTCAGACTTGATTGCCGGGGATAGCGTCCGGCGCTGAAGATCCACAGGAACGCAGTGCGCTTCCTCGGCGGCATGACAAGACGGTCTGTCAGACACTGGATCACACAGCCTACGATCAAAGGCAGGGCGAAGAAGATCAGCATGCCGATGGCCTCTGCGGCGGTGTAATGGAACGATCCAAACGTGAGCAGATCAATGAGAAAATACAGCAGCAGTGCAACGCCGGCCCAGCGATGGATGGCGCCCCATGTGCTGCAGATAGACAGCCACGGCTTGCCGGGGTAGCTTCTGGGAGTGAATAGCCACAGAACGGGGTGCCGGGGCATCCAGCCGGAAGAATCGGGCTGAGACTGCGGCGTGGACTGCGTCTCATGATTTGGTCGAGACTGCGGCTTTGGCTCATAAGTCGGTTTCGGCTGCGGCGCATACTCCGGTTGAGGCTGCGGTTTTGGCTCCTGTTTCGGTGCCGGTGCAGGTTCAGAATCATGACCGGGAATGGGATCGAGCACAGTCTGCTTCAGCGAAAACAGGGCAGCGGAAAAATCGGTACTGCCATCGATCCACTGCTTGGTACCGAAAAAATACTGGAAATCATCATGGAAGAGCGCATCATCCAGACGGAAGGGGATGATGATCTTCTTTTCATCAAAAGCGACGCTGACTTCATTGCAAACATGACCGGAAGCATTGGCTGCCTGCGAAGCAAGAACCACCATCATGCTGCAATCGTGGATCGCGCCTACGATCTGGGAAGCGTAACTGGCGCCGGGGGAGATGTTCCGCGGTGCCATCCAGCAGGGGATGTTGTTTTCTTCCAGATAGGCGCATACCTTTTCGGCGGCAGATGTTTCCTTCGTGGAGTAGCTGATAAACACACGCTCCATGGCATACCCTCCCATTTTTCTCTTTATCTTGTCATGATACAATATCCTTCCTTGTTTTGCAAGGAAACTTTCCTTGTTTTTGCGCACTATGCGCAAAAAAGACGGAACAAATCTTTGTTTTTCTTCAAGAATTGACCTGTACAAATCTGGCAAGGTTTGCTATACTAACATATAGAATAGAACGTAAAACAACGTGCAAGAAAAGAAAGGAAACTACTGCCATGATTTCTCACGGAAAAGACGTTAAAGTTTTCAGTGCCAATGCCTGCCACACCCTGGCAGAGGACATCTGCAAGTACATGAGCCTGCCTCTGGGCGACAGTGTTGTGACCCAGTTTGCCGATGGTGAAGTGTCCGTCTCCATCAATGAAACTGTTCGCGGCTCCGACGTGTTCCTGGTCCAGTCCACCTGCAAACCCGTCAATGACCATCTCATGGAGCTGCTGGTCATGATCGATGCCTGCAAGCGCGCTTCCGCAGGCCGTATCACTGCTGTGATCCCCTACTTCGGCTATGCCCGTCAGGATCGCAAGGCAAAGGGCCGCGATCCCATCTCTGCCAAACTGGTCGCCAATATGCTGGAAGCTGCCGGCGCAGACCGCGTGCTGACTATGGATCTGCATGCTGCTCAGATTCAGGGCTTCTTTGATATCCCTGTGGACAATATGCACGGCAATATCGTCTTTACCAAATACTATACCGAAAAGTTCCCCAACCATGAAGACATGGTGGTGGTCTCTCCCGACGTCGGCTCCGTGGCTCGTTCCAGAGCCTTTGCCAACAAGATGGGTATGGGTCTTGCTATCGTGGACAAGCGCCGCGAAAAGGCAAACTGCTGCGAAGTCATGAACGTCATCGGCGATGTGGAAGGCAAGGAGTGCATCCTCTTTGACGACATGGTCGATACTGCCGGCTCTCTGTGCAACGCCGCCAAGGCCATCCACGAAAAGGGCGCGACCAAGGTCTACGCCTGCGCCACTCACGGTGTTCTGTCCGGCCCTGCTATCGAGCGTATCGAGAACTCCGTCATTGACGAGCTGATGCTGCTCAACACCATTCCTGCTCCCGAGGGCCTCAACTGCGCCAAGATCAAGTATCTGGACGTGGCTCCCATGTTCGCAGAAGCCATCCGCCGTACTTACGACGAGGCTTCCCTGTCCATGATGTTCTGAGCCTATGCTTTTTAAATCATCCGGCTGCGACTGGATGATCGTCGGTCTGGGAAATCCGGGCAAAGAGTATGAATTCACCCGCCACAATGTCGGCTTTCGGGCTACAGACCTTGTGGCGGGTCTGTTCAAGACCAAGATCGATCGTCTGAAGTTCAAAGCCTTGACAAGAATGGTCACGGTGCAGGGTAGAAAGATTCTGCTGGTGCAGCCTCAGACCTATATGAATGCCTCCGGTGCTGCCGTAGGGGCGCTGGCTTCCTATTATAAGGTAAAGCCGGAGCGGATCTTAGTGATCTTTGATGATATCTCCCTGCCGCCGGGGCGCATCCGCATCCGCAAGGACGGCTCTGCCGGCGGTCACAACGGCATCAAGTCCATTATCCAGAGCCTTGGCTCGGATCAGTTCCCACGGATCAAGATCGGTGTTGGCGCAAAGCCTCATCCGGATTATGATCTGGCAGACTGGGTGCTGAGCCGTTTTTCGGCGCAGGAGGAAAAGGCACTTGCACCTGCCCTGGAAAACGCAGCCAATGCTGCGGTCATGATCCTGGAAAAGGGTCTTGAAAAGGCAGCTTCGGAATATAACGGCAAGTAAAATCATATATTATACAGATCGCAACGGGCGGGGCAAATTGCTCCGTCCGCATTGTGACGTGGAGAGTCAATTGACAATTGGCAATGATCGTGTCGGCTGTGCCGACAGATTTGGAAAGCAGCACCTGCAACGCATGTCATTGCGAGCGACCAACGGGAGCGTGGCAATCTCTTGGCATTTTTAGATTGCCACGGTCACTGACGCTCCCTCGCAATGACATGCTTGATCGGCAGTGCGTACCTTGAACATCCGTATGCCTTGAGACGGCGTGATAACATGGAGAAAGGGTGGTGTTTTGATGGAGCTTTTATTATCTGCTCTGATGGAACTTCCTGAATACAAAAGCCTTCTTTCCTGCGTGGAGCAGGGAAGCACGGCAGCGCTGTCCGGTGTGAGCGGACTCAGCCGCGCCCATGTGGCGGCGGCGCTGTATCTGCACACAGGCAGACCTGTGGTGGCAGTGTGTCAGGACGATCTGGCAGCCCAGCGGCTGCAGCAGGAGATCGGCGCGTTTTTGCCCAAAGAGCCTGTGCTGCTGCCGGGCAGAGAGCTGACCTTCTACGATGCGGTGGTCTCCCGTGGCTGGGAGCAAAAGCGTCTGCGGCAGCTGTATGATCTTGGCAGGGGAGAAACAAAATTCCTCATCACCTCTCTGGAAGCCTTGAGTCTGCGTACCATCCCCAAGTCGGTGCTCTTTTCCTGTGCTGTGACTCTGAGGTGCGGCGCGACCTATGATCTGGAGGAGCTGTGCCGCAAGCTGACGGACATGGGCTATACCAGAACTTCTCTGGTGGAGGGTGTGGGACAGTTCTCTGTCCGCGGCGGTATTCTGGATGTGTATTCGCCCAACTATGATGACCCTGTGCGTGTGGAGTTCTGGGATGAGGAACTGGACACCATGGGCTTCTTTGACTCCATTTCCCAGCGCAGAACGGAAAATCTGGAGGAAGCCGTGCTCCTGCCTGTGGCAGAGACGGCACCGGGACTGCATCCCGGCGGCATAAGCGGCCTTTGTGAGGATCTCGATGCTCTCATTGCCCGTCAAAGACGGCGCAAAACGCCCTTTGAGCCGCTGATCAAGACCTTGTCTTCCGACTGTGAGACTCTTGCCAACGGCATTTCTTTCCCGGCGGCTGACCGCTATATGGCGCTGATCTACCCGCAGCCGGAGGCTGCCTGTGATTACATCTCCAAGGATGCTTTAGTGCTCTTCTGTGACCACGGGGCTCTGGCGCGGAGCGATAAAAACAGGCAGGAGATGTTTGGGGAAGAACTGGACAGCTTCCTGCAAACAGGCGCTTTGTGCGCAGATCTGTGCGACTTCTATCTGGATCTTGACGAGGTGTGCCTGCGTCTGCGTGACCGCGCCTGTGTGTATCTGGACAGCTTCCTGTCTGCCGCCTATCCCGGCGCTCTGCCGCCCAAGGCGCTTCTGAGCATGACAGCCAAGCAGCTGCCCTCCTACGGCGGCAGTCTGGATACTGCCATATCGGATCTGGAACATTATCGGAAAAACGACTTTAAGAGCCTTGTTCTGTGCGGCAACCGCAGACGTGGAGAGATCCTCTACGCTGCCCTGCGTGACCGGGGACTGACGGCAACCATGGCATTTCCTGCCGTGAAGCTGCCCCGTCCCGGAGAGATCATGCTCACAGACGGCTCTCTGCCGGCAGGTCTGGAGTATCCTGCCATGTCCCTTGCGGTGCTGACTGAGGGTCAGATCCTTGCCGCACCTGCCAGAAAGGCAGGCAGACCCAAACGAAAAAAAGCCACCAACCGCCAGAAGCTCAATTCCTTCACGGATCTGTCTCCCGGTGATCTGGTGGTCCACGAATACCACGGCATCGGACGCTATGTTGCCATGGAGCAGATGCGGGTGGGCGGTGTCATCAAGGACTATGTGAAGATCGCCTATCAGGGCACAGATGTGCTCTATGTGCCTGCAACCCAGCTGGATCTTGTGAGCAAATATATCGGCGGCGGCGAGGATGCGCCCATCCGCCTGAACAAGCTGGGCGGCGAACAATGGCAGAAGACGAAAGCCAAAGCCAAGGCAGCTGCCAAGGATCTGGCAGCAGGACTCATCAAGCTCTATGCTGCCAGAAAGCGGCGGGAGGGCTATGCCTTCTCAGCCGATACGCCGTGGCAGGCGGAGTTTGAGGACGGCTTTGAATATGCTGAGACCGACGATCAGCTGCGCTGCATCGCCGAGATCAAGCACGATATGGAAACGCCCACGCCCATGGATCGGCTTCTGTGCGGCGATGTGGGCTTCGGCAAGACGGAGGTGGCTCTGCGCGCGGCTATGAAAGCCATGCTGGACGGCAAGCAGGTGGCGATCTTAGTGCCTACCACCGTCCTTGCCCAGCAGCACTATCTCACCGCCCACAAGCGCTTCGGCGGTTTCCCGGTGAACATCGATGTGCTCAGCCGTTTCCGTACCCCTGCCCAGCAGAAAAAGACCATTGCGGCGTTGGAAGCAGGCACGGTGGATCTGGTCATCGGCACTCACAAGCTGCTGCAGAAGGATGTGCGCTTCAAGGATCTGGGGCTGCTCATCGTGGACGAGGAGCAGCGCTTTGGTGTTACCCACAAGGAGCGGCTCAAGGAGATGTCCGTGGGTGTGGATGTGCTGACCTTGTCGGCAACCCCCATTCCCAGAACGCTCAATATGGCGCTGTCCGGTATCCGGGATATGTCCACCATTGAAGAGCCGCCCAGAGACCGTTATCCTGTGCAGACCTTTGTGCTGGAGCACGAGGACAGAATTTTGGACGATGCCATCCGCAGAGAGCTGCAGCGCGGCGGACAGGTGTATTATCTGCACAACCGGACGGAGTCCATCGAACAGACGGCGGCAAAGCTCCGCGCCCGTCATGAAGGTATTTCCATCGCCACCGCCCACGGCAAAATGGATCAGGAGCAGCTGTCGGATATTATGCAGCGCATGGCAGACGGGGAGATCCAGCTGCTGGTGTGCACCACCATCATTGAGACCGGCATTGATATTTCCAATGTGAATACCCTTATTATTGAAGATGCCGACAAGCTGGGTCTTGCCCAGCTGCATCAGCTGAGAGGCCGTGTGGGACGCTCCTCCCGCCATGCCTTTGCCTATCTGACCTTCCGCAAGGGCAAGGTGCTGACGGAGGTGGCGGAAAAGCGGCTCAATGCCATCCGGGAGTTTGCCGAGTTCGGCTCCGGCTTCAAGATCGCCATGCGGGATCTGGAGATCAGAGGCGCAGGCGACCTGCTGGGTGCAGAGCAGTCGGGACATATGATGTCCGTTGGCTATGATATGTATCTGAAGCTGCTGGAGGATGCCGTTCTGGAGGAGCAGGGCAATGAGCGGGTCAAGGAGCCGGAGTGTACGGCAGACCTTTCCATCACTGCCAATATCCCCAGATCCTATGTGGCATCGGGAGAGCAGCGGATGGATCTGTATCGCCGTATGGCGGCAGTGCGCTCGGAGCATGATGCGGATGAATTGCTCGATGAGATCGTGGATCGCTTCGGAGATCCTCCCAAGGGCGTTATGAATTTGGTGGATGTGGCGCTCATGCGTGCAAGTGCGGCAGGAGCAGGCATCAGCAAGATCGAGCAAAAGGGCGACACAGTCTCCGTCACCTTTGAGGTTTTTGATTTTGCTGCCATCTCTCAGGTGTGTGACAAACCTGCCTACAAAGGACGCATCTTCTTTGCCGCCGGAGAAAAGCCCATGGTAAATCTCCGCCTGCGTACAGGCGAAGATCCCCTAAAAATGACCAAAGCCCTCATTGCTGACTACAAAGCCGCCAAACCGGCATGAGGAATGGAGACTGCTGAATGCTGAGTGCTGAATGCTGAATTGGCTGCGTATATAGATTGTCATTTCATTCCCTCGCAATGACAAGCGTAATACGAAGTTCCTGCACGCGGGCGGCAGGGCGATGCCTCTACGTTGTGGGTGCGCACCACTTTTATTTAAAAAGAGGAAGATGCTTTGCATCTTCCTCTTTTGTTTATTCTTCCTCCGGGTCGGGCAGGTCTACCACGATGGGGGTATGACCGATGGCAGGCAGCAGCTTTTCCAGCAGATCCTGCCGGGAAATGGTCAAGGTGGAGGTGGAGGTGCACGGATGGCAGGACACAAAGGGTGCGTCGTAGATGGGCTTGTCCATGACCAGCTGTACGGCATTTTCCTTGTCGTTCATCAGTCCCAGCACCGTGGCAGAGCCGGGACGGCAGCCCAGCATGTGTTCCATATCTTCCCCTGTGGCGAAGCTCAGACGGGAGACACCCAGCTGCTTGGAAAGATCCTTGGTCTTAAAGACCTTGTCTCCCTCCAGCATGAGCAGATAAAACTGTGTTTTCTGGCGGTTGCACAAAAACAGATTTTTGCACACCTGCCAGCCCAGAACTTTTTCCACCTCATGGCAGGCTTCGATGGTGTCGGCATGGTCGTGATCCACCCGGTCGAAGCCGATGGCAAGGCTGTCCAGCAGATCGTAGCTTGCCATTTCTTCGGCAAGGCGCATTTCCTTGGTCAAGGGGCGACCACGGTATTTGGTAGGATTGATATAAAACATGACTGTGCCTCTTTCTTGGTTTTTCCCTATTATATAGAATTTAAAATTATTTTACAATGCCTACTTTCTTCTATGCCTGTTTTGTGATAAGATGTACGGGAAGAATTATGCCATTTTTGCTGCGAATCGGAGCATGAGGATAAAACTATGATCGAATTACTGTCTCCCGCCGGCTCTATGGAGGCGCTGCGCGCCGCTGTGCAGAACGGAGCCGATGCGGTGTATCTTGGCTACGGCGATTTCAATGCCAGAAGAAATGCCAAGAATTTTAATGCAGAAGAGCTGCGTGAAGCCATCTGCTACTGCCATGTGCGCGGTGTGCAGGTGCATATGACGCTGAATATCGTGGTCTCCGACAAGGAGATGCGCCGCGCTGCCGAGACCATCCATACGGCGGCAGCATTGGGTATCGATGCATTCATCGTGCAGGATCCCGGTGTGGTGGCGCTGTGCCGCCAGATCGCGCCCCATGTGCCCATCCACGCTTCCACCCAGATGAGCATCCACTCTCTGGAGGGTGTACTGCAGGCGGCTCAGATGGGCTGCAGCCGCGTGGTGCTGGCAAGAGAGCTGCCCAAGGAGGAGATCGCCTTCATCTGCCAAAACAGCCCTGTGGAGATCGAGGTCTTTGTCCACGGTGCGCTGTGTATGTGCTATTCCGGACAGTGCTATCTGTCCTCCGTCATCGGAAGCCGTTCCGGCAACCGGGGTCAGTGCGCCCAGCCCTGCCGCATGGCTTACGGCTACGGCCGCTATGAGGAAAGCCGCTACCCCCTGAGTCTGAAGGACAACTGCCTTGTGGAGCATCTGCATGAGCTGCACGATATGGGCGTGAAGAGCATCAAGATCGAAGGCCGTATGAAGCGCCCGGAGTATGTCGCCATCGTCACGCGGATCTACCGCTCTGTGCTCGACGGCAAACCTGTGACCGAGCAGGATCTGCAGGAGTTGGAGGCTGCCTTCTCCCGTCAGGGCTTTACCAAGGGTTACTATGAGGGTAAGACCGGAAGCCATATGTTCGGCATCCATCTGGATGAGCAGCCGGACGAGGCGCTGTTTGCCTCTGCAAGAGAAAGCTATGAGCGCGGAGAGAATCCCCGCGTGCCTGTGCAGTTCTATGCCATAGTCAAGCCCGGTGAGGAAAGCCAGCTTGCCGTGGAGGACGATCGGGGCAATGTGTGCAGGACTCGCGGCCCTGTGCCGGAGATCGGAAGAATGCGGGAACTGACGAAAGAACGTCTGACAGAGCAGCTGTGCAAGACCGGCGGTACACCTTACTACTGCGCTGGTGCCAGAATCATGCTCGATCAAGGTCTCATGCTGTCTGCCTCTGCCATCAATGCCATGCGCCGTGAGGTGCTCGATCAGCTGACCGCTCTGCGCGGCAGAGTGGAACTGAAGAAAATGGGCAGATACAGCGAGCTTGCCCCCTATGACGGTGTGGCAGGAGAAGCCAAGCTGACCGTGTGTGTCCGCACAGCCGATCAGATCACGGCAAAGCTGCTGTCCATGAGCCCTGCTGTGCTGTATGTTCCTTTGTCCGAGCTTCTGGAGCACCCGGAGGTGCTGGAAAAGATCCCGGTGGAAACAGAACTGACTGCCGTGCTGCCCCGTGTCATCCGTGACACCGAGCGCACCGCGTGGGCGTCTGCGCTTGCGCAGGCAGAGCGTATGGGCGTACGCCATGTGCTGACAGGCAACTTGGGTCAGCTGCGTCTGGCGCAGAGCAAGGGCTTCGGTGTCCGCGGCGACTTTGGACTCAATGTCTATAACTCCCGCACCATGCATTATCTGCGTGAACACGAGGTGGAGAGTCAGCTGCTCAGCTTTGAAATGACCCTTCCCCAGATTCGTGATATTTCCAAGGCCGTACCTGTGGAGGTGCTGGTCTATGGAAGACTGCCTCTGATGCTCATGGAAAACTGCGTCATCAAAAACAGAACAGGCGTCTGCTCCTGTGACAGTCCCACCAAGCTCATTGACCGCATGGGGGAGGAGTTCCCTGTGCTGAAAGACCCCGGCACCTGCCGCAATGTGCTCTATAACGGCAAGAAGCTGTATATGCTCGACAAGCTGGATCGTCTGCGCGGCATGGGCATCTGGGCGCATCGTCTGAACTTTACCACAGAAAATCCTGCCGAAGTGGACGCAGTCTTGTCCCAGTACTACGGCAGAGGTGAATTTGATCCCGGCACCTGCACCAGAGGTCTCTACGCCAGAGGCGTGGAGTGAGATAAATGCTGAATGCACAGTGCTGAATGATGAATTGGGTGAAGCCCACTTGTGCCCCCTCTATAGGGGGCTGGCAGCCCGTAGGGCTGACTGGGGGTTGAAACGATGACCACACTTTACCGAATAGTGATAAAGTGATATTTTCGATACAACCCCCAGCCTCGTTTCACTCGGCAGCCCCCTGAAGAGGGGGCACGAGAAGGGTGCGCAACGAAATTTTCAAATCCGTCGGCTTTGCCGACACAATCATTGTCAACTGTCAATTGACCGGAGGTCTTATGTTTATTCTTGCATCCCAGTCCCCGCGGCGCAGAGAGCTGCTTTCCATGCTGGGGCTTACCTTTGAGATCGTCACGGCAGATATCGATGAGACTATGGATCCCTCCCTTCCGGTGGAGGAGGCTGTGGCGCAGGTCTGTGCGCGCAAAGCCCGTGCTGTGGCAGAGCGCTGCCCGGGGCAGCTGATTGTGGCTGCCGATACCATCGTGGTGGTGGAGGGCAAGGTTTTGGGAAAACCCCACAGTGAAGCGGAAGCTTTTTCCATGCTTCGCTCCCTGTCCGGGCGCAGCCATACGGTGATGACGGCATTCTGCCTGTACCGTGACGGTGTGTGCGAAAGCCATGTGGAAAAGACAGACCTTCGCTTCAAACCTCTTTCCGATGAGGAGATCTTAGCGTATATCGCCACAGGCTCTCCCATGGACAAAGCAGGTGCTTACGGTATTCAGGACGGCGCTGCTGTGTTTGTGGAAGCCCTGCAGGGCGACTATTATAATGTCATGGGGCTGCCTTTGTGTGCGCTGGTCAAGTGCCTGCGCCGCTGCGGTGTGCCCGTGTTAGGAACGGTGAAACCATGAAACGTAAACTGTTTACTTCCAAAGTAAAAACCCTTTTGGTGGCGGCGGTGGCACTTGCCATTGTGACCACGGTCATCGTGGCCCTGTCCGGCGGCACCACCACAGGTGAAAATATCATGTCCACCATTTTGCAGCCGCTGCGCAGCGGCGTGGCAGCCATTGACCGTCAGGCGCTGAAGATCTATAATTATATCTTCGCCTATGAGTCTCTGGAGGCGGAAAATGCCGCCCTGCGGGCGCAGATTCTGGAAATGGAAGAGGACATCCGCACTGCCCAGGAGCTGGAGCGGGAAAACGAGCGCTATGAGCAGCTGCTGGAACTGAAGGATCAGCACGAGGACTATCTGCTGGAGCCTGCCTATATCATCTCCTGGGATGCCTCCAACTGGCGCAGCTCCTTCACCATCGCCAAGGGCACCAACAAGGGGCTGGAGCCGGGCATGTGTGCCATTACGGAAAACGGGCAGGTGGTGGGGCTGATCACAGACGTGGGTGCCAACTGGGCAACGGTCACCACCATTTTGGATAACGGTCTGGAGATTTCCGCCTCCATTGCCTCCTCCGGCTACACCGGTGTGGTGCAGGGAACGTATCAGTCGGAAGACACCAGACTGCTGCGCATGAACTATCTGACCCATGAAGCGGTCATCAAAAACGGCGACCAGGTGGTCACCACCGGCTCGACCCTGTACCCCAAGGGTCTGCTGCTGGGCAAGATCACCAACGTCTCTCTGGATGAGACCGGTGTTGCCAAATTTGCCTCCCTGCAGGCAAGCTGCTCTCTGGAAAACTTGGAGCAGGTGTTTATTATTACGGACTATGAATAATGCGGAAGGCTGAATTGGGTGCACTGTACCAAAGGCTCCCTTGTGCAAAGGGTGCCGGCACGGCGAAGCCGTGACTGAGGGATTGTGTACGCACCCCCACAGCTGCCTGCACACACCTCATCAGTCAGCCTTCGGCTGCCAGCTTCCCCTCAAGGGGAAGCCTTAAAAGTGCACAGCACCCATGGCTCCCCTTGTCAGCGAAGCTGACTGAGGGGTAGTGCACGCACAACCGCCGCTGCCTGCACCGGCGGTCAGAGGTCTGACCGCCCTACGGGGGCGCAGCATATTTTCAAATCCGTCGCTTTGTCGACACGATCATTGTCAATTATCAATTGTCAGTTCAAAAACCCGGAGGTTTTATGAATCATCGGACTCGAAATCTCATGATGTATGCCCTGTATGGTGCACTGTTTGTGTTTTTCATGCTGCTGCAGACGGCAGTGTTTGGACGCACGCGGTTTTTTGGTGTCAAGCTCAGTCTCATTCCCGTGGTGCTGGTGTGCATCAGCGTGTTTCTCGGCCATGAGCGCGGCGGCTTCTTCTGCCTGCTTGCCTCCTTTGCGTGGTATCTGAGCGGCGCAGAGGATGGCTCTGTCGCCATTTTGACCATGACGGTCTGCGGCATCGGCGCAGGCTTTGCCTGCGGCCAGTTTTCCCGCCGCTTTTTCCCGGCTCTGGGACTGTGCGCGGCGGCGCTGCTGCTCCATGAGGGCTGTGTATTTTTGCTCAAGTATTACCTCGGCTCTGCGCAGGCGAGCCTTGGTTGGTGGGTCCTGAAAACAACGGGACTGTCCTTGCTGGCTTGGCCTGTGTGCTATTTGCTTGCCAAGGTCATCAGAAAGGTAGGCGTGTAATGGAACGAAGAGCCAGATTTCGCATAGGGCTTCTTTTTGGCTTCATCGTGCTTCTGGTGGCGCTGTTTACTCTGCGCATCTATAAGCTGCAGGCAGCCCAGACGGAGCAGACCATTCAGGAGGCAAACTCTCTGACCTTCCAGACAAGAGTGGATGCTGCCCGCGGTCAGATCCTTGACCGAAACGGAACGGTGCTGGTCACCAACCGGGCAAGCTATGATCTTGTGATGATAAACTTTGTCTTTTTTAACGGCCCTAACCCCAACGGGGATCTGGTCACGCTGCTGGATACCTGTGACGAGCTGGGCATTGAGATCCAGCACCATCTGCCTGTGACCGAGAGCAGACCCTATCAGTATACCTATGACGACATGGGCGAGCCCTGGGCAGGCTACTTCAGCAAATATCTTGCCCATCGCTCCCTTGACTCCGATGTGACGGCAGGCACGTTTATGAACAGCCTGCGTGAAGACTACAATCTGCCGGAGGAGCTGACGGCGGACGAAGCCTATCGGCTCATTGCTGTGCGCTATGAGCTGGAGCTGCGATCCATTGACGGTATGCCCCTTGACAACTATGTGCTGGCAGAGGATGTTGACTCCGAAGCTCTTGCCGCTGTCATTGAGCTGGGCATCCCCGGTGTTATCGTCCAGACCTCCACCGTGCGGGAATATAAGACTCCCTATGCATCCCATCTGCTGGGCTACACCACCAAAATGTCGGCGGAAGCCTACGAGAGCACCTACAAGGCCCTTGGCTATGCCATGGATGCCGAAGTGGGCAGAGAGGGTGTGGAGCTTGCCTTTGAGGAGTATCTCCACGGCGAGGACGGCTGGATGAACACCACTATCACCTCCACAGGTGAGATCCTCAATCAGGAATATACCCAGACGCCCATCCCCGGCGGCAACGTGGAGCTGACCATTGATATTGAGCTGCAGGAGACTGCCTACAAGGCACTGGAGGAATGGATCCTGGAGCTGCGTCAGACCGGTGCACGCGGTGACGGCGAAAGCGGCACCGATGCCATGGGCGGCGCGGTGGTGGCGCTGGATGTAAAGACCAATGAAGTCCTTGCATCTGCCAGCTATCCCACCTACGATGCCAATACCTTTGCCGAGGATTACAACATCCTGCTGGCAGATCCAAACAAACCCCTCATCAACCGCTGCATCAATGCCCAGTATGCACCCGGCTCCACCTACAAGATGATCACCGGCATCACCGCCATGGAATTTGCCGATGTGTCTCCCTGGTATCAGGTGGTGGACAACGGTTCGTTTACCAAGTTTGAAGGACAGGGCTATGCCCCTGCCTGTCATATTTATCGTTCTTCCGGCAGAACCCACGGTCTGGAGGATATGAGAAGTGCTCTGGCTGACTCGTGCAACTACTATTTCTATGATGTTGGTCTGCAGTGCAAGACAGACGATGTGGACTATGTTGCCTCCATGTTCGGTCTTGGTGAGCCTACCGGCGCGGAGCTGGTGGAATTTGCAGGTCAGCGCGCCAACCGCGAGACCAAGCGCGCAACCTTTGCCGGCACCCAGCTGGAAGCTTGGGTGGACGGCGATAAGCTGCAGGCATCCATCGGTCAGAGCTTGAACGAGTTTACCCCCTTGCAGCTGGCAGTCTACTGTTCTACCCTTGCCAACAACGGAACCCGTCTGAAGGCGACCTATCTGCGCCGTGTGGTCTCATGGGACTTTAAAAATCTGCTCATGGAGAGCCACCCGGAAGTGGTCAGCGAGTTCCCCATGAAGCAGACCACCATCGATGCCATCCGCGAGGGCATGATTCAAGCCACCCAGATCGGCAAGACTGCCGATCCCTTTGGCGAAAGCTTCTATCCCATCACCGTGGCAGCCAAGACCGGCACGGCACAGCACGGTGACGGCTCTTCTTCCGATAACGCGTCCCTTGTTTGCTATGCACCTGCCGAAGATCCCCAGATCGCCATTGCCATCTATGTGGAAAACGGCGCCGTGGGCGGCAAGCTGGCAAACATCGCCATGAAAGTTTTTGACGAATATTTCTCCCAGACCGGCAAGTACGAAACGGTCTATGGTGAAAATGAAGTGAGATGAATCAATTGACAATTCTCCAGCTGCCTGCACACACCTCATCCGCCCCCTACGGGGGCACCTTCCCCTCGAAGGGGAAGGCTTAAAAGTGCGCAGCACCCATGGCTCCCCTTGTCAGGGGGGACGTTTGCGAGCGCTGCCTGCGGCAGAGCAAGCGAGCAATAAGGAGTGGCAGCGGTCGGCAGATCGCAAGCAAAGCGCAGCGAGCGCCGGGCACCGCAACAGGAGCTGTCACGGCAAAGCCGTGACTGAGGGGTAGTGTACGCACCACCACAGTTGCCTGCACCGGCGGTCTGGGGTCAGACCGCCCTACGGGTTCAGCATTATAAAAATCCGTCGGCGGAGCCGACACGATTATTGTCAATTGTCAATTATCAATTGTCAATTGAATGGAGGTTTTTATGACAGACCTTTCTAAACTTCGCAATTTTTCCATCGTTGCCCATATTGACCATGGCAAGTCTACCCTGGCAGACCGTCTGCTGGAGGAGTGCAACACCATCGACAAGCGTGAGATGGAAGACCAGATTCTCGACAATATGGAGCTGGAACGTGAGCGCGGCATTACCATCAAGGCACGCGCCGTGCGTCTGAACTACAAGGCAGATGACGGAGAGGATTATGTCCTCAATCTGATCGACACCCCGGGACACGTGGACTTTAACTACGAGGTATCCAGAAGTCTGACTGCCTGCGAGGGTGCTGTGCTGGTGGTGGATGCCTCTCAGGGCATCGAAGCCCAGACCCTTGCCAACACCTATCTTGCCATTGACACGGGACTGGAAGTTCTGCCCGTGGTCAACAAGATCGATCTGCCTGCCGCAAGACCGCAGGAGGTCAAGCAGGAGATCGAAGATATCATCGGCATCCCTGCTATGGATGCGCCGGAGATCTCTGCCAAAAACGGCATCAACATCCATGATGTGCTGGAAATGGTGGTGCGGGATGTGCCGGCGCCTCAGGGCGACCGGGATGCGCCGCTGCGCGCGCTGATCTTTGACAGCCAGTATGACAGCTACCGCGGCGTCATCGTCTATCTTCGTGTTATAGACGGCACCATCCGTCCCGGTATGGATGTGAAGATGATGGCAACAGGCGCGGAGTATAAGGTGGTGGAGTGCGGTTATCTTGCGCCCAAGGGCATGATCCCCTGTGACGGTCTTGGCGCAGGTGAGGTCGGCTATCTGACTGCCTCCATCAAGACCGTGTCCGATACCCGTGTGGGCGACACGGTCACCGGTCTTGAAAATCCTGCCTCCGAGCCTCTGCCCGGCTATAAGCAGGTGCAGCCCATGGTCTTCTCCGGTGTGTATCCGGCAGATGGCAGCAAGTACGGCGACCTGCGTGATGCGCTGGAAAAGCTGAAGCTCAACGATGCCTCCATGAGCTATGTGCAGGAAAACTCCATTGCTCTGGGCTTTGGCTTCCGCTGCGGCTTCCTCGGCCTTCTGCACATGGAGGTCATTCTGGAGCGTCTGGAACGGGAGTACAATCTGGACCTGATCACCACAGCGCCCAACGTCGTATATGAGATTACCAAAACAGACGGCACGGAGCTGAATGTCTATACGCCTCTGAACTACCCCGACCCCATGGAGATCGCGGAAGCCAGAGAGCCTTTCGTCAAAGCCAACATCATTGCGCCGCAGGAATATGTGGGCAATATTATGGAGCTGTGTCAGCAGCGCCGCGGCGAGTTCAAGGATATGACCTATCTTGACACCACCCGCGTGGAGCTGCACTACGATATGCCTCTCAACGAGATCATCTATGACTTCTTTGATGCCCTCAAGTCCAGAACAAGAGGCTATGCGTCTTTGGACTATGAGCTCATCGGCTACCGCCAGAGCAAGCTGGTGAAGCTGGATATCCTGCTCAACGGCGATCAGGTGGATGCTTTGAGCTTCATCCTCTTTGCAGACTCTGCCTACGCAAGAGCCAGAAAGACCTGCGTGAAGCTGAAGGAGAATATTCCGCGTCAGATGTTCGAGATCCCTGTGCAGGCAGCCATCGGCGGCAAGATCATTGCCCGTGAGACCATCAAGGCGCTGCGCAAAGACGTTCTTGCCAAGTGCTACGGCGGCGATATCACCAGAAAGAAAAAGCTGCTGGAAAAGCAGAAGGAAGGCAAAAAGCGTATGCGCAGCTTCGGTTCCGTCTCCGTCCCCAGCGAAGCATTCATGGCAGTGCTGAAGCTGGACGAAGAGTAATGCTGAGTGCTGAATGCTGAATTTTGCACCGCACTCCTGGCTCCCCTTGTCAGGGGAGCTGTCAAAATCTTTGATTTTGACTGAGGGGTAGTTATCTCTCCCTCCGTCATTTGCTTTGCAAATGCCACCTCCCTCGGAAGCCGGGAGGCAAGGGTGCATCCTAATATTCAAATCCGTCGCGAAGCGACACCAAATTATCCATTATGCATTCAACCTTCTGCATTATAAAAGCTGGCGGAGCCGACGCAATCATTGTCAATTATAAGGAGTCTTATGGAACTGTTTAAAAAGAACGCCAAAGCGCCGGTGGAGCTGAAGCCTTTGGGCATTTACGTCCATGTGCCGTTCTGCCGCAGCAAATGTGAATATTGTGACTTCTATTCTCTCGGCGGCGGACTCAATCAGGAGTCCATGGACCTGTATCTGCAGGCGATCTTGACCCACATCAAGGAGGCTGCCCAGCGCGCTGTGGGCTACAGCGTGGACAGCATCTACTTCGGCGGCGGCACCCCCAGCTTCTTTGGTGAGCAGGGGCTTATCCGCATCCTTTCGGAGATCGATCGCCGCTTCCTTGTGGAGAAGGATGCCGAGATCACGCTGGAAGCCAACCCGGACAGCGTCACGGCGCAGAGCCTTGCCAAGCTGCGCAGGGCAGGCTTTAACCGCATCTCCATCGGTGTGCAGTGTGATGACGATGCCCAGCTGAAATCCTTGGGCAGACCCCACACCTACAAGCAGGCACAGATGGCGGTGTCCCAGGCACGGAGAGTGGGCTTTGCCAACATCTCTGTGGATCTCATGTTCGGGCTTCCCAGCCAGAGCAGAGAGCAATGGATGTCCACTCTGCGCAATGTGATGGATCTGAAGGTGGACCACATCTCCTGCTATGGTTTGAAGGTAGAGCCGAACACACGGCTTTATGAGTACCGCGACTGCGCCAATCTGCCCGATGATGACGCACAGGCGGATATGTACTTCTACGCGGTGGAAACGTTGGAATCCTTCGGCTATGTCCAGTATGAGATCTCCAATTTTTCTCTGCCCGGCATGGAGTGCCGCCACAATATGAAATACTGGACCGGTCAGCCTTACATGGGCTTCGGCCCTGCCGCGTCCTCGGACTTCGGCGGCAAGCGCTACACGGCGGCCGCCGACCTTGACCGGTATATCACAGGTGTCATGGAGCAGGGCATCATCCTGTCCGAGTGCGAGAGCATCCCGCTGCGGGAGCGGGCAGGAGAGTATCTGATGCTCCGTCTGCGCACTGCCCACGGCATTGAAGAAAATGAGTATATGCAGACCTACCTGCTGCCCTTTGAGCCGCTGGAAAAGCTGCTTTGTATGTACGAAACGAGAGGCCTTGCCATGAAGGAGGAGTCGGGACGCTGGCGTCTGACCCCCAAGGGCTTCATGGTGTCCAATTCCATTCTGGTGCAGCTGCTGGAGGCTCAGCAGCAGAGCAAACCTTTGGCGAAAGTGAGAAAATAAGAGATGAAAATGAGAGTACCTGCAGTCCCTCTGATCACGGCAGATCCCTATTTCAGCATCTGGTCTATGGAGGAGAAGCTTCCCGGCTACGATACCTATCATTGGACGGCTGTGCCCCAGCGTCTGACGGGCACATTGTTTGTGGACGGTGAGCCTTTTGTGTTCCTCGGCAAGGCCGAAGGCACCGAAATGGAGGAGAGCTTCCGGGAGATGGATCTGTTCACCTCCACCTTCCTGTTTGAAACGGATAAAGTGTCGCTCATGGTGGAATTCACGGCTCCGCTCATGCCGCAGATGCCGGATATTATGGCGCGTCCTGTGAACTATCTGACTGCCTTTGTGCAGATGAAGGACGGCGAAGAGCACGACTGCCGTCTGCAGCTGACTGCCTGTGACGAGATCTGTCTGGAGCGTCAGTTTGACTGCCCCACGGTATTCAAAACGGGCGATCACGGCTCTTACACCTACGGCAGTCTGGAAAATGCCCTCCAGCGTCCCCTTGCCCACAGCGGCGACGATGTGCGCATCCGTTGGGGCACATTCTATATGGCGACCCAGCAGCCCGGTGCGGAGTTTACCGTGACGGAAGAAAAGCGTGTGTGCATGGTCAGCAAGACCATGGTTTTGAACATGCCCATCTCCACTGCTGCGGTGGTTTGCTTTGCTTATGATGACCTGAAGTCTTTGTCCTATTTCGGCACGCCTGTGGAGGGCTGGTGGAAGCAGTCCTTTGACGATGCCTTTGCTCTGCTGGAGGCAGCCTTTGCGGACTACGGTCAGATCATGTCCGGCTGCCAGAGCATCAGCGATGAGATCTGCGCATCTGCGGAAGCCGTGGGCGGCGAAAAATACAAGGAGCTGCTGATTCTCAGCTGGCGCCAGACCATGGCAGCCCATAAGCTGGCAGCCGATCCCGATGGCAAGCTCATCTGCATCTCCAAGGAGTGCTTCTCCGACGGCGATGCCGCCACGGTGGATGTGACCTATCCTGCGTCCCCTGTGTTCCTGCTGTATAATCCCGAACTGCTGCGCGGCATGCTGGAGCCTGTGTTTGACTATGCTGCATCCGATGCATGGCAGTCCGACTGTGCCCCTCATGATCTTGGCATCTATCCCATTCTGGACGGGCAGCAGTACAAAGACCCGCAGGGGAACTTTGTCCATATGCCTGTGGAAGAGTGCGGCAATATGATCATCCTTACCGCTGCCTATGTGAAGGCAAGCGGCGACCTGGCATTTGCGAGAAAGCAGATGCCGCTGCTTGAAAAATGGGTGCGCTATCTGGAAGAAAACGGCATCGATCCTGCCGATCAGCTGTGCACCGATGACTTTGCCGGCAAATCTCCCCACAACTGCAACCTGACCCTGAAAGCCATTATGGGCGTGGCAGGCTACGGCATCCTCCACGGTCTGCTTGGCAACAAGCGTCTGGAAGCCCAGTATCTGGCGCAGGCCGGGGAGCTGGCAGACAGCTGGTGCGTCCGCGCCGCAGGCAAGGACGGTGGTACCCGCCGCGCCTTCGATCTGGAGGACGGCTTCAGCCTGAAGTACAACATGGTCTGGGACAAGGTTTTCGGCACGAAGCTCTTTGACGAGGCTTTTGTGGAGCAGGAGCTGCGTTCCTACGTTCCCAGGACGAACACCTACGGTGTGCCGCTGGACGAGCGCGCCGACTATACCAAGTCCGACTGGATCGTGTGGTGTGCTTCCATGACCAAGGATAAGCAGCTCTTTGAGACCTTGGTCGCGCCTGTGTGGAAGGCATATCATGAGATGCAGACCCGTTTCCCCATGGGCGACTGGTATAACTCCGTCACAGGCAATATGGAGCGCTATCCCGACCTGTATGCCGACCGCATCATCTCCTTCCAGAACCGCCCTGTGCAGGGCGCCATGGCCATGCCCCTGCTGATCGAGAGCGGAAAGCTGAAGATCTGAGATATGGTCTGCACTCTTGCCTCCCTCTGATGAGGGAGGCTGGGTGCTGCCCATATCTTGTGCTTTTCCTGCTCTTTTTCCACAAGGGTTTGAAAGTTTGAAATTTTCGGGAAAATCAGCAAATTTTTAGTTGACGGTAGACTTGAGATTTGCTATAATACATCGTGCGTGTCCGTGCGATGCGCCTGATTTTAGTTCGCTGCGGCGGTTTTCCGCTGTCGAGCATATTTTTACAGGAGGTGTACACAATGCTGCGTACCTATCAGCCCAAAAAGCGTCACAGATCCAAAGTGCACGGTTTCAGACAGAGAATGGCTACCAAGAATGGCCGTAAGGTTCTGGCTCGCCGTCGTGCAAAGGGTAGAGCAAAGCTGTCCGCCTAAGTATTGGTAGAGGCGGCGTTCCCGCCAAAATAGATGAGAAACAATCGGGGTGGATGGAGATATCTGTTCACCCCTTCTGTTTTATTTGGCGCAGCCTCTTGAAGACTGTCAACTCTTGACGACTTTTCATCGGCTGCGCTGAGAAGAAGCGAAGGCTGTGAGGGGAGTTACCAATGGAATTTTCCAAATCCCTGAAACTAAATCACCTGTTCCGTCGGCTTTACAGCAAGGGCAAGTCCTGCGCCAACGGCTATCTTGTGATCTACTGCCGCAAAAACGGCACACAGGAAAACCGCATCGGTCTGACTGTCAGCGCCAAGCTGGGGCATGCTGTGGTGCGCAACAAGATCCGCCGCCGTCTGCGGGAGATCTACCGTCTGCATGAACAGCAGTTCAAACCCGGCTGGGATATCGTGGTGGTGGCAAGAGGCAGAGCCGTGCAGGCAAGCTATCACAAACTGGAAAAGTCGTATCTGCATCTGGCAGAAAAGCTGGAGCTTTTGCATGAAACAGATCCTTCTTAAACTCATTCTATTTTATCAGCGAGCCATATCCCCCTATTTTCCTGCCCGGTGCAGGTATGTGCCCACCTGCTCTCAATATGCCAAAGAGGCTGTGGAGAAGTACGGCGCGGCCAAGGGAACATGGCTTGCCCTCAAGCGGTTTTTGCGCTGCCATCCCTTTACGAAGCGAGACCCTTTTGATCCTGTACCCTAATACTTTGGAGGAACAACCATGGAATTTATCAAGATTCCCTTCGGCTATCTGCTGGACTGGCTGTATCAGTTCACAACCAACTATGGTGTGGCGCTGATTCTCTTCTCTCTGATCCTCAAGGTCATTCTGCTGCCCATGAATATCAAGAGCAAGAAGAGCATGCTGAAAATGTCCCGCGTAGCACCTCTGGCAAAAGCGCTGGAGGTTCAGTATGGCGATGACAAGGCAAAATATCAGCAGGAAGTCATGAAGCTGTATAAGGAAGAGGGCGTGTCCACCACCGGCGGCTGCCTGTGGAGCTTCCTTCCTCTGCTCATTCTGCTTCCTCTGTACTATGTCATCCGCGAACCCATCACCTATATGCTGCACATGACTGCCGAGCAGGCTGCCCAGATCGTGGAGATCATCAAGAGCCACGTGACCATCGGCGGCAACGACTATTATGTGCAGCTGGGCGCTGCCCAGTATATCACCCAGTATGCAGCCGAGATCGTCAAGGCGATCCCCGAGCTGGCAAGCCATGCGCTTCAATCCATCGACTTTAGCTTCTTCGGCATCAATCTGGCTGATATTCCCACCTGGAAGGTCTGGACTCTGACCGACTGGAACGGCTGGGGCCTGTTCCTGCTGCCTGTGCTGTCCGGCGCAAGCAACATTCTGAGCATGCAGGTCAACCAGAAGATGAACAACAAGGTCGTCACCAACGACAAGGGCGAGCAGGACAAAGCTGCCGCCAAGGCAAACCAGTCCATGGGTGCCATGATGTGGACCATGCCTCTGGTGTCCGTGTTCATCGGCTTCTCCATGCCTGCTGCTATCACGGTCTACTGGATCGCACAGGCCATCTTCGGCATGGTGATCGACGCCATCATCACCGTCTCCTGCCGTAAGAGCTATGCCAAGGAAGACGCCGAGCGCCGTGAGCGCGCCGCTGCCGAGGCTATGCTGGAAGCAGAAAAAGAGCGCATCCGTGCCGAGCGCCGCGCCGCCAATCCCGACGGCATCACCGAAAACACCAGCAAGAAAAAAATGGAGCGCAAGGAGCGCGAAGAGGCGGAAGCCGCTAAGAAGCGCTTTGAAGCGGAAAAGCTGGGCATCGATCCCGATGCACCCAAGGAAGTGGACATGGAAAAGTGTCCCTCCGGTATCCCCGAGCGCCCCTACTGCAAAGGCCGGAACTACGATCCCGACCGCTATCGCAAGAAATAAGGAGTAAGTATGGAAAAATTCATTACCGCTACCGGTAAGACCATTGATCTTGCCATCGAGGCTGCGCTGCAGCAGCTGCAGATGGACAGAGACAGCGTCTCCGTGGAAGTGCTGGAGAACCCCAAGTCCGGCTTCCTGGGTCTGGGTGCGGTGCCTGCCAAGGTCAAGGTGACCTATGAGGTGCCCGATGAAGCGCCCAAGCCTGCCCTTTCCTCCGCCTCTCGATCCAAGCCCAAGAAGGCTGCCGCTCCCAAGCAGGAGGAAGTCAAGCCCATCAACCCTGTGCAGCCCAAGAAGGAAGCTGCAAAGCAGGAAACTCCCAAGCAGGAGAAGAAGCCTGCCGAGCCCAAGGTGGTCAGAGAGTATGCTCCCGCCGCCGAAGGCAGCATGGAAGAGAAGATCGAGATCTTCATCAAGGGCCTGCTGGAGCACATGGGCTCCGATGCCGTGCCTCACGCATGGAAAGAGGACGACACCTATCGTGTGGATCTGGTGGGTGAGCATCTTGGCATGCTCATCGGCAGAAGAGGCGAGACCCTCGATGCCATCCAGCATCTGACCAATTATTCCATCAACCGCGACAACTCCAAGCGTACCCGCATCAATGTGGATGCCGAGTGCTACCGTGAGAAGCGCGAAGAGAGCCTGAAGCGCCTTGCCATGAAAGTGGCAGGCAAGGTGGTCAAGTATCGCCGCAACATCACGCTGGAGCCCATGAACGCCTACGAGCGCCATGTGATCCATGCAACGCTGCAGGATGTTCCGGATGTCACCACCTATTCCACCGGCTCCGAGCCCAACCGCCGCGTTGTGGTTTCTTACAGCAAGTATTCCGATTAAAAAAAGCACCCTTCGGGGTGCTTTTTTTAATTGACAATTGTGGTGTCGCTTTGCGACGGATCTGGAACGCAGTTCTTGTTATGCTTGTCATTGCGATCGCGCCCGCAGGCGCATGCAAGCGAGCAACCGCGCATAGCGCGGCTCTTAGCGAGTCGCAGGCTTGCTTGCAAGCCGTGGCAATCTAAGATGTTTTTCAGATCGCCACGCTGTGCTCACGATGACATGCTGTTACTTGGTGAAGTCTGTTTTCCTTGTTATTTGCGTTTGTTCGTGATAAAATAGCTGACGGAAAGGAGGGGTCTTATGATCGGACGCTTTGCGCCCAGTCCTTCGGGACGGATGCATCTTGGCAATTTGTTTTCTGCGCTTCTTGCGTGGCTCAGTGTGCGCAGTCAACATGGCGAAATGATCCTGCGCATCGAGGATCTGGACCCCGACCGCTGCCGCAGGGAGTATGCTGAGACCCTCAAGGAGGATCTGCTCTGGCTGGGTCTGGACTGGGACAGGGAACAGCTGCCCCAATCGAGGCGGACGGCGGCATACGAAGAAGTGTTTGAAGCCCTTCGGGCGAAGGAACTGGTCTACCCGTGCTACTGCACAAGGGCGGAGCTGCACGCGGCTTCCGCGCCCCATGCCTCCGACGGACAGGTGATCTATGCAGGCACTTGCCGCCATCTGACGGATGCGCAGAAACAGGAAAAGACAAAGGCTCCCGCGTGGCGGCTGGCTGTGCCGGATCGGGAGATCTCCTTCCGCGACGGTCTGCAGGGGCTCTATACAGAAAACCTGTTGGCCGACTGCGGTGATTTTATCGTAAGGCGCGCCGACGGCGTATATGCCTATCAGCTGGCTGTGGTCACCGATGATGCAGACGGCGCCGTGACCCAGGTGGTGCGCGGCATGGATCTGCTGTCGTCCACACCGCGGCAGCTGTATCTGTATGAGCTTATGGGAAAGCCTGCTCCGGAGTTTTACCATGTGCCTCTTCTGGTGGCATCGGACGGGCGCAGACTGAGCAAGCGGGAAAAGGATCTGGATATGGGCGCTCTGCGCAAGACGCATACCCCGGAAGCCCTTGTGGGCTATCTTGCCTGCCTTGCAGGACTGCTGGAAAAGCCGGAAGCCGTGTCAGCCAAAGAACTGGCGCAGAGCTTTGACTGGAACAAGGTCAGACACGACCCGGTGGTGGTGTCAATGGACAATTGACACTTGACAATTGACAATGAATGTGTCGGCTCCGCCGACGATTGAAAATATCGGGCTGCAGATTGCCGCCCCCACGGTGTAGTCGGCAGTGCGTACCACGCATGTCATCGCGAAGGAGCGCAGCGACTGTGGCGATCTAAAAACTGCCATAGATTGCCACGCTCATTTCATTCGCTCGCAATGACAGATATCATCGGCAGTGCGTGGCTGTGGTAGGGCGGTCTGACCCCAGACCGCCGGTACAGGCAGAGGCGATGGTGTGTACACTACCCCTCAGTCAGCTTCGCTGACAAGGGCGCCGAGGGAGCAGCGCACCCGTAGGGCCCCCATATCTGAAACAACGAGGAAACAACTATGATCTATCTTGACAATTCCGCCACCACCAAGCCCTGTGCGGCTGCGGTGGAGGCGATGACACAAATGCTTACGACCCATTGGGGCAATCCCTCTTCCGTCCATGGCATGGGTGTGGAAACGGAGCGGAAGCTGAAACAGGCGCGGCAGGATGTGGCGCAGCTTCTGGGCGCTGAGCCTGACCGTGTGTTCTTCACTTCCGGCGGCACGGAAGCGGACAACTGGGCGATCTTTGCCGCAGCCGAGCGCCTTGGCAAGCGCGGCAAACACATTGTTACCACCCGGGTGGAACACCACGCGGTGCTGCATCCTGTGGAGAAGCTGCAGGCGCAGGGCTTTGAAGTCACCTATCTGGAGCCGGACGAGAACGGCGTCATCACCGTGCAGGCGCTGGAACAGGCGCTGCGGAAGGACACCATTCTGGTCTCCGTTATGATGGTCAACAACGAGACAGGCGCCGTCATGCCCATTGAGAAAATGATCAAATCTGTCCGCCGCCTCAGTCCCATCGCATTGTTTCACACAGATGCGGTGCAGGCGCTGGGCAAGATCCCCTTCAAGGCAAAGACTCTGGGCGCCGATCTGATCTCCGTTTCTGCCCACAAGATCCACGGGCCCAAGGGCGTGGGTGCGCTGTATATCAAAAAGGGCTTGTCCCTGCCGCCCTTTATCCGCGGCGGCGGACAGGAATCGGGGCTGCGTTCCGGTACGGAAGCTGTCCCTGCCATCGTAGGCTTCGGTGCTGCCTGCGCCGCCATGGACCCTGCCCGGGAGATCAAACATCTGACCCATCTGCGCGATCTGTGCCGTGAGGCACTTGCCGATGTGCCGGGTCTGGTGTTCACGGCACCTGCCGGTGCGCCCCATGTGGTGCCCATCGCCATCCCGGGTGTGCGCAGTCAGGGTCTTATCAACTGTCTGCAGGATCACGGCATTTATGTATCGGCAGGCTCTGCCTGTGCCAAGGGTCACCGCAGCCATGTGCTGCAGGCACAGAAGATCGCACCCGAACTGATCGACGGAGCCATTCGAATTTCCTTCAGCCGGGACAATGTTGAGGAAGATATCCCCAAATTGAAGGCAGCACTTCTGGATGCTTTGCACAGACTTTAAGCGTTTACGAAATCTTTACTGATTTTGCCGCTGTTTCATGATACAATAGACATACGAGAAAGAAGGTATGTCATGAATATTTTGTTTTTGCTGACACCGAAGGCAGTCTGCGCCTATGTCCGCGCCGAGGACACCGTCCGTCAGGCGCTGGAGCGGATGGAGTCCACAGGCTACGCGGCGCTTCCTATCCTTGCTAAGGACGGCAGTTATCGCGGTACGCTGACAGAGGGCGATCTGCTGTGGGCGATCAAGAACCTGTGCAAGATGGATGCCAAAAATATGGAGAACCACAGCATTATGGAGATCTCCCATCGCCGTGACAATACCCCTGTTCGGGTGGACACCAAGGTGGAGGATATCCTCTCCACAGCGCTGGAGCAGAACTTCGTGCCGGTGGTGGATGACCGCAATACTTTTATCGGCATCATCACAAGAAAAGCCATTATGAAATACTGTCTGGATAAGATCCTGACAACGTAACAGATTGCCACGCGCTTTGCCTCTCATGGCGCAAGCGGCGTGGCAATCTGAATGAAAAGGGGCTGTGCCCCAAAGGAAAGGAGCGATCCCATGCTGAGGCAGGAAGCCACCGAACAATACCAGAAAGCCTTGAAAATGGGTCAGAAGTGTCACCGCAACGATGTGGTTCACGGCAAGTACCCCTATCCCCAGGTGCTGGAGGAATTTTTTGACGAGAGCATGTCCGCAGGACGTGTGAATATTGGCAGAGTGGAAATTCCCATGGAACAGATCGTGGGTACCGTGACCAGCGGCAGAAAGTCCACCTTTGCCTCCAACTTTATGCCCCTGCTGCCCATTGACACAGAATTTGCCATGAAGTGGATCGGTTTGTGCGCCGCCCATCTGGGCGACGAAGGCATCCGCGACCCCATTCAATGTGTGGAGTTTATGGGCAGATTCTATGTGCAGGAGGGCAACAAGCGGGTCAGCGTGCTGAAAAGCTATGAAGCCGGTACCATCCCCGGCTATGTGACCAGAATCGTTCCCGTCTACTCCGAAGATCCCAAGGTTCGTGCCTATTATGAATTCATGCAGTTCTATCAGCTGTCGGAGCTGTATCAGGTGCGCTTCACCCAGCCCGGCGCCTACGCCAAGCTGCAGGCTGCTCTCGGCTTTGATCCGAAACATCAGTGGACAGAGGAGGAGCGGAAGATGTTCCTCTCCCGTTTCAGTCGTTTCCGCGATTTCTTCAAGCGCTACGGCGGCGAGACGGTGGGTGTGACGGAGTCCGATGCCCTGCTTGTCTGGCTGCGCGTGTACACCATGCGGGAGCTGTGGGAAATGACGGCAACGGAGCTGAAAGCCAGCCTCAAGACTGTCTGGCCCGATATCGAGCTGCTGGATGACGAAGACCCCATCACCATCCAGACCGCGCCGCAGGAAGCACCGGAAAAGAGTCTGCTGAGTTATCTGTTCTCCAACAAGCCGGAGCACCTGAACGTGGCGTTTTTGTATCACGCTTCTCCCAGTATCAGCGCCTTTACAAGATCCCACGAGCTGGGCGCGGAATATGTGGCAGAGAAGATGAAGGATACGATCTCCATCAAGAGCTACTATGATGTCAAGTCTGACGAGAGCGGCGAATGGGCAATGGAAAAGGCTGTGGCAGAGGGCGCACAGGTGCTGGTAGCCACTGCGCCGCCTCTGATCGGTGCCTGCCGCAAGATCGCGGCGCGTCATCCGGAGGTGAAGGTGCTCAACTGTGCGCTGTCCATGCCCTATACCGGTGTTCGCACCTACTACAGCCGCGTTTATGAGGGCAAGTTCATCACCGGTGCTGTGGCAGCTGCCATGACCAAGGATGATACCTTAGGCTACGTTGCAAACTATCCCATCTACGGCGTCCCGGCAGGCATCAATGCCTTTGCCCTCGGTGCGCGGATGGTCAATCCCCATGCCAAGGTGCAGGTGGAGTGGTCGTGCAAGGAGGGAGATCCCTACGAAGCCTTCCGCAAAAACGGTGTGAAGGTGGTCACCAATCAGGAGATCCCGTCCCCCGGCACCACCCAATGGAACAGAGACTGGGGCACGTATCTGCGTGACGGCGAGGACAGCACTCCCATTGCGTCCCCCTGCTGGAACTGGGGCATCTTCTATGAAAGAATGCTGCACAGCATCCTGTCCGGTGCGTGGGATGCAGCGGCAGGCAGAGACGAAAAGAAAGCCGTGGGCTACTGGTGGGGACTGGATTCCGGCGTGATCGACGTGCAGTTTGATCCGTCTCTGCCGGATGGTGTCCTCCGTCTGGGCAAGCTCCTGCGCCGCAGCATCATCAACGGCACCTTAGACCCCTTCCGCTTCAAGATCCATGACCAGCAGGGCAACCTGCGCACCGACGGCGAGCGCTGGCTCAGCCCCGAGGAGATCATGGAGATGGACTGGCTGTGTGACAACGTGATCGGCAGCATCCCCAAATTTGACGAGCTGCGTCCCATTTCCAAAAACCTTGTCCGCGTTCTCGGCGTGTATCGTGACGAGATCCCGCCGGAAAAGGAGGGTGTGCTGCTTTGAAGATCCTGGTACTGGCAGATACGGAGTGCCGGTATTTCTGGGATCACTACAGACCGGGATATCTGAAGGACTACGATCTCATTGTGTCCTGCGGCGATCTGAAGCCGGAGTATCTGTCCTTTCTTGTGACCATGGGAAGAGCGCCTGTGGTCTATGTCCATGGCAACCATGATGGGTATTATGCCCAGCGTCCCCCGGAGGGCTGTGTGTGCATTGAAGATACAGTCTTCCGCTACGGCGACCTGCGTCTGGCAGGTCTCGGCGGCAGCTACTGCTACTCCCGCGGGGCACATCAATATACCGAGCGCCAGATGCGCGCCAGGATCCGGAAGCTGCGCCCCAAACTGTGGTGGCACAAGGGTGTGGATATCATCGTCACCCACGCTCCCGTGCGGGACTATGGTGATGACCAGGATCTGCCCCATCGCGGATTTGAGGCTTTCTGGAAATTGCTGGAAAATTACAAACCGCGCTATCTGTTCCACGGTCATGTGCACATGAACTACGGTGTGGGCAGAGAGCGCATCCACCGCTACGGTGAAACGGAACTGATCAACGGCTACGAGCGCTACGTGGTGGATCTGCCGGAATATGATAAATACGGCTACAAAGAAGCAAGAGGCTGAGCCTCTTGCTTCTTTGTGTTTTGTGCAGGCAGTCGGAAGAAAAAAGCAAAGTCAAAGTTTGCAAGAGAATAGTCACATTTCGCCATGGAATAATTGGTAAAATATGTGTATCATAGAGAGGCATAGTGGGTAATTTTTGTGGAAACTGACAAATTGCACAAAAGGCACCACTACTTTTTGGCGGATATGCCGCTAAATAAAATTCAGGAGGAAGAAGTTCATGAAAAAACGCATCATCAGCTTGCTTCTTGCTGTCATGATGATCGTGGGCATGCTGCCCATGGCTGCCATGGCTGAGGAAGCAGCGGTGGAAGAAGTCGTCTGCGAACACACCGCAGTGACCGAGACCACCGTCTCCAACGATGACGGTACTCACACCGTCAAGAACGTCTGCGACGAATGCGGTGAGACCGTACTCGTTCTGGACGAGCCTTCCAAGATCGAAGTCGATCTGGAAGCTGCAGTCGCAGAGGCTGCAGAAGCCGGTATGTTTGACGCTTATACCCTGACCGCTGACGGTCTGGCATTCAACGTCTACGAAAACCGCGCTGCTCTGGCAGAGTTCAACACCTGGACGCAGCAGAATTACGGCTGGCAGATCGCATCCACCACCTCTGCCCTGACCTTCAATTCTACCTACGTCAAGACGTTCATCGACGTCACCGGCAGCTACGACTGAACCGTGGCACACATCGTGCCTTACTACAACGCCAGCCGTAACTTCTTCGACGTCAGCGTGACCGTCGCAGAGGCCGGCTACTACAAGCTGGGCCTGAACGCCTACACCGAGCCCGCTGCCACACAGAATGACGACCCCACCACCGGCACCAAGCAGGGCGGCACCAACGCCTTCAACTTCAAGGTCAACGGCGAAGTGATTGTGGATGTGTACAACTCCGGTGCATCCCCCAAGGGCACTTTCACCGATAAGAGCCTGGGCGTTGTCTACCTGAACGAGGGCGCCAACACCATCACCATGGGCACCAACTCCCTGACCCGTCACGGCTATCTGAACGGCTACACTCTGACCAAGGTCGAGCAGGCTGTGGAAGTCGGCACCGAGGCCACTGTGGATCTGGCTGCTCTGGAGCTGTTCAGCGATGAGACTGCCTACACCTACGAGGCAACTGTGGACGGCGCTGCCGTTTCCGCTTCCGTTGCTGACGGCGTGCTGACTCTGGCTGCCGAGGAAGTCGGCGAAGCTGTGGTCACCGTTTCCAACGGCACCGAGACCTACGACATGGCTGTTTCCGTTGTGGCTGCCGAAATGTCCTATGACTGCCAGCCCGATGCAGACGGCATCTGCACCGAGTGCGGCTACGATACCAACTGCTACCACGAAGGTCTGACTACTGTTGCCATCGACTTCAAGGAAATGGCAAAGGAAGCTGCAAAGCAGGACTTCTGGGCTGACCTGCCCACCTACACCAGCAAGAGCGGCACTGTGGAGATCAAGGGCATTGGCCTGAACTACGGTACCTCCATGGACGACACTCAGAAGGCTGCTTCCGAAGCATTCTTCGCATGGGTCGAAGCCAACTACGGCTGGAGCTTCAACAACACCAAGAGCCTGTTCACCTCCACCGTCGGCAACCGTCTGTTCATCTGCGCTGATGACAGCGTGGCATGGGGCATCGATCACTGGTGCTATCATGTCAACCATCAGAGCCAGTTCTACCGCGATTCCATGTACATGGATATCACTGTGGAAGAAGCAGGCACCTACCGTCTGGATGTGACTGCTTATCTGAACAACACTTCCGATACCAGCTACGCTGACACCACTGCCATGGCATCCGGCGGCGGTCAGGTTGATATCTATGTCAACGATGTGCTGGTCTATGACAACTACATCTTCAGCGGCGCCAACACTGTTGAGACCGCTACCTTCGCCACCGTTGAGCTGAAGGCCGGTGCAAACACCGTCCAGTTCAAGACTGTCAACGACATCAACGGTGCTGCAGCAGAAGACGCTGCTTCCTACCTGACCCGTACCAACGTCATGCTGGTGGGTCTGAACGCCATCAAGGCTGACGTCACCGCCAACGGCAACGGCACCCACACCGTGGGCACCGTCTGTGCCGACTGCGGCGAGGTCTTCATTGAGGAGACCACCGAAGCCTGCACCGATGCAGACAGCGACAACATCTGCGACGTCTGCGGCTACGACTCCACCTGTTATCACACCGATCTGCTCAACGCTGTTGACTTCCAGAGCGCTGTGCAGGCTTTCGCAGCACAGGAGCCCGAGCACTGGGCAAACATCCCCAATGCTGTGGAAGGTGTTGACACCACCAAGAAGTTCGGTGCTGACGATCTGGCCAACGCTACCGACGCCGAGAAGGCTGCTTACGCTGCTTTCGTGGAATTCATGGCCAATGAGTACGGTGTTTCCCTGGCAAACGACATCTATGACACCGCTTACTACAGACTGTACCTGAACGCCAACGAGAAGGCCGGCTGGGGCCTGGCATTCTATCCCGCCTCTCTGGCTTGGTCCAACGGCTCAGAAGCCAACAACAAGCTGTATCTGACTGTTGATGCTGCTGCTGACGGCTACTACAAGCTGGATCTGGGCATGGTGCAGCACACTTCCGGCAACGCTTCCGCAAGCAAGATCGGCACTCTGACCGGCGCCAACTCCGGCTGCGGCACCATCGATGTTCGTATCGACGGCGAACTGGTCATTGATGACTATGTTGTCAAGGCTGCCGACTATGCCGACGTGGTTCTGGATCTGGGCACCGTCTTCCTGACCGAAGGCGAGCATCAGGTTTCCGTCCATGTTATCACCGATAACAATGACGCTGCTTACGGCGCAGGCGGCAGAAGAATGGCTGTCCTGAACGGTCTGTCCATCACCGCCCTGACCACCGAGAGCAACGATGACTTCACTCACACTGTTTCCGCCACCTGCATCTGCGGCGAAGTGCTGGTCGAAAGCTTCACCGAGAACTGCTCCGATGAGAACGCCGACGAAGCCTGCGACATCTGCGGCGCAAGCATGGTCTGCACCCATAAGGGCATCGAAGTTTCTGCCATCAACTTCAAGGAAATGGTCATGGAAGCTGCCAAGCAGGACTTCTGGGCAGATCTGACCACTCTGACCTCCAAGGATGGCAATTATGAGATCAAGGCCATCGGCGAGCCCTATGGCACCAACATCAGCGACACCGCCAAGGCAGCTGCTCTGGCATTCTTCGCATGGGTCGAAGCCAACTACGACTGGAGCTTCAACAACGATGTGAGCCTCTTCACCTCCAACATCGGCAACCGTCTGTTCCTGTGCGCCGATCCTGCTGTGAAGTGGGGCGTCGATCACTGGTGCTACTATGTCAACCACGCTGAGGATCGCCGCGACTCCATGGTCATGGATCTGGTCGTGGAAGAGGCAGGTCTGTATCAGCTGGATCTGACTGCTTATCTGGCAAACACCAATGACCAGACCTATCCTGTTACCACCGGCCCTGCTGCAGCAGGCGGCAAGGTTGACATCTATGTCAACGATGTTCTGGTCTATGACAACTTTGACTTCGGCGGCGCCAACACCGTGGAGTCCTTCACCATTGCCAACGTCGTTCTGAAGGCAGGCACCAACACTGTCAAGCTGAAGACTGTTGACGATTACGGCAATGCCAACGCAACCAACGGCAATGCTTATCTGACCCGTACCAATGCCATGCTGGTGGAGCTGTCCGCCACCAAGGCTGAGGCTGTCTCCAACGAAGACGGCACCCATGTGGTCGGCCTGACCTGCGCCGACTGCGGCACTGTCATTATCCCCGAAGAGACTCAGGATTGCGTGGATATCAGCGGCGATATGCTCTGTGACGTCTGCGGCTATGATCTGACCTGCGCTCACGAGGGCAAGACTGTTGTTGCCATCGACTTCAAGGCTCTGGCAAAGCAGATCGCCGAGCAGGACTTCTGGGCAACTCTGAACAATGTGGATGATGACACCAAGTACACCGGTATCACCACCTACATGCAGAGCATGACCGAGGCTCAGAAGGCTGCTTACGATGCACTGCTGGCTTACATTGCCGACAACACCGATTGGGCGATCAACGATGAAATGTCCGATCTGAGAAATCCCTATGCTCTGGCAAAGCTGTATCTGGATGCTTCCGATGCTGCTCAGTGGGGCATCTCCTGGTATCCCGGCGGCTTCGACACCGTTGGCAAGGACTCTCTGGCCTTTGATGTTGAGATCGCTGAAGCCGGCTGGTATGAGCTGGACATCGACTCTCTGAAGGAGTCTTCCACCTCCGTTTCCGCAACCGGCCTGAATGCCGGCGGCTCCTATGTTGACATTTATGTCAACGGCGCTCTGGCTGCTGACAACCACTTCTTCGGCATCAAGACTGTTGCCGAGCGTGTGGATGAGAAGATCGCTGTGGTCTATCTGAACGAAGGCACCAACACCATCCAGCTGCGCGCTGCCGCTTCCTACCAGAACGAGACCTCTTCCGGCCGTCGTCTGGTCAACCTGTGCGGCATCGAGCTGGTCAAGCTGGACATCGCTGCCAACGAAGATCTGACCCACACCCTCTCCTGCGTCTGCCCCGTCTGTGATGCAGATCTGGCAGAGGCTGTTACCGAAGCTTGCTTCGACAACAACTACGACGCAACCTGCGACGTCTGCGGCAATGCTGTGGAACTGTCCGCCTACGAAATCAACACCGAGGCTGATCTGATCGAGTTCGCATACTATGTCAATGCCGGTGCCGGCAACATGGATGCAAACCTGAATGCAGACATCACTCTGACCGCCAAGTGGATCAACGCCACTCTGGCAAAGACCACCATCAACAAGGCCATCGGTACCAAGGAAGTTCCCTACTCCGGTACCTTCAACGGCAACGGCTACACCATCTCCGGTCTGGATATCTACTACAGCAACCATTCCGGTCTGGCTTCCGGCGGCAATGAACTGACCAACGATACCGAGATCGGTCTGTTCGGCGTTGTTGACGGCGCAACCATCAAGGATCTGACCGTGGAAGGCGCTATCGCCCTCAGCGGCAGACAGGGCAACTCCCTCGCCATCGGCGGCGTTGTCGCTGAGGCTTATGATCTGACCATCACCGATGTGCTCAGCCGCGTGACCATCACCGGCAACGGCAACTATCAGTGGGGCACCTTCTCCAACGTCGGCGGTGTCGTCGGCTACGCTGAGGGTCTGACCATGACTCGCTGCGCCAACGAGGCTGCACACCATGTCATGGGCAACGGTCACGGCGGTCTGGTCGGTAAGGTCGGTATCTCCGATGCACAGACTGTGATCTCCGAGTCCTACAACACCGGTAAGATCGAAGGCACCATGAGAGTCGGCGGTCTGGTCGGTATTCTGGGCGGCTGCACCAACGAGGCAACTCCCACCACCCTGACCAACTGCTACTCCGTGGCAGAAGTCAACGTCTACCGTCTGAACAACAACGACATCTCCGAAGAGCTGTACAACTTCACCTATCATGGTGGTATGATCGGCTACGTGGATGGCCTGGAGACTACCGATACCTATCTGCATGCAGCAAACAGCTATGTGGTCTACACCACCATCAACCCCGCTGTGGAAACTACTGACGAGTACACCGCAGTGGTCGGCGGCGCTGCTGCTTCCGATGGTCTGATCCCCAGCCTCTATGCAACCGGCACTTACGAGAACCTGTACTACGCTTGCGACAACCGCACTTCTCCCTCCGACACCGCCACCCAGAAGACTGTGGAAGAGATGAAGACTGCTGAGTTTGCAGCAACTCTGGGCGCTGCCTTCAAGGATGCAGCCGACGACAGAACTGCTATCCTGGCATGGCAGGACGACGTCTGCGCTCATGATTACACCTCCACCACTGTTGAGGCAAACGGCGACGATACTCACACCGTCTCCGAGATCTGCAACAGCTGCGGCGCTGTGATCTCCTCCAGCATCGACGAGTGCTCCGATGAGAACACCGACAACGTCTGCGACATCTGCGACGCTGTTCTGAACTGCAAGCACGAGAACCTGTCCACCTCCTACATCGGCAACGGCGACGGCACTCATGAGAAGTCCGTGACCTGCGCTGACTGCGGCGAGGCTCAGGGCGAGGCTGTTATCGAAGACTGCGCCGACGAAGACGGCGACGGCTACTGCGATGGCTGTGAAGATCCTGTGGAAGCTGCCTGCGATCATGCAGAAACCACTTCCGAGACTGTTTACAACGGCGACAAGACTCACACCACCACCGTCACCTGCGTCTGCGGCGAGGTCGTTTCCACCGAGACCGCTGACTGCGTGGACGAAGATAAGGACTGCGCTTGCGACACCTGCGGCGGCGTCATCAAGACTGTCACCAAGACCACCGTTGCCGGCTCCAACATGAACCTGGGCAACGAGCTGCAGGTCAACTTCATCATCAACGATCCCAAGGTCGCAGGCGACTATGTTGCTTACATCCATCAGGATACCGACGATGAGGGCGGCGTGACCTACGAGATCCCCTCCTCCGATTGGGAATTCTTCAGCACCGGCAGAAGCAAGGTTGGTGTCCG
>JAGBBD010000066.1 GCA_017938625.1 Oscillospiraceae bacterium | reverse complement strand
GCACCCTGCTCCTTGGCGCGCTTCATAGCGGCCTTTGCGTAGTCGCTTGCGCTGATGGGCTTGGTGTACTTGGCTTCGGCGGTAATTGCCTCGCTGCCGGGCAGGGCCATCTCCTCGATGTCGCGGATGCGCGCCCGCTCGTCATTGGTAGCACGTTCAGCCGCCGCCTGCTCGATTTGGTCAACCAGCGCAGGATAGGCCTGACGCAGATCGTCCACAGTCTTGATTTCCATGTTCTGTACCTCCTCGTTGATTTCTCCCGGCCTCTCGGTCACGGGGTTATTTACAAAACGTCCGGCGGCGGTGGGTGCTGCCAAACTGTTCTGCACAGTGTTGGGTGCCTTGTCAAAAGGCAGATGCGTGTCCACGCTGTTGACGAACAGAACGCCGCTGCGGTTTTCCACCACGGGCTTTTCTCCCTCGTCGGTCAGCTCGTCCACAAAGCCGTTGGCCTTGGCCTCGTTGGCCGTCCACCAGCTTGTCGCGTCCATCCATGCGGTCACTTCGTCCTTCTCTCGGCCCGTCTTTTTGGCGTACAGGCTGATGATGTTCTCCTTGATGGTCGCAAGGGCGTTGATGTACTGCTGCATGGTGGTTGCGTCATAATAGCCCAGCAGACCCAGCCGCACAGGGTGGACCATGTAGGTGCTGTCGTTGGCCGCTACCACTCTGTTGCAGTGGCAGGCCACGATGGTCGCAGAGCTGGCACACAGGCCGTCAATGCGGGCCACCACGTTTGCCGGATGCTGTTCCAGCAGATTGCCGATGGTCTGCGCGGCGAAAACGTCACCGCCGCCGCTGTTGATGCGCACCGTGATCTCGCTCACGGCTCCCAGGTTGTCCAGGTCCTCCGCGAACTGCTTGGGCGTCACTTCGTCGCCCCACCACGTGCTGTCAGAGATGTCGCCGTACAGCAGCAGCTCGGCGCAGCCACCGGCGATGTTCTGGAACTTCCAAAACCGATTAGGCACGTTAATTTCCTCCTTCGTTCCCGGGGCCGCCTTCCTGGGCGGCGGTTGCCGGTTTGATGATCTCGTCCACTTCCTGCTTTCTCTTGGCCTCCGCCACCCGCTGCCGGATGTTGCGGTTGTAGTTGCCGCCCGTCATTTGGGCGGTTTCCTCCTGGGCCGTGGAGAAACCTGCGTCCACGCGCTTCAAGGCGGCGGACACTTCCTGCACAGGGTTCAGACTGGTGCGGGCCGGTCCCGGCCATACACACCCGCAATATGCTTTCCTGATCGCCGGGTCCTGGAAGAAGCCCGGCGCTTTGATGCGGCCCCGGGCCACCGCCTCCGCCAGCCACTCCTCATAGATAGGCTGGCAAAAGCTGTCCACAAAGTCGTCGCGCTGGACGCCGCAGGAGCGCCAGAACTCGTTCAGCGCGCCGCGTGCTGCGCTGTAACTTGTGGAGAACATCTTCACCATGACCTCCGGCGGGATTTCCAGTGCAGACCCGATCTGTTTAATCATGGCGTCGGTGAACTTGTCATACCCGGCGTTGGGGTGCTTCGGGTCGGCAAAGGCCACGGTCTCGCCCGGGTTCAGCCCCACGATTGCGCCGCTTCCCAGCTCAATCGTGCTGGGGTCTGCGGCGTCGATCAGCTCATTGTCCGGCAGCATCTCACCGAAAGGCCGATCATCCGTTGCCGACTGCGGCTGCACGAACACCGTAAACATGGCGGAGATGACCGCCGCGTTGATCTCGGCCTCTGTGTATCTGCCAAGCTGTTTGAGCGCTTCCAGCACCGGTGCCAGAATGGGTACGCCGCGAAGCTGCCCCGCCCGCTCCCGGGTAATAACGTGGACGATGTTACGCCGCCCGCTCAAGGCTCCGCGTGCTTCCACCCGCGTCCATTTCAGGCTCGCAGGCGTTACGGAGCTGTTGGACAGAGGATGCCGGTTGCATACCCAGTAGGCTACCACCAGCCCCTCCTCGTTGATTTCCACGCCCTGAATGATGCTGTGTACCTGGTGGCCGTAGACCTCGCAGGGCACCAGTCTGTCGTAACCGTCCGGGCTGCATACCCGGTCCGCTTCCATCACCCGCACGCGCAGGTTATACGGCTGGCCCACCCGCTCGCTCACGGGCAAGGTGGCGAAGGCGTCACCATTCATCAGGTAGCCCATATAGGCGAGCTGTTGCAGCTTGTAGAAGTTGCCCAGCCCGTCCATGTCGCAGTCCGTGGTGTCGGCCCACAGGGAGAACTCCCGGATGATCTGCTCTTGCAGCTCCTCCGTCTGCTCCGCCGTCAGCCCCAGGTATTCGCCGTCGATCTGCGGCGCAGGCACCAGACCGCCCGCAACCACGTTGGTCCGCAGGGTTTTGAGGGCCGATGTTGCCACGGGCACGCCCATGTAGGCGTCTCGACTTCTCTGGCGGAGTACGTCGATGTTGTCCTCGATGTCCTCCTTGGAGCTGCCACCGTGGTATTCCCAGCCCCGCATACTCTTTTTTGTCAGGTTGGCCCCGTAGTTTCCATATCCGCTGTTCACGAATTGCAGCGCCGATCTGGCCGCGCTTCTGCGCAGCGCGTGGACCGGGGCCACCGCCTCCACGCATCGGTCGATAAAGTTCTTCGCCATGGCCCCTCCTTACACGTCACGGGGCACAAAGCGGTACAGGCGGTTCCTGCCGCCGTGCTTCTCGGCGGCTTCGGCTTCGGTCAGCTTGCCCGCCCAGTATTCCATCTGCGCCCTGATTTGTTTCAGGTCGGCCCGCGTCAGCATACGTGTTCCGATCTGGTAGCTCTGGCCGGTCGCCACGGCTTCCTCCGCCGCCAGCCAGGTATTCAGTTTTCTTTGACACAGTTCCTTGCTAAAAACTGCCATATCAAATACCTCCACTCAAGCGTCGGCGTCCCGTTGTTCTTGGCCTCCGCTCCACGTCCTGCTCCGATCTTTGCAGCACCGGGTTTGCGATTTCCAGGGCGGCGGTGGCATAGTTGCGCAGGTCCAGCGGCTCGTTTCTCTTGTAGCTCGCGTCCTTGATCTCCCATACCACTACGCTGCGCCCCTTGCGGAAGCGCACCACCATTTTCTCGCTGGTCAGTCCCCGGAAGTATTGCTCGTCGTATCCGGCTTCCTCGTTCAGCGGGAAGTGGCAGTAGTTCGGTCCCTTGGTTTCGTGCTTCAATCTCTGGTACAAAAGGGCCTTGCCTGCGTCTACGCCGATGATGAACAGCGGCGTCTTGACGCGGTTGTTGGTGGACGGATTGCGCAGGTAGGGAACCTCCTGCCCGCCCTTGCCCTTGATGGCGAATATGCGGCGCTCGTACCGCTCTTTGGTGAAGCGGTACACCTGGTCGGTGTGGTGTCCGCCGCTGTCGATGCAGGTGCATAGGATGGAAAGCTGCGTCCCGTCCTTCTTGTAGAACGGCGTCATCAGGAAGTCGTCCAGATCGCGCCACACCTGTTCTTTCAGCATATCGCCGTATATCTTCTGATAACGGATGCCCCAGCTCTCCTTGCCGACGCCCCAGCCCACGACTTCCACCTCAAAGCGGTCATCCTGAACGTCTACGCCCGCCGTCAGCACCAGAACGCCCTCCGGCACCTGTGCGTCATAGATTTCGCGTCGGTTCACCAGCTCGGTATCCTCAAGCCGCTCGCCCGGCTCCTCCCAGGTCTCGCCCAGCTCGGTATTGACCCAGGTTTTCATCTTCTCCGGGTCGCCCTGGTCCAGCAGCTCCTTGGCAAGCAGAAACTTTTCCACAACCTCATGCCATCCGCAGAAGGTGGATGCCAGGGTATTCAGGTGGAAGCCTCTTGCTGCCGCGCCCGGGTTTTCCGCCACAAAGCGCCCGTTGATCTCCTGCGCCTTCCAGGCGTATTCTCCGCTCTCCTCGCCGCAGCGCTCGCATCTGTGCCGGATGCCCTTTGTCAGGTCGTTCCGGTCAAATACGATGTTGGCCCACCGCAAAGGCTGGTAGTGGCCGCACTTTGGGCACGGCACGTTCCATTCTTCCCGGGTGGTCTCCTGAAACTCGGTCTCAATTCGGCTGCTGCCCTTGATGGTCGGCGTCGAAACGATGACCGTTTTCTTGTCCCAAAAGGTGGTCTGTCGCTTTTGGGCCAGCAGCAGGGGGTCGCCTTCTGTACCGGCGCTGGCCGGATAGCGGTCCACCTCGTCGCACAGCACAACCTTGATCGGTCGGCTGGCAAGGCTCGCCGGGCTGTTCGCGCCGATGATGGTCACGTGTCCGCCCGGAAAGTTCTTTTTCAGTATTGTGTTGCCGGAGTATCGGCTTTTGGTGTCTACCAGCACCCGCAGCACCGGCGTATCTCGTATCATGGGAGCGAGGAAATCCTTGGAGAAGGTCTGTGCCATGTCGAGCGTAGGCTGCATGACCAGAACCGGTGCCGGGAAGTAGTGCATATAGTAGCCCAGCATATTCATCAGCATGGCCGTCTTGCCGATCTGCGCGGCGGTCTTCACCACCACCTTGCGCACATGAGGGTCGCCAATGGCGTCCATGATCTCGCGCTGATACGGCGCGTTGTCCGTGTGCCACCGTCCTGGCGCGGCGCTGTTTTCCGCGCTCAACATCCGGTAGGTATCCGCCCACTGGGACAGGGTAAGCTCCGGGGGCGGCGTCAGCACCGCCACGCAGCGGGCAAACATCTCCGCCGTCTGCGGCGCTAACTTAACTGTCCTGGTCTTTTTTCTCATGGACCTCACTTCGCTGTTTCAGCCAAATGCGTTCATACGCTGCCCTGCGGCACTTCGGGAACATACACACAACTTTTCCCTCGCCCGCCCACAGCTTCCAAATGCACCCCTCGCATTTATGTTTCTTTTTCTTCTCCATCTCCATCTTCCTCCCGCATCGCAAAGGCCACGTTGAAATCCCGCAGCTCCTCAAGCGTTTCGTCGATGGCCTTTTTCAGCTCGTCGAAAATGCTGGCCTGATCTCCTCCCATGGTAGCCAGCGCGGGAGATAACTTCGCAGGCAGGGACAGGAAGCGCCCGCGAATATTCAAAAGCATGGTCTTAATTCCGGCCTCGATCTCGTCCGTCCTGTGCAGCTCGCCCCGGCGCAGATCGTTCTCCATCTCCGCCGCCTCGCGCTTTGCTTTGGTCAGCCGCGCCCGCTCGTCGGCAAGGCTGCCGCTCCGCAGGTAGGAGATATACCGGCGCGTGGTGGCGCGCAGATCGTAGAGGCCGGGCGAATGTTCTTCAATGATGCCCTCGTCCCGGAGCTGGCGCACCCGCCGCTCCGTCAGTCCCAGCCAGTCGGCTACGACCTTACTTGTATAGAGCTTCATAGGCCCTCCTCACAGTCAAGGCCTTCCAGGTCCCGCTCCGGCGCATCCACGCCGTCCTCGTCGATCTCCGGGTCCGGTGTCTCCACCACGCCCGTCGCCCGCATCCGCAGGATTTCCAGTCTGGCCTTTTCCAGTTCCAGCCGTTTCTCGTTTTCTTCCAGCGCCCGCAGGCTGTCCGCGATCTTGGCGATACGGCCCTGCACCTTGTAGAGTGCGTCCTGCAACTTCATCGCCCGGGCAAAGGCGCTGTCCTTGCTGTACATTCCCATCTGCTGCCGGGCACCATCATTCCGCTGGTCGCCCCTGCCGCCGGGCACGCGCATATCAAGCACGCTGTTCAGGTACAGCTCGTCCTCCGGGGCCGCTTCGTATTCCGCGATCTTGGTGAGTATCCGGTGCTCCCGGAACTTGAGTATCTGCATCTCGTGTTCCAGAGCCGCCCGGCTGCCCACCGGCGTCTTTTCCATCAGTTCCCGCTCGGCCTCGGTCAACATATCAAAAAAGATGGCGCTGTAAGCTCCATCCTTTTCCGCGTTCTTATTGCCTGCCGGTGCGCCCTTGTGGCTCCCGGCGGCGTTTTTATGTCCGGCGCTGTTCTGGTTTCCCGGCTGGCCGCCGCGCTTTTTCTTTGGCAGTGCCTTCTCCCATTCATCCGCCGACTTCCAGTTTCGCAAAGTCTGGTACTTCACGCCCAGGCTCTCCGCCAGCGCTTGGAGATCAACCTGTTCACCCCGGCTTTTCCGGGCGAGGTATTCAGCCTTGGCGGCGTCCCGCTTTTCGCTCCGCTTCGGCATCCGCTCGCCCCCTTTATCTCCGGTGTCTGTCGCCTCCGCGTTTCATTCAGAATTGGCCGGGAGGCGGGAGTGACCCGTCTTGCGTCACGTGTCCCGTGCCCGCCGCTCTTACCAGCTCCCGGCGTGTGCAGCGGCCCGCCACGGCCAGGGGGGACTTTAACCCTGACCCTTTCAGCGGTAAAGGAACGAAACCCGCCTGGTTTTCCACGACCGGGCGGACCCCAATCAATAGAAAAAGCCCATGGATTTCTCCATGAGCCTTTACTGCACGATACCAATATACCACCGAAAACCTGCGAAAGTTGCTAACTCTGAAAAATATTTTTTCCGGGCGCGGTAAAACCCCGCTCCGTGGTAAGGGCATTTATGCCCCTGCCTCCTCACGCACGCGCGCGGTTCCATATAGGAATACAAAGATCATCCGCTCCCAGGATAAGCCCCGCCGCGCTGCACTCCGCCCTTTTGGCCCCCGCTCCAATTTTTTGACCCCCCTCCATTTTTCGGCCCGGCCCCACCGGAAATGAAAAAATTGTATCATACCTAACCAATTTTTGCGCTCTCGAACCCGCAAAGGAGCCGCCTGCCGCCAGGAGGACCCGCCGCCGTTTGGGGGAGGGGCAAGGGGTGGGGGTATTAGCGCGGGCGCGTGTGTTGCTTCGCGTGCGTGCGTTTGGCTTGTGGCCTTGGCGGGCTGGCTGTGGCGGTGCGGTGGAGTGGCTGCGGTCCTTGCGTGTGCTGGGGCATGGGTGCAGGCGATGGCCTGCCGTTGGTCTGCCGTGCCTATGGCCTGCGCTGTGCTGCTGCCTGCTTCGTGTGCGTGCGTGTGTGAGCCGGTGGCCTGCGGTCTGCCGGTGGCGATGGCCTGCCGTTGGTCTGGCCTGCTGGCCTGCCGCCGCTGTGCCGGTCTGCCGGTGCAGGCCTCGCAGGTGCGCACGCATGAGGGGCGAGCCGGTGCCGGTCTGCCGGTGGCGATGGCCTGCGGTCTGCCGGTGGCATCTCGCCCAGTCTGCCGCCCTGCCGATCTTCGCCGCCTGCCGCCGCCGGGGGCATTTACCGCGCCCGGTCTGGTGTCTTGATAGCCTGGTTATATATGCCCCCTATAATCCCCCATTTTGTGCATTTTCCACGAAAAACCGCCACGGAATTTTGTGCAAAAATAATTCCCAGGTCCCCTTTAGGGGGACCGTGGGAACGGTTTTGGGGGTATTGACGGCGCAAAAAATCGCCGCTATCATTCGGGCCAAGCGAAGGCCACACGGCCAACGCCCAGCGAACCGCCGACAGCGGCGACCAGAAAGGGGAGGTGAACATGACCACGCCCACCGCAAGCGAATTGCTTGTACAACAGGCGCGAGAGGCCGAACGGCTCCGGCTCCTTGTACTCGCCAACGAGTGCAAAGACCTTGACGAGTTCCGGCGGCGGCTCCTCGACCTGCTGAACAAGTAAAAGCGCCGGGGCCGTCCTCCACGACTTCCCCCGACGCTTTCCGAAACCGTCCGGGCGGCGAGTTCGCCGCCGCCCTGGACACGTTCACAGGATACCACACCGCCGCCGAAAAATCAACGCCGCAGAGGTCGAAAAAATATTTTCCCCCGTAGGGGGAACCCGCCGACCTCGAAAAAAAGTGCTTGACAAACGACACGGCACCGTGTTACAGTTTGGGCACAGCAAGCGACACGGCACCGTGTCAACGACAACAGGACAGGCCGACAAGGCCGGAAAGGAAAAACGCCATGACTAACAACGAAATCATTTTCGAGACCGTCCGCAGCTCCTTCACTCCCGCCCAGCTTGCCGAGCTGGTCAGTGCAATCTACCCCGCCGAGAAGATCACCGCCCGCCGGGCGAGCGTAACAATCACCATCCCCGAGGGAAGCGACGCCAACGCCGACGATTATTTTAACGCCATGCTGGCCGCCGAAACTTTCCACACCTTCGCAGAGTGGAAGCGCATGGGGTTCAGCGTGAAGAAGGGCCAGCACGCCGCGCTTGTGTGCAATCTCTGGAAGTACACCGACAAGCCCGGCAAGGCCACCCGAGAAGCTGCCGCCGCTGCCGGTGAAGATGCCCCCGAGAGCGACCCGCATTTTTACATGGCAAAAGCTCACCTTTTCAACGCCTTACAGGTCGAAAAGTCCAAGCGCTGAACCCCGGCAAGCGGATACTTTAGCAGGGCTGCACCGCACAAAGCAACCCAGCCCCAGCCCGACAGGGCCAAACAAAAACTTTTTGGAGGTCAAACGACATGAAAAAAATCAAGGTTATGGGCAACTACACCCCCGACGCAACAAAGGCCCTGAAAGGCTCCGACAAGATCATCTGCCGCACCGCCGACGACGGCACAATTTACATCTGTACCGGCTACGTTCTGTACAAGATGACCGGCGCAGAATACGCCGCAGCCGCGCAGCCCGTCACCTGCTGCGAGCCTGGCAACTGGACGATCACCAACGGCGAGAAGCAGGACGGGGCCACGTTCGACGCCGTGAAAATCTTCACCGACGCCACCAAGGCCGCCGAGACCGGCGGAACGCTGACCCGCTGCCCGCTGAACCTGGACACGGAAAAGGCCCTTGCATGGAGCTATTACAGCGCCGACAAGGATTTTGCAGCCTTCTACAACTGCAAGTATATTTCCGCCCTGCATCCCGGCGCTACCTTCCGCGCCGCCGGTGCCACCTCCGGCGCTGTGGCTTATATGGACGGTGAGCCGTTCGCCATGGTCATGCCCATCCGCCCCGAGACCAAACCCGCCGAGGCCGTCAAGGCCTATTTCACCCAGGCCGACAAAACCAAAACCGCCGCCGAGGCCGACAAGCTCCGCGACAAGCTGACCGCCGCCCGGGCCGAGATCGCCCAGGCACAAGACGAGATCGAAGCACTCCGGGCACAGATCGCCCAGCAGGCCGCCGAGCTGGAAGCCCTGCGCAGCGCTCCCCAGGCCGAACCCGTCAACGAGAAGCCCGAACCCAAAACCGCCGCCGAGCTGATCGCGGCCCGCTTCGCAGGCCTGGAAGGCGTCACCGCTACCATCAAGGGCGCACAGACCGCCGCGCCGGTGGTATGGCTGGCCGGTGAGACCGAGAAGCACGCCGACGCCATCAAGGCAGCAGGCGCAAAATGGAGCAACAAAAAATCCGCGTTCTATGTCCGCGTCGCCTGATACGGACCCCGGACACCTTCGCGGGCCGCACCGGACAAAGCGACCCGACCCCAGGCCACCGGCCACAAAAACACAAAACGGAGGTTATACAAGATGACCATTCGAGAGTATGCAAAAAGCGTCGGTTTTGAGATCGTCGGCAAGCTGACCCGCCGCCCGGAATGGGAATACACCCGCGACGATTTCACCGGCAAAAAGAAGCACAGCGGTTGCAAGCACTACTCCGACGAGGGCGGTAACGAATACATCAGCGGGAAACGCGGCGTTTGCATTGTCACCGCTGACGACGCAGTTATTTAACAAAACAGGAGGTAGAACACCATGACAGCATACGAACGCGCCCACCAAAACACCGCCGATCTGCACTATGCAGGCCCCGACAAAAACGGCGTTCACATCATCATTGACGCCGCCGAGATCGCCCCGGACCGCTTCGAGGTTGCCGCCCTTCGCACCGGCGGCGGGGAGCTTGCCATGATCGACGCTTACAGCCTGGACGAGGCCCGCAGCGCCTACAATCGGCTTTATGACCGCTATGTAACCCCGGCCACAAAACCGGATACAAAACCCCTGACCGGCAAATATGCCCAGCTCCGCGACGATCTCCGCGCCGTTTACAAAATCGGCCAGGAGGCCGCCGCCCAGGTGGAGGACACCGGCACTTGCAACATGGACGCGCCCGCGCTCCGCCTCACAAGATGGAACGCCGCCAAAGTCGAACAGGCTTGCAAGGAGGCGGGCGGCGGCTGCTTCAAGTGGAGCTGCTTCAATCGCTTTGTGATATGCTTCCCCATTCCCGGCCAGGCCTGCAAAGTCGAGACCGCCGCCGAGGCTATGACAAAAGCACTGCGGGAGATGGGATATGACGCCCTCACATATTGCCAGATGGATTGACCCCCGCCCGGATACCTTCGCGGGCCGCACCGGACAAAGCGACCCGACCCCAGGCCACCGGCCACAAAACCCAAAAAGGAGGAACGCACCATGTACGAACAAATCAACATGATCGACCAAGCAGCGGAGGAACCCGCCGCCGAGGAGACCAAAACCCAGCAGGCCCCGACCACAAAAACCTACTACGAGATCAACGAGGAGACCGCCCGCCGAGCTAATGACATGAACTCTATGCGGGACTACAAGCCCGGCAGCGCAACGGCAGAATACCGGGCCGCCGTGGACCAGGCCGCCGAGCTGGTGGAGCGCCAGAAAAAGGCCGTCAGCCCCTTCTATCACGACAAACTGGATGCCCTTCTGGACCGCTACGCCCGCCGCCTTGCCGCCTACTACAACGACTATTACAGAAACGAGGCCTCTTGCCCCTCAATCCTTGTTTCCGGCGGCTCCAATTTCCCTGTACGCAAAAAGGAGAAGCAGAACTCCCGCCGCGACACCCTCATGCACGAATACAACGACATCCAGAGCATCCTTGACAAAATCCGCAGCGTGGGCACCGGCGCGGTCGATCTGGCCGACCCTCACGCCCGGGAGATGCTGCAAGATCAGCTCCAAAACCTGCAATCCAAGCTGGACACCGGCAAGGCCATGAACGCCTACTATCGCAAACACAAAACCATGAAGGGCTTCCCGGAGCTGTCCGACGCGACCGCCGCCAAAATGAACGAGAGTATCAGCAGCTCTTATAGCTGGGCACAAAAGCCCATGCCCGACTATGAGTTGACCAGCCTGCGCGGCAAGATCAAGCGCGTGGAGGCCCGCCTGGCCGAGCTGGACCAGCGCCAGACCCAGCAGGCCCAGCCCGCCGAAAGCACAAAGTTCGACGGCGGCGAGATCGTCCGCAACCTGGAAGCCGACCGCCTCCAAATCCTCTTTGACGAGAAGCCCGACGAGGAGACCCGCGCCGCCCTGAAAAGCAACGGTTTCCGCTGGTCTCCCCGCTACAACGCATGGCAGCGCCAGCTCACCCAAAACGCAGAAAGCGCCGCCCGCCGCGCCCTGAACCTGAATTGACAAAACCGGATACCTTGGAGCCGCCGCACCGGACAAAGCGACGGCACCCCATACAAAACCCGCCGCCCAGGGTAAAGGGCAGAAAGGACACAAAATGAAGTCTGCCGGTTACTGGCCCTGCCGAAACGAGATCATCAAGGCCCATCTGGACGCCCCGCACAAATACGAACCCTTTGTTGAGCTGTTCGACACGGAAAAGCTCGATGCTGTCCGCGATCACTACGGCGCAGACCTGTACAAAGAGTGCTACCTGGACGCGCTGGACGAGGTTATGACCATGTCCAACGTCGTGACCCACCTGCGGATGCTGGGTGTGGACTGCAAGCCCATCTTTACCGAGGACGATTGCCACGTCAATTTTATCGCCGTGTTCGCCCTGGGCAACACCAACGCCGACCGCATCAACCGCCTTGCCAAAAAGCACGCGCTGAACGTCCTGTTTCAGTGCCCCACCCATTGACCACAAAACGGAGGTGCAAACTATGTTCATCGCTCCCATTGGCACGCCCCTGTACACAAAAGAGCGCGACGGAACCGTGCAGCGCTGGTATTTGGATAGCTGGCACGGCGACTGGTTCTCCGTCGCCACCAAAAAGAACGCCAAGCTGTGCGACTACAAGCGCTATTATCCCGCCGCCGAGGTCGGCCAGACCATCTACAAAACCCGCAAGGAGGCCGTGGCTGCACCCCGCCCGGCCACTGTTTACCAGCCACGCTAACCCAAAATAACCCATAGACAACAACACGGCATCGTGTTATACTACACAAAACGGAGGATGCTCTATGGACAAAACACAAGAAGTCTTTCCCGCGTTCCGTCTGGTGGCCCAGTTCGCCGACGGCACGCGCCACATTTTCGACGGTTTCACAGAAGATCAGGCCCGGCAGCGCATGGAGGCCGCACAGCTCCGCCACGGGGATATTACCTGGTACGACGGCGTGACCGACGAGCATTACGAAAACGGCGTGTATCACAAAATGGTCCCGCCGCCGCCAGAGATCACAATGATCGACCTGACGGACCACAAAACAGAGGAGGAGTGACCCATGGCAATTCCCGAATACAAGCGCCGTGGCAACGACAAATACAACGCCAAGTGCGACCGCATCAGCGCCCGCCCCATGAAGCCCGTTGGCGCGGCCATCCGGGCAGCAGCAGCCGCCGCCGGGCAAAGTGTACAGGCCTACGTCCTACAAGCCTGCATTGAGCGCATGACCCGCGAAGGCCAGCCCCTTGAGATCAACACCCCCGACTAACAAAAAACCGCCACAAAACGAACGTACCCCGGCAAGCCGCGATCAACGGCCCGCCGGGGTATTTTTGCGCTATTCGCAAATTGTTTTTCTCCGCGCTATTCGTTCCCGCCGGAAACAGCTTTTGCGCGCGCATATTCACTGACAGAAAAACACTTGATATAGAAAGAGATCAGCACCAAACCGACCGGCAGCCTTCAACGCCTTGCAGCAGGCGGGACACGGCCTCCGGCGGCACAATTTTTCTTCGCCGCTTAATATGTACGCGCGCGCGAAGCACGGCCCAAAAGTTCCTCTACCATAGGCACCTCGTCCAGGGCTTCCCCCAGGCAAACCACCGCTTTGTCGTGCCAGCTCCTCACAGTGCTGTCGGGCGCTCCCATACGTACAGAAATACCGGCCCAACTGTGATGACATTTGTGCCTCATTTGCAAGATGCTCTTGTACTTACCCGAAAGCTCGTCCAAGCAGCCCCGCACAGCAGCGGCGTCGCCCTCCAAAACCAGCAGCCGCACGTGTATCTCTTGCAGCCTCTCATAGACGCCCATGGTTTCCAGCCGTATCACAGCGGCCTCTACCGGTTTTCCCGGTCCTCCGCCGCCCGGCATACCGTCGCTGTCGGTTCCTTTCAGGGTGTCATACAAGGTTTCCTGTTCCCATTGTTCCGCCTTGAGTAGGCGCATCATCTCGGGTATCTCGTAGTAATACCGGATGATCTCTTTCACATTTTTTTCGCGCATCTGTCAGCCTCAATTCTTTTGCTTATTCCTCCGGCTGTTCCTCCCGTTCCCGGTCAGGAGCAGTCTCCAATTCATCTGCCAGCAAAATACGGTCCCGCTTCTTCGGGTGTTCCGCCTCCCATCGGGCCAAAAAGCGCCGCTGGGCGTGCTGGGCGATGTTCTTGCCGTAATAACTGGGCATAGGCTGTTTACGTTTCGCCATCTTCGCCCTCCAAAATGCTTGTCTGGTCCTCGTCCGGCTCCTCGACGGGCGGTGTGATCGACCGGCAGCGTTCCAGCTCCCGGCGCGTCATCGCGGCCACTTCCTCCAAGCGGGATACAAAACCTTCCTGCATGGCATTATACGGATAGATAACGCCCGCGATCAGCATACCCGTTTTTGCTACAACATAGCGCCCGCCGCTCTCGTTCCGGCGTACATAGAGCTGCAAGAAATCCGCCTGATCTTCCAGCGGCCCCAGGTATTTGCTCTGGATATACAAAATCCCGCCGGTATAGCTCAAGGGCAGCAGCACCGTCCCGCCGTAGGAGATCGTGATGCCCATGTCCTCCGCCACCTGGTCCGTTTTGCTCACGTCGTCCACGTCCAGCGCCTCGGGCATGGCCTCATGGGTAAAATACGCCTTGTCCTGCTTCTTCTCCGTCACGTCGAACATCCGGTACAGACTTTCCTCGTTCATGTACGGCAAGCCAAGGAGGGGATAGGTTGCGTTCCCATCCCCGAGCCACTGCACGATCTCTCCGGTGCTGTCTACCTTGTCATGCAGTCGGTAAATATTCACGCTGTTACACAGCGCCCCTACTTTTTTCAGCTTCATACGTTACCCCTTTCAGTCAAAGCGCATGGGCTTCGTTGTGTGAAAACAGTTCACGGCTCTACGCACATCCTCCGGGGTGGCGTTGTCGATCTGCACGATGCTGGTCTTGTCGCCGTAGCTGGTGACGCGGATGGTCCGCTCCGGCTTCTTTGCGGCCTTGATGATGTCAGCCACGCCGCCCAGCAGCGTAGCGACCAGAATGAGCGCGCCCAGCCAGGTCCAAAAGTTCGCAAAAACAAAATTGATGATTGCCATGGTCATTTCCTCCATCTGTCAATATCACATTCTTCGCCGCTCAACCAGCGGCCATCGACTTTGTGTACATAGTCCAAAAACAGGACCGCGCCGGTGAACCGTACCCGCAGGCCTTCCAGGTCCTCCGCCGTCACATACAGGCGGCCCATGTATTTTTTCATGTCCCGCCATACCTCCCAGGGCACGAAAAAGAAACGGTCCTGGATGCCCACGCAGACCCCGGCCATTGCACCCTTCCGGTGGTGGTCCTCCAAGGTCTCCATCTGTGTTTCGGTCAGCACATCCCGCTTCATGCTCTCCGTGGTGGTGTACTTTGCCTCAAAGATGATGCTGCGGCCACCATCCAGCGTGCCTTGAAAGTCCGGCTGCGCATGGGCGGTGAAGCGGCCCACAAAAATGCCGCCCTCCCGCTTTTCCAGTACACGAAACGGCTCCGGCGTCTTTTCCACCTTCGCCCGGCCTTGACTGGCGTACAAAATGCAGGCCTGCTTGATTGCTTCCTCGAAGTCATGGCCCCGGTTGTTGCTCACGCTGGCCCGGTATCTATCCAGCGCGCTTTGTCGTTTCTTCATGCCAGACCAGCCTCCGCGATGTGTGTTGCCCGCATATCCGCCGCGTGCAGCTCATACACGACGCGGTGCATCACCATGGCCTCATTCAGCGCCCGGCTTCCACCCCTTACGGCTTCATCCCACGCGCCCATGTGCCAACGGATTGCCAGGGCTTCCTCCTCGGTCAGCTTCATGTACCGGCAGATCAGGAACACAGACTTTTCCCCGTGACCAAACGGAAACTGGTCCTTTTTGGTGTAGACCAGAACAGGCCCCGGCCCCGCATGATGCTCCCGCACGTATGTATTCGCTTTGCAGATGTCATGCAGCAGCGCACAGATCGCCACGGCTTCCATGGTCGGCTCGTTGTCGATGACCACCTTCCGCAGCTCCTTGAACACGTTGATACTGTGCTCAACCAGTCCGCCCGGGTATGCCAGATGATGCTTTGTGCTGGCCGGTGCCTCAAAGAAGTCTGTCTCCTGTTCCAGCCAGGTCAGCAGCTCCTCGGCTCCCTCCCGCCGGATGTGCTTCCGGTACAGTTCTTTGAAGATTTCCTCGTTTGTCATGCAGTTTCCTCCAATCCGTTTTCTAACACGCTCGTCGCATGGTCAGGTAAAAATGCCATCCCGTTTGCTCGTTGAACATCTTCTCGCAATCTACCAGCTCCCACCCTCGGTACTGTTTTTCCCAAAACCGCTTGAACTCCTCGCTGTCCTCTGGCAGCTTACCGATCTTGTCCAACTGACGGCGGGTGTATTTGCAGTCGTTGGGGTTCCGGTGCCAAGGCTTTTCAAGGTTCTGCGATTGTGTCCAGTGCTTCTTACCGGCGCTGTCCTGCACCATGTATCCGGCCATGCTTGCGATGCCCTTCTTGTTGGGCTTGAGGCGGTCGGCATTGGCCCATCCGTACATGACCGGCTCCCGTTCCTTTGTGCCTTTGACCTTCCACCACAAACTTTCCACGGTATCACGGTCTAAACCGCCGTTCATCAGGATATGATGATGCAGACGGTGGGTGCCGTTCTTTTTTCGGCCTACCTGTGTCACCAGCAGATACTTGAGAGGGGGAAGGCCCTCTTTCTTCCGCTGATATGCCACCCTGCGCAGATACTTGGTCACGATCTTCATGGCTTCCTCCTCGGTCTCCGGCAGGAACTCCGGGGCGTAGCTCAAATGGACGGCCAGATCGTCAGCTCCAAAGTTGCTGTTGGCAAGCTGCACAAAATACCGCTTTGCCCTCCGGTCATTGAGGTTCTTCTGTTTCGGAGAGGAAACCGCCTGTTTCTTGCCCCGCTTCCGTCCCACGGCCCGCTGTTGCTGTCCGCTGTACGGATATATCTCCGGGGCAAGGTAGTTCTTCCCACAGTGGATGACCTTCTCCCGCATAAATGATCTGTTTACCATCTGTACCCTCTTTTCGCAGCAAGGATAATACCCATTACAAGCCCGGTCGCAGCCTTTCGGCTGCGCTACCTTCACCCCGGCGGCACCCGGCCTCCGTGGCTGCTCTATTGACTTATGCTGCACATTGTGGTACAATATATTGTGTCAATTACACCATCGCACAGCAAAATCTTGATTTTTCTCCCCCGGTTTTCGCTTCCCACAGCGAGCGCCGGGGGAGAATACTTTTTTTACAGCAGGAAAGGCCCGCTTTTCGGGTCTCTCCGCTTCGCTTCTTCACGCCTCTTGTCCTCGGCGTCCAGCACATAGCGAGCTGGGCCACATCCGCCGTAATCGACCGGCGCACGTGCCCACCAGTTTACCTTTTCCTTTTCGATGGGAAGCCCTCGGCCTCCCTCGTAGTTGATGTGCTGCACAATCTCTGGCACAGCCATATTTTCCATGGCCCACAGCGCCAGCTCCGTATCCCGGTCGCAGCAGTCGTTCCACAGCATATACAGCTTGCTTCCCGTGATGCCGTTGTCCTGCATCCGTTGGAAGCCGCGCTCCGCCCGGAACATATTGACGTCGTAGGCCTGCATCAGGAAAGTTAGTGCCCCTGGGTTGCCCGCGCAGATGTCAAAACTCACCATCGAACAGTTCTCCTTTGTTTGGACTATCCCCGGCGCTTTCGCGCCAGGGATTTTTTTGATTTTTGATTAGATGTCAAAGCCCGGCGCGAAGCCATGCGAATTGTAGGCGTAGGCGGTGGTCGCACTGCCGTCCGCGGGCACATAGCAGAAGGAGTGCGTGTTGGTCGCATACACGGAGCGGAGCCACCAGGGATACGTCCCGTTATCGCCGCACTCCTTCACGCGGTCCCGCTCCTTCTTGAAGATCGGGAGCTGGAAGTCGTCGCCCTCGTCTTTCCACCATGCCCATTCCGGCGCGCCGAACACGTCCGTCGCAGAGGGCATCCACATGGCGTCGTTGTATTCCACCCGCTCGCCGTCAATGATCTCCACGATGGTACGGGGCACGATGATCTCCCGCCACTCGGGGGCGATGTTGGGCAGAATGTCCTCCAAAATGTGCTTGCGGGCAGCGCTCTTGTAATAGCCGGTCTTGTTGGTGTTCTCCTGGTTCATCACGTGCTCGTCCCAGCAGTCCTTGAATACGAAACGGGCCGTGGTGGGTGTCACATAGCCGCAGACCACAGTGACGGTGCCGCCTGTGGTCAGGGGCACGTCGATCTCGGTGAACGGTTTGAGTATCTGGTCCAGGCGGCCTTGCTCTTTGCGCTGTTTCAGCAGGGCCGGGCACGTATGGCCGCCGACCACGCTGCGCATCCGGCACAGTTCGTCCATGTTGTACGCACCCGTGATTTTCGCGCCCGGTTTCTCCGTTGCGCTGTCCAGCACCTCCACGGTCTGGCTCTCGCCCACCTTGCCCTCCCGGGCGGCGGTCACAGGCGACACCTTCATGGCCTTGATCAGTCCGTTCACCGCCTCGGTGGCCTTGTTGGTCTGGCGGTCCAGACGATCAAGGAACACCTTGCGCTCCCGCTCCACCAGATCGGCATCGCCCTCTACCTTCAACTGGGCCTATCCGAATTTCAGATATAGCTCGCTCATAACAGCTTGTCCTCCTTTAATTTATATAGGTATCTTCGCTTTTCAGCTTCTCGCGCAGCTCCTTGTTCTCCTTGCGCAGGCGGTCATTCTCCCGGTCCAGCGCACCCAGCACCAGCCCCAGCACCGCCACACAGACAGCGAACAGAGCCAGAATACCCAGCGGCACCAGCGCCATCGTCTGCCACAGGTTCATGCGCCGCCTCCCCTCAATGGGCACCAGCGCGGGGAGTTTTTGCCCCGCTCCTTTGAGCTAATCCATCTCATGTGCAGCGCCCGCCATTGGAAAATGCGGTGTGCGCACCAAAGACGGATTTTCCCGCCGGAGAACGTAGGCCTTTTCACGCAGTAATGGCACCCCTCGCAACGCGGCACCGGCCTCATGCGGTTTCCTCCGTCACGATCTCCCGCCCGCAGCCGGGGCAGAAATGCCAGCCGTTTTCCTCCGGGCCGTCCGCCTCGAAGTTTTCAATGTACCCGCACCGGCGGCAGCGCCAGGCGTCGTGCTCCTGATCTACGCAGGTGTAAACAGCTTTTTCATCCATGGTTTTCACTCCAATCTATCGCCTGCCCGCAGCTCGGGCAGTAATCGTGCTTTTCATATTCGACTTCGTACTGCTTCCCGCAGTTCGGGCACTCCCATGTGTCATATACGAGCGCACCATCGGCGAACCCGTCGCCGCTCAACGCGGGCGCGGTAGGGATTTGCTTTTTCAGGGCCTCCATGCCCATGCGGCAGGCTTCATTTACCGGTTCAATACTCGGGTAATGCTCCCGGTGCTGCGGGTCCAGTATCTCCACAGCCCGCTCGTAGGTCATACTCATGTGATTTCCTCCTCAACATAGCACCAGCTCTGCGGCGGCTTCCGCACCACTCTGGTAAACAGGTAGTCCGCATAGCTTCTCTTCCCGTCATAAGTGGTCTCGCAAAATGCCTCGTTGCTCAACGTGCCGTTTTTGTAGAACTCGGCCAGCTCCTTCGGTTCGTCGTAGACTACGAGATCGGAGATGTGCCAGCCGACAGGATTTCCTTCCGGCGCATACTCCCACACTTCTTTTCTGGTGAGGCACGACTGCCGCTCAACGTCCGCCGCGTTCTCTATCGGCTTCGCTTGGCAGTATGGGAAAAGCCGGTCGCACACGAACTCGCCGATGACCTTTCCTGTTTTATACTGTGGGAAGCACAGTATTTCTCCGTATTTGAACTTGGTGCAGTAGATATAGCACTTAAATGGTGGTTTTATTGTCGGTGCAGTCTTTCGTAATTCCAGCGTCTTTCTGCCGCCGACAATTTTCTCGCACCACTCCGGGCGTATGCTGATAAGTACGGCCTTGCTCATACGCCGCCATCCCCCAGCATTAGGCCGCCCGAGGAATACAGCTTGTACAGTGTATTCCCGTGCCCGTCGGTCAGATAGGGCAGGAAAACCTCGTCGATGCTCGCCATTCCGGCCTCAATGATCGCCATTTGTGCCAGCACCCAGTCCCGGATATTTCGCCAGCCGGTTCGCTCCGCCTGCTCTCGATCTCCCTTGAGCTTCTGCTGCTTGAATACGAACAAAACACCGTCAATGTTTGCCGGGAGCATGAAGCCCCGCCGCCCAACAGGTGTATCAATGGAAAAGGTCACGCCGGTAGGGCGTCCCTTGTCGTCGTATTCCACCATGATCTGCCGCGCACCGTGCCCGGCGAGCGCCCCTTGGATTTCCCCCAGGCTTGTGAACACATCCACGCCGGAGGTATAGTTTTTTATCGCCATGGTATTCGCCACCTTTCAAAGCAAATAAGATATGCCGTAGGCCGTGTCCAGCTCCATGCGTTGAAGCGTTTTAAGCTGGGCGTCCGTCAGCTTCTTTTCGATACCCATTCCGATAGCGTACTGCTTGCCTGTACCGCCGCCGCTCAACACCTTCGCCCATCCCAGTTCCTCCAAATGTCGCTCCGGGTTTGCGATGTACTGAATGTCGCCCACGATTTTGTCCGCAAGATTTGAGTGGCCGCCATATTGGCAGTTGAAAAAGCGGCCATCCGGTGCCAGCCAGCCAAACTTTACAACCGGCTTTTCGCGCACCGGAACATCCACAGGCTTGTGCTTGCTGATCTCGGCAGGCTCCGTGCCGTAGATTTCCTCGTTGATATTGTGGAAATTGACATCGGATAGGCCTTTGTGGTACTCCTTCCATACCCAGTGAAACAGGATGGGTGCATAGGCCACCATCACCGTTGCCGGGTGTACGCCGTACTCGGTCAGAAGTTTCTCCATAAAGCCCGCCGTCTGTCCTTTCTTTACTGCTTCCCACTTTCGTTCGCCGTCCGGGCCTTCCCACATAAACACAAAGCTGGTCATACTCGTTCCTCCTCCGCTCCCCGCCACCGGAAGTTGTCGCACCGGAAGGCAAGCCCCTCTTTGTAGCACATCTTCCCGCTGGCGGCGCAGTAGCCGCCGCAGAGATCAGACAAGGCCTCGTCGGCGTCGGCATTGTCGATGCCGTACCGCTGGCGGACGCTCTCGATCTCACCGATGATGTTTGTAAGATCAGCCACAGCAGCGTCCCGCTCCCGGGTCAGCTTTCCCGTGGTCTGTTCCAGCTCAATCATCCGCTTCGTCACCGCATCCCGCTCGCCACGGGCCTGTTCCAGGATGTTGTTCATGGCCTCAAGGGCAGCAGCAGCGTCCGCGCAATCTTTCATTACGTTTGCCGGGTAATCGGTACAGTCTATAAAATCCACTGCGCGTAAGCTCTCGATCAATTCGTCGTACATAAATCCTCCTTTGCCAGCTCCGGGCACCACGCCGGAATATATGGCAGGTATCGCTCGACGCCGACAACGTACCCATGGCAGCGGCCCGGGGCGAAGCACCGAAAGCACATCCGGCCCTTGTCCCACGCTTCTTCAATGATGTGTGGGCACCCTTCGCACGTGCGGGTGTAGTCAGCTCGCAGCTCTTTGTTCACCGTTTCCTCCTGAACTGTCCCGCCGCCGGGCAGGTTGCCCAGTGCGGAACGAACGCCACCGGCAGCTCCCGGCGTTCTTCCTGCGGGAGTGCTCTCCGCCCGGTGATCGTGTCGCCCTCGTCTGTAACGAACACGTCCCGGCCCTCGCCTTCGATGACCATGACCGGTTCCTCGTCTACCGGCATCGTCTTTCCCGCCTTCGTATGTATCCAGTCGATATGCGCGCCGCAGCCTTTACAGATACTCACTGTTCGCGCCACCTTCCCGCCGCCGCCATGACCTTCTCGGCATACTCGCGGTTGCCGGTGTCGTGTCCGGCATTGTAGGCAGTCAGGGCCGCGCCCAGGTCTCCGGCGTACTGGTCCAGCTTTTCCTCCAAGAACTCTATTCCGTACCGGATGTTGTCGGCAGGCGACAGGTCAGAGGGGAAATACTGGGGATTGAGCTGCATCAGGCCGTAGCACCCGACGTAGCTGACGGCATCCGTTCGGAAGGTGCTCTCCACTTCGATCAGGCCCAGGGCTAACTCATATTCAATATTGTGTTCCTGGCACTCCTCCCACAGGACTTCTTGCAGATCGTAAGCCAGCGGTACAGAGGGCCACGGGGTGAAGGCGTCCGCCTCCTCGACCGGCAGCAGAGGCTCCGCCGCTTCTACCTGCGAAAGATATGTATAGACCGCCGGGGTGATCTCCACGATCTCCACCGCCTTGATGACATGGGTCTGTGCAGCCGCCCGGGCCGCCTCCCGCTCCGCCATGGCTTCGGCGTGCGCCTCGTCCATAATTCCGATGATACCCATACACAGGCAGATGACCGCCGCCAACATACCCATATAAAAACGGTCCGCTCTACTGGTTCTCATTGTCAATTACCTCCATGCCCAGCCACCACGCCGGGTTGTTTCTTTTGTCCTCATGCGGGCATCCGTCCCCGCCGTCACATTCGACCAGGCTACACCCGGCGCAGCATCTCCGGTTAAACTCGGTGTCCCAGGGGCCTTCCACTATGGGGAGCGACGCCAGAAACGCGCCCAGCGCTTCCGGCGACTGCGTGATCTTCTCAAAATAGGTCATCTTCTTATGCTCCCTTCACGGCTTTGGCGTTCTTGGGTCTGCGACCGCGCTTCCTCAAGTTGCTCTGGTAGGTTCTTTCGCCCCGCTCGGCGCTGTATGCAGGCCGGAAGTTCTTATCAAGTGTGACCTCGCCGGTCCACTGGTCCGTTTTCTGCCCGCGCTTCAACTCCGTGTACACGGTACACTGGCTGATCTCCAACTCGGCAGCGATCTTGAGGGGGGATGCGTTATCGTTCCACATCTTTTCAATCTTTCTGCGGTCATCAAGCGTCAGCTTTCTCACCTTTGTCACCTCGTTTCTATTTTCCTTGCCTGATCTGGATAAAAAAATAATGCAGAAAAAGGCATTTAACCTTTTTCTGCATTTATCTTACTAATTGAGCCTGCAAAGCAGTCCTTTTCTCATAGCCCCAGACGGAGCATCAATTCCTGAATGGATAATTTGTTTGCCATAAGCTGACGATAGGTGGCTGTCTTTTCCTTGCCCTCCAGACGCTGCAGCGCGTCCAAGGTCTGCTCATATTCCTTGTGCAGACGGTCAATGGCATCTTCCAGTCGTCCCAGCCGCTCAATGGCCATGTTGGCGTCGGCCTCATAGCCGTCGGGAGTGGGGACTGTGAGCCTGTGGTACTTACTTGGCATACTCAAACTCCAGATCGTAAATGCTCACAGTGTCACCGTCCTGAATGCCCATAGCTTCCAGACGGTCAAACAGGCCGGACTGACGCAGCTGACGGTCAAAGTACATCCGGGATTCGTAGTCTTCAAAATTGACATCAGCCAGCAATCGCTCCATCCATGCGCCGGAAACGACCCACAGATCGTCGTACTGCTGGATCTGCAGCTCGTCGGAACTGCCGGCTTCGGCCAGAGGCTTCACATATTCAGGCTCATACACGGTCACAGGAGGCAGCTCACGCAGCTTCGCGGCAACGGTCTGCACCAGACGATGAGTGCCCTGATGGGTGGCAGCGGAGATCTCGTAGAACTCATAGCCAAGCTTGGTCACATAAGCCTTCAATCTGTCCAGATTGTCGCTGCCCTCGGGAATCAGATCCACCTTGTTTGCAGCCACGATCATGGGACGGGCTGCCAGATCCGGGGAGTACTGGGCAAGCTCCTGGTTGATCTTTTCGAAGTCCTCCACAGGGTCGCGATCCTCAGAGCCGGACACATCTACGATGTGCACCAGCAGTCGGCAGCGATCAATGTGCCGCAAGAAGTCGTGGCCAAGGCCCAGACCGTCCGCAGCGCCTTCAATGATGCCGGGGATGTCCGCCATGACAAAGGATACGCCCTCTTCCACGTAGATCACACCCAGATTGGGGTACAGGGTAGTGAAGTGGTAGTTGGCGATCTTGGGTCTTGCGTTGGAGGTCACGGAAAGCAGAGTGGACTTGCCCACATTGGGGAAGCCGACCAGACCCACATCGGCAAGGAGCTTCAGCTCAAAGACCACATCGTGGGTCTCGCCGGGCAGACCGCCCTTGGCAAAGCGAGGCACCTGTCGGGTGGGGGTGGCAAAATGCTTGTTGCCCCAGCCGCCGCGTCCGCCTTTGCACAGAACAAAATCCTCGGAGTCGGACATATCCTTGATGACCTCGTTGGTCTCGGCGTCTCTGACCACGGTACCTCTGGGCACACGGATGATCAGGTTTTCGCCGTTTTTGCCGCGGCGTCTGCCGCCTTCACCGTCACCGCCGTTGGGCGCGGAGTATTTTCTTTTATAGCGGAAGTCCATCAGGGTGGACATGTTGTCGTCCACACGCAGCACGATGCTGCCGCCGGTTCCGCCGTCACCGCCGTCGGGGCCGCCCTGTGCCACGAACTTTTCGCGGTGGAAGGCAACGGCGCCGTTGCCGCCGTTGCCGGCTTTGACAGAGATCCTTACTTTATCTACAAACATAACTGCACCTCATTTCGGTGGGATATAGTATGTCCAATTCAAAGAAAAAAGGGCGTTGCGAAGCAACACCCTTTTTTGGCAAATTACTGCTCAGCGTACACAGAGCACTTCTTGCGATCCTTGCCCATGCGCTCGAACTTGACCTTACCGTCAATCAGAGCAAACAGGGTGTCGTCGCTGCCGATGCCAACATTGGTACCGGGATGAATGTGCGTGCCTCTCTGGCGAACCAGGATGTTGCCGGCCAGAACGAACTGACCGTCAGCGCGCTTCACGCCCAGACGCTTGGACTCGGAGTCACGGCCGTTCTTGGTGGAGCCGCCGCCCTTCTTGTGGGCGAAGAACTGGAAGCTGATCTTCAGCATATTATTGCACCTCCATTATTACTTCGATATGATCAGGGTATTGGTCCCGCAGCTCGCACAAGGTGAGCATCATTCCTGTGAGGACAGCCTGAACAGCTTCTTCATCCTCGTAGGAAGCGGGGAGTGTCAAGGTGATTTGGGCCTTGCTTTCGTTCACCTTGGTCTTTGCCTGTACGCCCAGCACATCGGTGATGGTCGTCTCGGCAAATTGTACGGCAGTGGAAACAGCTGCACAGACGATGTCCGCGCCTGCTTCTGCATAGCCGCTGTGGCCCATGACGGAAAATCCGCAGATCTTACCGTCCTGATCGAAAAACTCGACTCTCGTCATTACACGGAGATCTTTTCGATCTGCACCTTGGTGTAAGGCTGACGATGGCCCTGCTTGGACTTGGAGTCCTTCTTGGCGCGGTACTTGAAGACCACGATCTTCTTGCCCTTACCGTTCTTCAGGACCTTGCCTTCCACGGAAGCACCGGCGACCACGGGAGCGCCGAACTTAGAGTTCTCGCCGTCCAGGACTGCCAGCACCTGATCGAAGGTCACGGTGGAGTCGGCTTCAGCGTTCAGCTTTTCAATGTAGAGGACGTCGCCCTCCTTGACGCTGTACTGCTTGCCGCCGGTCACGATAACTGCCTGCATTTTCTTTGCACCTACCTTTTTTGTAGACTCGCTCTTGAGGCGTGAGGGCATACCTCAACTTCAACCTCTTCGACGCGGCTTATCCATTATAGCAGTCACTATCATGGATGTCAAATGGTTTTTACACAAAAATTCAACTTTTTTTACAAAATTTCCACGCTGACGCCGTTGACTTCCACACCTTCCTCGGCACGGATGAGAATGTACTTCACGCCACCCAGAATTCTGGTCTCCACCAGATCCCGTTTTTCGGGGGCGACCTGAATTTTTACGTCCGGCGTCTGGATGTGGAACTTGCCGGGATCTACCAGATTTTTTGGTCTGAGATCTGCCTGTGCGCCAAATTCCTCATCAAAGCGATCGGAGAATGCCTTGATCTTTTCTTCCGGCACACCGCTGGATTTGAGCATGAAATTGACCTCCGGCTTGGAGACGGTCAGAGGCTCTTTTTCCTTGCTCTGCTTGTGCTCTTCGATCATATCGGAGAACTGGGCGTGAACGGACTGCACCACCTTGATGCTGCAATCCTCTTCCAGCGCGGAGCCCAGCATGGTCTGGAAGGTGTCCTTCTGCACGGCGGCCGCCATGGGAGCCTGTGCACCGAACACGGTTTCCACAAATTCCTGATGGTTGTCGGAAACATCTCTTGTGTAAGCCAGCGCACCGTAGAGATTGCTGCTGCGGTCATCAAAGGCAGGGAAGAGGAACCCCAGCTCCGGCGCAGCCACCAGCCAGTCGGTCTTGGCGTTGTGGAACTCCTGTTCCTGTGCGTGGAAGCTCAGTCCCGACTTGGAAAGCCTCACCGGGCAGATGCTGCACACCACATAGGTAAATACCTGATCGGAGCCTTCGGAAAACCCATTGCCGTCCTTGCCCTTAAAGGGCACATCGTAAGCGTCATATGCCAGCAGAATCAGATAGTTGCTGTCCATTGACACAGTCTTGATGATCTTTTCATAGAGCTTTGTGCAGGCTTCCTCATCCTCCAGACGGCTGTCCTTCAGATCGCGCAGCAGACGGTGCTCCGCGCCCTCCATGACCTGCTTGGTGGGGAAGGAGATCTCCATGAGATTTTTGCCCAGCGCACCGGACAGGGCTTTTTTCAGCACTGCCAGCACTTTTTCTTTTTCGTCCTCCAGCATCAGCGCCACAGAGGTGGAAAACTGACTGAGGATCTCACCCTTATCATTGACATAACAGCCGCGCACTTTTGTGATGTTGCTCTTATCCGGACGGAACCGGCGCCGCAGCTCGGAAACTTCTCTTTCGTTCATATGTACCTCCAAAAGAAAACTGCATTCATTCTATCATAAAACTTCGACTTGTTCAAATATTTCCCGTGTGATACAATGAAAGAAAAAACAAAGGAGAGCGTTCCATGAATATTACAAAAAGACCTTTCGGTACTCTGGCAGACGGCAGAGCCGTCACCTGTTGGTGCATGGATAACGGTGTAGTGCAGGCAGAAGTTCTGGACTACGGTGTGACCATCCGCAGCCTTGTGGTGGATGGTGTGGACGTGGTGCTGGGCTACGATACCATTGAAGAGTACGTTGCCAACGACGGCTATCTTGGTGCCACCATCGGCAGAGTGGGCAACCGCATTGCGGGAAGCTGCTTCGAGCTGAATGGCAAGAACTATCACCTCTATGCCAACGACGGCAAAAACCATCTCCACGGCGGCAAGGAAGGCTTTGACGCCAAGATCTGGAACGTGGAAGAGACCGAAAACGGCATCGTCTGCTCCTATCTTTCCGTGGACGGTGAAGAGAACTACCCCGGCAATCTGCAGGTCAAAGTCACCGTGACGCTGGAGGGCAAAGCCATCCAGCTCAAGTATTGGGCGACTACCGATGCCGATACCATTCTGAATTTGACCAACCATACCTATTTTAATCTCGACGGCAAGGGCGATATCCTCTCCCATACCATCCGGCTTGGCGCGGATCGTTACTGTGCCGGTGATGAGGGCTGCCTGCCCACCGGTGAATTGGCACCTGTGCAGGGCACTGCCATGGATTTCCTCACACCTCACATGATCGGTGAGCGCATCGATGCCGACGAAGACTGCGTCAAGCTCTCCGGCGGCTATGACTCAAACTTTATTATTTCTTCCTCTCCTGCCGCTGTGGTCAAGGGCGCTCAGTCCGGCATCACCATGACCGTCACCACCACCGAGCCCGGTGTGCAGTTCTATTCCGGCAACTTTATGAAGTTCCGCAAGGGCAAAAACGGCGCCATCTACCACCGCCGCTACGGCTTCTGTCTGGAGACCCAGCACTTCCCCGACTCCATCCACCATCCCGAATGGCCCACCTGCATTCTGAAAGCCGGCGAAACTTACGAAAGCACCACCAAATACGCGTTCTAAAGGATCGCTTTAAGACGATAGGTTGTGAACAAACTGAGATGGCGTTCACATAAAACACCCACCTGCTGTTTATGGCAAGGTGGGTGTTTTAGCAGTATTGTAAACGCCGCACTGTAAAGAGGTTCCGGCAGACTGGTACCTTCGCATTTATCAGCGCGGCGACCTTGCCAGTGATTGCCATTGATGCGAAGCAATGAAAATGTAACAAGGTGCTCAGAGTGTACCATAGAATGTTCTGAAAATCAATAAGAAAGCAAACCCGGCGAGCGACCAGCTCGCCGGGTTTGCTTTGTAAAAAGAAGAAAAGAGGGGAAAATGAAAAAGAAAATCGCTTTTGTGCCTTTATTATAGGATGCAAATATAAAATAAGTTCGCGCACAATTGTTAAATCTTTGTTAAACGGGGAAATAATTTATGTAAACCATAAAGTTCACAAAAATGTAACGAAGCGCATATTGACTTTGCCGGGGAAAAGGATTACACTGAAGAAAAATGAATTAGCACTCTAACGTTGAGAGTGCTAAAATAAAATCGGAGGTGCTGTTATGAATGCACAGAAGTTTACGCAGAAGTCCCTTGCAGCCATTCAAGCGGCGCAGGAACTGACTATTCGCAGTGATCATCAGCAGATGGAGCAGGTACACCTGCTGGCAGCCCTGTTGCGCCAGGAGGCGGGACTGGTGCCTCAGCTGCTCAAGCGTATGGGCATGACCATAGAGAGCCTTGACGCAGCCGTGCAGCAGGAGCTCTCCAAGCTGCCTGCCGTGACAGGCTCCGGGCGCAAAGCCGGGGAGTTCTACATCTCTCATGCCGTGGAGCAGACTTTGCAGAAGGCAGAGGACACGGCACAGGCCATGAAGGATGACTTCGTATCCGTGGAGCACTTGCTGCTGGCGCTGATCGAAACGGCAGATGGGACAGTAAAGAAGCTTTTTGATACCTATCGTCTGACACGGGAAGAGTGTCTGAAAACCTTGCAGGCAGTCCGCGGCAATCAGCGCGTGACCACCGATGATCCGGAAGCGACCTATGAAGCGCTGGAAAAATACGGCACGGATCTTGTGAAACAGGCGCGGGAAAAGAAAATGGACCCTGTCATCGGCAGAGATGATGAGATCAGAAATGTGATCCGCATACTGTCGAGAAAAACGAAGAACAATCCTGTTCTCATCGGTGAGCCGGGCGTGGGCAAAACTGCCATCGCTGAGGGTCTTGCCCAGCGAATCGTCCGTGGCGATGTGCCCAAGAGCCTGCAGGATAAGACTGTGTTTGCTCTGGATATGGGCGCGCTGATCGCAGGCGCCAAGTATCGCGGCGAATTTGAAGAGCGTCTGAAAGCCGTTCTCAATGAGGTCAAGCAGTCCGAGGGCAGGATCCTGCTCTTTATCGATGAGCTGCACACCATTGTGGGCGCCGGCAAGACAGACGGTGCCATGGATGCAGGCAATCTGCTCAAGCCCATGCTGGCACGCGGCGAACTGCACTGCATCGGCGCCACCACCTTGGATGAATACCGTCAGTATATTGAAAAAGACCCTGCTTTGGAGCGCCGTTTCCAGACGGTGCTGGTATCGGAGCCTACGGTGGAAGATACCATTGCCATTTTGCGCGGTCTGGAGGAGCGCTACGAGGTTTTCCATGGTGTCAAGATTACAGACCCTGCCATCGTTGCGGCAGCGACTCTTTCCAACCGCTATATCACAGACCGCTTCCTGCCGGACAAGGCCATCGACCTCATTGATGAGGCCTGTGCCATGATCCGCACAGAGATGGATTCCATGCCCACAGAGCTGGATGTGATCCGCCGTAAGATCATCCAACTGGAGATCGAGGAAGTGGCGCTGAAAAACGAGACAGATCCGCTGTCTCAGGCGCGGTTGGAGGATCTGCAGAAGGAACTGGCAGAGAGTCGTGATGTCTTCAACACCATGAAGACCAAGTGGGAAAATGAAAAAAGCGCCATTTCCAAGGTGCAGTCTCTGCGTGAGCAGATGGAGCAGACCAACCGGGAGATGGAAGCTGCGCAGGACAAGGGTGACTACGAGACAGCGGCGAAGCTGAAATACGGCACTCTGCCGGAGCTGCAAAAGCAGTTGGAGCAGGAGGAAAAGCTGGCGCAGAACGCCAAGGAAAGCAGCTTGCTTCGCAACAAGATCACAGAAGATGAGATCGCCAGAATCGTAGAGCGCTGGACAGGTATTCCTGTTTCAAGGCTTATGGAAGGGGAACGGGAAAAGCTGCTCCATTTGGATGAGACGCTCCACGAGCGTGTGGTGGGGCAGGATGAAGCTGTCACCGCTGTGACGGAAGCCATCCTCCGCAGCCGCGCCGGCATTCAGGATCCCGATCGTCCCATTGGCTCGTTCTTCTTCCTTGGTCCCACAGGCGTGGGCAAGACGGAGCTTGCCAAGGCTTTGGCACAGGCGCTGTTTGATGATGAAAAGAATCTGGTGCGCATCGATATGTCCGAGTATATGGAGAAGTTCTCCGTCTCCCGTCTTATTGGCGCGCCTCCCGGCTATGTGGGCTATGAGGAGGGTGGTCAGCTGACAGAAGCTGTTCGCCGCAAGCCCTACTGTGTGGTGCTGTTTGACGAGGTGGAAAAGGCGCACCCGGACGTGTTCAATGTGCTTTTGCAGGTCTTGGATGATGGGCGCATCACCGACTCTCAGGGACGTACCGTGGACTTTAAAAATACCATTTTGATCATGACCTCCAATCTGGGTAGCCAGTACCTGCTGGACGGTATGGACGAAAACGGTGAGATCCTGCCCGAGGCAAAAGAGCAAGTGGAGCAGCTTCTGCGCCGCACCTTCCGTCCGGAGTTCCTCAACCGTCTGGACGAGATCGTGTTCTATAAGCCTCTGGATAAGCGCCATATCACTGCCATCATCGATCTGCAGCTTGCGGATCTGAACAAGCGTCTGGCTGACAAGCAGCTGAAGTGTCACCTTACGCAGCAGGCAAAGGAGCATATCATTGAAGCTGCTTACGATCCTCAGTACGGCGCAAGACCCCTTCGCCGCTATGTGCAGCATACGGTGGAGACACTCATCGCCCGTAAGATCCTCCGCGGCGATATCCTGCCCGGTCAGACCATTACGGTGGATGTGAAAGATGATGATCTGTTTATCGCATAAGAAAATGCAGCCCTCCATGGGCTGCATTTTCTTATAGTATAGGCTCAAGCACACGATACAGCGCATCGGCGATAAGCGCGTGACCGGTGGGGGAGGGGTGTACCCCGTCAAGGAGCACATTGTCATTGGAAGTCTTTTGCGCAAAATTCTCCAACGTTTTCTGCAGAAACACATAGGAAAGCCCATGCTTGTCCGCCAACCGTTTGCTCACGACCTGCCGATTTCTTACGTCCTGCGCGAAGGCGTCGTAGTATGGCTCCACACCGCTTCCTGGCAGCACAAAAGGCTCCAGCAGAACGATCTTTGTCTGAGGAAGCGCCGCTTTCACATCGCACAGCAGCATATCATACAGCTGCTCGTATCGCTCCACGCTGACGCCGTTTTGATGCGCCAGCTCGTGCCATGTGTCATTGACGCCGATGAGAATGGTGAGGATGTCCGGCTTCAGAGCGATGATATCGCATTTCACTCTGGCATAGAGATCTACGCTGCGATTGCCGCCGATCCCTTTGTTGAGAAATCTGTATTTGCCGGGGAAATTCACGCCGATCCTCCCGGCTGTTATGACGGCATACCCGCTGCCGAGATGATAGGGATCTTCTCGGTAACGCAGGCAATCCGTAATAGAGTCACCTTGAAATAGTATTGTTTTCATGTCTTTCTCCTTATTGTCCCAGTTCCCAGAATGCTACGGCGCTGGCGGCAGCTACGTTGAGACTGTCCACTCCGTGGGTCATGGGAATTTTTACGGTGAAATCACATTCTGCAATGGTGCTTTCTGCTAATCCGTCTCCTTCTGTACCAAGCACGATGGCAAGCTTTTCACATTGCCGCAGACGTTCGTCCCGAATGGAGAGCGTGTCTTCTTTCAGCGCCATGGCGGCGGTCTTAAAACCAAGCTCTTTCAGCTGATTGATGTCTTCGATCCATGTCCACGGCACCTGAAATACGGTTCCCATACTCACGCGGATGGCGCGGCGGTAGAGAGGGTCACTGCAGGCTTTTGTCAGCAGCACAGCATCCATTCCCAAAGCGGCTGCCGAGCGGAAAATGGCACCGATATTGGTGGGATTCATCACATCCTCCAGAACTGCCACACGCCGCGCAGTCCGGCAAATTTCCTCGGGTGTCTTGTGCATGGGGCGGTGCATGGCGCAGAGCATACCTCTTGTAAGGGCAAAGCCGGTAAGCTGGGTCAGCACATCAAATTCTGCTGTGTACACAGGGATCTGGCTGCAGCGGGCAAGAATGTCCCTGGCTTGTGTTTCCAGATGCTTTTTTTCGATCAGAAAGGACACCGGCACGCAGCCTGCATCCAAGGCGCGCTCAATGACCTTGGGGCTTTCCGCAATGAAAAGCCCTTCTTCCGGGTGCTCTCTGTTGAGCAGCTGATTCTCTGTCAGTCGCGCGTAAACATCCAGTTCCGGCGCGAGAAAATCGGTGATTTCAGTGATCATCGTCCCACCCGTCCCATGTCAGAATGCCGTAGCCCTCCAGCGTCTGTCCGCCGCCTTCCACAAAGGTGCGCACATTTCTCTGAAAAGAGTTTTCAGGGCCCTTGTTGGGGTTGAGCTCGAAAAGCCTGCGCATGGCATCGTTGGAGGGTGCCCAGTGAATGACGTCAAATTCCGATGCAAACTTCAGAATATTGGAAGTTTCTTTCAAAAAATCCTTGAAATTTTTGTCTAAAAGCCAGCTTCCGCAGGTAAAATAACGGTAGGAATGTTCCGGAAAGTATTTTGCAAAGAAGGTCTTTGCCAGCCTGTAAGCTGCGTGGACGTCTTCCAACTTCATGGGTTCACCCTGTGGGATATGGATCTCAATAACAGGATCTCCTTCTTTCAGGCCGTACCGTTCGCTGCCGCAGATGGCGCTCTCCATTTTGAATTGCAGTCTGCCAAGGCGGAACAGCTTCATATCCAGGTGCCCTTCCAGCCAGGCGGCATCGGAAAGCCCCACTGTTTTGTGGACAAGATACTGGTTTTCTGCCCACACGACAATATCGCCAAGGGTCGCCATGAGAATCGTTTTGTCAATGCCTTTTTCCTCATAACGCCTTTCCAGCGAGTCGCAGCGGCACAGGGCGTGGAGCAGACCCCACATGGGGGTACGTTCCGCGTCGGGAGAAAAATTCTCTGCTGCTTCCGCTACTTCCTGCCGCCATTGGACGGGGAAGGGAAGCCGATCAAACCATGCCAAAACCGTGTTTTTCATAAGGACCACCTCTGTGTAAATTTGTGCTTATTTAAGGAAGTTTTTGTAATCATGTGGAAAATGTAAAAAAATGTCGCTGAATGAAGCAAAAGATTCTACAAAAAATTTTTTGCCAATTTTTTCAGACCGCTTGTGAAGAGCACATCATATGTGCTATAATGTCACCGAAAACTTTCATACCTTAATTGGAGGCATTAATATGGAAAGAAGAGTCGGTACGATTTCCCGCGGCATTCGCTGCCCTATTATCCGGGAAGGCGATGATCTGGTCAAGATCGTTGTTGACAGCGTTCTGGAAGCTGCAGCCAGCGAAGATGGCTTCGCAGTCCGTGACCGTGACGTGATCGCCATGACCGAATCTATCGTGGCTCGTGCACAGGGTAACTACGCAACTGTAGACGATATTGCGGCAGATGTCAAGGCTAAACTGGGCGGCGAGACGGTGGGCGTTATTTTCCCCATCCTGTCCCGTAACCGTTTCTCCATCAACCTGCGCGGCATCGCAAGAGGCTGCAAGAAGGTCGTCATCATGCTCAGCTATCCCACCGATGAAGTGGGCAACTCCCTGTTCTCTCTTGACCAGCTGGATGCATCCGGTGTCAATCCTTACACCGATGTGCTGGATCTGAAAAAGTATCGTGAGATCTTTGGCTCCAATCCTCACGAGTTTACCGGCATGGACTATGTGGATCTGTATACCGGCATCGTCCGTGAAGAGGGCGCAGAGGTCGAATTCGTGTTCGGCAATCAGGCAAAGGCGATATTGGACTACACCGACTGTGTCATCAACTGCGATATCCATACCAGAGCACGTACCAAGCGCATCCTGCGCGAAAATGGCGCCAAGGCTGTCTGCGGTCTGGACGACATTCTCAATGCTCCTGTCAACGGCAGCGGCTACAACAGCAAGTATGGTCTTCTGGGCTCCAACAAGTCTACCGAAGATAAGATCAAGCTGTTCCCCAACGAGTGTAAGGATCTGGTGGTTGCCATCCAGGACGAGATGCTGAAGAAGACCGGAAAGCATGTGGAAGTCATGGTCTATGGCGACGGTGCTTTCAAGGATCCTCAGGGCAAGATCTGGGAACTGGCAGACCCTGTCGTTTCTCCTGCCTTCACCGACGGTCTCATCGGCACTCCCAATGAGCTGAAGCTGAAGTATCTGGCAGATAATGACTATGCCAATCTCTCCGGTGCGGAACTGAAGGAAGCCATCTCCAAGTCCATCAAGGAAAAGGAAGGCGACTTGTTCGGTACCATGGCATCTCAGGGCACGACGCCCAGACAGCTGACCGATCTGATCGGCTCTTTGTGTGATCTGACCTCCGGCTCCGGCGATAAGGGCACTCCTGTTGTCTATATCCAGGGCTACTTTGACAATTATACCACAGACTAAGCAAGATGCAAAGCGGTGCAGAGTTTCTGCACCGCTTTTTTTATGTCTGTTCGCAACCGAAAGTTGCGAAAAACTTGGTAACTTCGGTTGACATGATTTCTGCGACCGATTATAATAAAATAGTAGGAGCATCTACAAAATCACAAGGAGGTCAACCTTATGAGATATTTAGGAATTGAGTATGATATGAAACACGTGCCGGAACTGGATCCCGGCTTTATTCCCTTTGGCGTCTGGATGCAGGCTTATCTGAAAGGCGCGTCCAAGCCCATTGCCATTGCTGTGGAGCGCAACGAGGGTCAGATCTCTGTGCGCAAGAGCTTCATTTACGGCACCCCGGAGATGCAGCAGGCGGACTACCGCTTTGTGGAGCGTTATATGAAGTTCCTGCTCTGGTCCATCGGCGGTTTCCGCGTGTATGTCTGCGGCTGCGATGAGATCGCACAGAAGCTGAAGCAGTCCTATGCGCCCGCAGGCGAACGTGCCTTTGATGCAGACTTCTTCCAGAAGCTCTACGAGCGTGAGCTGGAGATCATCTCTCTGCCTCTGGAGCAGTGCCCCGAAGCAAACGAAACAGCCCGTCCCATGGGCGGACATATGGATGGCTGCCGTATTGGCTTTGATGCAGGCGGCTCTGACCGCAAGGTGTCTGCCGTGATCGACGGTGAGTGCGTTTATTCCGAGGAAGTGGTCTGGCATCCCAAGACCAATCCCGATCCCAACTATCAGTATGAAGGCATCCTTGACAGCTTCCGTACCGCTGCCTCCAAAATGCCTCGTGTGGATGCCATCGGTGTATCCTCCGCAGGTGTGTTTATCGGTAATGCGCCCATGATCTCCAGTATCTTCTACTGTGTGCCCAGAGACCGCTGGGACGAGGTCAAGACGGTCTATGACCGTGCTGCTGCAGAGATGGGCAATGTTCCCATCGTGGTCGCCAATGATGGTGACGTTTCCGCGCTGGCAGGCGCCATCGGCATGGACTGCGGCTCTATCATGGGTCTTGCTATGGGCACCAGTGAGGCGGTCGGCTATGTGGATAAGGATAAGAATGTCCTTGGCTGGATCAGTGAGCTGGCCTTTGCACCTGTGGATCTGAACGAAGACGCCATGCAGGACGAATGGTCTACAGACTTCGGTGTGGGCTGCAAGTATTTCTCTCAGGATGCTGTTATCAAGCTGGCTCCCCGAGCCGGTATCGAGATCGATCCCAAGCTGACCCCTGCAGAAAAGCTGAAAGTGGTGCAGGCACTCATGGAAGCTGACGATGCAAGAGCACAGAAGATCTTCCGTGATATTGGTACCTACCTTGCTTATGCTGTGGTGCAGTACAGCCACTACTATGATATCCGCCATCTGATGCTGCTGGGCAGAGTCATGTCCGGTAAGGGCGGCGATACCATTCTTGCCACCTGCAAGGCAGTGCTGGCAGATGAGTTCCCGGCAGTGGCAGAAAAGGTGGAGGTCATGCTCCCCGATGAAAAGACCCGCCGTGTCGGACAGTCTGCTGCAGCAGCAAGTCTGCCCGAGATCAAAAAGTGATCGGAGGAAACGCTATGTTCTTTCAAAACGCAAGAATTTACTGCTCTGATTTTACATTCCGTACCGGTGCCTTTGAGGTAAAGGACGGTGTGTTCACACAGGTGCTGCCCGATGAGGTCCCGGCAGATGCTGTGGATCTTGGCGGTGCTACTGTCATTCCCGGTCTGATCGATGTCCATAACCACGGTAACTCCGGCGCAGACTTCTCCGATGGTGACTATGAAGGTCTGAAGAAAATGGCAAAGTATCTGGCTGAGAACGGCATCACTTCCTTTGCCCCTGCCTCCATGACTCTGCCTTACGATGTGCTGGAAAAGGCATTTGCCACAGCCAAGCAGCTTCATGACGAAGCACCCGAGGGTCATGCCAGACTCATGGGCATCCAGATGGAAGGCCCTTATTTTTCCGAAAAGAAAAAAGGCGCACAGAATGGCGCCTATCTGAAAGCTCCCGACTTTGAGGGCTTTAAGAAGCTGTATGAAGGTTGCGGCGGACTGGTGCGCATCGTGGATGTGGCGCCGGAGCTGCCCGGTGCGGCAGAGTTTGTGGAAAAGGCAAAGGAACTGTGCACCGTGTCCGTTGCCCATACCGACTCTGATTACGATCATGCAAAGGAAGCTTTTGAGAAGGGTGCGACCCATCTGACCCATCTGTATAATGCTATGCCCGGCATCCATCACCGCAATCCCGGTGTGATCCCTGCTGCTGTGGAAGCAGACCATGTTCGTGCGGAGATCATCTCCGATGGTATGCATATCCATCCCGCATCTGTCCGTCTGGCATTTTCCATGTTTGGCGGCGAGCGGATGATTCTGGTTTCCGATGCCCTGCGCTGCTGCGGCATGCCCGATGGCGAATATGAGCTGGGCGGTCAGCAGATCTTCCTGGCAGGTGGTGTTGCCAAGCTGGCAGACGGTACGCTGGCAGGCTCAGCCACCAATCTGTTCCAGTGCATGAAAAATGCCATGGCATTTGGCATCAAGGAAGAAGATGCTGTCCGTGCTGCCACCTATAATCCTGCCTGCGCCCTTGGTGCACAGGACAAGGTTGGTTCTATTGCTCCCGGCAAGCTGGCTGACTTTGTGGTTTGCGACAAGGATTACAATATCCAAAAGGTCTACCTCGGCGGCAAATAATACTACATAAAAAAATCTCTCCGCTATGCGGAGAGATTTTTTTATGCATAAATGACGGATCAATAACCGGGCTTGCCCAGAAGCTTGAACATATTCTTCTTGTAAGCTTCCACACCGGGCTGGTTGAAGGGGTTGACACCGGACATGTAGCCGGAAACGCCGCAGGCGAACTCAAAGAAGTAGATGAGTCTGCCCACCTCTTCTTCACAGATGCTGTCCAGATGCAGGACGGAAACAGGCACGCCGCCGTCGATGTGGGCAGCCTTAGTGGCTTCCATGGCCTTTTCATTGACATAGCTCAGTTCACGGCCTGCCAGATAGTTGAGACCATCGAGATTTTCTTCGTCGGAAGGCACGACCATAGAGGTGCGGCACTTGTCGAAGAACACCACGGTCTCCTGCAGGAAACGCTCGCCGTCCTGGATGTACTGACCCATGGAGTGCAGATCGGCAGTCAGATCCACGGAAGCGGGGAAAATGCCGATGCCGTCCTTGCCTTCGCTTTCGCCGTAAAGCTGCTTCCACCACTCGGCCATGAAGCGGAATGCAGGCTCATAAGCTGCCAGCACTTCCACCTTCAGACCCTTGTTGTACAGAGCCTGGCGCTGTGCGGCATACTGTGCGGCAACGGACTCGGTGCCCTTGGTCAGACACTCTTCGCGTTCCTTCTGCGCACCTGCCATCAGTGCCTCAATGTCGATACCGGCGCAGGCGATGGGCAGCAGACCCACGGCAGTGAGCACGCTGTAGCGACCGCCCACATTGTCGGGCACCACAAAGGTCTCATAGCCTTCGTTATTGGACATGGTCTTCAGTGCGCCGCGGGCTTTGTCGGTAGTGGCATAGATGCGCTCTTTTGCACCTTCCTTGCCGTACTTGTCTTCCAGCAGCTTCTTGAACATACGGAAGGCAATAGCGGGTTCGGTGGTGGTGCCGGACTTGGAGATGACGTTGACGGAGAAATCACGATCACCGATCATGGCGATGGTCTCTGCCACAGCGTCAGCTGCCAGACCGTTGCCGATGAAGTAAATGTCGGGAGTGCTCTTGGGCAGTGCGTTGTAGTTGGGGCTCTTGAGCAGCTCAATGACGGCTCTTGCGCCAAGATAGGAGCCGCCGATACCGATGACGACCAAAGCCTTGGAATCGGAGCAGATCTTCTTTGCAGCTGCCTGAATGCGGCTGAACTCTTCCTTGTCATAGTTGACGGGCAGATCCACCCAGCCGATGAAGTCGTTGCCTTCGCCGGTACCCTTGACCAGGGTATCGATGGCAGCAGCACACTTGGTTTTGTCTACCTCGGAGCAGAAACCGGCAGCGCCGGTGCGGTCAAAATGAAGCATGGTTGTTACCTCCACATTAATAATTACGCATTGAGTGCCAGCATGGCAGCGCCGACGATGCCGGCGTCATTGCCCATGACAGCAGGGACGATCTTCCCGTGTTCGGAGAAGAAGCATTTTTCATCGATACCACGGCGCAGGGGCTCAAACAGGAATTCTCCCGCATGGCACACGCCGCCGCCGATGGCGATGACTTCCGGATCGAGAATGTGCACCACACTGATGCAGGCAGCTGCCAGATGGTCCACATAGGCATCAAATACTGCCATAGCAGTCTCATCACCTTCCTTGGCACAGTCGATGACGAATTTGGCGTCAATGAGAGCTTCATCGCCGCCGGACTTTTTTGCCAGCAGACTTTCCGGATGCGCTTTCATGGCGCGGATGCCGTCACGCTTGAGAGCGGTGGCGGAGCAGTAGGCTTCCACACAGCCGTGGTTGCCGCAGGTGCAGTATTCACCGCCGTTGACCAGAGTCATGTGTCCCAGCTCTGCACCAAGACCTGTGCCGCCGGAAAACAGCTTGCCGCCAAGGATTACGCCGCCGCCTACACCGGTACCCAGGGTCAGCAGCACGGCGGTTTTGCAGCCTTCAAAAGCGCCTCGGCCCAGTTCTGCCAGTGCCGCACCGTCTGCATCATTGGCAAGATAGACCTGCAGCTCCGGGAACTGTGCCTGCAGCTGGGCGCGGAAGGGAACGTTATGAAAATCCAGATTGTGTGCATCCAGAACGATGCTCTGTGTTTTGTCGATGCTGCCCGGCAGGACAACGCCCACACTCTCGATCTTTTCGATCTTCGGCTCCTGCGCCAGAAGCTTATGTATTTCCTCTGCGATCATGGCGGCAACAGCTTCGCCGCCCACACAGCGGAAGGGAATGGCGCTGCGCCGCACGATCTGCAGAGCATCGTCCACGACACCGATCTTGATACTGGTGCCTCCAATGTCAATACCGACTCGGTACATATTATCACTTCCTTACAATAAACATTATCTACCAAAACTCAATGTCCGTCAAGGACAAAATTTCTCCCTTTTACCTTTTGGACTGATTTGGGATATAAAGAACTTCCCTCCGTCAAAATAACGGAGGGAAGTATATTAACAGAACACAACCGTTCGATAAATTGGAATTTACCTTTCAGTATCTATCAACACCGCTCTGCACGGTGAACCATCTGCACCCGCCAAATTCAGCGGAGCTGCATTTAAGAAATAGATACCCTCGGACACCTCTGCCAAACGAATCCCCTCAAGCAAGATAACATCAGCAGACAGTAGTGCAAGATGTACCGCCATTGGCGCGTTTTGCGGTCCGACCGACTGAGGCTCGTTTCCGAGAAGT
>JAGBBD010000065.1 GCA_017938625.1 Oscillospiraceae bacterium | reverse complement strand
CTTTTCCTTGGAGGTGTAGAAACCGGTGCACTCCAGGACGACGTCAACGTCCAGCTCGCCCCAGGGCAGCTCGGCAGCGTTGGCCTTAGCATAGATGGTGATCTTCTTGCCGTCGACAACGATGTTGTCTTCGCCGGCTTCAACAGTATGAGTGCCGAAGGGAGCAGCGTAAGCGCCCTGAGTGGAGTCATACTTCAGCAGATGAGCCAGCATCTTGGGGGAAGTCAGGTCGTTGATGGCGACAACTTCGAAGCCCTCAGCGCCGAACATCTGACGGAAAGCCAGACGACCGATACGGCCAAAACCATTAATTGCAACTTTAACAGACATGGGATTTTCCTCCTTAAAATTTATGCCCATGGTGAGGCATAATAAAGTATTTTCATACTGATTAACATTATAAACGATTTCTTCACCGCTGTAAACCTCGCAAAACATATAAAAGGTGTAGAATTTAGGGGTTTATATCTGTTGAAAATGGAAAAAGAATGTTTGTCCGGGCAGACGGTATTTGTGCGGCAGAAAGAGACAAAACTGAAAATGTAAAACAAACTTGACATTTTGCATCCGATGCTGTAAACTTGATGTAAAGTAAACTTTACTTTTTGCGAGGTGGTCATTTGAAAAACAGAATCAAGGAACTGCGCAGGCAGAAGAGTGCCACGCAGGATGATCTGGCAGGCGCGGTGGGTGTGACCCGTCAGACCATCATCTCTCTGGAAAACGGCAGGTACAATGCGTCCTTGCAGCTTGCTCACAAGATCGCGGTGTATTTCGGTTTGCGGATCGAAGATGTGTTTTTATTTGAGGAGGACTGACATGGAATACAAGGAAAAACTGAAAAAAAGGCTCTATATTGCCATAGCCTATCTGGTTCTGGGTGCTGCCATGATCGCAGGCGCCGCAGTTACGAAAAACGTGGGAGACTTCATGTCGTCTTTGGGCTTGATGCTGATCGTCGTGGCAGCCGTAAGGATCCGGAATTATTTCATCATCACAAAAAACGAGCAGACCATGCGCAAGTATGAGATCGCGGAAACGGATGAGAGAAATCTCGCCATCATAAGCCGTGCCAGAAGCGCCGCGTTTTCGGCCTTTGTGCTTCTGTCCGGCGCGGCAGTGCTTGTGCTGTCTCTTCTGGAGCAGCACGAAGCGGCACGGTGGATCTCCTACTCCTTGCTCTTACTTGTGGTGCTCTACTGGGTCGCCTATTGGGTCATCCGGAAAAGATTATAAGTGCTCCCTTCGCAGGTACTTTGGTATTGACGAAATGTGGTTTTTGAGCGATAATAAACTCAGGTAAAATATAGAATAAGGAGAGAATTCTTATGGATGCATTAACAAGACTTGCCAATGCAGGCGTTGTGCCTGTGGTCGTTCTGGACAAGGTGGAAGATGCTGTCCCCACCGCCAAAGCCATGATGGCAGGCGGCATCGACGTCATGGAGATCACTTTCCGTACCGCCGCTGCTCCCGAATCCATCAAGGCTGTTGCCGAGCAGTGCCCCGATATGTTCGTTGGCGCCGGTACCATCATCACTCTGGAGCAGTGCAAGAAGGCTGTTGAGATGGGCGCAAAGTTCATCGTGGCTCCCGGCTTCAACCGTGAAGTCGTGGCATGGTGCGTGGAAAACAACGTTCCCGTCACCCCCGGCTGCGTCACTCCCACCGAGATCATGGCTGCCATGGAACTGGGTCTGAAGGTCGTCAAGTTCTTCCCCGCCAATGTCTACGGCGGTCTGACTGCCATGAAGTCTCTGGCTGCTCCCTTCGGCGGCATCAAGTTCATCCCCACCGGCGGCGTCAATGCTCAGAACCTGGGCGAGTACATTTCCGCTCCCTTCATCCATGCCGTGGGCGGCAGCTGGGTCTGCCCCAAGGCTGATATCGCCGCTGGCAACTGGGAAAAGATCACCAAGCTGTGTGCAGAAGCAAGATGCAATGCGCTGGGCTACGAAGTCGCTCATGTGGGCGTCAACTGCGCTGACGAAGCAGCTGCAGGTCAGGTGGCAGAGCAGATGGGTGCTGCGTTCGGCTTTGCCGCAAAGATCGGTGCTTCCTCCATCTTCGCCTCCTCCGGTGTGGAGATCATGAAGACCATGTATCTGGGTACCAACGGTCATCTGGCAGTCAAGACCAACAACATCGGTCTTGCCATTGCCGATCTGGAAAAGAAGGGCTTCACCGTGGATATGTCCACTGCCAAGGAAAAGAACGGTAAGATGATCGCTGTGTACCTCAAGCAGGAATTCGGCGGCTTCGCTGTGCATCTGCTGCAAAAATGATGAAATGTTCGTTGGTGATCCTGGCTGCAGGAATCGGCTCCCGCTTCGGCGGGATCAAGCAGCTGGAGCGGGTCGGCCCCCATGGTGAGATCATCATGGATTATGCCGTCCGCGATGCCATCCGAGCCGGAGTGGAACGGATCGTGTTTCTGATCCGCCGCGCCATCGATGCGGATTTCCGTGCCATCATCGGAGATCGGATCGAGGCTTACTGCGCCGGACTTGGGGTGGAGGTCGCCTATGCTTATCAGGAACTGGACGATCTGCCGGAGGGTTTTTCCTGCCCTCCAAACAGAACACGTCCCTGGGGCACGGGGCAGGCGCTGCTTGCCTGCGAACGTGTTGTGCCGGGCCCGTTTCTGGTGTGTAATGCCGATGATTATTATGGAAGCGGCTCTTTTGCCGATGTGGTCTCCTATCTGCGCGGCGGCAGCGGCTGGTGCCTGTCCGGGTATCTGCTGGAGAACACCCTGTCCTGCTACGGCGGTGTGACAAGAGGCGTCTGCCGAGTGGATGAAACCGGCAGATTGCTCTGTGTGAGAGAAACAAGGCAGATCCGTCCCACGGAGCAGGGCATTGACTCTGACTGCGGTCTGCTGGATCCCAAGTCCTGTGTGTCCATGAACCTGTGGGGCTTCACACCGGAGCTTTTCGGTGTGCTGCGTGAGCAGTTCGTGTCTTTCCTGCAGGAAAACGGGGAGGAAGTGGACAAAGAGTTTCTGCTGCCTGAGGTGGTGGACACGCTCATCAAAGCAGGCAAGACCTCTGTGCAGGTGCTGCCTACGGATGAGGTCTGGTACGGCATGACCTACCGGGAGGATATCCCCATTGTGAAAAAAGCACTTGCTGAATTATAAGAGAAGATCCTGCAGCGTTTGCTGCAGGATCTTTTTGTTGCTGCCCAAAGAGAACTATGCTATACTGACCTCATAAAATGATCTTAAAACGCAGAAAGGAAGATGCCAGATGCGGACTTATGTGCTGGATGCAGGGAACAAAAAACCTCTGTATGAGCAGCTTTATCACGCAGTCAAGGAGGATATTCTGGCAGGGCGCATCCCGGGCGGCGAGAAGCTGCCCTCCAAACGCGCTCTGGCAGAGCATCTGAATATCAGCCGTGTTACTGTGGAAACGGCATATGAGCAGCTTCTGGCAGAGGGCTATGTCATCTCCCGTCCCAGATCCGGCTACTATGCTCAGAGCCTTCCCACCTTGCCGAAGGCAATTCCGGAGCAGCCTTCGGCAGTTTTTGATGCAGCTCCTTCTCTACCCTCTGCCAGTGCAGGACATTTTCCGTTTTCTGTATGGGCGCGGCTCATGCGCGGCGTGCTGTTGGATCACCGGGATCAGCTGCTCCAGCCGCCTCCCAATCTTGGCTTGGCGGAGCTGCGTCAAGCCATTGCACGGCAGCTGCGCCGCAGCCGCGGGTTTGATCCCGACCCGGGGTGTATCGTCATCGGCGCAGGAGCGGAGTATCTGTATAACATTCTTATCCAACTTTTGGGCAGAGAGCACCGCTACGGACTGGAAGATCCGGGACACCGCAAGATCGCCCGTGTGTACGAGGCAAACGGTGTGTCGGTAGCGGCTGTCTCTCTGGATGAGCAGGGGATCGATATGCAGGCACTGCGCAGCTCCGGCGCTGCGGTGATGCATCTGTCCCCCGGTCACCAGTATCCTACCGGCATTGTCACGCCCATCGGCCGCAGAGGTGAGCTGATGGCATGGCTGGCGGAGCAGCCGGATCGGTGGCTCATTGAGGACGACTACGATTCGGAGTTCCGCTTTAGCGGCAGACCCATCCCCACCATGTTCTCCATGGACCCTGTGGGCAGGGTGATCTACATGAACACCTTCTCCAAGACCATCACTCCGGCACTTCGTATCAGTTATATGATCCTGCCCAAGGCGCTGATGGCGCAGTATCATGAAAAGCTGGGTTTCTACAGCTGTACCGTCCCAAGCTTTGAACAGCTGACCCTGGCGAAGTTTTTGGACGACGGCTACTTCGATAAGCATGTCAGTCGGATGCGGCGGCACTACAGGGTGCTGCGTGATGAGTTTTTGTCGCAGCTGCGTGCATCGTCCTGTGCAGATCGCATCACGGTACAGGGTCACGAAGCAGGACTGCATATGCTGCTGCGGCTGCAGACCCCTCTGAGCGATGAAGAGACACAGACGCGGCTGGCACAGGCAGGTGTCCGTGCTGCAGCACTGCGGCAGTATGAAATGTGCCCTGCCGCCGAGGGGCAGCAGGGCATCATGGTGGTCAGTTATTCCGATCTGGAGCTTGGGCAGCTGCCACGGCTCATTCAAGTGCTGGAGCAGATCACCACGCAGGCATCGTAAGGTTCGACTGCCGTTCCGTCGCCATAGAGCACTTTGGCATCCGAGGGCAGGGAAATGCTTCGCGGCGTATCCGAATGGTTTACATAAACTCTATATTCCTCACCTTCTCCTGTGGGATGCACCGTCAGGGCAAGGTGGGGATCTTTTTCTTCGCAGCTGAAGAGCATTCTGTAGATCTTGTAGTAGTGCCCATCAAAGGCGTCGTGCTGCGAGAGCAGCATGGTCTCCAATGGAAAGTTGACATAATACACAACACCGTCTCCAAAACGATGGGAGGAAATGGCGGCATCGCCTTCACTGTCGCGGCACAGGACCTGCGCCGTGGTGGGTTGCAGGACGAAGCGATTGCGGCGGCAGAAGGCAATGGTGCTGTCATCCAGCTCCACCGTGCGGCAGTCATCATACATGCCGGAGTCACACACCTTCATGCCGCACAGGGCTTCAAATCCGGAGAGAACACCGCCGTCATTGGAAATATACAGGCAAGCGCCTTGACGTACCTTTTCCAGCAGCTGCTCATATTGGGCAAGGGGGATCACATCAAAGCCGGAGATGGAGGGCATGAGATAGACCTTGGCATCGGGCAGTTCATCCTCGCACCAGCAGAAACGCAGGGTCATGCCTGCCTGCTTGGCAAGGCACCATGCCATGTAGGCGACGCCCCACTGATCCTGGTCTTTGGTGAGGATACACACGGCATCTTCTTTTGCCTTGGGAAGCTGCGGCGCTGTTGTGAGGAACTGTCCAAAGCGGGTCAGCTCGCCCAGCACAGGCTTGGCAGTGCCTTCTATATCAAACAGTCCCAGCTCGCGCTCCACCATGCTCTCTGCAAAGGGGGAGGTGCGCAGATTGGTCTGTTCGTTGGCACACCACCACAGCAGCCCTGCAGAGCCGTTTGCCCAGCCGGAGAATAAGTTCAGCCGGATAAACTTAGCGGCAGCTTCGTTGCTGCACATCATGGGGCCCATGGTGCCGATCTCTTCCATCATGCAGGGCTTGCCGCTCAGATCTGCGTAAAGCTTGGTCTCGCAGGTGGCATGCATGGTGGTGCGAAGAGAAAGAGTGGTGTCGTGATAGGTATGGATGCACCATCTGGGATAGGGATGGGTGGTGAGGATATCGCAGAACTCGCCTTGATCGGTGATCGTCCAGATGCCCTCCGCCGTCAGTCCGTGCATACCGGACACGATGGGACGGGTGGGATCTGCGGCGCGGATGGCATTGGCGATCAGTCCTGTCCAGTTGGCTGCGGCATCGCGGTCAGAACAATCGGACAGACAGTTGCACTCGTTGCCAAGATCCCATGCGTACACGGCAGGATGCGACTTGAACTGCAGCACAAACCCTGTGACGAAGCGCTGTTGGAACAAAAGAGCCGTGGGATCGGTAAAAAGGTTTTTGTCCAGAAGTGCCGTGGGGGCAAAAAGCCTGCCGCTCATCCAGCCGGTGATGAGACCCACGATGCATGAGATCTCATATTCTTTGCACAGATCCAGAAAAGTGGCGAAGCGGGACAGCATCCCTTCATCCAGATAGTAGGGATTTTGCGGCTTTTCCAGATATCCCAGATGCTTGCCCTTCTGCCCTCTGTGGGGAGTCAAAGGCTGGAAATCCCGCCAATTGGGGAACACGCGCAGGGTATGAATGCCATGCGCGGAAAGCTTTTTCAGATCTTCCCGGACGGTCCGTTCATCCCAGTTTGCCCACATTTCAGGGCCGGCGTGGGATGCCCAGTAGTTGCAGCCTGTCATGTAATTCATAAGCACACTCCTTGTCTGCTTTCAATTGTCAAAATTTCAGCGCCCACCGGATGGGGGAAGCGGATCTTCACAGCGCAAAGCTGCTGGTGATCGTAGCTTGCTGCGGCAAGGGAGGCTTCCGACCCGTACTGTCGGTCTCCCAGAATGGGGAAGCCTGCGTAGGCACAGTGGACGCGCAGCTGATGGGTGCGCCCTGTGACGGGGCAAAGCTCCAGCTTGGCGGTGTTCTGCGTCTGCTCCAGAAGGCGGTATTGCGTCACGGCAGGCTGTCCGTCCGGGCGAACTTCCCGCAGAAGGCTCTCACCGGGACATCTGGCAATGGGAAACTGCCACAGACCCTCCGAGGGTGGATGACCGAATACCAGCGCATGATACGTTTTTTGAAATGCCTTTTCTTTCAGCTGCTCCATCATCTGCCCGTGGATGTGGGCATTTTTGGCAAGGAGCACCACGCCAAAGGTGTCACGATCCAGCCTGCTCACAGGATGGACGGCGCAGGGCTGCTTTGTTTTTTGGTAGTAGCCCAAAAGAAAATTGGCAAGAGTTCCTTCATTGCGGTAGAAGCTTGGATGCATCAGAAGTCCTGCCGGTTTGTCTATGGCGATGAGGGCATCGTCCTCATAGAGGATCTCCAGCTTGCCCTCCTGCGGAGGAAATTCCGGAGCCTGCTCATCCAGTACCACTGTGATCACATCACCGGGCAGCACCTTGTGATCGGTATGTACGCACACACCGCCCACCAAAAAGGCATTTTGCCATTTGAGCCGCTTGACCAGAGAGGAAGAAAGCTGCAGCTCACCGCGCAGAAAGCCGAGGAGCTTTCCTTCTCTTGCGGCAGTATGGGTCAGAACCACGCTTCTCCCTCCTTGACGGTTTTTCTCTATTATATCGGCAAAAAACGTCTGCGTCAATTGAGGATCTGTTTGATGAACATGACTGCCATGGGAAATAGGATCATGCCGAAAACACCGAAAAAGTGATAGCCTGCATACAGGGAAAGCAGCGTCAGAAAGGGATCCAATCCCATCTGTTTGCCAAGAAGCCTTGGCTCCATGGCAGCACGAATCAGCGCCGCCGCACCGTAGACACACAGCAGACCTACACCGAGAAAGGTGTTGCCTGCCAGAAACTGCACCATGCTCCATGGAATGAGCACCAAGCCCGAGCCGAGCACGGGCAGCGCATCGATGATGGAAATGGCAAGGGCAAAGAGCAGGGGAGACTCCAAATGCAAAAAGAGAAACCCTGCAGTCAGAACAAGACAGGTGATGAGCATCAGCTTGCCCTGTGCCTTCAGCCAGCAGAAGACTGTGCCTTTGAGCTTTTCAAAGACCAGAAGTACCTTGTCCTGCCATGGAGCAGGCACTTTTTTTCGGTACAGCGCCTGCAGACGGGGCAGCTCTATGGCAAGCATAAAGCCGGAGAGCAGGGCGGTGAGAAAGAACAGAGCAAGATCCGGCATACGGCGCAAAATGCCGCTGACAAGGGAAAACACTCTGTCGTAAAGCTTGCTGCCAAGACCTGCCCCGGAGGAGAAGAAGTCTTGTGTCCACTGTTCCATGGCGGCACCGATGCCGTCGGGAAAACGGGAGGCAAGCCGCAGCATGGAGTTTTCCAGTCTGTGCAAAGGCTCTGTCAGCTCCCCTGCCAGAGCGGGCAGAGAGCGGAAAAAATGCTCCAGCTCTGTCAGAAGGATCTTCCCCAAAAGCCAGATAGAGAGAAATACCGTGATGTAAAACAGTCCCACGCACAAAGACGCTGCCAGCCACCGCGGCATACGGATGCGCTCCTGCAGTCTTGCCGATGCCTTCTGTGCTGCCAGAGCCGGGAGAAGCCCCAGAACAAAGGGCAGCAGAATGGGCGCGAACAGGCGGAAAAACAGCCATGTACCAAGGGCTGCGCCTGCCAGCTGCAAAATGATCTTCAGACGTTTTTGGTCTTTCATGTACACTCCTTTGGTATGTGATTTTTCTTGCAAAAACCTATTGCAATCCCTGTGAAAATGCTGTATAGTATATCGCAATACGAAAACATTTGGTTTTCTCTGAAAGACATTGAGAGAAAAATGGAGGGAACGAATTGGAAAAAACACCGAAATTCTTTATTGTGGAAGCCAGCGCTCTGCCGGAGATCTTTCTGAAGGTGGCAGAGGCCAAACGGATGCTGGAGACCGGTGAGGCGGATACAGTCAACGAGACCACCAAGGCAGTGGGAATCAGCCGCAGCGCGTTTTATAAGTATCGTGACTGCATCTCTCCGTTCCAGAATTTGATGGCAGGCAGAATCATCACCTTCCAGCTGATGTTAAAGAACAAGGCAGGTGTGCTCTCTGCGCTCCTTTCCATCTTTGCCCAGTGCGGTGCCAACATTCTGACCATCAACCAGGCGATCCCCACAGGCGGACGTGCCATGGTGACCATCTCCGCCGAGACAGGCGAGCTGCAGTGCTCTTTGGAGGAGCTGCTCCACCGCATCGAAGCCACCACCGGCGTGGTCAAGGCCGAAATGGTGGCAGGCTGATCCTATTAGAATATATCCCAAAAATAAGAAGGCAATACATCTATGAACAGTTTTCAGTTTTACTTAAAGACAGAAGTGGTCTTCGGCGCAGGGGCACTTGCACAGACAGCTGCTCTGACCAAAAAGCACGGCGGCAGCAAGGTGCTGGTGGTCTATGGCGGCGGCAGCTGCAAGCGCTCCGGTGTGCTTGATACGGTCACACAGGCGCTGCAGGAGCAGGGCATCGCTTACCGTTTATTTGGCGGAGCAAGACCCAATCCCAGACTGGATCATGCAAGAAAGGGCGTCAAGGAGGCGCTGGACTTTGGTGCGGATCTGATCCTTGCCATCGGCGGCGGCAGCAGCATCGATACGGCAAAAGCCATTGCCGTGGGCGCGGCTGCACCGGATACGGATATCTGGCTATTCTGGCTGCGCAAGGCTGTGCCGCAAAAGAGCCTGCCTGTGGGCGTGGTGCTGACCATCCCGGCAGCCGGCAGCGAGACGTCCGACTCTGCTGTGCTGACCGATGAACAGACCATGACCAAGCGTGGACTTTCCACAGATCTCAACCGCCCTGCGTTCGCGGTGCTGGATCCCACTTTGGCTGCCACACTCCCTAATTATCAGGTGTCCTGCGGTGTGACGGATATTCTGATGCACACGTTGGATCGGTACTTTAATCCCGTGTCCGACAATGAGATCTCCGATGCCATGGCAGAAGCGCTCCTGCGCGTGGTGCTGAAAAACGGCACAAAGGTCTGTGCCGATCCTGCCGATACCCATGCCATGAGTGAGATCATGTGGTGCGGAAGCCTGTCCCACAACGGTCTGACAGGTCTTGGCGGTCAGAAGGACTTTGCCGTGCATCAGCTGGGTCATGCCCTGTCTGCAAGATATGATGTTGCCCACGGTGCCAGCCTTTCCGCTGTGTGGGGCGCATGGGCGCTGGCTGTGGCGGATGCCGACGGCTATGCCCGTTTTGCCCGTTTCGGCAGAAATGTCTGGGGCATTGCGGAGCCGGACGACAAGACGGCCGCGCTGAAAGCCATTGATCGTCAAGTGGCATATTTTGAAAGTCTGCAGATGCCCACGAGCCTGCCGCAGCTGCAGGTGGGAAGCGTGGATGTGCAGGAACTGGCAGAGCTTTGCAGTTACGGAAAAACAAGATCCATCGGCTCCTTCAAGGTGCTGGATCATGAAAAGATACTCGCCGTATACGCGGCGGCAAACCAAGAAAAGTGAGGAAAATGACCATGTTGAATGTTGCGATCTTAGGTTTTGGTACGGTGGGCAGCGGTGTTGCCGAAGTGCTGACCATGAATAAGGAACTGCTGGCAAAGAAAGTCGGACAGGAACTGAACGTCAAATACATCCTTGACACCCGTGAGTTCCCCGGCAATCCTTTTGAAAGTAAGATCATCCATGATTTTTCTGTGATCGAAAACGATCCGGAAGTGCAGCTGGTGGCAGAGTGCATCGGCGGCGCCACCATCGCCTATGAGTTTGTGAAGAAGTGCCTGCAGGCCGGCAAGCACGTTGCCACCTCCAACAAGGAGCTGGTGGCAGTCAAGGGCTATGAGCTGCTGCAGATCGCCAAGGAAAAGAATGTGAACTTCTTCTTTGAAGCTTCCGTCGGCGGCGGCATCCCGGTGCTGCGTCCTCTGAGCTTCGATCTGGCGGGCAATGAGATCACCCAGGTCGCCGGTATTATGAACGGCACTACCAACTATATCCTGACCAAAATGCTGGGCGAAGGCGCCGCCTTTGCCGATGTCCTCAAGGACGCACAGGCAAAGGGCTACGCGGAAGCCAACCCCGCAGCCGATGTGGAAGGCCTGGACGCCTGCCGCAAGACCTGCATTCTGTCCGCGCTCAGCTTCGGCTTCCATGTCTACCCCGACATGGTTCCCACGGAAGGCATCACCAAGATCACCGAAGAGGATGTTGCCATTGCTGCCTCTGCCAATATGAAAATTAAGCTCCTGGGCAGAACTATGTTGACGGCAGACGGCAAGGTCTGTGCATTCGTGGCTCCTAACTTTATTCCTGTTTCCTGCCCGCTGGCCCATGTGGATGATGTGTTCAATGCCATCTTGGTCCGCGGCAACGCCGTCAATGAGACCATGTTCTACGGCCCCGGCGCAGGCAAGCTGCCCACGGCCTCCGCTGTGGTCGGTGACCTTGCCGATGCCGCATGGCACCTGACTGCCCGCCGTGATCTGGACTGGGCAGACGCAGATGAGAGCAAGATGATGAACGTCCGTGATCTGGAACTGCCCTACATCGTCCGTACCAACGAGCCTGCCGACAAGGTCATGGCAGCGCTGGGCGAAGCAGAGAAGCTGGCAGCCGACGGTTACAAGCTGGCAAAGCCCATGACTCTGGCTCAGATCGAGGCCAGCGGCCTGCAGCTGACTGCCGTCCGTCCTGTGTTCGCGTAATTTTGTGTATCGGATGCACAAAAGAAAAGCAGAAGGAAGATGCTCACGCATCTTCCTTCTGCTTTTTTATGGTGTTTCCATGTCCGGAAGCAGTTCCATCGTCAAAATACGATGCAGCAATGCTTTGCTTAAATACTCCCGGGTAACAAAACGTTCCCGGATATCGTCGGTACATCGCAGGAAATCCGGGCAGCTTTTTGCGTCCGGGCGTTTGTGCTTCAACCGTTTTTGGCAAGTACAGTGCCCACAGTATGCTGCAACAAGCTTGTTCTGCCATAGCACATAATGCTGACAAAAATGCTGACAATCTTTGCAGTAGGTTTGCTCCATAGTATCACCTCCTGCTGAAGTATAACAAAAAAATTCATGATTGGAGGATTTTAGAGTTATAAACTCTAAAAGTGCTGTTGAGGAGTATATTTGTGGTGTGTATGTTGGTCGTACATACCTGTAGGGCGGTCTGACCCCAGACCGCCGCGACCTGCACGAGAGAAAAGCAGTTCTATGGTCAAAACGCAGTACAGCAATTCCTTGCATAAATACTCCCGGGTGACAAAGAGTTCAGAGTGGGCGGTGATGTTCCGGCGCGGGAGCGCCAAGGCTCCCTTGTGCAAAGGGAGCTGTCACGGCATTAGCCGTGACTGAGGGATTGTGCAGGAAGAGATTTCATATTTTTTGAAAACCAATGCAAATTCGTACTCTCTGCTGTGGCAATCCTTCCGTCATTTGCTTTGCAAATGACACCTCCCTTTACACAAGGGAGGCTTCGGTGCTCTGCATATCTTTGTCCATAACCAAGAAAGGCACCTCTTACGAGGTGCCTTTCTTGGTTAAAACGGCTTAATCTGCATCCGTGTAGACCAGCACATCCTCCAGCGCCTTCTTGGGCACATGGAAGTTGCCGTCTTCATCCTGATAGTATTTGACGTTTCCTTCAAAGGGGGCGGCACTGCTTTCGTGAGCGGCGTAGCCAAGGGCAATGACCAGATCGGGGTGCAGATGCTCCTCCAGTCCCAGAACAGGCTTCAGCTTCTTGGGATCAAAGGCTGCCAGGGCGCACGAGGCAATGCCCATTTCCTGTGCTGCCAGCATAATGGTGGTGGAGGCAGCGCCAAGATCGTACATGCAGGCTCTTGTGGTGATCTCGTTGCGCAGCAGCACGATATATGCCGCAGGCTGGAATTCCTCGGTGCAGGTGTAATCGGGCAGATAGGCTGCCCAGGCCAGCAGATCAAAGATCTGCTTCTTCATGGGATCCTTGCTGACGATGGCATAGGAAAGGGGCTGCACATTGCCGCCGGTGGCATGAAATCTGGCAAGATCCACCAGCTGCGTCAACTGTGCGCCGTCAATGGGCTTATTTTGAAATTTCCGAATGGAACGGCGGTTTAAGATCGCGGTTTTGACATCCATAGTGTTTCTCCTTACAGCGTTTTTACGGCGGCGCGTTCCACATCAAGGCTCTTGGCATACTGTGCCACGAAGGCGTTGAAGCCGTCTATGTCTTCCTGCGATGACATAATGGTGGAGGACTTGGCAGAGGCAAACACCTTGTTGTCCAGATAATCTTCCAGCGTCTCGCCTTCTTCGCGCCACAGCTTGTAGGCAGCCAGCAGCGCCATGCCGTAGGGGCCGCCTTCACCGGCGGTCTCCATGACGGAAACAGGGCTGCCAACAGCGGCGGAGAGCACGGTCTGTCCCACACCGGGAGTTTTGAAGAAGCCGCCGTGACCGTAGATCTTGTCGATTTTCACCTTTTCTTCATCCAGAAGAATGTTAAGACCCAGCTTCAAGGTGGCAAGGGCGGAATACAGATGGGTGCGCATAAAGTTGGCAAGGGTGAATCGGCAGTCGGGACGGCGCAGGAACACAGGCCGTCCTTCCTCCAGCTGCGTCATGTGCTCGCCGGAGAAGTAGTTGTAGGAGATCAGGCCGCCGCAGTCGGCGTCTCCTTCCATAGCTTTTTGGAACAGCAGGGGGAAGAGCTTGCTCTTGTCGGAGTCAGCGCCGATGGCGTCGGCAAACTGGGAAAGCAGATCCACCCATGCATTGATATCGGAGGTGCAGTTGTTGCAGTGGACCATGGCGACGGACTTGCCGGCCGGGGTCACGATCATGTCGATCTCGGGATGGACATTCAGCTTGTGATCCACAACCACCATGGCAAAGTCGGAGGTACCGGCAGACACATTGCCTGTGCCTACTCGGACGGAGTTGGTGGCGACCATGCCGGTGCCTGCGTCACCCTCGGGAGGGCACAGGGGGATGCCCGGCTGCAGCGTACCCGTGGGATCCAGGAACAAAGCGCCTTCCTTGGTCAGCGCACCTGCCTCGTCACCTGCCATCAGCACCTTGGAGAGCACATCCGGCAGCTTCCAGTTGTAGCCGCGATCACGGATGAGAGCATGGAAACGATCGATCATGACGGTGTCGTACTGCCCGTTTTCGTCCAGAGGGAACATACCGGAGGCTTCATCCGCGCCCACCACACGCAGCCCTGTGAGCTTGCGATGGATGTAGCTGCAAAGGGAAGTCAGATGATCCAGACGGGCAACGTGCTCTTCGTTATTTAGAATCGCCTGATACAGATGGGAAATGCTCCAGCGCTGGGGAATGTTGTAGCCAAACTCGCGACTGAGGATCCCGGCTGCCTGTCCGGTGATGGTGTTGCGCCAAGTGCGGAACTCGGCAAGAGGCTCTCCGCTCTTGTCCAGAGCCAGATAGCCATGCATCATGCCGGAGATGCCGATGGCGCCGGTGGTGGTCAGCTTCACACCGAAGGACGCTTCCACATTTTTGGCAAGGTCGGCAAAGCATGCCTGTAGACCGCGGTGGATATCTGCCATATCGTAGGTCCAAACGCCGTTTACCAGCTTATTTTCCCAGTCGAAGCTGCCCGATGCCACAGGGATATGGCGGTCGTCCAGCAGAACTGCCTTGATACGGGTCGAGCCAAGCTCAATACCGAGGACTGTATTTTTAAGATCCATACGCGCGTCTCCTTATGCATAATCTTGATTTGTCTGGTTAAAGTATAACCGAAAACAGGATAAACTGCAAGAGATGGCAAAGAGAAGAAAAAACTCAAAATTTTGCTTGACAAAAATGGTTTTCTGCGTATAATAATATTTGCGCTTCACGGAGCGCACCAAAAATAGGGGATTTGTGTAACGGTAGCACACCGGACTCTGACTCCGTTTGCGGGGGTTCGAATCCCTCATCCCCTGCCAAAAAGAAAAGCACACCGAATGGTGTGCTTTTTCTTTTTTGGCAATGGGTATTTGATGAGGGATTCGAACCCTGAGAGGGTGAGCAAGCGCAGTGGGAAGCACGATTTGTGATTCCCACTGCGCTGTTGATATGTTAATCAAATACATTGATCAAAGGTTTGATGGTTCTTTGACCGTCCAGTCGATCAATTTCTTTTTTTACATAGGCTTGCCAATATTGGTCGTTTCCGTATACTTCAACCAGGCTGTGTTCCGCTGTTCTCACATACTGTTCCCAGTCCATGTCCTTGTTGTATATTATGTCGTTTCCGTAAGACAGATTAGGATGTAAAGGCATCGGTTGTTGTATGAATTGCTGTCCTTATGCCGTTCACCCCGTATTTTTGACCGTTGAGGCAAGATCACAACATTTTTTTCGATTCATGTGCTACAATGCTTGTAGTAACCGAGGTTACAAAACCGGAGGTGATGGTTTGAAATTCAAAGTGATCATAGATCCCGAAAGGGAAGAAGAGGTGGTCGTATATGCCCGGGTGCATACGCCCCTGATCGAGGAGCTGGAACGGTTTGTTCTGTCCAATACCGGGGCCGACAGCATCTGCGTATATACAGACGATACTTGGAAAGTACTGCCCTATGCCGAAATAGAGTGTATCACAGCTGTAAATGGGAAGGTCTATGCCACCGATATACAGGGACAGCAATACCGCTTGAAGCAGCGCTTATACGAGTTGGAAGAAAAGCTTCCCTGCTATTTTATCCGCATCAATAAAAGCGCAATTGCCAATGAAAAACGGATCGATCGTTTTTGTGCCGGGTACAGCGGCAGTGTGGATGCGGTGTTTAAGTGCGGCTGTCGGGAGTATGTGTCTCGTCGCTGCTTTGCCCAGATCAGAAGGAGGTATGAAATTACATGAACGTGTTTTGGAAAGAATTTTTTCATCGAGGCTTTCTTGCTGCATGGGGCGGTCCGGTGATCCTTGCCATGATTTATGGCATATCCGCAAAGACCGGCACCATGACATCCGTGATGCCCGGTGAGGTATGTCTTGGTATTCTGACCTTGACTTTGCTGGCCTTTGTGGTTGCAGGGCTGTCTGCTGTCTATCAGATCGATCGGCTCCCCCTTGGGTGTGCCATCTTGATTCATGGAGCAGGTCTGTATGTCGTGTATCTGGCAGTTTATCTCATCAATGGTTGGCTGAAAGATCAGCTTGTACCCATTGCAGTGTTTTCTGTTATTTTTGCCGTGTGTTATGCTGTGATCTGGCTGATCATCTATCTGTCTGTCCGCGCCAAAACAAAAAAACTGAACGGGCAGCTGCAGACACAAAAATAATATACAAATCCCTTTTCCTGTGCTATAGTTACACAGAAAGAGGAGGGGATCTTGATGCAATGCGAAAAGCTGTTTGCCATCATCGAGGATCTTTACGAAGACTATATAAAGATATGGAAAGATATCTGCAACATTGAAAGCCCCAGTGACTGCAAAGAAGGTGTGGACGCGGTGGGCGCCTATATCGCCGCCATGGCGCGTGAACGTGGATGGCTGGTGGAGACACTGCCCCAGCCGGTCAGCGGCGATGCTCTTTGCATCACCATGAATGCTGAGGCGGAGGGCAGACCTGTGAGCCTGTCGGGACATATGGACACGGTTCATCCTCTGGGCCTGTTCGGTACACCTGCTGTGACCGAAGACACCACATATCTGTATGGCCCCGGTGTTGCCGACTGCAAGGGCGGCATCGTAGTGGCGCTGCTTGCCATGGATGCTCTGCGTCTGGCAGGCTTTACCTCCCGTCCCGTGCAGCTGCTGCTGCAGAGCGATGAGGAGATCGGCAGCAGCACCAGCGAGAAGGCTACCATTGACTGGATCTGCCAAAAGGCAAGGGACGCTGTGGCATTTATCAACCTTGAGCCTGTTTTGGAAGGCTGCGAGGGCAGAGCGACTCTGGCAAGAAAGGGCATTGCGGATTATCGCTTTGAGATCACAGGTGTAGCTGCCCATTCTTCCCGCTGTGCCACAGACGGCGCTTCCGCCATCCGGGAGGCGGCACATAAGATTCTGGAGCTGGAAAAGCTGAAGGATGTGGACGGCATCACCTGCAACTGCGGTGTGATCAGCGGCGGTACCGTTCCCAATGCCGTGGCGGCGTCCTGTGAATTTTTAGCCAATTTCCGATTTGCCGATATGCAGCAGCTGGAGCAGATCGAAGAGCTGGTGCGCCGTGTGGCAGAAACTGTCTATGTGCCCGGCTGTACCTGTACGGTGGAAAAGACCGGCAGCAGACCTGCCATGGAGTGGGTGCCCCGCAACGAAGCGCTGCTGAACGCCATGAACAAGATCTTCCGTGAAAATGGTATGACGGAGCTGGTGGCAAGAAGAGTCAACGGCGGCGCGGACTCTGCCGAAGTGACCCTTGCCGGGATTCCCTGCGTGGATTCCCTCGGCGTTGTGGGCGGCAGGATCCATTCGCGTGAGGAGTTTGGTGTGCAGCGTTCTCTGGCAGAACAAGCCAAGCGTGTGGCAGCCGTGGTATACAGCATGGTATAAAAGCAGCCGTGCGTCCCACCAATAAAGGAAAGAAGCAGGAAACGTTCAGTCGTTTCCTGCTTCTTGTTCGTCCGGGCTGTGATAGGTGATCAGCGTGCCCACATCGATATTCAAATACCGGCACAGCTTGCACACAAGCTGCGCATCGATACGTTCAAACTTATTCTGACAGTAGCGGTTGAGATTGGAACGGGGGATATCCATATCCTTGCAAAGCTGATTCTTGGATATTCCGCGGCTTTTCAGAAGAGCTTCTATTTCAAATGTCAGATGTCCATGCTTCATGATAAATCCCTCTTTACTTCGATGGGGCTATTATATATAATAATTTACGATTCAATAACTCTCTGAAAAGTGACTCACGATATAGAGAGTGCAAGAGGGATTATCATGACACACTACGAATCATATTCAACACAGGAACTGAAAGCCATGCTTGCTGAGTCCTTTGATCGTGACACGCGTCCGGTTGAGGAATTGCTGCAGATTGCGGAGCTTCTTGCTGCCAGAGAACCGAACCGGGGACACACGGCGGAGGAAGCATGGGCACTGTTTGAGAAGCACTATATGCCTGGACGGTGTAGAATATGCTTGAGAATTGGTAAATGCGCACAAAAAATGCGGAGATTTTGGCGTCGGTTTCTATCTTTGCTCTATTGACTTTAACGGTGTAAAGCTATATACTGTAGAAGCGCAAAGAAGAAAAGAACTTACGCACAATTCAAAAAAAGGAAGTATGAAAAAATGAAGAAACTGATCGCTCTGATGCTGGCTGTTCTGATGGTCATGGGTATGGCCGCCTGTGCAGCTAAGGAAGAAACTGTTACCGAAACCACGGATGTTGTGGAAGAGGTTGTGGAAGAAACTGAAGAAGTTACAGAAGAAGCCGAAGAGACCGAAGAGGCTGCTTCTTATGTTGTTGGCATCTGCCAGCTGGTTCCTCATGTGGCACTGGACGCCGCTACTCAGGGCTTTAAGGATGCTCTGGAAGCCGCTCTGCCCGGTCAGGTCACCTTCCAGGAAGGTGTCGCCGCCGGTGACTCTGCCACCTGCACCCCCATTGTTACCGACTTCGTCGCAGCCGATGTGGATCTGATCATGGCAAACGCAACTCCCGCTCTGCAGTCCGCTGCAGCAGCTACCGCCGATATCCCCATTCTGGGCACCTCCGTTACCGAGTACGGTGTGGCTCTGAGCATCGAGAATTTTGACGGTCTGGTTGGCGGCAACATCTCCGGCACCTCCGATCTGGCACCTCTGGATGAGCAGGCTGCCATGATCACCGAGTGGTTCCCCGAAGCAAAGACCGTGGGTCTGCTGTACTGCTCCGCAGAAGCCAACTCCCAGTATCAGGTAGACGAAGTCCAGAAGTATCTGGAAGCTGCAGGTCTGACTTGCACCCAGTACCCCTTCTCCGACTCCAATGATATGGCTGCCATCACCCAGACTGCTGCTGACAGCTGCGATGTGATCTACGTTCCCACCGATAACACCGTTGCTTCCAACACCGGTATTATTGACAACATCTGCCGTCCCGCAGGCGTGCCTGTCATCGCCGGCGAAGAGGGCATCTGCTCCGGCTGCGGTGTTGCCACCCTGTCCATCAGCTACTATGATCTGGGCGTTGCCACCGGCGAAATGGCTGCCAAGATTCTGACCGGCGAAACTCCCGTGTCCGAAATGCCCATCGGCTATGCTGCTACCGTCACCCCCAAGTATAACCCCGTCATCTGCGAGGAATTGGGCCTGACCGCTCCCGACGGCTACGAAGCCATCGTCATGGAGTAAGCATCAGACGAAATACAGCAGGGAAAAGGGAACCCCTTTTCCCTGCTTGATGCTATTTTAAAGAAGAGGGAAAAACTATGTTTGCAAACTTTCTCAATGCACTGCCCGGTGCTGTGTCTCAGGGCCTGATCTGGGGCATTATGGCCATCGGTGTGTACATTACCTATCGTATTCTGGATCTGTCTGACCTGACTGTGGATGGCTCCATCTGTACCGGCGGCGTGACGTTTGTTGTGCTGTTTTCTTCCGGCATGAACATCTGGCTTGCCATGCTCATTGCCATGGTGGCAGGTGCTCTGACCGGTCTTGTCACAGGTCTTCTGCACACCCTGTGCGGCATCCCTGCCATTCTGGCAGGTATTCTGACCCAGCTGGGTCTGTGGTCTGTGAACCTTGCCATTATGGGTATGAAGGCAAATGTTTCCATCAATGTCATCGACAAGGAAATGCTCAATAAGCTGCTGGTTTCCCTGCGTTTTGTGCAGGATGTTGCCAAGGGTGATCGTCCTTTCTGGCAGCACCCCATTTTTGTGGTGGGCGTGTTTACGTTGGTGATCATCGCGGCGCTTTACTGGTTCTTTGGCAGAGAAGTGGGCTGCGGTCTGCGTGCCACCGGCTCTAACCCCAATATGGCAAGAGCGCAGGGCATCAACACCGATGTGAACAAGGTCATCGGTCTGATGCTGGCAAATGCGCTGGTCGCCCTGTCCGGTGCTCTGCTTGCCCAGTACCAGAGCTACGCCGATATCAACATGGGCAGAGGCGCTATCGTCATTGGTCTTGCCGCTGTGATCATCGGTGAGGTGGTATTCAGCAAGATCTTCCGCAACTTCGCATTGAAGCTGCTGGCGGTCTCCATCGGCGCCATTATCTACTATGTGGTCATTCAGGCTGTCCTCAGCTTCACCAGCATCAACTCCAACTATCTGAAGCTGATCTCCGCCGTGGTGGTGGCGATCTTCCTTGCAGTGCCCTACTGGAAGGGGAAGTACACCCATGTGAAGGTCACGAAGGGAGGCAGCAGCCATGCTTGAGATCAAAAATATTTTTAAGACCTTTAATGCAGGCACCGTCAATGAAAAGCAGGCGCTTCGCGGTGTCAGTCTTTCCATCGCAGACGGCGAATTTGTTACGGTCATCGGCGGTAATGGTGCAGGCAAGTCCACACTCATGAACGCCGTGGCGGGTACTTATCCTGTGGACGAGGGCAGCATTGTTATCGGCGATGTGGATGTGACCCATCTGCCTGAGCACAAGCGCGCCAAGTACATCGGCAGAGTCTTCCAGGACCCCATGATGGGCACGGCTGCCACCATGCAGATCGAGGAGAATCTGGCGCTCGCCAAGCGCCGCGGCAAGCGCCGCACTCTGCGCATCGGTATCAGCAAGGCAGAGCGGGAAGAATACAGGGAGCTTCTGAAGATTCTCGACCTCGGTCTGGAGGATCGCCTGACTGCCAAGGTGGGCTTGCTCTCCGGCGGTCAGCGTCAGGCATTGACGCTGCTCATGGCAAGCCTTGTCAGACCTAAGCTGCTGCTTCTGGATGAGCATACCGCTGCTCTTGACCCCAAGACGGCAGCCAAGGTGCTGGAAGCTACCCAGAAAATCGTGGAGCGTGACAATCTGACTACCCTTATGATCACTCACAATATGAAGGATGCCATTACCTACGGCAACCGTTTGATCATGATGTATGAAGGCAGGATCGTCATTGATGTATCCGGTGAAGAGAAGAAAAACCTTACCGTTCCGCAGCTTCTGGAACTGTTCAGCAAAGTCAGCGGCAGCGACGAAGCTGATGACAAGCTGCTTCTTTCATAAGCATAAAACCACGGCCTGCAAAGCAGACCGTGGTTTTTATATGCGCATCACAGCGGCAGCATGAGCGTGCTGTCAGCTTTTGAATTGCTCCAAAATACAACGAGAAGGGCTGGTATATATTACATTTTACCATTTGATTTCTGACAAAATACAATAGTCAAACAAAGGACAGTGTTTTATAATAAAAAAGAAATCTTGTATGCACAGGTCACAAAAAGTCACCATGCAGGAGGTATTTTTATGAAAAAACGGATCATGAGCATTCTTCTTGCAGCTGTCATGCTGCTGGGAATGATCCCAACGGCTTCTATGCCGCAGGCAGCGGCAGCAGAACCCACACCGGAGTCGGTGGTCATCGACTTTAAGGATTCTGTAGTGAGCGCCTCGCAGCAAAGCTTCTGGGCAAATCTGAAGGATTCTGCCGGCACGGTCGGCGGCAAATATACCTCAAAGTTTGCCGGCTATCAAAGCAGAAGCGGCATGGATGCAACCCAGAAGGCAGCGTACTATTCCCTTCTGGACTACCTGTGGAAAAACCACGGCTGGACCATTGTGGAAGAAACCAGCTATCTGACCACCTATCAGGTCAATAAGGGTGTCTGGTTCAATGCCAACACCATGCCTGAGCATATGGACTGGGGCATCACCTATCTGTCCGGCGGCTTCAATACGCCTGCCGATCAGGCTGCCAACGGCTCCAGACTGAACCTGTCTGTCCATGTGGAAGAAGCAGGCTACTATGCTGTGGATATGACCGTTTACTATTCCACCAATGCGGGTAACCTTGCCCAGTACACCGGCTGCGGTACCAGCTCGGTAGGCGGTGCATATGCTGATGTGTTGGTCAACGGCACTTCCATCCTGCCCGAAGGTACCACATCCTATGCATTCTCCGGTCATGCAGGCACTCCCCACGAAGCATGGGGCAATACGACGCAGACCGATCGGATCGGCTATGCCTATTTCAATGAAGGCGCCAACAACATCACCTTCAACACCACCGGCAACTATCTGAATGTGACCACCACCGCTGCCATGCGCCGCAACATCAGTCTGAAGGCCATGGAGCTGGAGTACATCGGCAGCGAAGCCTGCTCCTGTGACGAACTTACCTATGTTTCCAACGGCGACGGCACCCACGTGGCAACGTGTACTTCCTGCGGTGCCGAAAGGAAGGAAGACTGCACCGATGAAGACGGCGACCGCATCTGTGATCTGTGCGACTATAATGCGGCAGCCGATGCTATCAAGCTGAATGTGACCGTTCCCGGTGTTCAAAAGCAGGTGGCACGAAACACCGTGCAGGAGTTCGCGTTTGACATAACTGTTGATGGCGAGCCTCTTGCGCTTGAAGATGCGGAGCTCTCCTATGAAACGGACGAAGATGGCATCATCGAGATCAATGAGGAAAATCATACCTTCCGCACCCTGGAAAACGGTGATGTGACTGTGACCGTCACTCTTACGGTGGACGGCGCGCAGGTTTCCAAGCAGCTGGATCTGACGGTCGCGGATGTGGGCGAAGAACGCTTTGTCATGACCGATCCTACCTTTGAAACAGCCGGCACCATCGCCCATTGGGCGACCTATCCCACTTGGGGCAACAAGCTGTTCAACTTCACCACCGTGGAAGATGATGGTACCGGCAACATGGCAATGAAGCTTACCACCAACCCCAACACCAGCTACGGTGCCGGTACGGTGGGCTCTGTCATCGTCATGAACAACGGCTATCTGGCACAGCTGCTGCCGGGTCATATGTATGAGATGTCCGCCATGGTCAAGGTTGGCGATTACACAAGACCCGAAGGCGCGGTGGACGATATGGGCATCGGCTTCCAGATGTTTGACTACAAGACCAATGCCACCTCCAGTTATCTTGGCAAGATCAACGGAAACTGCGGCGGTGTGTCCATGGATACCACCGAGTGGACCGAGATCCGCTTTGTGGTCAAAGTACCGCTGGATACGGAAGACCCTGTGTACGTCACTCCTCGTATTGTGTTCCGTCCCAACAATACCAATGCAGACAAGGATGTGACCGGCTGGGAAGCCAGTGTGTGGTTTGACGATTTCTCCATTCGTGAAGTGGGTTTTGAGGGTGTGGAGATGGAAGTGATCGGCGGTCTGAAGAGCACCGCCAAGGCTTCCGATGTGATCATCAAGCCCTATGCCACATCCGGCGACTATATCGACATTGCCGCCACCTCCTATGCTGACATGGTCAGCTTTACCAGCGGCAACGAGGATGTTGTGAAGATTCTCAGCGCTCCTGTGCGCACACGCTATACCGCTGCCTCTCAGGAGTATTTCCCCAAGGCAAAGGTTCAGCGTCTGGATACGGAGCGTGAAACGGAGCTGGTGGCGGATATCACCATCTACGGTGTGACCCAGCAGGGAAAGCTGAATGTGGAAAAACTGGACATGTCCAAGATCGTGCTGGACACCATGAATGTGACCATCCCCGGTGTTCAAAAGCAGGTGGCACGAAATACCATTCAGCAGTTTGAATATACGCTGACCGACACAGACGGCGAGAGCATCCCCGTTGCCAAGACAGCGGTCAGTTATGAGGTCGATGCAGAGGGCATCCTTGAGATCGACGAAGAAAACCATACCTTCCGCCCCGTTCAGAACGGCGATGTGACTGTGACTGCCACGGTTACTCTCAACGGTAAGTCCCTGTCCAAGACCATGGAACTGACCGTAGCCGATGTGGGCGAAAACTGCTTCATCTATACCGACCCCACCTTTGAAACAGAAAGTGTCCTGGATCATTGGGCGACCTACGAGAGCTATGGTGACCGCCGTTTCAACATCGCAACGGTGGAAGATGACGGTACCGGCAACATGGCGCTGAAGCTTACCACCAACCCCCATGTCAGCATGAACGATGTCAGCAATATCGCTGCCATTGTAACCATGGCAAACGGTCACTTTGCGCAGATTCTGCCGGGCCATATGTATGAAATGTCCTTTAGACTTAAGACTGAGGACTACAAGAAGGCAGCCGGTGCATCGGAAGATATGGCACTTGACTGCCAGATGTTCGACTATGCATCCAATGGTCAGATCGGCTCTGATCTGCTTTTGACGGTCAACGGTGTCCGGAACGGCATTGCGCTGGATCTTGGCGAATGGACCGAGATCCGCTATGTGGTCAAGGCACCGCTGGATACGGAAGGCCCTGTGTACATCATGCCCCGTATCGTCATGCGTCCCAAAGAGGCAGACTACGGTGTGTCCGGCTGGGAGATGACGGCATGGTTTGATGATTTCTCCGTCCGCGAAGTGGGCTTTGAGCGCGTGGAACTGGAGATCGATACGGAACTGAAGGACACTGTGACCCCTGCCAATGTCTTTATCAAATCCTATGCCACCAATGGAAGTCCCATTGAGTTTGCCGATACGCGCGTTCCCGAGGTCGTCAGCTTTACCAGCACCAATGATGATGTGGTGACCGTGCTGGCTGAACCTACGCGTCAGACCTATAATTCCGCTGCCCGTGAATATCATCCCAGAGCCACTGTGCGTCTGGTGGGTCTGAACGACGCTGCCGAGCTGGTGGCAAAGGTCACCATCCATGGCTTGACCAGGGAAGCCCGTCTGGATATGACAAAGACCGATATGCCCGAGGTCTTGCGTGATATCAGCTTTACGCTGGACGGGTTTGAGACCCTTGTTCTGAAAAACGGCGAGACTGCCAAGGCTGCTATGACAGGACGCACCACCCAGCTTGCGCCGCTCAGCGAAGCGCAGCTGAGAGAGGGCTCTGTGTACTTTACCAGCTCCAATACCAATGTGGCGATCGTGGATCGCGTCACCGGTGATGTGACCTGTGTGGGTGAGGGCAATGTCACCATCTGTGCCTACGTGCTCAAGGATGGTGTGACGGCATCCGACTCCGTACAGCTGACCGTGACAGACGAAACAGATCTGGCATCTGTGAAGATCACAGCAGCCGTGGGCTATGTGGGTGTCAACAATACTGTGCAGCTGACCGTGACAGGCCAAAAGGCATCCGGCGGCGTGGCAGATATGAGCAATTATCCCATTGCATGGTCTGTGGATCAGGAAACTTTGGCAAGCATCAGTCAGAGCGGCAGACTGACCGGTCTGGCTCCCGGCACCGTCAACGTAACGGCAACTGTGGGCGTTATGCGTACAGCGGTCACCGATACCATCGCCATAGAAGTTGTTCCCAATACTGATCTGGCAGGTACCGATGTGCTGCTGGACTTTACAGACGGCCATCTGATGAACATCCATGCGTGCACTATCGAGGAAGACGGTGTGCAGATTAACCGGGAAGAGACTTATAACAACGGCGAGGATGCCAAAACCATTCACAAGTACGGCTTCGGCTTCAATGTCCCTGAGGGCGAGCAGCTGGCGATCGATTTTGTTGTCTCCCGTGACGGTTGGTACCGTGTGGAAGCAGGCGGCGGCCTGTTCTCCTCCGGCAACATCTCCGATGTCTATGTGGATGACTACTATGCAGGCACCATCGACTTCTGTGCCGGCAAGAGCGGCTATCCTTATTCTGCCAAAATGGTGGGCAATACTGTCTATCTGGAGGCAGGTGTGCACACCTTCTATGTGGTTGCCGTGACCGATGGTTTGCAGTTCCTGGGCAAGCTGATGCTGCGTGCTGCCACAGATCCCAACCCTGTTTCCGTGGAAGTCACCACCTTGAAGGATGCCATCCTTGTGGGTGAGAGCACGACTTTGACTGTGAGGGCGACTGATGCCCATGGCAGAACATTCTATCTCAAGAGTCTGGAAGAAGCTTCCGACAAAAACAACTATTATACTGTCGACTCTGTGACCCCTGCAACGGCGAGCGTTTCCGGCAATGCCATCACCGGCGTGAAGCCAGGCACGGCAATGCTGGATGTAACGGCACAGATCAACGGCGAACTGAGCTATCACTCCGTGCTCATCTCCGTGAAAGAAGGTACGGTCGCCTCGGCTGAAGTGACTGCCCCGCGCACCACCCTGGCACCCAACGGCGGTACGGAGCATCTGCAGGTCATTTTCTATGACATTGCCGGCAAGCATATCACAGCGCCTGACAATGTGAGCGTTTCTTATTCCAGCTCCGATCCCGACATTGTTTCCGTCTCTGCCGACGGCACAGTGATCGCAGGCAGCAAAGAAGGCTCTGCCAGGATCATCGCCGCCATTGCAGAAGGAAGCCATGTGATCAAAGCCTATGTGTGGTTTACCATCACCACAGGCAAGACAGAGCCTACCCTCTATACCTATGAAGAGCGTGCCAATGCTCTGGAGAACACACTGAAGTACTCCTGGGCATGGGATATCAAGGAAGAGGCTGTGGCACAGGCAGATTTTGTTCTGGCTCATTTTGACGACTACTATGACGGTCTGCGCCGAGAGGGTGCAGCACCCCGTACCTCCGCCATGTACCGTGAGGGCTACAACGGAGCCAAGGTCTGCGACTACTGCGGTACGGAGATCGAAGCTGTCTACGGCGTCAACTGCTGGATCGTGGATCCCATCAACAATCCCTGGAAGGTGACCTGTCCTGCCTGTATGCGTGACTTCCCCTCCAACGACTTTGAGGCTTACTACAAGTCCGGTCTGGATGAACTGGGTTATTTTGACGAAGCCAGAGCAGACAAGAGCCTGCTGGTCAACACCACTTTCCCCGACAAGCCTGCCGACTGGGGTGTGGATGATGGTAACGGCTGGATCACCGGCGACAAGGATCTCGGCGGTGTGGCAGATGTCTATAACTACATTGCCTACTACTATCACATGAGTCTGGTGCCCAGAGGCAAGGCCACCAACGGTCTGCTGAACGGTCTGCAGGCTGTGGCCAATGCCTACCTTTATACCGGCGATGAAAAATACGGGGAAGCAGGCGCGATCCTGCTGAGCCGTGTGGCACAGATCTATCCGGAGTATGATATGGCCAACTCCTCCAGCGGCCTGTATGTGAACTCTGATGGCGGCAACGGCCGCGGCAAATTCACAGGTGCCATCTGGGAAGGCTCCGTTGTAGCGCCTCTGCTGGCCAAGGCCGCAGACGCCCTGTGGCCTGCCATGAACAGCGACGGCGCCGTTGAGTATCTGCGCAAGGATGCTGCGTTCTATGGTGTGGAGCCTGAGGTCATCACCCCCGAATATCTGAGAAACGAAGTGGACGAGGGCATCCTGCTCCAGATCCGCGATGCTGTTTTGAGCACGTCAAATGCCGGTAACTTCGGTATGGAGCAAGGGTCTATGGCTTTGGCGGCCGTGGCGCTGGATCGCTTGCCTGAAAGTGAGGAAATGATCGATTGGGTCTTCCGTTACGGTGAGCGCATGACCGTCCCTGCTCCTCACGCCACCGGCGGCAATGTCTACTACAATCTGGTCAATCTGGTCGATCGCAACGGCTTCGGCAACGAAGTTTCCTATACTTATAACCGCCAGTGGTACACCAACCTGATGGGCGTGGCAGACGCACTGGCAGGCTATACCCGCGTCAAAGGCGCCGACCTGTGGCAGTTCCCCAAGTTTGTGGAGCTGATCCGTGCCTACGGCAGACTTGTTCAGGGCGGCCATCTGATCGTCCAGTTCGGTGAGGCCGGCGGTGTTCAGAGCAACACCACCATTATCAATCTGGATGTGAGCACTTATTTTGTCCCTGCGTTCCAGAACACGGAGGATCCTTTCATCGCACAGATGATCTATGCCGGCAACGGCAACTCTGTGGACGGTCTCCATGCCGATATCTTCACCAAGAATCCCGAGAGTGGTATCCGCAACAAGATCCAGGAGATCATCGCAGAGCACGGCGAGCTGGATATGGGAGCCAGCTCTCAGCTGGCAGGCTTCGGTGTGACCAATCTGCGCACCGGCCCGGCCAGATTCCTTGGAGTGCATGACAATGGCAATGAATATTTCAACACTGCCATCTACTATGGCCTGACCGACGCCAGCCATGGTCATCTGGAGGAGCTGTCGCTGAACCTGTTTGCCTACGGACTTTCCATGTCGGCAAACCTGGGCTATCCCACCATTGTTTCCAACAACTCCTTTGAGCGTACTCAGTGGGTCAGAAACACCGTCTCCCATAATACCGTGGTAGTCGATGACGAAGGTCAGCTGGGCCTGCCCTACGGCGGCGTCCCCCGACACTTCGACGATGCCGGCAAGGTACAGCTGGTGGATGTGGACGGCTCCAATGCCTATCCTGCGACGGATATCTACCGCCGTACCGTGGTAACAGTGAAGTCTCCCAACGGTGTGCCTTACAACGTGGACTTCTTCCGTGTTCTGGGCGGCTCCGAGCATGTGTATTCCCTGCATGCCAATACCACCATAGATCCTGCCACCGAAGGACTGGAATTCATTCATCAGCCTATGGGATCCTATGCCGGTGCGGATGTGCCTTACGGGCCTTACTATCACCATTCCACCAGCACAGACGGCCCCTACAATCAGGGTAACGGCTACAGTTGGCTGAAGAACGTCTACCGTGATGCAGAGCCTGAGAGCTCCTTCAGCGTGGACTGGAGCGTGGAGGACTTCCACAGTCAGCTGGTGACCTCTGCGGGCATCCATATGAAGGTGACCATGCTCTCCGAAGAGCCTATGACCGAAGTGGCTCTGGCAGACGGCATTCCTCCCCAGAACGGCAAAAACCCCGAAAAGCTGAAGTATATGCTGGTACGCCGCAGCGGCGAAAGCGGCATGGATACCCTGTTCACCTCCGTCATCGAGACCTATCAGTTCGACACCCAGATCGCTTCCTCTCAGTTGGTGGATGTGACGCTGGTGGACGGCACCGAGCAGGTGCATGACAAGGCTTCCGCCATCAAGGTCACCTGTTTGGACGGCAGAGAGGATTACATCGTCTATGCCACCAATCCCGGCTGCACCTATGAGGTGGACGGCAAGTTTACCTTCCGCGGCTTCGTGGGCGTTTGCTCCTACTATGATGATGTGCTGGTCTATGCCTACGGCAACGAGGCAGAGCACGTGGCAGACGTGGTGGACGGCGCTGTGGCTTCCGTCACAGGCAAGGTCGAGGACTTCACCAAGGGTCTGTCTCTGGACGGCTACACCATCACCGTTTCCATCAACGAGCCTGTTGCTGCAGAAGACTTTGCAGGCCGCTGCATCTATGTGGAAAACGACAGACAGCGCAACGCAGTCTACCAGATCCGGAGCGCCGAAGTCAACGGCAGCACCGCTGTGCTGAACATCGGCCATGAGACGCTGGTGCGCAGCTATCTGGACGGTTCTGATCTGGATGCAGGCTTTATCTACAACATCTCCGAAGGCGCAGACTATGTGATCCCCCTGTCTGCCTCCTTCAGCACCGAGGACTTCTTCAACCACACCACCGATCAAGTGGTGAAGGCAGGCTACCGTACCACCATTACCGCCGGTGTGGACGGCTCCGGCGCTGTCTATGAGGCAGAAGGTCTTGCCAAGGGCATGAAGCTTGATACCGAAACCGGCACCATCACATGG
>JAGBBD010000064.1 GCA_017938625.1 Oscillospiraceae bacterium | reverse complement strand
CGTGTAGATGTGCGCTTGATATGACGTGGGAGGGAGATGATGCAAGGTGTCTGCACATCGAAATGAACAGGAGAGATCACGAGATCATGCCAAAGTTTTGAGCATAGCTGCGCGGATGTTTCTGGAAAAAGGCTATGAAGCGGCATCTGTCCGGCAGATCGCGGCGGCAGCAGGGGTCAACGTAAACACCATGGTGCGTGACTTCGGGAACAAGGAAAACATTCTGTGTGAACTGGTAGAATATGTATTGACCGGTCAGTTCTCTGCCTCCAAGGCCATGATCGGCGGCACTACGGAGGACAGTGTGCTGTACTACGCGGCGGAAACAGCATTGCAGCTGTACATGGCGGAGTACAGCGAGGCGGTGCGAAACCTGTACTGTGCGGCTTATTCTCTCAGTGATACATCGGAGCTGATACTAAAAAATGTAGCGAAAAAGATGACAGCTCCAATTTTCAGTCCCTACCTGCCCGGGGCTTCCCCATCTGATTTTTACCAGCTGGAGATCGCCAGCGGCAGTATCATCCGCGGCTATATGACTGTCCGATGTGATGCATCATTTACCATTGACCAAAAAGTGGAGCGTTTTCTGGAAGCAGCCCTGCGTGTCTACCGGGTGCCGGAGGAAAAGATCGCAGAGGCAAAGGAATTTGTAAAACGCTTTGACTATCCGGCCATTGCGGCGAAAACCATTGCGGATATGCTGACCATGCTGCAGCAGGCTCCTCGTGATATCCCAGTTTCAAAGGAGGAATAAACATGAAAAAGAGAATTTTGAGTATGCTTCTCGCCATTGTCATGGTGGTGGGACTTGTGCCGGGATTCAGCATCACGGCAAGTGCGGCAACCACCGGCACCACCGGTGAAGTTAACTGGTCATTCGATGAGACCACGGGCACGCTGACTGTCAGTGGCACGGGTGCTATGGCGGATTATACCAGCGGTTCTCAGCCTTGGTATGCTTACAAAGACAGCATCACCACTGTTATTGTTGAAAAAGGCGTTACTACTATTTCCACAAACGCTTTTTCTCAATTTCCTGTATTGAAGACAGTAAAAATTGCGGGCAGCGTAACAGCCATTGGAAACAATGCATTTTACAGTTGCTCCAACCTTACGACGGTTGAGTATTATGGCAGTTCAGCGCCCCAAGCTAGCAGCAATGTTTTTTTTGGGGTTTATGCCGTTGTGAAGGTTCTCACCACTTATGAGGGTAATGTATTCTGCGGAAAAATGGCCAGAGCCACCCTCGACGCGGCAAACGAGCCTGTGTCTTCCGCACCTGATGAGACCCCTCCCGCAGCGCCGACACCCGATAACACATCCGGTGCCATATACGTGTTTGAATGCAGCAATACCGGCCTTGACCACCAGGCCATTGGCATTACTTTTGACTCGCTTTATTCCAAAGCCGGCGAACCTTTCAAAAACGCGGACGGCGAATGGATCGTTGAAGTAACTAACAACGTTAAGGCAATGTGGGAAGATCATACGAGCGGACTTTATGAGTATATTTACCCCGACTATGCTCATACCCCCCGTGTGGAGCTTCCCGAGGAACTTACCGTTACTCTGACCTGGGATCCCGAGGTGGAAATGTGGAAATATGGCAAGGCCTATGTTTATTATGACATTTCCTGCGAGGCCCACACTGCCACCTACACCGTCACCGTAACCGATGACGGCAACGGCACAGCTTCGGCGAATCCTGCTTCCGGCGCAGAGGGCACCGAAGTCTCCCTGACCGCCACCCCGAACGAGGGCTATCAGTTCAAAGAATGGCAGGTTCTCTCCGGTGACGTGATCGTGACCGACGATACGTTTACCATCGGCACGGCAAATGTGGAAATCAAGGCCGTGTTTGAGGAGGCAGCACCTGCCGTCGACTACAGCCTGTGGATCGGTGGCACACGGGTGACATCCCTCAACGCATCCGACGTGTTCGGCGACGGCAAGGTTTCCTATGATCCCGCATCCAACACCCTGACGCTGAACAATTACAGCTACGAGGGCGAGTATATATGGAGCGATGGTCTTACTCAAGGTGCAGCCATCCGTTATGAAGACACGGACACACTGAAGCTGGTGCTCAATGGCGAGAGCAGCGTTACCTATTCCGGTAGGGAGCGAGATGCATGTTACGGCCTGTATTCCAAGAAAAGCATCGTTATTTCCGGTGACGGCGCACTGACGGCCACAGCCACCCCAGACTATGGCAGCGGTGTGTATGTGGTGAACGGCGGCATCACAGTTGAAAGCGGCAGCCTGACCGGCACAGCCACGGGCGATATTGCTATCTTTGGCGTATATGCTTTCAGAGGCGACATCACGGTTAAGGGCGGTACACTGACCGGCACAGCCAGCGACAAAACAAGGGGCATCGGCGTATGCGCAAGCAACAGCAACATCACAGTTGAAAGCGGCAGCTTGACCGGCACGGGGTACTTCTATGGCATCGATGCCGACGCCATTACCGTCAACGGCGGCACAGTCGAAGCCACCGGTGGTTCACAGGCGTTCTGTGTAGAACCCACCATCGCCAAAACCCTTGCGGCTTACGATGCAGAAGATCAGGTCATCGAAAATCCCGTCTGGACGGGTATCGGCGCGCTGACCTATGCGAAGATCGCAGAAAAGCCGTCCTTCTCGGTTTCACTTTCCATTGGTACAGCCTATACCAACACGGCAACCGATTTTTACCGCGGCGATAACGGCACTATGTACTGCACCTTCACATTCCCCGACGGCGTTCCGGCAGGCCGGATGCATCTGTATGTGAACGGCGAGAAGAAAAACGCATCCTTTAATGTTACTGCCGACAGCAGCAGTACGACACTCAAGAAGACAAGATCGACTGCTACCAATCTGAAAAACGGTGAAAATGTTGTCAAGTTCGAGTTTGTTCCCACCGGCTCAACCGAATCCTATTTTACGAACGAAATCACGGTTACGGTCTATAAAATCGATGCAGCACGAGTCGCCAAGCATTTGAACGGTGATGTCGATACTACCGTGGATTATGACGGCACGCCCAAGACGGTCCCGATCACCTCGCTCTATGAAGAAGGCGCGAATACGCTCTACCTCGCACCTGAGCAGTATACCATCACCTACTGGCAGGGCGATCAGCAGATCGAAGAGCCGACCCTCCCCGGTGTGTATGATGTTAAGATCACAGTGCCGGAGAATGATTATTATGCACAGATCACCAATCATAAGCTCTGCACCCTGACGATCAATGCACCGGCCACGCATTCGGTCTATGTCTCGGCTGTCGATGCTGCCGATGGCTGGGAACTGGCAGGCGCACATCTGCAGATCCTCAATACAGCCGGTGATGTTATCGTAATCGACGGCAATAAAGTGGAATGGGATTCCACTATGGAAGCCAAAAAGATCGAAGGTCTGAAGACAGATACAGCGTATACCCTGCGCGCCACCGTCACACCCGCTGGTTATGCCATTGCTTCGGATACGACATTCCGTATCGATGCTGAGGGAAATGTCACTTCCAACGGCACAGTAGATGCATACGGCACTATTCTGGTCAAGTTTGACCCGACTGTGGTTCAGGCCTCGGCGGTCGATATCGCCGATGGAGAAGCAATCGCAGGCGCGACCATGCAGATCCTGGATAAAGACGGCAATGTTGAGTTGGTTGTGGAGGAATGGGTTTCCACCACAGAGGCTCATACGGTCACCGGTCTGTCAACCGGGGAGGAATACATCCTGCGTGCCACCGTTGCGCCTGATGGATACACGCTTCCTACTGATACGACATTCGCCATCGATCAGAACGGCAACATCAAATACACCGGCACCGTGACCGAAGACGGCGTTCTGCTGGTCGAGTTTGAACGGACAATGGTCAAGGTCTCGGCAGTCGAAACCGGCGCTGGCGAAGCAATCGAAGGCGCACATATGCAGATTCTCGATACGGAAGGAAAACTTGTGGACGAATGGGTTTCTGCAGTCGATGACGAAGAAACCACAGCTGTGGATGAATCCATTCACCTGGTTTACAGTTTGAAGACCGATGAGGTATACACCCTGCATACAGAGGCTGCACCTGCTGGCTATACCATTGCTTCCGATATAACATTCACCATCGGTGAAGATGGCCAGCTGAGAACCACCGGCGACGTAACCGAGGAAGGCGTTATCCTGAGTGTATTTGACATAACAGTGGTTCAGTTCTTGGCTGTCGATGACGCAAGCGGCGAAGCAATCGCAGGCGCGACTATGCAGATCCTCGATGAGTACAGCAATCTTGTGGAGGAATGGGTTTCTACAACAGATGTTGAAGAAACCGTGGATGTGGATGAATCCATTCGTACAGTCACTGGCCTGAATACCGGCGTGGAATACACCCTGCGTGCAGTTGCTACGCCTGATGGATATACCGTTCCTACCGATACGACATTCAGCATTGATGAGCAGGGCAATGTAACCTACTCCGGCAAAAAAACTCAGGATGGTACACTGCTGGTCGAGTTTGCAAAGATCGAATACACCATCACTTATGTTCTGGACGGCGGTACGATCAACGGCGAGTATGCCACAAGCTATGCCTTTGGTGACAGTGTAAGCCTGCCCCAGAATGTGACCCGTGAGGGCTACTACTTCGATGGTTGGTATGACGCAGCGGAAGGCGGCACCGGACCGATCATGGGCTTTGGCAGACCCGAAACCGGCGACAAGACCTTCTATGCCCGCTGGACACCCAAGCGCTATATGGCAACATGGACCGACGGTGAGGGTGGTTCCTATGAAAAGGAATTTGACTACGGTGCAGTCATCACCATCCCCACCAGCGAATTTTTTGTAGAGACCTTCCGTAAAACCGGATATACCCTCACCCAGTGGCAGGGCTATACCGAGGGCATGACCATGCCTGAGGGCGGTGTGACCTTTACTGCCATCTACACTGCTAACGATTACACCGTCAGCTTTGATGCCAACGGCGGAGCAGCCATTGATCCCATCACTGTGACCTACGGCGAAAAGTACGGCAACCTGCCGTCCTCTGCCATCACGGGTCTGTCCGGCGGCAGCAAAAGCTGGTATCTGGTGGATGAAAACGGCAATGTAACGGACACCAATATCAAAAATCTGACCAAGGTGGAGACTGCAAGGGATCACACACTCTTTATCAAACGTACTGTGTTGGCACCCACTGTCAAGATCACACTGGAAGTTCCCGGTGCCATCTCCAACGACTATCAGTACTATGTTCCCTCTGGCTCCACCAGAGTATTGACTGCAACGGTCAGCAACGAAAATAAGAATGTGCTGGACTATACCTATCAATGGTATAAGGATGGCGAAGCCGTGGACGGCGCCACCGAAGTGGTGCTGACGCTGGCCGGCAATGTCTCCGACAGCGGCACTTATAAGGTAGTCGTGACTGCGACACTGAAGGCAGACAGCAATATTGTTGTAACAGCAAACAGTGCTTCTGCGGAAAAAGAGCAGATCGTCAAGATCCTCCACGCCGCCAATACGCTTTCTTACGATGCCAACGGCGGCGAGAACGCACCCGGCAGCCACTACACCGGCGGTGAAACGATCACGGTAGCAGCGGAGAAACCGAGCCGTGAACACTATACCTTTGCCGGATGGAACACAAAGGCTGACGGAACAGGCAGCAGTTACAGTGCCGGCAGTACCTATGCTTTTGCGGAGGATAACAGCAATGGCGGCTGTGAAGTCACGCTCTATGCCAAGTGGACAGCCAATACCTATGCTGTCACCCTTGAAACCAACCGAGGCACGATCAGGGAAGGCAATGTGACAGAGTATACCTACGGCGTGGGTGCGGAGCTGCCCACCGCAGTCACAAGACCCGGTTACAGATTTGTCGGCTGGTATGACAACGAGGCTTGTGAGGGTGATCCTGTCACGGAGATCACTGTGACCGATCATGGCGACAAGACCTTCTATGCCAAGTGGAAAAAGACCGGTTCCGGTTCCAACGAGCCGACCTATCGCCCGGAGATCGACGATGACGGCAACGGCGATGTGTCCGTATATCCCACAAAGCCTGAAAAGGGAGATGCTGTGACAATTAAACCCGATCCCGATCCCGGCTATGAGGTGGATGATGTGATCGTCACCGATGAAAACGGAAGACCCATAAGAGTTACCGACAACGGTGACGGCACCTACAGCTTCAGACAGCCCGACGGCAAGGTGGAGATCACGGTCACATTCAAGGAGGTCGGTGCTGATTGCGAGCGCGACTACACTTGCCCCATGAATGGCTATACCGATCTGGACAGATACGCATGGTATCACGATGGCGTGCATTTCTGCCTTGAAAATGATCTGATGAACGGTATCAGCAGCAACCGGTTTGATTCCAATGGCACTACCACCAGAGCCATGATCGTTACCATTTTGTGGCGATTGGAAGGCGAGCCTGTGGTGAACTACGCCATGGACTTCTCCGATGTGGCTGCAAATATGTGGTACACCGAGGCCATCCGTTGGGCAGCAAGTGAGGGTATTGTAGAGGGCTATGGCGACACCTTCGGCCCCAACGATTCCATCACCCGTGAGCAGATGGCAGCCATCATGTGGCGTTATGCCAAGTACAAGGGCCACGATGTCTCTGTTGGCGAGAATACCAACATTCTCTCCTATGACGATGCCTTTGATGTGGCAGAATGGGCGATCCCTGCCATGCAGTGGGCCTGCGGCGCAGACCTCATCAACGGCGTGGAAAGCGGCAGAGCTGTCTATCTCAAGCCTGCTGACAATACCACTCGCGCACAGGCAGCGGCGATCTTGCATCGTTTCTGCAAATAAGCAAACAATAGACAAAGTTCCCACCTTGGAGATTTCTTCAAGGTGGGAACTTTCGTTATAGGTGAACCCCCGTTGCAACGAAGTGCACCCCCTTAACAGCCAAAGGGGGTGCACTTGCATATTCGCGCCGTTTGGAATTGTATCCGAATTGGCGTGATTATCCAAAAAAGAACGCTAATTTGGATACAATGTTATCCCAATCAGCGTTCTTTTTTGCGCTTTAGTGCATATTTTGATTTTTCCAACGAAAGAAACAGTTACCAAGTGGGGAATTTACCAAGTTGGAAGCTGTTTTGTATACGCGCAAGTTATTCGATCAAACCATACTTGACCTTAACACGATCGAGTTTCTCCAGCATAGGTTCTGCCGCAAACCACAGGAAGATCACCGTGGCGGCGGCATGGACACAGTCCACAGGAAAGCCTGAAATAAAATAGGGAAGAACTGCTTCCCAGCTCAGCTCATGAAGTGCCATCACGGCAGAAGCCGGGTTCATCATGCCGCCGTAGATCACGATGCAGGAGCAGGCGCCATAGATGCAAAGCGGCAGTCTCTTTCTGCCTTTCTTCCGAAACAGCATCCCTGCCAGAAAACCGATCAGCCCCAAGGCAAACATCTGCCAAGGTGTCCATGGGCCTTGCCCAAAGAGCACATTGGAGGCCAGCATGGTCATAGCTCCCACCACAAACCCAGTCTCACCGCCAAAGGCAACACCTGCAAGAATGGTCAGCGCCCAGACAGGCTTAAATTCCGGCAGCATAAAGAAGATAGCTCTTCCTGCCACACCGATGGCGCATAGAACGGCGATGATGACCAGTTCCCGTGCCTGTGGTTTTCTGCCCTCAAACACCAGAAAGAACGGCAGCATCATTTCCAGCATCACAAGAAGCGAAATTGCCAGATACTTTCTGCCGCCAAAATACCGCTCTCCCACATACAATGTCAGAGGAATGAGCAGTAAGATCAGTACAGCCGATACCGCTGTCCTTTTGGGCAGTTTCTTTTTTTGTGGTTTTTGTGCAGGCGGTGTTTTTTCTGTGGGCGCATGATTATCCTTGGAGTGCTCTACCGTTGGCACTGTACCGCCGCAGGCATAAATTAAATCCTCTGCCGTAATAGCCTCCGGGAGAACATTTCTTGCCATCCTGTTGGCAGACGTGGTGTAGAAGCTGTTGCCGGAGAAGAATGCTCTGGGTCTTGCTTCCGTCACGATACTTCCATCAAAAAACAAGGCACAGCGATGGGCATACCGGGCGCAGAACTCCACATCATGGCTGACCATCAGAATGGTCACACTTCTATTCTGTAAAGTCTGCAAAATTTCCGAAAACACCTGTTTAAACTCAGCATCCAAACCCTTGGTGGGCTCGTCCAGAAGCAGAATATCAGGGTCAAGAAGCAGCACCTTTGCCAAGGCAGCTCTCTGCTGTTCACCTCCCGACAGGTCATAGGGATGGCGGTCTAACAGGCCTTCCAGTCTGCACAGTTTCACGACTTTTTCGATCTCAGGCGAGATCTCACACAGGTCTTCTCTCACGGTCTTTTTCACAAACAGCGCCTGTGGATCCTGAGGCAGCACACCAACTGAGCCATGAAGTCTGACCGCCCCACGATAAGGCTTTAACAGTCCTGCAAGCAGCTTCAGGCTGGTAGATTTTCCTGTGCCGTTGCCGCCTAAAATTGTCAGAAACTCCCCCTTGTGCACAGTCAGATCCAGTCCTCTTACCACATCGGGGGCATTTTTTTCGTATTTGAACCACAGCCCTTTTGCACAGATGGCAACTTCTTCGGATCTGGCAGGCAGCTCCTCTTCGGGCAGTTCTCGCAATGCACCAAAGGCTTCCAGCCACTGCCGCCCATTCCGAACAGTCATGGGGCAATCGGCGTTACTTTCCACCGATGCCCAGACCCGCATGGGAGTTGGCATAGCAAGAAACATGGCGTGGTTTTGCTCCTTCAGCAGCTTTCCGACTTCTGCAGGGCTTCCCACGCACAGGAGTTTTCCCTTGTCTACGACCGCCACCTTGGTTGCCAGAGGGAAGGCCTCCTCCAGCCGATGCTCTGTGAGGATCACCGTGGTCCCCAACTCCCGGTTGATCTTCCCAAGAGTCGCCAGAAAGTCCGAGGCAGCAATAGGGTCAAGCTGAGAGGTAGGCTCATCCAAGATAAGGACAGTTGGCTGCATGACCATGACGGAAGCAAGATTAAGCAGCTGCTTTTGCCCACCGGAAAGGTCTGTGACATCTTTGTAGAACCACCCTTCGATGCCAAAGAACGATGCCATTTCTGCCACTCGCTTGCGTATGGTGGGAGTATCGAAGCCTAAGCTCTCCAAGCCGAATGCCAGTTCATGCCAGACCTTGTCTGTGACGATCTGATCATCGGGACTTTGCTGCACAAAGCCGATTTTTTCTGCCTGCTGCCTTTGGCTCAAACCATCCAGAGACTGACCTTCAAAAAGAATCTCACCGTTTTTTTGCCCATGAGGTGCAAGAATGGGCTTCAGCTGCCGCAAAAGAGTGGACTTGCCGCAGCCCGATGGCCCACAGACCACCACAAAATCCCCTGCGCAGATGGTCAAGGACAGATCATGGATGGCACAATAAGGTTGATCGGGATATGTAAAGCTTAGGTTTCGCAGCTTGAATGTTTCCATGTATTCGCCTCCCATCCATTGACGATCAAAGGGGTCACACATAAAGCCAGATACACAAGCTGAAGTGGGACAGCAAGTTCCCCATCTACGGTCGGATAATACCGCCACTGCAGCGCACCTGCCATCCAGCCGCTTACAATAAAACTTCCGCAAAATAGCAGCCAAAGAAGGGCATAAGTATCACGATTATCAAAACGGTAGATGGAAAAGGCTGTACGTCCTTTTAATCCATACCCACGGCTTTTCATGCTGTCTGCCGTCTCGATGGCATGTTCCAATGACCAAGTGATCAAGATCGACAAGATCGTGATACCATTCTTTGCTCTTCGAAGAAGAGAACCTTGCGACACACTTCTTCCCACGCAGGCCTGCGCCTGGGCTACCACTTTGGCCTGCGCCCTGAATTTCGGCACAAATCGCAATGTCATGGAGAGCACCAGACTCAGAGCAGGGATAATGCGGCCAAAGAGATAGACAAACTTGTCTGAGGTCATGACCTGCGTGTAACAGGAAAACCACATCAGAACACTTGCCAGCATCACAGAAGAAGCTGCGCCATAGAGGATGCTCTCCAAGGTCAGAGGATTGCCCGATGGCAGATAGTTTAAGATCGTAGCGCCTTCATGGCTAAAGAGCACATTGACCGCAGCTGTTAGCACCATCATGGGAAACACCGCGATCAAGGAAAACCGCACCGCTTTGCTGCCGTTTAATGATATGGCATAGGCCATGGAGCAACCAAGGGAGATCACAATGCTCACCGGATGCATCAAGAACATCGTAAATAGCAGTACAAGACCAAAATACAAAAAATTGATAACAGGGTGGAAAGAGGAAAAGGTATCACGATGCTTCATAAATATCGCCTTTCAGCAGGGTGTTAGATTGCCACGGCCGCAAGCGGCCTCGCAGGCTCCGCATCTTCAGGCGGAGTCTGCCGAAGCCATTTCCATTGGGCTTCGGCTATGACAAGCGGTTTCGTACTTTCTCTGTCATCGCGAGCGAACAGCGTGAGCGTGGCGATCTATATGTCATTGCTGCCATTGCATAGAATTGTCTCCCACATCGGCACCAAGGTCACAGGTGTAGACCCAACAGATCACATCGCCGTCTTTTAGTTCATAATTACTGCATCCGTAGTTGGGAAACCAGTCACCCACCTTGTACATCCATCCCGACAAGGGCCCTACATCAAATTCATAGAGATTGCCGATGCCTTCGATATAAGCAGAATTGTAGATGGGGGTATCAGAATATTCCATGTGAAGTTTCCGCTCCCGGCACACACGCAAAAGCACATCAAAGACACTTTCGCCATCGGAAAAGCTGACTTCCACCGGCTCTAATAACCATCCATCCGTGGGAACAAGCTCCTGTTTTGCTGCAACACAGCTTTCCATGTTGTCCAAAATGGTGGCGCAAGAGATGGAGATGGTGCAGGTGTTTTCTCCCTGCGGCTGAGATTTGGCGCCGCAGCCCGATAGAATCAGCAAACACAAAAGCAAGCATAGCTTTCTCATAGTTTCCCTGCTTCCTTCAGCATGTCGTAGAGCATTTGGGCGATCTCACACCGCAGAATGTTTCCTTGAGGTTGGGCATCTGCATTGGCAGCTGTCTCAAAGCCCAAGGCTTTGGCAGATCTTGCGATCATCACCGCCGCCTGCCAGTATGTGATCGTGCCATTGGGGTCAAATTTGCCACCGCCAACGCCGTTGACGATGCCATAGTCAGATGCCGTACCCACGTAAGCTGCATACCACGCAGAGGCAGGCACATCGGAATAATCAGAGTTTGCCTTTGGCGTCAGCTCCAGCGCCTTGACCACCATGGTGCAATACTCCGCTCTTGTCATAGTCTTGTTGGGAGCAAAGGAACCATCTCCCATGCCGTTGATGATCCCTTTTACAGCCAGTGCTTCGATTGCTCCCTGATTGGGATGCCCCACAATATCAGGGAAGGTGGCACTTGTGCCCATACGATAAAGACTTTCCTTACCCTTTGCCGCACGATCTGCCGCAACCAAAGCATAGAACCCCTGCTCTGTAGACATGAGATCATTGCCGCCGCCTGCCTGCTTCACATGGGTGAACCCACCACCGGGAACATAGTACTGCATGAGCCCATCCATGACAGTTTTTCCGTTCTTCACAAAGCGGCTGTCGGTCAGGGAAATACCCAGCTCACACAGAGAGACTAAGACCTGCACCGTGCTTTCGCAGTTTTCCTTCCCTGTGGTGGAGAAGCTGCCGTCAGAGTTTTGATTGTTGGAGAGCCAGGTAAGGGCACGGTCACAGGCTGCTTTCACCGCCGCCTGATCGAGATACTTGGAAAGTGCCTGCAAGGCCATACCGGTGATGTCTGCATCGGGGGTACCGCCTGCCAGAGACCAGCCGCCGCCGGAGATTTCTTTCTCTAAAATATAGTTTACATAACCTTGTCTTTGGGCGCAGGCATAGTTTCCGCTGTCCAGAGCAATCAAGGCCCAGATTGGGCCGTTAATGCCCTGCCAGACAGTCTTTTCAAAATCATTTAAGGGTTTGGTCAGATTATAGCCTGCCACATTGGTGGGGTCTTTGCCTATGGTCGTCAGAGCCAGCACCACACGGGAATACTCCGTGTACTTTCTCTCATGGAGCACGCCCTTACAATCTTTCACATAGGTAACAACATTGGAATAATAACTTGCAGGAACGGTGTATCCTCCTCTTGCAAGGCCGATCACCGCCCACTCACCGCCAACGGATGCCACCGTAGGCGAAGGGACTGTTTTCTGAAGATATTTGGCAGTATCATCCATTGCTGTGGATGTTTCCGCACCCATGGCAACCGAGAACATGGACAGGCTCAAAATGAGAGCAAGGAAAAGAGAAATGAACTTTTTCATAGGCTGCTCCTTTTAGAAGTTTTCCGCAAAACGGTGGAGGATGGCAGCCACCTCAGCGCGGGTAGCCTTGCCCTTGGGTGCAAGGGTATCGGCGGTGCGGCCGGAGAGCAGACCCTCCGCCACAGCCCACTGCAGGGCGCTCACAGCATAGGAAGCCGCCTGCGGAAGGTCGGTGTAGCTGCCAAGGTCGGCAGAGGCCGACACATCAAACAGCTGCTTTGCGGCATAGCGATGCAAAATCACAGCCAGCTGCTCCCGGGTGATGGAATCGTTTGTGCCGAACAGACCGTTGCCGTAGCCGCCCACAATGCCATAAGAAGCGGCCCAGCTGACGGCATTGGTATACCACGCAGCCTGCTCCACATCATCAAAGCTCTGCGCTGCCGCGCTGTCCGGCTCACCTGCCAGACGATGGAGCACCGTGACCAGCATACCGCGGGTCATGGGCGCATCGGGAGAGAAGGTATCCTCGGAAGTACCGTTGAACAGCCCTTCGGATACAGCATAGGCAATGTGTTCATAGTGCCAGTCACTCTGCGCCACATCGGTGAAAGAAAGGATGTCCTCTTCTTCCGCTTCCTCTTCGCCGCTGATTTGGCTGATGTCTTTTTTTACATCATCGAGAATGTCGTCCAGTTCATCCGTATCCTCGGCATCCTCCAGATCCTCTTCGGCGTCCTCCAGTATGGGCTCGATCTCGTCCCACTGAGCCTTGGTGTAGTCGTCCTCGTCGTAGTCTTCCAGTTCCTCCAGAGCATCCTTCAGCGCTTCCTCCAGAAGCTCGTCAAACCGGTCTCGGAGAGAAACAAGGCTTTCGTAGTTGGTCACCTGCGCCAGCTCATCCTGTGTTAGCGCTTCGCAGGCACTTTCCAGATTTTCAAGGCGCTTTCTCGTGTTCTTGTTGGCTTTTTTTACCGCCAGATCGGAAATGGCAGACATCACATCCTGCGCATCTGCCGACACGGAAGGCTTCTGTTCTTCCTCGGAAGGTGTCTGTTCTTCCTCGGAGGGCGTCTGTTCTTCGGAGGGTTTCTGCTCCTCGGAGGGTTTCTGCTCCTCGGAGGGTTCCTCCTCTTCCGGCTCCTCACGCAGCCAGCCGTCGTCTGCATCCAGCCAGCCGTTCCAGTCCTCTTCCGTGCCAAGGCTGTAGCCGCCGGACCAGTCCTCCACCTCGTAGAGATAATCATTGACATAGTGGAAGATCACAACGTCACCGTCTTTGAGATATTTGGTGTTGACGCTGTAGCCGGGATGCTTGCCGTTGAGGGTGTACATCCAGCCGCTGTTGGCGCCGTTGGTGAACTCTGCCATTTTATAGCCGCCCAGCTCTTCCGGTGCGGTGATGGCAGAAATATAGTCCGTTTCAAGGCCGGTCAGCTTCAGACCTGCCTTGTCGGCTGCTTCCTTCAGCACATCACCCACGGTGGTGAACTTGCCGACGGCATAGGTGTCTTCGGGAATCCAGACGATATAGTTTCCTTTTTTGTCCGCGCCGATGAGGCGGAAGGACACGGTACCCGCTGCCGCTGCAAAGGGCAGAAGCTGCAAAAGAAGCAGCGTGGTCAGCAAAAGACAGAACAGTCGTTTTTTCATAAAGGTCTTCCTTTCCTTGATGGGTCGCGCCCTTTGCAGCAGGCGCACAGGTTATGTCAGATATGCCTTGGCGGAAACGGCAAATTTCATAATGGCTTCATACAACGCGGCATCCGCGGTGGCTGCGCCGCGGGCGGCATAGCTTTCCACGGAGTCGCTTGCCTGACCGAACACCGTGCCGTCGGCATTCTTCACCGTCACGGTCACAGGGCAGGAGGCATCTGCCACCACGATGGTGCGGACAGGGATCTTATAGGTGCCGGCCTTGCCGCCGTAGGCCACAAAGTCAGCGCCCTGCACCGTCTCGGTGACGGTCTTGCCCTTGAAGTTCACAAAAGAAACTTCGGCATACATGGAGGAAATATCCTTTTCTTCCATATTGGTGAAGAACAAATTCAGATCGATCTTATCCTCCAGAGCAAGGTTGGAGCCATAGTAGTTGGCGCCCTTCACGCGGCTGTCGGTGCAGGCAACGGACTTGGTCGCCAGAGCCTGCTGCGCCTCGGTCAGATCCTTGTTGGCAAGGGCGTCTTCCTTATAGGAGAACTTGGTCTGGGCAGCTGCGCCGTAGTTCAGCATATCCACCACAAGGGTCTTGAACTCCTCCGTGGAGGAGGCTGCCGCAAGAGCCTTGTGGGCATAGGTCTTGGCGGAGGTGGCATAGTCCTCGTTATAGACATTGCCCTGCTGATCCTTGATCACAAGGGTCAGGGTATCGGTCATCTCCATGGCACGGACGGTAACGGAAATACGCATATTGGCGGAGTTAAACACCGTCCAGTCTGCCTGCTCCACCGCGATCTCAAGATCGGTATCCGCATCCGTGTCCTGATAGACATAGGCGGTGTAGGTGTTGCCCTCGGGCAGGTTGGGCACGATGAAATTGACACGCAGGTCGTTATCCAGCACCATGTTGGAGCCTGCCACCGTGACCTTTTCGATCTTAGGCGCAGTTTCGGTTTTCAGCACATTGCTGCCCACTGTCAGCCGCAGGGGAGGCAGGACGCAGCTTGCGCCGCTGCGATTGCCGGCAGAGGTGTTGGTGCCCAGACCGCTGTCGGTAATATCGCGGTGAGCACCGGCTGCAGAGCCCATGGAGCTGTAGGCCAGATAGCCGCGCTGCAAGGTGATCACATCACCCTCGGAAAGATCGGAAGGAACGGTGAGAACGGTGGAGGTGGGGATCAGATACTGCCCCACCATGGCGGAAGCGGAGGTAACGGCAGTGCCGTCCACATACGCAGTGTAGATCACGGAAGTACCGCCGCCGTAGCCGGGATTATAAACGCCGGACATTTTGCTCATGGCATGGTGCAGACCCTCAAAGTTCACGCGGATCGTATCGCCTGCTGCCACAGGTGCATCGGCAGTTTTGCCGGTGGTCAGATTTTCAAGGCTCACGCCGATCCGGTCGCCGCGCACCACCTGATAGTCTGTGCCTTCCTCCGTTTCGATCCTGAGGATATTGCCGCCGGAGACGATGGGCACGGTGTAGGTACCGCTCTGAGAAGTCAGCGTCTGCCAGCTCTTGCCCTTGTCGTGGGACACGGACACAGTGCCGGTCACATTGGGGGTCATGGTCAGCGCACCGGAGCTTCCCACAAAGTAGCAGGTGTCAAATTCCGCATCCCAGAACGTCTGACCGCCTGCACCCACGATTCCAAAGTCGGCATCGATGACAGGCTCGCCCGCGGAGATGACCACAAGGGCCGTTCTGGCAGGATCACAGGCACCGTAGACGAAGTTGGGGCTGTCTTCATAGCCCATACCCGATACGGACAGGGCATCAAAGCCCACCTCCACCACAGCTGTGCCGGTGCCGACAGCTGTCAGATCCATACGGTTGCCGGTGGCATTGCCGCCATCGGAGGGCACGATCTTGATCACATCAGAGCCTGTGTGGACGGTGTAGGTAAAGTCCGGCTCTGCCATCAAGTTGGTTACATCGTTGTTGATGATCTGCCACCAGCGGAAGCTGCGCAGACGGTACGAGCCGCCCTCGGAAAGCACCAGGTGGTTCTGCTCGTTCACATTGACCACACAGGAGGCATCGGTGCGCATACCCATGGCAGTATCGGTGTTGTAGCAGACCTGCACATCGGAAGCAGGGTCGGTGTCGTCCCAAGTGACGGTGACGGCATCGGCGCCCTCCAGGAAGCCTGCCTTGGTGATCTTGCTCTCATCCGTGGGATCCCATGCGCGCCACGAGAGCATATAGCCGCCGGGGTTCTTGTAGGTGTAGATGGTGGTACCGCTCTGGGTCTTTTCGCTCAGGCAGGCCACCTCCACGGTGTTATAGTTGTTGATCTGGCGGTACAGCTTAGCAAGACAGCCCTCCGGCACGGTGATGGTAATGGGGTTGGAAACTGTCAGCTCCAGCGCCACAAAGTTCTGTCCATTCGGCTCCAGAGGGAAGAGATTTTGCACGGTCTCACCGTAGATATCTGCCAGATTGCCAATGCCCTTGGCAATGAGGGTATAGGTGGCGTCATTGCCTGTTGCTGCCAGCAGGAAGCGGTAGTAGGTAACGCCGTCAGCTTCTTCATCCACGGCGCTGCCGCCGGATGCGGCGAAGTGCCCTTCATTGTCCTTGACCAGGAACTGTGCCTGTTGGGCTGTGACGTAGCTGCCGTTGTGGAGCTGGTCAATATAGCCGCTGAAATCTTCCAGGTACAGCGTCTTGCCTGCTTCCACAGGCACGGACATGCCGCCCCAGACAGGGTCACGGAAGCTGATGAAAGAAACTGTTTCCGGCACCTTGACGGTATAGGGGGTAAAGCCATCGACAGCGGAGCCTGCCTCAGCAGTCAGAGGGGCTGTTGCGGTGAAGGTGTCCACACCGTTCTCGTCGTAGCCCACGGTGGCATAGAAGGCGGGAGAAAGCGCTTCGGGGACGTAAACCGTCACATCATAGGTAACGGCGGTGTTGCTGACGTTCAAAGTCAAGGTGTAGCTCTCAGATGTGCTCATGCTGTCAGATGCGGTGAACACCAGCACATCGGTGGCTGCCACGGTGGGGGTATAGGTATAAGCGGCAGGGATCTCCACAGCAGCCGCGCCATTGACAGATACGCGGTAGGTCAGGCTGTCGCCGTCCGCATCGGTGAACAGGGATGCCACATCCACATGGTAATCGGAGCCTGCCACCACGCTGTCGGTCTTGTCTGTCGCTCCTGTCAGCGCAGGGACACAGTTGTCAATGGCATAGGAAATGGTATAGGTGGTGTAGGTGTTGGTGGTGGCACCGGGTATATGGTCGTAGAAATAAACCGTGGCGCTGCCCTTTCCGGAAGACAGGGTGGTGTCACCATAGGTGACGATGTTGTTCACCGCTCTGTTGGAAGTGTTGCCGCTGGTACCGTTCTTGGCAGAAACAAAGGGCAGCAGGATACTGCCGTCTATGGCATTCTGAGTCAGACCGAAGTGGGCACGGACTTTGCCGGAAAGAGACACGCTTCTGGGCAAGGTCACATTCAAAGTCGTGCCGCTCAGTTCCATAGCAGTGGGCACGATGGCATTGCCTGCCGTGTCGGTGATCTTAATAAAGTCAAAAGAGCCTGCCGTCACGGTCTTGCCGATGGCGGCAACGTTGGCAGGAGAGGCTTCCGCCACGTGCAGGGTGACGGTGTGCGCCTCGGAATCCGCATGGGAGTCGTTTGCCTTGAAGGTCAGCGTCATCTTCCCTGCCTGACCGGGGGTGCAGGTGTAGGTGCTGCCGGACAGGGCGATCCAGGTGCCGGCAATTTCTTTGTAATAGCGCAAGCTGTCGCCGTCGGCGTCACAGAACATTTTGGAAAGATCCAATGTGCAGTCTTCATACTGTACTGCATTGATCTCTGTGACGGCATCCGCGGCGATCTTGGGCACTGTGTTTTCCGGCACGGTCAAGGTCACGGTGTAGCACTCCTCAGAGGTCGCTTTCCCATCATTGGCGTGGAAGACCAGGGTGTAAGTGCCGGTGGCAGCGGGAGTAAAGGTGTAGGAAGCAGCTGCCTGCTCAGCAGCCTCGCCGTTGACAGACACGGTGTAGGTCAGATCGTCACCGTTGAGATCCGTGAACACACCGCTCAGATCCAGGGTGTAAGTGCCGGGCAGATACACCACAGCTTCCGCCGTGTCGCTGCCGGACAGAACAGGCGCTGCATTGAGGTCTTCGCCGGAAACGGTAAAATTCACCGTGTACGTGCCGCGGACCGTGGAACTGGAGGAGGTGGAATAGGTGGTGAAGATGTAAGAAGTCCCCTCGTTCAGATCCACCGTGTAAGAATAGGTGCCGTCAAAACTGACGCGGCTTTCGCCGTTTACCGCAATATAGGCGCTGCCGGATGCGGTAAAGGTCATATCCAGAGTCAGCTCGTCCTCCGGCATGGAAGCCAGCGTGATGTCCACCGTTGCCTTATGTCCGCTGGAAGCGCCGGCAAACCCGGTGTCCGATACAGACGATGCCGTGACCTGTGCGCCGGAAACGGACAGGCTTCCGAGGAAATACTTCTTGTTTGCTGTTTCGCCCAGTTCAATGTAGCTGTAGTCCGGTTCCGTGCCCTCGATCTCCAGCTTGATAGTATAGGACGTCACGATCTTGGAGGTAGTGCCCAAACCTACAATCACCGTGGCGCGTCCGCTGCGCCATTCGGGCATCACGGAGAGAGTCGCCGGGTTCTGGGAGGCAAGGTTCAGAGCACTGACCACATCCTCTGTGCCCTGAGCCCAGAAATAGCGGGAGGCCGCTATGGTCGCGTTGCACACAGAGCCTGTCAGGGTAACGGCCAGAGGCTTGGTGGTATCGGTGTCCTCCGGCAAAACCACCGTCCAGCTGTAGCCGGAGCCTGTGGCCGTGCCGCCTGTACCTTCCAATACGATGGAGGAGAGGAAATTATCTGACATATATTCCGCCGCGTGACCTGTTTCGATGGTCACATCGGCATCCTGCGCCGCCACGGCAGGCACAAAGCTCAGTACCATCGCCATGACAAGCAGCAGACTGCAAAGTTTCTTAAAAACGGTCATCAGGATCATCCTTTCTGTTTTGTTGGTTTCAGTCCCGCAGCTTCCAGCGCTCTGGGCCACGGGCCGAGATAGGCTTTGATCTGGGAGCACGCAACATCATCAAAATCCTTTTTGGTTGGAAGTCTGCCCAGCTCCTTGTATTTGCGTCGTAAAAGGTCCTCCGCCCAGGCCTTCTTCTCTTCCGGTGTCACTTGCATCCCTCCTCATCTCTCATGTGGCGTCCCACGAAAAAAGCGTGCAGCCCCTGCTTTGCAAGTACAAAACACAGTGGCTGCACGCTCCGATCAAAACGTGGTAGACCCGTTCAATGCGGCAGGCTCTCTGACTGATGACAAAAGTCAAACACAGCAATGGACGGTTGTTTCGGATTTTCACCGAATCACCCGGGCGCATTGAGTGAACAATATTCTTTATCTGCGGACTGTGACCGCCGTCGGTACCATGGAAGGGGGGAACTTCCATGCCGGCAGTCACAGTAAAAAACTGCGGCACCCCGAAGGATGCCGCAGCCGTTTTTCCGCAACAAAAATACCACGCTCTCTTAACTCGAAAGAACGTTAGCGACTCGCACCTGAGCAGGTCTCCTGACTTGCGTATCCTAAGCTGCCGCACTGCCTTCTCAGGATCACTCCCAATGACCGACTTTCGTCTTGTGCGGCGCCTCCACGCACACAGTGGCGGTACCGTTCCGGATTTTGACCGGATTTCCTATTCTCCATCGATCCTTCACGCAACCGATGGCACTCAAGCGTTTATGAACTTGTTCATCCATATTATACGCGTAAAATCCGGAATGTCAATAGTGTAAAAAGCGAACTCAGTTTAGAGGCATCGGTCAAAATGATCAAATAGGATATGATTTGAACCCCTGTATTGGTAAATGCCCCCCTTAACAGTCAAAGGGGGGACACCTGCATATTTGCGCCGTTTGGAATTGTATCCAAATTGGCGTGATTTTCCATAAAGGAACGCTAATTAGGATACGATGTTATCCCAATCAGCGTTCTTGTTCATATTTTTGAATGGATTTTTATGGCACGGTGCTTTACAGCTTCAGCATCTGTTGGAGCTTTGAAGCAATGGCATTTGCCAGTTGGCGGTGGGAGCTTGCATCCATATGGATGCAGTCGGCTTCCGAAGCTTGGGCATACAGGGCGGCATCCAAAAAATCTGCCCGGTGCTTTTTCGCCACATCGGAGAACATCTGTGCAAAGCGATGGGATTCTTCCACCTTTCCGAAGAATTCGCTGTCCGGGAATGTTTCATCCAGAGCGCTGTGAAGGTGGATCGGTGAAATGACCAGAATTTTGGACTCACCGGGGAAAACGGGGGAACTGCCGGGGAACACGGTGTTGGCATTTGTTATGTCTGAAAGCAGCAGATCAAGCCCCTTGGCAGAATGGGCGGCAGTCCCAAACTTCAGATCATTGGTACCCAAGCTGATGATCGCACAGTCGATGGGCTTACATTCCATCAGGCTGTATGCAAGGCCGTGCCGTCCGTGGCGGTAATCGTAAAATGGATCGGGAAATGAGGTCGTTCGCCCATTGAGACCACATTCCATGATTTGCACAGCACTGCCGAAGTGCTTTTGCACAAGCGCGGTCCATCGTGTGTTTTCGTCAAAGCGGACTCCGCTTCCGGGCGTATATCCCCATGTATTGGAGTCGCCATAGCACATGATTCGCTTCATAACCGTACACTCCTTCACCGATCTTCATGGCACAGCTGCGATTACAGTCCTAAAAATGCCTTGGCATTGAGACCGAGAATCTGTTCTTTTTCTGCTTCTGTCAGTCTGGACAAGAGAATGGTGCCTAAAATATGGGAGCACTCAAATGCAGTCAGATCGGAGCCGTATGCCACACGGTCTGCACCGACTTTGCCGACGATCCATTCCAGGTCACCCTCGGTGGGTGCGCTGAAGGTGGTCTCCAGAATCACGTTTTCACACTGCTTGCAGGCGTCCACAGCGGCATCCCTTGCGGTGTAACCGGCATGACCCAAAATAAATCTGGCATGGGGGAACTGCTTTGCCACCTTGATGGCATCTCGTGTTTCGCTGTCCTGCCAGGAATGGAACAGCACTGCCAGTCCATGCTTGTCGGCATATTCATACATGGGCATCAAGCCTTCGTGATAGATGGGCTGCTGCCCCTGCACAAAGGGGACTGCCTTCATGCCAAAATAGCGATCATCGCGGATAAAGTAGTCGTCCCAGTCCACATCGGGATAGTGAGGACTGCCCACAGCCAGCGCTAAAATGCGGTCGGGATACTTGGCATGGGCCTGCGCCGCCACCTCATTGCCCCAGTGAAAATCGCTGTAAGCACCGGGAGAGTTGCTGCACAAAACCTTGTCCACACCCAGTCTGTCCATGGTGTGGACGATGGCATCGGCATCGGTGCCCACACGCTGATAGTTGTTGTTAACACCGACGTGGGTGTGGACATCTACTACGAAAGTATCTTTCAGTTCCTTGCCTAACACAGCATAGTCGTTCAGTTTCATGCACACACCTCCTTACAGTGTTACGCCGGACAAGAGCCGTTCCATGTTGCCATGGGCAATGAGCTCTTTTTCTTCCCGGCTTATCTCGGCATAGCGGATCAGAGACACAGCGGCTGTGGCAGAGCCGGTGGGAAGCCCGCTTTCGAAGATCAGACGATCTGTGCAGCCATAATCTGACAGCAGCTTAAGACCTCCGTGGACCACATAGATGGAAGAGCCAAAATAGAAATTGGGGCACTGCTCCACAAGAGGCCCGATCAGACGGTTTTGGCGATAATCCACACCGCAGATGACAAAGTTTACCCGGGGGAAGTCTTTGCACAGGTCATAGAGCTCGAAGGGCGCAATGTCCTCGTGAAGGGTCAGAAACACCGGAACATGAGAATCTGCGGCGGCATCCATCAGTTTGCCCACCATGTAAGGCTTCATCGGATATCCGCATTTTTTGGGCATCAGACGAAGGGTGGTGACGTTGTGCTGCTTCATGCGGGAGAACAGTTCTTCCGGCTCGTAAAACTCGCCAAAAACCGAGGGCATGGCGATCCACTGACGCAAAAAAGGAGTATCCTCACCTGTGATCTTCAGCAGTTCTTCGTTGCCTGCCTGCATATCGGCTTCCTTGGCAATGGCATGGAACGCAATGGCTTTTTTAATATCGCAGCGCTGCATGACTTCCAGAATCTCTTCTGTGGTGTTGGGAGCGCCTTCCCGAAGTACGCATCTTTGACCCAGTTGGATCCTTGCGTCTAAAAACTTCATAACAGTTTCCTTCCTTCTTTTTGATTGAACTTATTTTATAAAAGCGACCTATAAAAGTCAATACGCGGAACCTCTAAAATACAGGGGAAGAGCCCTTCCGTAAGGAAGGGCTCTTTTGTACGCTTTGCCGCGTCAGCGGTTGATCTGATAGTTGTAAGCGGAGTGAGAGAACTTCATAATGGCTCGGTACAAGGGAGCGGCATCGGTTTCTTCACCGCGCTTGGAATAGCTTTCCACGCTGTCGGTGCAGCTGCCATGGAGTTCGCCGTCTTTGGTGAAGACCTGCGTTGTCACAAGGCACTTGGCATCTGCCAGCACGATGTCGTCGATCTGTACTCTGTAGATGTCACCGGAGCCGCCATAGGGGATAAACTCCTCACCGGGGATGGTCACAGACTTGGCTTCGTCCTTCCAGTTGGTGAAGGTGACTTCCGCATACATGGTGTCCACATCCAGATCCTTCATGCCCTTGAAGAGCATATTCATCAGGATGCAGTCATTGAGCACCAGATTGGAGCCATAGGCATTGACGCCCTTGACCTGTCCGTTGACGCACACCACTTCCGCGGAAGCCAGTGCCGCCTGCTCTTCGGTCAGCGTGTTGTTGGCGAGATCTTCTGTGTTGTAGCCAAAGTGCAGCTGTGCCTGTGTGCCGTAGTTGACCATATCCACCACAAGGATCTTGACGTATTCTGAGGTGGTGTCGGACACCAGCACCTTGTGGGCGTATTCCCGGACGGATGTGGAGTAGGGTTCGCTGCAAACTCTGCCGTTTTCATCCTTGATGACGATATCCAGATCATCAGCCATTTCCATGGCACGGACGCGGCAGGATACACGCAGATGTTCACTGTCAAACACAGTCCAGTTTTCCTTGGGCACAAGGATTTCGTCCTTGACCTCGCCGCGGCAGGAACGGGTGATGTGGGCGGTGTAGGTGTGCTTGTCGGAGAGCAGATCGGGGACAAAGAAGTTGATCTGCAGTTCGTTGCCCAAATTCATGTTGGAACCGATGATGACCAGCTGGATATTGCCCTGGCAGATATCGCACAGATAGTCGCCGTCATCGTCGATGCAGTATTCGGTCTCGGAGACCTCATACTCCCCGCAGGAGCAGGTGGTGGTAACTGTGTGGGTGCCGTTGTTGTTATAGGTGGTATCGGTGTTCAGCTTCTCCTCCGGATGGTCGCAGACGGCTTCAGAGAGGTCGTATGTACAAATATCACAGCTGCCGTCGTTGTCATCGTCATAGCACTCGCCTGTATCACTGCCGCTTTCGCCGCAGTCGCCGCAGGCCCACTGGGTGGTGTGGGTACCGTCTTCGTTGCAGGTGATGGAGATAGTTCCATTGGAGTGGTCGCAGACGAGATAACCGCCGCAGATGTCGCAGTAGTCGTTGCCGTCTTCATCGGTGCAGTCTTCTGTGACGGTGCTGCTGTATTCTCCGCAGGAGCAGGAGGTGTTAATGGTGTGCTTACGGAAGGAGACCGTCATGGTCCTGGTCAGCTTTTCCTCCGGATGGCTGCACCAGAAGACGTAGCCGCAATCCTCGCACATACCGTCGTTATCGCCGTCGTAGCAGGGCCAGGTCTCACCGGTTTCCACCACCTCGCCGCAGTTGGAGCACACGCGGGTGATGGTATGGGTCTCATTGCCGTTGCTCTGGGCTGTTGTCTGCCACCAGTTGGTGTGGTGGGGACATTCCGCATCACCGTTACACACATCACAGATGCCGTCACCATCTTCATCGGTGCAGGGCTCTGTGACATTTCGGATATCGGTGCCGCAGCCGTTGCAGTGCTCATAAATAGAATGGGTGCCGTAGTGATTGGTCATGTTGACCAGCCGATCTTCTTCGGCATGGGGGCAGACCAGCGCAAAGCCGCAGACATCGCACAGGTCATCGCCGTTGTTGTCATAGCAATCTTCCGTGGTGTAGCTGATCTGGGTGTCGCAGTTGGAGCAGGTCACGCCGATGCCGTGGGTGCCGTATGTGCCGTGGTTGCAGAAGGAACTCTGCTTGTCGGAAGGATGTGTGCAAATGCTGTCGGATACATCACCCACCACCAGGGTCACATTGGAATAGGGCATAAAGTAGTTGATGCTGATCGTGCCGTCATCATTGGCAGAGAGGTTTGCGGCTGTGAGTTCGTCTGCCAGCACCTGTTCGTAGGTGACCTTTGTGGGGTTCAGAGTATCCTCGTGATAGGCTGCTGTGATGGCGGGGATCGTGCCCTCGCCGGGGTCAATGGTCAAGGTGACTGTAGAGCCTGCCTTGGCAGTGCCGGCAGAGGCGTCATAGTCTTCACCTTCCAGAGATACGGTCATGCCCTCAGGTGCTGTGGCGCTGATCCGGTATACGGAAGAAGTATCGTTGCCGGTCAGAACGACCATGTAGGAAGTGGAAGCCTGATCTGCTTTGGGGACCATATCCTCCAGGAAGGTGGCTGTGGTGGTCATATTGACGCCGGACTGCTTGTGTCCGTAGGCCGAATCCTCCGTTTCCGTGGCGCCCGTGAGCACATACAGTCCACGTCCTTCGGGATAGCTGCCGATCACGGATTTGAAGTAATTGCCCAGCAGACCACCGCCCAGGGACAGGGGGTTATAATCTGTTGCCGCTTGCAGGCGGCTTCCGGTGGTCAGCGTGTAGCTGTTGTGCCCATCGGTGTACACACCGTCGCGGAAATTGTAGAAATCCGCATTTGGAACAAACAGCTCGGGGGACGCGGCAATACGAACAGAATGGAGCAGATTGCTCATGAGCATGCTGGAGCGGTCCTGCGTTTCATCTGCCAGCATATAGATGGGTCTGACCACGGCACGGCCGCCTTCGGTGGGGACGACCACGCCGCGTCTGGTAAACTGCATCTGCTCGGCGGTGATATTGGCGCTGGAAATCAGAAACTCGGGTTCCCAGGCAAAAGGTCCGTCAAACAGCAGCCAAATATGTGAGCTGATCACATTCCGCTCCGACTCTTCGACCAGCACATCGGGATCTGTCTGAGAAATGAAGTTGGTATTGGTCAGGGTGAATTTTTGCGTATCCGTGCCGCGGAGATAATCCTGCAAATACACATAGCTGTTGTCCGAGAGGGAAATGTACACAGGAGCGGACAGCCAGGTGTTGACGGAACTCACCACACCGCCGGGATAGGTGGAGGCGGCGCCGCCTGCCATCAGCTGCAGCAGGTTGTCATTGGGCGTGCAGTAGTTGTCGATCTTGGTCTGCAGGGCAGCCAGTTCTTCCTCGGAAGCGCCGCTTTCCTTCAGAGCGTTATACTTGCTTTCACAGTAGCTCAGACGCAGACCGATGAATTCCTGATAAGCAAGCAGCGCCATGGTGATCTCGTGCGCCTGCTTTTTGGAGGCGGCGTCCACAAAGGCTGCCTGATCTTCACTGAAGGGGAAGTAGGCAAAGGCCACCTGTGCCGCTCTGTCAAGATATCTGCCGCCGGAAGGCGCACCTGTGGCATTGAGCATACGGCCCATCAGATTGTTGATGGTGGACTGGATCTTCAGATCAATGGTGTTGGTCTCAAACAAAATATGCTCATAGTAAGCATCATAGCTCATGTCGCTGTTGGCGTCATAGGCCCGTCCCGACATGGCGATGAGAGCGGCGTAGAAGGAGTCGCGGCAGTTGGTCACCATCTCTTCCGTTGCCACCATTTCCTGTCCGCCGTAGATCACGGTGGAGCCGGTCTTGTAGCTGCCGGCATATTCCAGATAGGTCTTGTAGGCATTGACGGGCTGGTTGTAGCCCTGCAGCGCCATAGGATTGGTCACGTCATTTGCCCATGCCTGCTGATAGTTGTCATAGGCGCTGTTGACAGCGGCAGAGCCGAGCGCATCCTCAATGCCGGAGAGATTCTTATCCAGCTTGTCATTGATGAAGTCAAGCTCTGCCATGACTTCCTTGTGGAGCTTGACCATTTGTTCGCTGAGCTTGGCAATGGCTTCCAGAGAGGGATCTGTGATGCCGAATACCCATTTGTTGATGAGGGCGGCGGTCTCTGTATCACCTGTAGCTTCACCGATAGCGGCAACCGCCGTGGACATTGCCAGCATGGTGCGGCTTGCAAGCTGATTGAAGACAAACCCTGCAAAAAGCGTGCCGATACCCGCCTTGGCAGTGGCAGTAGTGGCCACGGGGAAGATGCCAAGCACAAGGACAAGGCAAAGTAAAATGGAGAGCAGTCTGAGTCTTAGTTTCATGTTGTTTCCTCCTGTCACGGCTCAATAATATTGAAGCTTGGGGGCGTACTGAGATCCAGCTGATTGAGATTTTCCATAAACAGCTGCAGCAGTTCGGCATTCCCTTCCACCTTGACGGTCTCGGAAACACCCTGTGCGTTGTTTCTGAGGATATAGAACAGCGCGTTTTTGGGGCAGCGGATGGTCACGTCCGCGTTTTCTCTCGGTGCATGCTCATAATGGAGCAGCACACCGTTGCGGATCTCCAGTCCGTGCATTTCTTCCACATCGGGCAGATACACGTTGATGGTGAAATTCTCCTCTGCCATGGCCTGCTTGTCCAGCAGGATGCCCATGTAGTCAAACATCATGGTGGGCGTCATTTCCATCTGCAGACTGCCATCGGAACCCGTGCTGTCGGCAGTTGCGGAAGTATTGCCGTGCCGCAATTCCTGCGCCGCTGTCAGATAGGCATTTCTCCATGGGCCGGATTCTGCCTGATATCCCAGCTGCTCCAGCGCGTCGGCACAAAGCAGCCGTGCCTGCTCATTGCCGGGATCGGCAAAGACCAGTGTGTTGGTGACCTCTGCCACCCAACTGTATTCTCCCTTGTCAAAGTCCTGCCTTGCTTTGCGCAGAACTTCATCCGGGTCGCCCAGATACTCGACCCACTTTTTCGCGCTTTCGGTGGGAGTCAAAGGAGCCAGATGGACAGGATTTGCATCATACCAGCCCATGTACTTCTGATACACGGCTCGGGCGTTGTGAGAAACCGTACCGTAATATTGGCGGGTATAGAGATTTTGGGAGAGTGCTTCCGGAAGCTCGATCATGTTGCAGATCTCGTCTTCTGTATAACCTTGATTGATATAGGTCAGGGTCTGATCGTTGATAAAGCGGTAGACAGCCGCGGTGTTTACCATATATTCGCGGATAGTATCCTTTCCCCAGTGGGGCCAGTTGTGGGACTGGAATACGACTTCGGCTTCATTGCCGTATAGTGTGACTGCCTGCAGGATGTACTTGGACCATGCTGCGCCGTCACGGATCTGCGCGCCGCGCAGAGTGTAGAGATTGTGAAGCGTGCCGGTGCAGTTTTCTGCCAGCCACAAAGCTTTGTACCGGGGCAGCCAGGTGTTCATTTCCGCCGGAGCTTCCGTGCCGGGCGTCAGCTGGAACACGAAATCCACGCCGTCGATGGTGATGGTCTCGCCGGTATCGGTGACCTCATAGGTGGGCGTTATAAAGGATACGAGTCCCTTGGACTGTCCCATGCCGATGCCGATGCCAAGGGTACCGTCCGCACCCGGCTCTACCAGTGTTCCGTACTGATACATGGCGCGTCTTGTCATAGCGCGTCCGGCGTAGACATTTTCGGCAATGGCGTGCTCGGTAAAGCCTTCGGGAACGATAATGGGAATCTTGCCGGAGGACAGCTGTGCTTCTATGGAGAGCTTGCTGTCTGCCGCCTCTTCTGCAGTCAGGATGCCCTTGATACCGCCAAAATGATCTGCGTGGGGATGAGAGATGATCACAGCTTTTACAGGGCGGCTGCCCAGATTCTTTTCCACAAGCTCCATGGCAGCTTTTGTGCACTCCACGCTCATAAGAGGGTCAAATACGATCCAGCCGCTGTCGCCCTCCACCACAGTCAGATTTGCCATATCGTAACCGCGGACTTGATAAATTCCATCCACGACCTCGAACAGGCCGTAAGCATGATTGTTTGCGGTGTTCTGCCACAAAAGGGGATTGGCGGTGTCAGGCGCTGTTTCGTGCTCGTCCAGAAATGCGTAAGCCTTCTGACTCCAGACTACTTTTCCGTTTTCGTCGGTCAGCTCCAGCACCTGCGGTGCGTCGATCAGTCCCCGCACGGCAAATTCTGCTTCCTGTGTGTTTTCAAGCTCCCATTGAGCACCGACATCGGCATTGATCTGTGCTGTGATCTCGGTGGCGGGCTTGACATCTTTTGTGAGAGGGGCCTGCTTGCTGCAGCCGGTCATCAGCAGCAGAGCGCTGAGTCCAAGTACAAGTAAAGTTTTTTTCATATGGTTCCTCCAGGTATCGCGTTATGGTTGGAGCATTCTGTTTTCCCTGCAGATGCAGATTCCCAACAGGTCATCGCCGTGGCAGTAATGTCTGCAGCTGTAGCAGTCATCGCAGTTTTCTTTGCCGTCATAGTGTCGGCAGATGTCCTGCATCTGGGTAACAAAGGGGTAGCCGTCTTGTGTGTAAAGAGGCACTGTTCGGAAGTCCGGGTATATGGGGACGGCCTCGCTGTAGCGTCCGTGTCGCTCTGTATCAGAATAGTACCCGTAACGAAGCTCAAAGCTGTGCCCAAAAATATGGATGACCTTATAAAGATCACCTTCCTTTGGGAGATCGATCATAACAGCCCTCCTTTGAGATTAGATGTGTTCCGGTGTGCAAAACAAAAAATCCTCTGCACCGGATGTAACCAGTGTAGAGGATTTTCTCCTTTATGACTATGACCGCAAAAGATTTTTTTTGGACACTGTTTGCCATGGAAGATCGCGGCGTTTCATATCGTTTTCGGGGCGCCGGGATATGCTCACAAAATGGTGATCAGCTCACTGCGGCTGGACACACTTCCTTTTGTACAGGCAAGGCGGATGGCTTGCTTGACGGCGGCAACGGAAATATGCAGCGCCTGTGCGATCTCTGCGTTGCTCATGCCGAAGGCAGCCATTTTAGCCACCTCCCGTTCCCGGGCAGTCAGCTTGGTGGAAATGGAACGGTTGCGGATCGTACCGCTTAAGTTTGCCCAACCGAGACTCAAAGTCTTGGCAAGGGCTTTGATGTGCCCCAGCATATGGGGCATGAGGGCGGCGATGCGCTCGTCGAGCAGATTATCCAGCGCCTTTCGATGCTCCACCAGAATGCCCCACAGTCCGTCAGGGGCGGCAAGGGCGATGGCACGGTCGATCTGACGGATGGCTTGGGCATTATCCCCGCTGTTGTGGTATGCTTCTGCGCACACCATGCGCAGATAGATCTCCGCGATCACGGTCTTGTCTGCCATGGCTTGACAGATCATGGGCTCAAAGGTGTTGGGCAGCATGGTCAGCAGGGAAGTGCCCTGCACGCCCGGCAGCTTCAGCTGATTGGATGCAACGGCGTAGCCTGCCACATACAGATATTTGGCATAAAATACTTTGGCAGCCGGGAATGCGTCTGTGGGAAGAAGCTCAAAGATTCCCATCCGGAACCAGTCCGGGAAGGAGGTGATATCGTAGATGGAGCTGTCAAGAGCAGCAAGGGTAAGGGCAACGATCTCACGGTCACTGTCTGTGCGGATAGGGGCTTCACAGATGTGCTGCTTTGCCTTTTTCCAAAGCTCAATATCGCCGCGCCACATGGCGCAGAAGCCAAGGAGCATACCACCTGCCAGAATGGCATAAAACCCGGAATGCTTGCCCAACAGATAGCTTGCTTTTTCATAGACCTTGTCGATCTGTCCACGGGCGTAGTCGATCTCGGCGGCAAAGAGGATCTGTGCCTCCGGATTGAAAGAAAGCTTGGCAATGGCATCTTCTGCGCAGCCGGGGGTGTGATACAGGTCTGTCATGTCGAGAAACGGTGTTTTTCTCGGCATGGGAAGATCCGGATCTGCCGTATTTCTGCCACGTGCACTGGGACGCTCGGCACAGGCAGGGATCATCCATGCTCTGCCCCACTGGACAGCGCCGGAGATCAGACCGTCTTTGCAGGCCATCTGTACATACCGCGGCGTCACATTCCACTTTTGCGCCGCTTCCTTGGCGGTGATCATATCTGTCATGCAGATGCACCTCGCTTCGCTTGAACGAAATAATTTTACTTCGCTTATGCGAAAATGTCAAGATTTTCGTCCTATCTCGGTCTGTTCCATGTTTCCCAGTCCAGGATCTTTTTCCACTCTGTAGGGGAGCATCCGATCTCACGGGTGAAGACCTTGGAGAAGTTGACACGGTCTGTGAAGCCGCACAGCGCTGCGGTGTCGGAGGTGGAGTAACCGTGCTTGAGATAGCGCTTTGCCTTGGAAAGACGGAACTGCAGAATATAATCCTGAATACTCATATTCATCTTTGACTTGAACACTCTCGACAGATGACAGCGATCCAGACCAAGGTCTGCCGCCATCTGGGTCACAGAGAGCTTTTCCATATAGGACGTGTTGATCCGGTTGACGATCTTTTGAATATAGTCCGGCTCATTTTCCTCCGGCTCCTGCATGATGCTGTGAATGAGGAACAGATCAGCCGCCAGACGGGAACCCAGATTGCGGGCAGAGGGATTGGGGGTGTACAGCTGCGCCATGACCTCCGGCGGCAGGGTAAAGGGAACGGGGAAACGTTCAAATTCATGGGTCAGCGTTCCGGTGAAGCCGACCCAGCGGTGAGGGATCGTTTTGCCCGGCGCCGGACGCATACCTGCCTTTGCACCCAGCGGCACGATGAACAGGTCATCCTTTTTGACTGGGATCACCTGATCGTTCAGAAACAAAGTACCGCTGCCGTCAAGAATGCGGTAAAAATTGGTGCAGTCAGCGGTGTGGATGCCGCGGTATGCGTCCGGTGTATCCCGAATCTCACCGACGGATACGGGATTGATATCCGCCAGCTCCTGCTTGAGGAAAATATTGTAAAGATTGGTGAGCGGATCGTTTTTGCTGCGCACATCCTTGTCCGGAATTGGTTTTCCTGCACAATTGTTTCTCATAAAATCACTCTTTTGCTGTAAAATTCATCTAATCACAATATACCACAAGTACGCAACACTTTGCAATACCATTCTGAAATAATTCAAGGTAAAATAAAACCATCCGAAAGGATCTATTTGGAAAGGAGAAACACTTATGAAGAAACGTTTACTGAGTTTACTTTTGGTCATGATCATGCTGATCGGCGTGCTGCCCATTGGCATGGCTGCGGCAGAAGATGCCACCGTGATCACGCTGGACTTCAACGCAGCTGCCGCGGAAGGCAAGGCCGTGACCGCCTTTACCGAGGCTGACGACGGCTGGGCCTATTATGAAGCCGGCTCCTCCAATGTTACTCCCATGTTCTACAACAGCTCCTCCTGGGACTACAAGTGCCTGCGCTTCAAGGCTGACGCAGCCGGCGCTGTGGGCGCCATCGCCTTCACCGCTCCCGTGGCAGGTACTTACAGCCTTGAGCTGACCTACTGCCTTGGCAACACCGGCAATAATCTGGTCGCCAAGGTCGGCGGCGTCAATGTTCCTTTCAATAACTACGGAACCTGGGGCACTGCTCCTGCTGTGGTCACCGCCGACGATGTGGTCCTGACTGCAGGCAGCAACCTCCTGTCCATCACCCCCAACGCTCCCACCGGTCAGCCCGACATGATGATCAAGCAGGCTGTGTTCACTCTGGTGGAAGCTGCGGAAGATACCGCTGTTGCGCTGGACTTCAACGCAGCTGCCGCAGAAGGCAAGGCTGTGACTGCCTTTACCGAGGCTGCCGATGGCTGGGCTCTGGATACGGATGCTGCTTCCGATGTGACCCCTCAGTTCTATAAGCACTCCACTTGGGATTACTCCTGCCTGCGCTTCACCCAGACTGCTGCAGGCGGCGTGGGCGCTGTGAAGTTTGACGCTCCTGTGGACGGCACCTACAGAATGGATCTGACCTACTGTGTGGGCAACAGCGCTACCTCCACTGAGGTGACTGTAGGCGGCACTACCACCTCTTTCTTTGCCTATGCCGCTTGGGGCAATGCACCCAAGAGCGTCACCACCCACGGTGTGCAGCTGACCAAGGGCAGCAACACCCTGACCATCACCACCGCTGCCAGTGTTACCGTTGCCCAGTATCTGCTCATCAAGGATGTGACCTTCACTCTGATCGAGCCTGCCGATAAGGTCGTTGCAGACTTTAACCTGGTCGGCGGTCTGGGCAAGACTCCTGCTACTTACACGATGGATGACTATGGCTGGCAGATCAATGCCGAGTCCACCGGCACCATCGACTTCTACAAGAATGCCAACTGGGATTACCGCTGCCTGAGAGTGCAGAGCGGCACCGCCGGTTTCGGTATCGATGTGGATATCCCTGCCGCAGGTACCTATGATGTGACCGTGGTCTACGGCAGAGGCAACAACGCAGCCAAGGTGGACATGACTGTTGGCGGCACCACCGTCAGCACCCAGACCTGGGCGGCATGGGGCAATCCTCCCATCACTGCCGTTGCAGAGGATGTGGTGCTGCAGGAAGGCACCAACACCATCACCTTCGTTCCTGCGGCCTGGGCACTGATCAAGAAAATCGTCATCACCCCCAAGGAAACGGTCTTCGGCATCAACTTCGATGAGGAATTCCTCAAGACCGACAAGGGCGAAAACGTTGCCAACTACACCATCGCCGAAGACGGCTGGTGCTTCAACACCGAAAAGTCCGCAAATGTGGAAGCCGACTGGTACCGCTGGGTCAACTCCAGCGACAACTCCATCAACTGGGGCTACCGTGTTCTGCGTCTGAAGCATGGTGCAGGCGTCGGTCAGGCTGTTGTCGACTTTGATGTTCCCATTGCCGGCACCTACACCGTGACCTTTGAATATGCCATGGGCAACAACTGCAACATGACCGATGTTTCCGTGGGCGGCGTCAGCGCTTCCTATCACGGCTGGACCAACTACGGCCCCGAAAACAGCTACAAGGCTATCGTTTTTGAAAATGCCAAGCTGACCGAAGGTGTCAACTCCATTACCTTCAGCACCAGAGAGGTTGCGGCTCATGTGTTCCTCAAGAGCCTGAACTTTGAGCTGGTCGAGCTCTCCGACGGCAGCGAGCCTGTCTGTGAGCATACCAACACCTCTGTTGTGGGCTGCGTGGACAACGGCGACGGCACCCATGTGGAAACTGTCGCTTGTGACGACTGCGGCGTGACTGTGGGCGAAAACACCGTCACCTGCACCGATGAAGATGCAAACGGTGTCTGCGATGGCTGCGAGGCTGTTCTGGAAGTTCCCTGCGATCATGCAGAAACCACTTCCGAGACCGTTTACAACGGCAACAAGACCCACACCACCACCGTTACCTGCGTCTGCGGCGAAGTGATCGAAACTGTCACCGCCGAGTGCGCTGACGAGGATAAGGACTGCGCTTGCGACACTTGCGAAGGCATTATCAAGACTGTCACCCAGACCACCGTTGCCGGCTCCAACATGAACCTGGGCAACGAGCTGCAGGTCAACTTCATCATCAACGACCCCAAGGACGAAGGCGAGTATACTGCCATCATCCATCAGGATACCGATGATGAAGAGGGCGTGACCTATGAGATCCCCTCCTCCGATTGGGAGTTCTTCAGCACCGGCAGAAGCAAGGTCGCTGTCCGTGTTCGTGCTATGGAAATGACCGATGCGCTGTCTCTGACCATCGTGGATGCCGAGGGCTATGCACTTCTGGCTGAGCCTTACGTCACCTCCGTCCGCGAGTACGCTGCAAAGGCTCTGGTGGCTGCTTCTTCCTCCGATGAGATGAAGACTCTGGTGGTCGATATGGTCAACTACGGCGCAGCAGCACAGACCAACTTCACCTACAAGGCAGAAGATCTGGCCAACAACCAGCTGACCGAAGAGCAGGCTGCTCTGGCATCTGCCGATGTGGTTTGCGAGAACAAACAAATCAAGGGCACCAACAACATCGGTGCCAATCTGGCTCTGAACGACTGCATCCTCTTCAATGTCTACTTCAAGGGTCTGAAGGACAAGGACATGAGCACCATCAATGCCAAGGTCTACTTCGACAACTGGAAGGGCGAGTATGTGGAAGTCACCATCCCCGGCACCGAGTTTGAACTCTACGGTGCATCCGGCGACCAGTACAAGGTCATGGTGGACGACATTGTTCTGGCAGACGCCAAGTGCCTTGTTACCGTGGAACTGTACGAAGACGGTGTGGAAGAGCCCATCGCTTACGGCTCCGACTCTGTGGAAAGCTATGCAAACCGCGGCTCCGCCACGGCAGCTGCTCCTCTGTACAATGCCATCATGAAGTTCGCAACTTCCGCAAAGGCATACCTGCTGAGCAGACAATAATAGGATTTCAATGTAGGGCGGGCAGACCCTTGCCCACCGCCCAAAACCCTATATAAAACAGGCTCCCTTCGGGGAGCCTGATAAGCAGAAAGGAAATCTATCATGAAAAGAATGGCGTTACTGCTTTTGTGCGTTCTGTTGATCGCTTCCTGTTTTGCCGGATGCGGCAAAAAGGAAGAGCCGGTCGATCTGGTAGTGTGGACCGCTTATGCCGAAGGTACTCCTTCCTATGAAGTCGCTGTCCAGAAAATTGAAGAATTTGAAGAAAGCCGCGGTGTCAATCTGGAAGTTATGCACTATGGCTCCGATTTGGCAACTGTTCTGTATACTGCGTTGGATTCCGGCGAGCGTATCGATGTGTTCCCTCTGGGCTCCACCATTCAGCTGGCATCTCAGTTTGACCACACCATGGATCTGACCTCCTACGTGGAGTCCTCTGACATCAAGGATCGTTCCTATCCTATCCATCTGGAACTGATCAAGGCAGAGTCTGAGAACAATGATGAATACCATGCCATCCCCACCTTGTCCTCTTTCGGTGCTTTCTGGTACAACAAGGAAGCCTTTGAGAAGGTAGGTATCACCGAAACTCCTGTGACCATTGATGAATTTGAAGCTGTCTGTGATAAGCTGGTCGCTGCCGGCTATCATCCCATCGCCCTTGATTCTGCTTATGCAGGCTCTACCTTTGGTATTTTCTGCGGCAGATTGGTCGGTGAAGAAGCCATTGCTGATATGGTCTTTAACGGTGGGTTCTCCGAGAATGAGAGATTTGTAGATCTGTGCCAGAGAATCATCGACTGGAAGGCAAAGGGCTATTTTGATCCTGCTGCACCTGCAGAATTCCCGGCTTCTCAGAATAAGATCGGTTTGACCGGCGATGTGGTCATGGTAAGCTGCGGTCTGTGGGTCTCCGGTGAGATCGAAGAAATGACCGGTGCACAGATCGAGTGGGGCTCTTTCCCGTATCCGATCGATCCCGACTTTGAGGACGGCACTACCGGCGCTTCCGTTTCCAGCACTTGCAATTGCATCAATGTCAATTGTGAGAATCCCGATCTTGCTTGGGAGTATATGTACTACATGGCGACCGGCGAGGTCAACAAAGCCATCACCGATGCCGATGTCTATCTGGTCGACGACCGTACGCAGGAGCCGCTGCCCCGTTTTGCTGAAGCACAGGATATTCTGGCAGGCATCACGGAAAACATCAACTATGCAGGTCATCTGCATGACAATGCCGATATCAAGACCTCTATCAACGATGTCGTCATTCAGCTCTATTCCGGCGCTTATGCCACCGGCGAAGAAGCCGCTGCGGCATTTGACGCATTGGTACAGTAATTGTTTTGGTGGGTCCTTTCGGGGACCCACCAAATAAAAGAAAACGGACGGGCAGTGTCCGTCATGGGAAATCACGCAAAACCACGACGGGCAGTGCTCGTCCGTTTGCATTTAAATCCTTGAAAAGCGAGGTAACGACTATGAAACTTTGGAACAAGATCCTTTCCGTGCTTCTTGCCCTTGTTATGCTGCTGGGTGTGCTCCCTGCAGGCGTGCTGGCTGCGGAAGCGGAGACGGTGATCACGCTGGACTTTAGTGCCGATGCAGCCAAGGGCAAGGCTGTGACGGCCTTCACCGAAGCGGAAGACGGCTGGGCTTACGACACGGCAGCGTCTTCCAACGTAACGCCTATTTTCTATAAGAATGCCAACTGGGATTACTCCTGCCTGCGCTTTACTCAGAATGTGGCAGGCGGTGTGGGCGCTCTGAGCTTTACGGCACCGGTGTCCGGTACCTACACCATGGAGCTGACCTACTGTGTCGGCAACAACGGCAACAACGTCGATATGACTGTCGGCGGTCAGACTGCGTCCTATTTTGCATGGGCGAACTGGGGCACAGCCCCCAAGACTGTCACCCTTGACAATGTCAAGCTGACAGCCGGCAGCAACCCCATGCGCTTCACCACTCCCGAGACTCTGACCGCTACCTCTCTGATCATGGTCAAGCAGGTGGTCTTTACTCTGGTGGAAGAAGCCGCCGAGGAAGACAGCTCTGTTGTGACGCTGGACTTCAGCGCCGATGCAGGCAAGGGCAAGGCTGTCACCGAATTTACCGTGGAAAATGACGGCTGGGCAATGAACACGGAGGAAAGCTTTGATGTGTCTCCCCAGTTCTATAAGCATGCCAACTGGGCAGATTATTCCTGCCTGCGCTTTACCCAGACAGCAGCAGGCGGCACAGGTGTGATCGACTTTAACATTCCGGAAGACGGCACCTATCGCATGGAGCTGACTTACTGCCGCGGCAACAGCGCCACCTCTACGGATGTGACCGTAGGCGGCACCACCACCTCCTTCTTTGCGTGGGCAAACTGGGGTGCGGAGCCTGTAACGGTCACCACCCATGATCTGCGGCTGACGGAGGGCATCAACAGCCTTTCCATCTGTACGGCTGAGAGTGTTACGGTCGCCCAGTATCTGCTGCTCAAAAAGATCGTCTTTACAAAGACCGATGAGATCGCACCTGAGCCCAAGACGCAGCTGGATGTTTCCGGTATGAGCTGGACTGTGCCTGCAGGCAGCGATGCCATGTATGACGGCACGGAAAAGGAAGCCGTGCTCAGCGGCACTTTGCCCGAAGGCGTGGAAGTGACCCTCAGCGGCAACACCGCCACGGAAGTGGGAACTTATACCGCCAAGGCAGAGTTCTCTCTGGCAGAGGGCTACAGCGAGGACAAATATGAGATCGTGGGCACCAACCCTCTGACCGCTCAGTGGAGCATCACAGGGGTGCCGGAATCCGGCCTTGTGATCGACCTGCATGCTGTGGCAAACCAGGAGGGCGAACTGAGCGCCTATGGTGTGACCGGCAATGACGTCAGCTCTCTGGGCTGGGGCGTCAATACGACGGAAACTGTCCCCGGCGGCAATGCAGGGCAGACCTTCAAATGGCATTTTGTCAAAGCCAACCTTTCCACTACGCCCACGTTGTCCGATGGCAGCTATGCCGGTGTGTATTTCTACTCCACACCCTCCGGTATCGGTCTGACCTTTAATTTCTATGTTCCCGAGGATGGCTACTACCGTCCCAATATCAGCCTTGTCAGCAATACCCGCTGCGGCGGTGGCGCTGCATGGGTGGACGGTGTGTTCGTGGGTGACTTCAAGGGCTATGGCACAGACGCTCCTGTGATCACCACCCATGATATGAACACCGTATATCTGACCAAAGGCGTACACAAGCTGCTGATGAGACCCACCACGGTGTCTGAAAAGTATGCCAACTACTACTGGATGTACCTAAACCGCATTGAATTTGTGGAAGAGGAAGGCCCGCAGGAAGTTCGTGATCTGGAACTGGTCCCCAAGAAGGAAAATATCCATATTGAGGATAGTGTGTCCTATACCATCAATGTGACCGACGAAGCCGGCAGAAAGATCTATCTGGGCGAGCATCGTGACGGCACACTTAACTGGTCTGTGACCAGCAGCGACCCCGAGACTCTGAAGGTAGAAGACGGTCGCCTGTATGCCTTGAAAGAAGGCACGGCGGATATCACTGTGACAGTGACCCTGCCCGAGAGCGAAAACTCTTCCACCAAGACCATCACCGTGCAGGGGGAGCCTCAGGCGGCAGATTTTGAGATCTGCTTTGACGAGGATGCCCGCGGAGATAAGAAGCTGGGCGAATTTACTCTGGATGATGACGGCTGGCGCTTTGTGGAAGGCAGCGGTGTCTGGCTCAGCTCCTGGGCAAATGAGATCACCCTCCATGGCAAATATCTGGGTATCGTCTGCAAGCAGATGATCGATGCTGAAAAGCTGATGAGCTTTGAGATCAAAGCACCTGCCACCGGCAATTACCGCATCGATATCCACCACATCCTGCGCTCCGTCTGCGGTACAGCAAGCGTGTATCTTGATGGTGAGTACATCGGTGAATACAACGGCAACGGCACCGACTGGGAGTTTGATCAGGATTCTCTGACCACTGTGCATCTTGAGCGCAATCAGGTCTATCGTCTGACTTTCCGCGGCCATATCAATGTGGGCGCCGATAATACCTATATGTTCATTAACCGTATCCGCTTTGTGGTGGATGATACGCAGGTGGTTCCCGTGGAGCAGGTCATGCTCAATCCCCGCCGCGCCAGTATGGCAGTGGGCGAAAGCTGCGGTTACACCTTCAGCGTTATGGACGCACAGAACAACCGTTTGCCTGTGGATCAGCCGCTTGATGGCTATACCAGCAAATATTTCACTGTTGTGAGCAGCGAGCCTGATGTGATCGCTGTGGAAAAAGACAAGCTGATCGCCTTGTCTCCCGGCACTTCGGATATTACCGTCACCGTCACCTACGGCGGCGCCACCAAGAGTGTCACCAAGACAGTAGAGGTCAACACAGATGTTCTGGATAAGGTGAGCTTCTATCTGCCTCTGGACAAGATGATCGTGGGCGAGAGCCTGCAGGCCGGTGTCAGCGCAAAGACCAATAGCGGCAGAGAGCTGGAGCATGAGCATCTGACCATCAACTATGCCACTGCCGATGAAAACGTGGCGACCATTGATGAAACCGGTATGGTCACTGCCGTAGGTGAGGGCACAGTGGAACTGACCGTTACCGTCTCTATGGCAGGCGTTACGCAGACTGCTACTATTACCGCAACCGTGGAGCCCAAGCAGGGTCATCTGACCGTTACTTCCTCCGAAGGCGCCATGACCATGCGTCCGGATGACGCTGACGGCATCACCTTGATCGTGGAGGGTGTGGATGCACAGGATGAACCTATGGATCTGACGAGTGCCATCATCACCTTTGAAAGTTCGGATACAGGTATCGTTCAGGTCACGCAGGAAGGTGTTGTCACCCCTGTGGCATTGGGCAGCGCCTCCGTGCTGGTTCATGTCGTTCTGGCAGACGGCACCGAGTATGATGCAACTGTCTGGATCAGCGTCAACCAGGGCAAGATCGGCTCTACCTACTATACGCAGGAAAAGCGCGATGCGGCAGTCTACAATGCTCTGCACTATAACTGGGCATACGACAAGCTGGTGGAAGCCACCAACGCGGCAGACGAAGTTCTTGCCAATCTGGATGCATACTATGATGCCATTCCCTTTGAGGGCATTCCCCGCGCAGATGTGGTGGGCATGAACGAAGATCCCATGAACCATTCCTGTCCTATCTGCCTGGAGGATCTGACCGTCAAATACGGCAACTATCCCTGGGTCAGCGACCCCATCGCTGATCCGTGGAAGATATCCTGCCCCAACTGTAAGAGCCGTTTCCCCTCCAATGACTTTGAAAGCTACTATAAGTCCGGTCTGGATGCACGCGGTGTGTTCCATGCCGAAAATGCCGATCCGCAGTATCTGGTCAACGAGCTGTACCCCGAAAGAGGCGCAGGCTGGGGCGTGGATGACGGCTGGGGCTGGGTTACCGGTGAGACTTATACCAACCGCGCCGGCGGACAGAGCCCGAGAATCTATGCCTTTATTGCAGGCTACAATGCCACCTTGTGGACAGGCGTAGGCGGCTCAAAGAACTCTCTGCGCAGCGCGCTGAAAAACGTCATGAATGCTTACCTGTATTCCGGCGATATCAAGTATGGCCGTGCAGGTGCGATCCTCATTGACCGTATCGCGGATATCTATCCCACCATGTGTCTGACGGATCATGTGTATTTTAAGCCCAGAAATAACATCTCCTCCCTGACCGTGGCAACTTTGCCCGAGGGTACCCGTGCCTACGGAAACAACGACGGTACTTATTATCAGGGTAAGATCCTGGGCTGCATCTCTGAAAGTAACTTCCTGGCTCAGGACTTCCTGAGAGCCTATGACGCGTTCTATCCTGCCTTTGATGATCCGGAAGTTCTGGAGTATTTGAGCCAGCGTGCCGAGGAGCAGGGACTGGTGGTCAATGGCGAAAACCCCAAGGATACCCCCCAGGAACTGCGTGAAAACGGTATCTATGGCATCGTCCACGAGGTCAGCGAAGGTGTCCGCAACCGTGACATCTGGGGCAACTTCGGTTTGGCGCAGGCCTCCATGGCGATGGCAGCCATCGTGCTTGATTCCACCGAGCAGCTTTCCGAGCCTGTGGAGGAGCCTCTGAACCTGCCCACCGGCGACCGCCGCTTGATGAACACAGATGAGATGATCGCGTGGCTTTTTGAGGACGGCCCTCATGCTCAGAAAAATATGTTCAACAAGGTGATCACCTCCATTTCCCGCGACGGTCACGGCGATGAAGTTTCCCCCAGCTACCACTATTCCTGGCTGCAGAACCTGATCAACTTTGCCGATGTTATGTCTGACTATGAGGCATATCCTGCCGCAAACCTGTATCAGAACCCCAGATTCATTAAAATGCTGACGGGCGCTCTGGCTTTGACGGCAGGCGGCAACACCACGCTGCAGAACGGCGACTCCGGCTCTGCAGGCGGCATCCGCATCTATCTGGATCAGAATGCTATCGTCCGTGCTTACCAGGCGACCGGAAAACCGGAGCTGGCACAGGCGCTGTACTTCCTCAACGGAGAGACCACCGATGGCCTGGTGGGCGACATGTTCGACCCCGATGCAGGCTCTCTGGAGAGCAAGGTCATGAGTGTGATCAATGAGTATGGCGCTTATGATGTGAACAAGAGCGTTCTGCTTGCCGGCTACGGTCAGGCGCTGCTGAAGTACGGCAACCCCATCGAAGCAAATCAGGGCCTGTATGGTATGTGGTTTGGCAGAATCGCAGGCGGTCATGGCAACAAGAATGCCTTGGATCTGAGCATCTTTGCCTATGATCTGAACTTCGCACCTGCTCTGGGTTATCCCAGATCTGCCACCAACACGGTCGTGCGCAACGTCTGGGAGCGCGGTACCATTTCCAGAAATACCGTCATCATCGATGATGAATCTCAGACCAACTATACCTACTTGACCCAGTACCCCAATAGCGAGCCTTATCACTTTGACGATGCCGGCAGAGTCAAGGTCATGGATGCCGAGGCGGCGGAGGCTTACTCCGGTCTGGCAGACCAGTACCGCCGTACCATCGTCAGCGTGCAGGGCGATGATGATGCCTACTATGCTGTGGACTTCTTCCATGTCATTGGCGGCAGCACCCATTTGTACAGTTTCCATGCAGCGGCAGAGGACTATCCCATCAGCGACAGTCTGGAACTTGTCGCCCGTGAAGGTACCTATGCAGGTGAGGATGTGCCCTACGGCACCGATGTTCCCAACGGCTACAGCTTCCTGTACGATGTGGAAACAGACGAAGATCCTGCCAACAGCTTCTATCTGGACTACAGCATCGTGGATTCTCGCAATATTCTGAAGGATCCTACCGGTCTGCACCTGCGTCTGACCATGCTCAGCACAGAGGAAGAGCCTTTCACAGAAGTGACTCTGGCAAAGGGCTGTCCTCCTGCCAAGAGCGAAAACCCCGAGTATTATCCCTATTCTCTCGTCCGTAAGGATGGCGGTGACAATCTGTTTACCGCAGTCTATGAGCCTTACCGCCATGTGCGCTACCTGTCCTCCATGGAACTGGTGGATGTGACTGTGGTGGAAGGTGAGTTCCAGGCAGACGACCGTGCTGCTGCAGTGAAGGTGCTGCGTGCCGACGGCAAGGTGGAGTATATCGTCTACTGCACCAACTATGACGCTGTTGTGCGTGTGGATGACCGCTTTGATTTCCGTGGCTTCGTGGGCGTTGTCACCTATGAATCCACCGCTGCCGATGCCAATATCTGCTACCGCTACGGCATGGATGCCACGCAGGTGGCAGGTGATCTGCAGGAGTACGGTGCTGTGTCCGGCAAGGTGGTGGACTTCACCAGAGAGCTGGGCTATGAAAACTCCCTCACGGTGCAGCTGGATCAGAGCATCGATCCCAAGCAGCTGATCGGCAGAGTGATCTATGTGGAAAACGATGGGGAAGAGAACGGCGCATATCTCATCGAAGGTGCAAAAGCCGATGGCGGCAACGTGACGCTGGATCTGGGCGATCAGAGTATGATCCGTACCATGAAAGAGCCTACGGATCTGAGCGCAGGTTATCTCTACAACATTGCTGTGGGTCAGTCCTGCCGCATTCCCATGTCCGCCTGCAGCGACACCATGTCCTTCTTGAATTATCAGGGCGATCAGGTGGTGCGCTCCGGGTATAAGATCTCTCTGACCACCGGTGTGGCAGGCTCCGGCATGACCTACACCGCAGAAGGTCTCGCCACCAATATGAAGTTCAATGCCTCCACAGGCCTGTTGACCTGGACGCCTGCCAAGACACAAGTGGGCAGATATCCCATCACCGTCAGCGCTGTGGATGCCAACGGTGTTACTGTGGGCAAGACCAGCTTTGTGATCTATGTGGTGGCATATACCGGTGCCAACTATGATCCTGCAGTGTGTACGCATTCCAAGGCTGTGACCTACACCGTGGACAATGTGGAAGAGACGGTGTGTCCTGCCTGCAAGACGGTCACCCGAACTGTCATGGAAGAGCCCGAGGAAGTGATCGAGACCTTCAATGTGGCAGGTACCAACATGAACTTGGGCAACGAGCTTGCCGTCAACTTCATGTTCACCAAAGCACTTGACGAAAACCATACCTACACCGCTGTTATCACCCAGACCTGTCAGGGCAAGGTGGTCAAGACCACCGAGATCCCTCAGGCACAATGGGCATCCTTCAGCAGCGCGCTGTATAAGGTCACCGCATCTGTCCGCGCCATGGAGATGGCAGATGAACTGACCCTTGAGGTCAAGGACGAAAACGGCAATGTTCACAACAATGAATATGTTACTTCCGTCCGGGCTTACAGCATGAAGGCGCTGGCTGCCTCCTCTTCGTCCGAGGAGATGAAGCAGCTGGTGGTGGACATGCTCAACTACGGCACACAGGCACAGATCAAGTTTGGCTACAACACCACAGACTATGCCAACAACCTGCTTTCCGAAGCACAGAAGGAGCTGGCATCCGATCCTGTGGTCTGCACCGATGAGCGGGTGAAGGGGACCAACTACTATGGCTCCAACCTTGCTCTGGAAGACCGGATCGAGCTGAATCTGTTCTTCAAGAATGTGACGACCGATATGTATGCCGTGGTATCTTACACCAACTTCAAGGGCAGCACAGTGTCCTATACGGTAAAGGGCACAGACTTTGGTCACTACTCCGGTAACATCTATAAGGTGCCCGTTGACAGCATCGTGGTTCCTGATGCCCGGTGCCTTGTGACCATCACGGTCTACAATGCCGATGGTACTGTCCACGGCAGCGGTGCCGACAGCGTAGCGAGCTACGCGGCAAGAGCCGGCGAGAATGCACTCAATGATGCCATCATGAAGTTTGCTTCTTCTGCCAAAAATTATCTGACCTGATCGGGCAAACCCCCATCGGAGAATAACTCCGATGGGGGTTTTATGTTATGAAGTCTGCGTAAAAATTTTTAAATTTATAGAAGAATTCTGCATTCCGCTATTGCAACGAACTTACAAAAATTGTATAATTTTGGAAAAGGAAAAAGGGACGTGATCTTTTGAAGTATTCCGAACTCAAACAAACCTCGCTCATGAGCAAGTGCCGCAGCTGCATCAATGGGCAATACAGAATGAAGCTGATTCCGCAGGATCTGGCATATTTGCCCTACCAGGGCGAGTGCAGATCCTGCGGCAAAATGAGCAACATCGTGGCAGGTGTTCGTCCTGCAAGCCGATGGAAGGTCTGGTTGGGTGTAAGCAAAGAAAATTCTCAGGAATAAGCCTGCTGTTTTTTGGTGGAACTGGTTGATATTTCCAAGTGTTGATGCTATCATATAAGGTGGCGAATCACATACGTTGGAGATGTGTGCCCTCCCATTGGAGGGAGAGAGGTCGGAGCTTATGCGAGTGGCGGAAACAGCGGAAAAACCTCTGCTGACACAGGCAGAACTGAATAAAAAGCCCTCTTACCTGCAGCTGAAACGGCTGCAGGATATTGTGCTTTCTCTGATCGCTTTGGTGGTGCTGTTTCCTGTGATGCTGCTCATTGCCTTGATCATCGTGATCGATTCTCCCGGCGCAAGTCCTATTTTTGTGCAAAAACGCGTAGGACTCAACGGCAGGGAGTTTTATTTCTATAAATTCAGATCCATGTGTGCCAATGCCGATGCCATGAAAGATCAGCTTTTGCCGCGCAATGAGATGGATGGCCCTGTGTTTAAGATCAAAAACGATCCCCGCATCACCAAGGTGGGGCGCATTTTACGCAGATCCAGTCTGGATGAACTGCCGCAGCTTGTCAATATTCTGCGCGGCGATATGACCCTTGTAGGGCCTCGGCCTGCACTGCCCCGTGAGGTGGCAGAGTATACAGACTATGATGCCCAGCGCCTTTTGGTGACACCGGGACTTACCTGTTACTGGCAGATCCAGCCCCACAGAAACGACTTGAGTTTCCATGAGTGGGTGGATCTGGATATCCGCTATATCAAAGAGCGCAGCCATCGCACCGACTGGAAGATCATCCTTGCGACCTTCGGTGCAGTCCTTGGCATGGACGGTGAGTGACACGAAACCTATGAAGATCGCGGTGTTTGGACATAAGCGCATCCCCTCCAGAGAGGGCGGTGTGGAGATCGTGGCGGAGGAATTGAGCGTCCGCATGGCGCAGCTTGGTCATCGGGTGACCTGTTATAATCGGGCAGGGCATCATGTGGGCGGAGCCCGATACGATGAACAGCAGAGGAAAAACTACAAAGGTGTTCGTCTGAAAACGGTGTGGACGCTGGATCAAAAAGGACTGGCAGCTGTGACATCCAGTATCAGCGCTGCGGTCTGTGCTTCCTTGAGCCGTGCAGAAGTGGTGCATATCCACGCCGAAGGGCCTGCTTTTATGAGCTGGCTGCCAAGGCTGTTTGGCAAGCGGGTCATCGTCACAGTCCATGGTCTGGACTGGGGCAGAGAAAAGTGGAAGCATGGCTTTGGCGCCAAATATATTATGCTGGGTGAAAAAATGGCTGTCCGTTATGCCCATGAGATCATTGTGCTCAGCAAAAATGTGCAGGAATATTTCCTGCAGACTTACGGAAGAAAGACTGTATGGATCCCCAACGGTGTCACCAAACCGGAGCCGGTGGGGGAGGATCATCTTGACAGTCTGGGACTTAAAAAAGAAGAATACATCCTGTTTTTGGGAAGATTGGTGCCGGAAAAGGGCATCCATTATTTGATCGAAGCATATAAAAACATCAAGACCCATAAAAAGCTGGTGATTGCAGGCGGCAGTTCCGATACAGATGACTATGTCAGATCCCTTCACCGGTTGGCACAGGACGATGAACGCATCGTGTTCACAGGCTTTGTGCAGGGGCAGCTGCTGCGGCAGCTTTACGGCAATGCCTATATCTATGTGCTGCCGTCGGATCTGGAGGGCATGCCTTTGAGTCTGCTGGAAGCCATGAGCTTTGGCCGCTGCTGCCTTGTTTCAGATATTGCCGAGTGTGCCGAGGTGGTGGAGGAGCATGGAGTGTTGTTCCGCCGCGGCGATGTAAAAGACCTTGCACAAAAGCTGCAGCGACTGTGTGATGACCACAGCCTTGTGCGCAGTTACAAGGATGATGCCTGTGCATATATCTGCAGAAAGTACAGCTGGCAGGATGTGACGGCACAGACCCTTGCCCTGTACGGACAGAAATGAGCAAGATATGAATATTTTGATGATAAATAAGTTCCTCCACCCCAACGGCGGATCGGAAACTTACATATTTAAGCTGGGTGAATATCTGCAGTCTTTGGGCCACCGTGTGGAATATTTCGGCATGGAGCACGAGGGCAGAGTGGTGGGAAACCGTGTGGAAGCCTACACCGAAGATATGGATTTTCACGGCGGCTCCAAACTGGCAAAGATCACATATCCTGTCAAGACCATCTATTCTGCGGAAGCAGCAAAAAAGCTGCGTCTGGTGCTGGAGGATCTCAAGCCCGATGTGTGCCATCTGAACAACTTTAATTATCAGCTGACACCTTCTGTGATCCTTGCTGTCAAAAAGTGGAGCAGACAAACGGGTCATCCCTGCAGGATCATCTATACGGCGCATGACTATCAGCTTGTTTGCCCCAACCATATGTGCCATGATCCCAACACCCACCAAAACTGCGAAAAGTGTCTGAAAGGAAGCTTCCTTGCCTGTACCAAGGGCAGATGTATCCATGGCTCTTTGGCAAAAAGCTTTATCGGCACCATGGAGGCCACCACCTGGAAGTGGGCAAAGGTCTACCGCCATCTGGATACGGTCATCTGCTGCTCTTCCTTTATGAAAGAAAAGCTGGATAGTGCGCCGGTGTTCCGCGGCAAGACCGTGGCGATGCACAATTTTATCTCCCGACCCGAGAAAAAAGCGGTGGAGAAAGAGGACTATGTCCTCTATTTTGGCAGATACTCCCGGGAAAAGGGCATTGAAACGCTGATAAAGGCGGCTAAGGCTCTGCCGCATATCTCTTTTGTATTTGCGGGAACAGGGCCTCTGGAAGATCAGCTTGCCGGGATCGACAATATCCGCAATGTGGGGTTTCAAACAGGCGAAGCACTGGAAATGCTCATCCGCAAGGCGCGGTTTTCCGTCTATCCTTCCGAGTGGTATGAAAATTGCCCGTTCTCCGTGATGGAGAGCCAGATGTACGGTACACCTGTCATCGGTGCAAGAATCGGCGGTGTGGTGGAGCTGATCCGTGATGGAGAAACAGGACTTCTGTTTGACAGCGGAAATGTGCGGCAGCTGCAGGAGAACATTGCGCGACTGTGGCAGGATCGTGAACTGAACGAGCGTTTGTGCAAAGCATCCATTCAGCTGCAGTTTGATACAGCTGAGGAATACGGGCAGAAGCTGCTTGCTTATTATAAAGGAAACTATCATGAGTAATTTAAAAATCACAGTTGCCGGTCTGGGCTATGTGGGTCTTTCCATGGCGGTACTGCTTGCCCGACATCACAAGGTGTATGCGGTGGATATCGTGCAGGAAAAGGTCGAGCTTGTCAATGCGCGCAGATCGCCCATCCAGGATGAATATCTGGAGCAGTATCTTGTCCGGAAGGATCTGGATCTCACTGCCACCACCGATGAAAAAGAAGCCTACAGCGGTGCAGATGTCGTGATCGTCGCCGCTCCCACCAACTATGACAGCGAAAAGAACATTTTTGATACCTCCGCTGTGGAAACGGTGCTGGAGCGTGCCTGCCGCTATGCGCCCGAGGCGACCGTTGTGATCAAGTCCACAGTCCCTGTGGGCTATACGCGGATGATCCGCGAGAAAACAGGCAACAAAAATATTCTCTTCAGCCCGGAATTTCTGCGGGAATCCAGGGCGCTGTATGATAATCTTTATCCCAGCCGCATCATTGTGGGTACCGACAGGGAAGATCCTCGTCTTCTTGAGGCTGCCGAGCATTTTGCGGGACTTCTGCAGGAAGGTGCCGAGAAGGAGAATGTTCCCACGCTGATCATGGGATTTACGGAAGCCGAGGCAGTGAAGCTGTTTGCCAACACTTATCTTGCGCTGCGTGTGTCCTATTTCAACGAGCTTGACACCTATGCGGAGATGAAAGGACTGGACACGGAGCAGATCATTGACGGTGTTTGTCTTGATCCGCGAATCGGCGATCACTACAACAACCCGTCTTTTGGCTACGGCGGCTACTGCCTGCCCAAGGACACCAAGCAGCTTTTGACAAATTACCGCGATGTGCCGGAAAATCTCATCCAAGCCATCGTGGAGAGCAACCGTACCCGCAAGGCCTTCGTGGCAGACCGTGTGCTGGAAATGGCAGGCAGCCATGAGGCTGTGGTAGGTGTATATCGTCTGACCATGAAGAGCAATTCCGACAATTTCCGTGAAAGCTCTGTGCAGGGCGTTATGAAGCGGCTGCAGGAAAAGGGTGCGGAAGTGATCATCTATGAGCCGACTCTGGAAGACGGCAGCCTGTTTTCCGGCAGTCTTGTGGTCAATGATCTTGCAGCCTTCAAGGCAAAAAGCCGGGTGATCCTTGCCAACCGCTTTGACAGGGCGCTGGAGGATGTCAGGCAAAAGGTTTACACCCGGGACATTTTCCGCCGGGACTGAAAGGAATGCAGGAAGCATGAAAAAGAATGTGGCGCTGTTTGACAGCTCACAGGAAGAAGCAAAAGATTTTATCCAAGGTCTGCAGCAGGCGACCGGACTGCCGTGGCAGGCATTGGTGCTGACTGCCAATCAGGGCAGAAAGACGAAGCTTCATAACCTGTGGCGGTATGTGAAGTATTTTGCATTCCCCTTGAGCGTGTTTTTTAAAAGAAAGCAGTATGACAAGATCGTGGGCTGGCAGGCATTTTATGGGCTTTTGTTTGCCTTCTATTGTCGGCTGTTCCATGTAAAAAAGGTCAACACCCTTCTGATCAAAAACTTTATTTATAAGCCCAAAAAAGGGCTTGTGGGCAAGGTCTATTGGCGCTTTATGCGCTATATCGTTAAGAGCCCCTATGTGGATGTGTTCGTCTGCAGCTCGCAGCGCTTTTGTGAGCACTGCGCCAAGGTCTTTGACGAGCCGTTGGAGCGCTTTGTGTTCCTGCCCTTTGGCATCAACGATTTTACCAAAGTGGTGGATATGCGCAAACCTGCGCCCAATGATTATATTCTGGCGCTGGGCAGAAGCAACCGCGACTGGGACTTCCTCATAAAGGCATTGGGCGATACGGAGTATCCTGTGCGCATCGTGTGTGATGAGCTGCACGTGGAAGCACCGCCCAAAAACATCACGATCTACAACAATGTATGGAAAAACGAGTCTTATGAATTTGTCCGCGGCTGCAAAATGATGATCATTCCCATTCTGGACGGAGATATCGTGGCAGGCGAAACGGTGCTTTTGCAGGCCATGTCCTTCTCCAAGCCCATCATCATCACAAAACCCAGTTGTCTGGCAGATGATTATGTGGAAGACGGAAAAACGGGACTGGTCGTACCCAAGGAAAAAGATGCCCTTGTGCAGGCAGTAGAGCGTCTGTACCGCGATGAAGAATTTTATTTGGACATTGCTGCAAACAGCCGCAAACGCTACGAGCAGCGGCACAGCCTGTACAGCTTTGGTATGGGTGTGGGAAAGGTACTGTCCGAGTGTTAAAAAGTGAGGTGAGAGGCTTGGCGAAAAAGATGAACGGTACTGTGATCGTGACCTACCGGTGCAACGCCAGATGCACCATGTGCAACCGTTACAAGGCGCCCTCCAGACCGGAGGAGGAGATCACAGTCGAGACCATCCGAAAGCTTCCTCCCATGTATTTTACCAATATCACCGGTGGTGAGCCGTTTATCCGTACCGATCTGAAGGAGATCGTCCGGGAGCTTTACAAGAAAAGCGACCGCATCGTGATCTCCACCAACGGCTTTTTTACCGACAGGATCATCGATCTGTGCAAAGAATTCCCCAATATCGGCATCCGCATTTCCATTGAAGGTCTGGAACAGACCAACAATGCTATTCGCGGACTGGATGATGGCTTCAACCGCGGTTATACCACCTTGAAAAAGCTGGTGGAAATGGGCATGAAGGATGTGGGCTTCGGCATGACCGTGCAGGATCTCAATGCGCCCGATCTTGTGCCGCTGTATGAGATCTCCAATGAGCTTGGCATGGAATTTGCCACAGCATCCTTGCATAACAGCTTCTATTTTGTGGAGGCCAAGAATATCATCCATGACAGACCTATGGTGGCATCGCATTTTGAGGAGCTGGTCAATCGGTTGCTGAAGTCCAAAAGCCCTAAAAAGTGGATGCGCGCTTACTTTAACCATGGTCTGATCAACTACATTTACGGGCAGAAACGGCTTCTGCCCTGTGACATGAGCTTTGATACTTTCTTTATTGACCCTTACGGCGATGTGATGCCCTGTAACGGCACAAAAGATAAGGAAATCATGGGCAATCTCAATACACAGACATGGGAAGAGCTTTGGAACTCTCCCGAGGCGGACGCTGTCCGGGCGAAAGTCCGCAGCTGTGATCGTCAGTGCTGGATGATCGGCTCTGTGTCACCGGCGATGCACAAGTATATCTGGATTCCCGGAATGTGGGTGGTGTGGCACAAGCTGAAAAGTCTTGTGATGAAAAGACCCTATTGTATGTATGAAAATAAGATCGTGCGCGAGTATCGTGACGGCAAGGTGAGCAAAGAAGAGCTGGATCAATGCTCCACCTGCGATCTGTGCGCCGCTGTCAGCGACGGCTTGTCGGAGCAGTCCAGACAGCAGCTGCAGACCTTGCGCGCGGAAGAGAGCGTCCATGCCGGGCCTGGGGAGCAGACTGTATGATCGTATTGTCCAATTGTCTGACCCGGCAGTCCGATGAGGGCTGCATGAATGTGGCGAACAATCTGGTGCGGCGGATCAAGGCTCTGGCACCGGGTACTACCGTTGTCACCTATCAAAGACGCTCACCTTTGAGCGATGTGCATCTGGAACTGAACAAATTGCTGCTGAGTAAAGACCTGATGGGGCTTTTGCGGAAGAAGAGAGAGCCTGTGCTCTATGCTCCGTCTTTGACACGGCTTCTGCCTGCGGCGGTGCGGATCTTTATTCTGTCTTTGTTTGCAAAATGGGGATTGCAGGTGATCCTTGCCATGCAGTCTGAGCCGGGATTTCTGGTGCGGCTGCTGCTGAAGCTGAGCCGCGCCGAGCTCGTGGTCTTGTCCCAAAGCGCCTTTGAGCAGTACCGGGCGCTGGTGGGAAAGAGAGTCCGATATCTGAAGGTCGGTGTGGACTTAGATCGATTTTGCCCTGTTTGCCCGGAAGAAAAGCTGCGTCTTCGTGAAGCGTATCATCTTCCCAAGGATAAACCCATTGTGCTCCATGTGGGGCATCTGAAGGCAGGCAGAAATATTTCCTGTCTTGCCGACCTTGACGATCGGTATCACGTTGTGCTGGTTGCAAGCACCCTGACCATCCCAAGCCGGGATGCAGAGCTTCGGGCGCTGCTGGAAAGCAGAGAGAATGTGACCATCTTTGATGCCTACTGCCCGGATATCCAGCAGCTGTATCAGTTGTCTGATGTCTATCTGTTTCCGGTGTCCCGGAGCGGGATGTGTATCGACAGCCCTCTGTCTGCTCTGGAGGCGGCAGCCTGCGGTCTGCCTGTGGTGACCACGCCCTTTGGTGAGCTGGCGCAGCTGATCTTGTGCGAGGGCTTCTATGAGATCACCTCGTTTGAAAAGGATCGGCTGCAGGAACTGCTGGATCTGGCGTTGAAAGAACAGAAGGACACGAGAAAAAGTGTTATGAAATACGATTGGAACAAGGCTGCCTGTCAGCTTCTGGAAAATAGGAGGGCCCACAAGTGAAAAAACATAAAAGAGCGGTCAGTATGCTTCTGGTGCTGCTTCTGCTGATGGCTGCCGGTATGACTGCCTGCAGGCAGGACAAGACAGAAGAGCTTACCCAAATACTCACCGAAGAGGAGGCGCTGCCCCCTGTGGAGGTGGCAATGCCGGAATACGAACTGGCATATTCCGGTGATCTGGAAGATGTGATCGTGCTGCAGGAAGCGGAAGATGGCAGCGGCACAAAGCTGGATTTCTACGCAAATCTGTCTGTGGGAAAAACCAAGATCTTCACGCTGAAATACAACACCAGCGAAGGTGATTTTGTGACCGTTCTGACAGATGCCGAAGAGAATAAGATCCCCGTGGCATTTGATATGGAGCAGCTTCCCGAAGGTCTGAGCGCAGAAGACGAAAACACATTCTATCTTGCCCAGGATGCGGTCAATGAGATTGCGGCATCTCTGAGACTGAAATAAGTTTGTAAATCTTCGCTTCCGCCGGGAAATCGGCTGAAACGATATAGTTTAGGAGGAAAGATCATGGCAAAGCGACTGTTCTCGTTCCTGCTGGTGCTGGTCATGGTGCTCTCCGTGGCGCCTGTGCAGGTGTTTGCCGCGGAAGAGACCGCAGCTCCCGTACAAGAAGTGTATGAGGAACAAATCCCCGACGAAGAGACCATTGCGGAAGAGACCGAAGTGGTGGAAGAAACGGAAGAAGAGATCGTATATGAGGAAGAAGAACTCACATACGAAGAAATGCTGGAAGAGCTCAATGTGGATGCGTCTGCCGTGGAGCAGGCTCAGGAAGACCTCATCGCGCTTCTCGAGTCCTATCTCGGTTCTGCCGACATTTCCGAAGAGGAAATGCAGGCCGTGGTAGACGAAATGGATTGGGAGACCTACCAGACAGCCCGTTGGGAGATCTCCGAACTGGAAGCTGCCGAGAGCATCGAGCAGCTGTCTGAAGAGGAATTTGCGCTTCTGGAGCGTGAGAGCGAGCTGTTCTTCGCTTTCTCCGATGCTCTGGAGGCTAAGGCTGCTGCCGATGATACGGTCAGCATGCTGGCTACCACCGTTACCGTTCTGGACGGTCAGATTTCTGTGACAGACAGCCTTGGCAACGGTACCGTTTCCGGCAACACCGTGACTGTCAAGGCTGCAGGCAGCCTGTTCAGCAAGAAGACCAATACGGTGACCATTGCAAACGAGTCGGAAAATGTGGCATCCCTGTCCTTTGCCTACGCCGCATCCGGCTATAGCAGCTTCACTGTGGCAGGTGAAGCCGCCACCAGCGGCAGCTACAGCGCGATTCTGAACCCCGGTGCATCTGTAACTCTGGTCCTGCAGTCCAAGAGCGGCCTGAGCGCAGGTACTGCAACGCTGACTCTGAGTGAATTTGCTCTGGTCGCCGCCGCTGAGGCATCCAATGTGACGGTGGAATTTGACAGCGCTTACGGCAGCGTCACCGTTGACGGCACTGTTGTAGAAGCCGGTTCTGTGCAGGAGATCAGCCTGACCGATGGCGCCACGTTGACTGCAGCTGCTGCCAACGGCGGCAGATTCCTCGGCTGGATCAACGCTGCAAACGGCATGGTGCTTTCCGGTGATGCCAGCTTCACTCTGACCCCTGCGGAAGATATGACCGTCAAGGCAGCCTTTGTAGGCGAAAATTCCGCGCCCTGGTTCCTGCTGGGCTCTACGACACAGAAGTCCACAGGTACCGGTTTCCTTGGCCTGAGCAAGCTGTATTACTACACTGTTTCCGGCGGCTATCTGTTTGAGGGTCTTACCGCAGCCACAGCTGCAGCCGCAAGCTCCTCCAGCAAAGCGCTCGTTCTGATGAACGATGCCACCCTGTCTGCAGGTGACTATACCATCCCCGCCGGCGTCACTCTGCTCATCCCCTTTGATGATGCCAATACCCTCTATACCACACAGGTTGCCGGTGTGGAGCAAACCACTTCCAATCCTTATACCGTACCTACGGCGTATCGTACTCTGACCATGGCAGAAGGTGCCAATCTGACCGTCAACGGTACGGTGAGCCTTTCGTGTAAGCACTACTATGCGCAGGGTGCCAAGGCCTTTGGTGCGGCTCCCTGTGGGGCTGTCAGCTTCATCCGCATGGAAGATGGCAGTAACATTACCGTCAACAACGGCGGTACACTTTACGCCTACGGCTTTATCACAGGTTCCGGTGCTGTGACAGCCAATTCCGGTGCAGTCGTCTATGAGCTGTTCCAGATCGCAGACTTCCGCGGCGGCACACAGAGCACGGATATGGAAAACGGTGTTTTCCCCCTGTGTCAGTACTATGTGCAGAACATCGAAGTCCCCTTGACCTTGTACTCCGGCGCGAAGGAATACAGCTACACCACGATCTATATGTCCAAGGCAGACTTCGGTTCTTCCGTGGCATTTATCGGTTCCAGCAACGCCATGTTCAATCTGACTTCGGGTTATGTGGTCAAGCGTTATGACGGCACCACAGACCGACTGATGGTGGAATCTCATGGCGAGATGACCATTGATCCCATTACGCTGGATGTGGGTGGTACGGATATCAACTCCGGCAAGTACGAACTGCCCATCAATAGTAATCTGACAGTGGATATTTGCAGCGGCACAGTCAAGATCAATCAGGACGTGGCACTGCTGCCCGGCTCGGTGATCAACATTGGAGAGGGTACGAATTGTATTCTGGGTACCAATATCAATGTTTATATCTATGACGCTGATCAATGGGGCGGCTACGCAGGTGCTGTCAACAAGACGTTCGTTCCTGTTATCTATGCACCCGGCAGAGTGTATGATCGCACCGATGCCGATCTGGTGGACGCCAAGATCGTAGTCGATGGTGTCATCGATGCTTCTCAGGGCTATGCCTACAGTACTGCCGGCGGTGCTGAAGTTGTCAGTAATGGCAACGGTGTGGCAAAGATCCGTCCCGGTACCCAGACAGTGACCTATCAGATGATTCAGGCTGGTGATACCTCTCAGTCTACTTATGTGGAGATCCCGCTGGTTCCTGTGCAGATGAAGAATGCTGACGGCACCTATGTGAGCTCCGGCACAACCACCAAGAGCGTCTTTACCTATGCCGACGGCGCATGGGACAGAGAATGTGCCCATGAGTATGACGACGGTGTCATCACCACCCAGCCCGGCTGTACCACCGAAGGTGTCAAGACCTATACCTGTAAAGAAGCCGTCTGCGGCGACTCTTATACTGAGATCATTGAAGCAGTCGGTCACAGCTACAGCTCCGAGGTGACAGAGCCCACCTGCATGGATGAAGGCTTCACCACCCACACCTGTACTGTCTGCGGCGACAGCTACACAGATACGCCTGTGGCAGCTACCGGCCATAGCTACAGTGCTGTGGTGACGGATCCCACCTGCGTGGAGGAAGGCTATACCACTTACACCTGCACAGGCTGCGGCCACAGCTACGAGGCAGATCAGACCGAGGCTACCGGCCATGATTATGAAACTGCCGTGACTGCTCCTACCTGTACAGACGCAGGTTATACTACCTATACCTGCAAGACCTGCGGCTACAGCGAAGATAACGATATCGTTGCTGCAACCGGCCATGACTATGACGAAGCTGTGACTGCTCCCACTTGTACGGAAGCCGGCTACACAACCTTCACCTGTAAGACCTGCGGTCATACCGAAGACGGTGACGAGGTCGCAGCCACCGGTCATGATTATGACGAAGTGGTGACTGCCCCCGATTGCACAGCTGGCGGCTACACCACCTATACCTGTAAGACCTGTGGTCACACCGAAAAGGGTGACGAGGTCGAAGCCAAGGGTCACACCGAGGTGATCGACGCAGCTGTGGAAGCAACCTGCACCGAGACCGGTCTGACAGAAGGTAAGCACTGCTCCGTCTGTGATGCCGTTCTGATCGCACAGGAAATTGTTGCTGCCAAGGGTCACACCGAAGTGATCGACGCAGCTGTGGAAGCTACCTGCACCGAGACCGGTCTGACAGAGGGCAAGCACTGCTCCGTCTGTGACGCTGTTCTGACCGCACAGGAAATTGTTGCTGCCAAGGG